>CANQSB010000006.1 GCA_947626435.1 uncultured Lachnospiraceae bacterium | reverse complement strand
CGGAAAACGCTGCTCAAAAACAGGGTATTCCTAAAAGGTGCATTGTGGAGCCTGTTTGTTCCGGTGCTGTTTGCCGGAAAAATGAAATTCTTTTATGAAAATACAGTGGGCATCCTTGCATTTTCCTCATGGACAGGGTTTTTGATCCATCACAGATGGCTGAACTGGCTGTATTTTGGCGTGGTGTTCCTGTATGCCATCTGGCTGCTTGGCAAAAGGAGAAAGCTGCACAGGCTTGCCGCAGGCATGGAACGGCGGCAGGTGGACGGCGCATCTGTTTTTGTGACCAAGCTTCCCGTTACGCCGTACACGATCGGAGTGCTTTGTCCCAAGATTATTCTGCCGCAGGCGATACTGGAACAGTACAGCGAAAAGGAGATTCAGACAATCCTGCTCCATGAAAAGGAGCATATCCGGTCAGGACATCTTTTGTTCTATTTTTTGTGGGACATTCTTAGGGTGCTGCTATGGATCAATCCGCTGTTTGCCATAGGCACAAAGCAATTCCGGGAGGATATGGAGGAAATATGCGACTGGATGACCATCCGGAAAAATGGGGCGGGCGCATATGAATACGGACGGCTTTTGTTAAAGACCATGCGGCTTTTGCAGGCGGAAAGCAAGGACTTTAACCTCTATGCCACATTTGCGGGCGATAAGGAATACCGCAAGATCAGGCAGCGGGTGACAAGGATTGCAGGCTACAAGCCCTATAAGCGGTCTGCGGTATTTGGCGTATTTGCAGCCGCCCTCCTGCTTGTGATTGTATCTGCGACAGGAATAAGAGCAGGTTCTTATAACAGATATAATGAGGATGACGGTATGCTTGTCTATGGATTTGACGGAAAAGTCGTGACCTTTTCAGACATGGGAAATAGTGATGTCCTGCGACAGATGATTTCCTATGATGACAGTTATGTGTATGTGGACAGGGAAGCATTTGAAGCATACCTGCGGGAACATGGCGCGGGGGAAGATGCCTATATTGTATTCGGCGGTTTTTATAAACTCCCCGGCATGGGCGGGTACGGTTATTCCTGCTATTATGAAGCGGACGCAGGGGAACAGACGGCAAAAATCCCATATGATAATCAGAATAGCAACTGGTGGATAAGCTTTATGAAACTATTGTAAATGATGAAATTGGTACAGAAACGGATTTCAAATAATTTTAATTATCAAGGAGGAAAATCCTGTACGGCATGCTGGACATTGTTCCTGCAAAGACGCAATCCATGCAGGCATAGCAGACATTTTCTTTCGGAAGACAAGGAGGATTTACTATGGCAATGGAGATTACAAACAATTATAACGCATATGAGAATACCTATGCAGCGCAAAAACAACAGGAAACAGCAAAACAGAAAGCTGATTCAAAACAGGAAGTATCGGAAATGGCGGCTGCACGGAAAAATTCCAACACAGAAAGCAGCAAGGCAAACAGCACAGCGGAGTATATGAAGGGATTGGAAAAGCTCGCGCCAAGCGTAGAATTTCGCATTGGGAATAGCTATGCCACTGATAAAACGGGTAAGACATTGACTATTAACCCGAAACTTTTGGAGAAAATGCAAAATGATCCCGCAAAGGAAAAGGAAATGAAAGAGCTAATTGGCGGCGTTGAAAAAATGACAAAAATACTGGAGAGTTATCACAAAGCTGTGGGATTTACTACGGTATATCACCATAGTTATATTGATGCGAATGGAAAATACAGTTGTATTGCTGTTAGTGTAAAAAAGGATAAACTGAATGAAAAACTTCGCAAGGAAGCAGAGGAAAATTCCAAAAAGCAGATAGAAAAAACCCGCGAAAATACCCGTAAAAAGGCAGAGCAGCTTACGGAACAGTTAGAAGAAAAAGCCGAAGAAGCAAAAAAGACGGAAGACAGTCAGGATCAGGGCAGTATTGTTGTTGTCAAATCTGATACTGCACAGGATAAGGCTGAAAAGCTGCTTTCAGAAAAGCTGGAAAATGCGGACTACGGAAAGATTTATTTTAATGATGATGACATGAAGATTTTTATGGATGCGGCAAAAGAAGAAGCGCAAGGGCAGCCCGATAAGGTGAAAAATCTGGTTGTGGCAGGTAACAATTTTGATATGCAGATATAAAAATTTTTGAATTAAAACGGGAAACGGATTTCAAATCAATAAAATTCAAGGAGGAAAATCCTCTGCCCGCAGGGCTCGCATTTTCCTTCGGAAAACAAGGAGGATTGACAATGACAATTAACGGAATCAGCGGAGCAAACGCACGAACAGCGCAGATGGGGATGAATCAGGCAATGGATTCATACAGCAAAAACATTCAGAACCAGATTGCCAATGCGCAGAAGCAGTTGCAGGAGCTTTCTTCCAACGAAGAAATGACACTGGAAGAAAAGATGAAGAAACGGCAGGAAATACAGCAGCAGATCAGCGATCTGAATATGCAGCTTAGACAGCATCAGATGGAACAGCGCAGAGCGGAACGCTCGGAAAAACAGCAGGCGAAAGGTTCTTCTATGGACGATATGCTCGGCGGGACAAATGCAAAGACAGGCGGTAAGAGCGCCGGGCTTTCACAGGCAAGCATGACGGCGATGATTTCCGCAGATACATCCATCAAACAGGCAAAGGTGCAGGGCAGCGTAGCGACGGAGATGAAGGGAAGGGCGAACGTCTTAAAGGCAGAAATGAAGCAGAGCGGAAGCACAGAAGCAAAGGAAGCAGAACTGGCAGAGCTTGAACAGAAAGCCGAAAATGCAACAGCCTCACAGATGAATACGCTCGTGGAGGCGAATAAGGCTGTGGAGAAAGCGGCGGAAGCAGAACGCACAGAAAAGAAAGATTCCGATGCAAAAGAGGAAAAAGCTGCTCAGGCAGAAAGCAAAGCAGCAGACAGCGGCGCAAAAGGAGAAGAAGTGCAGGATGGCGTATCTGTTGGTGCGCAGGCAGACAGTACAGAGAGTGCGCAGCCGGATAACAATGCGCAGACACAGGACACACAGCCTGTCCGGACAGCCGTTCCCGAAACACAGGTGGCACAGACAGCAGTTTATACCCATGTAGATGTACGGTTGTAAAGGGGAAAAAGACTAAGAGGAGCGTTCATTGGGAGAAAACCAATGGACGCTTTTCTCATCCCCGCCATTTCTATCCATGTTTCAGTTTGAAAAAATATAGAGATTGGATGGATTACAGAATCCGACAGATTTAGAGTATGGGCGCATCTGTTTCAGACATTTTAAAAGTATGAAACAGTGTGAAATGCTGCACGCTTCTTGAATTTGCAATAAAAAAATGGTATGATAAAACCACAAAAAAGAAAGGGACATTGTATGGCAAATATATATGACGGGGCATTTCGCACAATCTTAAATGACTGCCGAAAACTAATCTTACCCGTAATCAATGAGATTTTCGGGGAAACATATACAGGGGAAGAAGAAATACAGTTTTTTCCCAATGAACATTTTATAGACCAGCAGGACGAAGCGGATAAAGAACGCATTACGGATACAAATTTCACAGTTTTTGGAAAGACGCCAAAGAAATACCATATCGAATGTGAAAGCAGTTTGCCTGATGGGAGAATTACAATAAGGCTTTTTGAGTACGATGCACAGATAGCTCTTGACGAGGGTGAAGTTACAGAGGAAACTCTGACAGTGACATTTCCCAATACGGCGGTTCTATATCTTCGGACTTACAAAAAGACGCCGGACAAAATGAAATATGTGCTTGTCACGCCAGGCGGAACGGTGCAGTATGATGTGCCGATTATGAAAGTGCAGAAGTATTCGCTTGATGATATTTTTGAAAAACATCTGCTGATACTGATACCGTTTTACATTTTTTCACATGAGAAAAGCTTTCCGGAGTATAATAGCAATGAGCAGAAACTGGCGGAATTAAAGGCAGAATATCAGGAAATTTTGGAAAAGCTTGACGGACTGGAACAGCAGGGAGTGATCGGGGCGTTTGATAAGCGGACGATTATAGAGCTTTCCGGTGATGTGATCAAAGAGATTGCACAGAAATATGAGAATGTGCAGAAAGGTGTAGGTGACATTATGGGCGGAGCATTGATTGAAACAGAAGCAAGAACCATTTTAAATCAGGGAAAGATACAAGGCATTAGTGAAACAAAAAAGCAGACAGCATTGAAACTGCTGAAAAGGGGAAAACAGACGATTAAGGAAATAGCAGAAGATACAGGGCTAAGTGTCACAGAAGTAGAGCAGCTTGCAGAGCTTCAGACAGTTTAAGGCAGAATGAAAATTTTATATTACGGCTGTCGTGCAGGGAAATAACTGTTTTTTCAGGTTGTTTCCCTGTTTTTATGCCATTTTGACAGTAACTTGTGGATATGGCAGCGTCAATAAGTCCGTATCACAGCGTCAAGGTAATTACGGAAAAAGAACATTAAGGAGCCTGACAGGAAAGTGCTCCATTTGCTCATCAAAGAGATTGCTGTCCATACCGCAAGGCATTCAAAAGGCATTCATGGGATAAGACCTGTTTGCCGCCAGATACAGCATCAGCAGATGTGCAGATGGTAGTATTTATTGTGATAAAAGCAAGCGGTCATAAAGAAAACAGAAAAAGTGCCAGCGAATATATTACACAAACACTGCATTGAAATAGGATTGAAAGCGCAGGGATAATTTGATATACTAAGACCATGCTTGGATTTGGAAGAATAATTTTCACTGGCTTTATTGCAAAGACAGAGGATCTTGACAATTTAGCAATTATCTTAAAAATATACAAGGAGAAACCACATGGAAAAGAGAGAATACTCGGTATCGACGCTCATACGTCGTTTCCTGCCGTATTTTAAGCCATATCGAAGGACACTTTACACTGATTTGTTCTGCGCGGCGCTCACGACGATATGCGAGATTGTCCTGCCGCTGATAATCAGGCAGATTACGAATACCGCGCTCGAAGACGTGGCGCTTTTGAGCGCGCGCATGATAATAGGGCTCGCGCTCGTGTATTTTGTTCTTAGGATAATTGACGCGCTCGCAAATTATTATATGGCGGACATAGGTCATGTGATGGGCGCGAGGATAGAGACTGATATGCGGCGCGACGCGTATGCCCACCTGCAGCAGCTTTCAAATACATATTTCAACAATACAAAGGTCGGTCAGATAATGGGGCGGATCACGAACGACTTGTTTGAGGTCACGGAGTTTTCGCACCACTGTCCCGAGGAGTTTTTTATCGCGGCGCTCAAAATAGTTATCTCATTTATAATATTGTCTACGATAAATCTGCCGCTGACGGTTATGGTATTTGTGTTCGTGCCCGTTATGACGGTTGTATGCCGCATGATTAACAGGAAAATGCGCGGAGCGTTCAGCAGGCAGAGATACCAGATAGGAGAGCTGAACGCGCGCATAGAGGACAGCCTTTTAGGGCAGAAGGTAGTAAAGGCGTTTACAAACGAGGAGCTTGAATCCGAAAAATTTGAGGAGGGCAATCAGGAGTTCCTCAAAATAAAGACATATACCTATATGCTGATGGGAATATTCAACACATCGACGCGGGTTTTTGACGGTCTGATGTATCTCACCATTATAATCGGCGGCGGATTTTTCCTTATGAACGGCAAAATCCTGCCAGGCGATATGGTTGCGTATGTGATGTACGTTTCGACGCTGATTGCCACGATAAGGAGGATTATCGAGTTTGCGGAGCAGTTTCAGCGCGGCATTACAGGGATAGAGCGTTTCCTGCAGATAATGGATGCCGATATCGAGATATTTGACGCGCCGGACGCCAAGGAGCTTGTCGATCCGCGCGGCGAGATAGTTTTTGAAGATGTAAGCTTTGAATATCCGGACGACCACAATAAGGTGTTTACAGGGTTGAACCTGACGATCCACGCGGGTGAAAAGCTTGCGATAGTAGGTCCGTCGGGCGGCGGCAAGACGACGCTGTGCAACCTTATTCCAAGGTTTTATGATGTGTCGGGCGGAAATATTACGATAGACGGGAGCAATATCAAGGAGCTTACGCTAAAAAGCCTTCGGCGCAATATCGGCATTGTGCAGCAGGACGTGTATCTTTTTTCGGGGACTGTCTATGAAAATATTGCGTATGGCAAGCCTGGGGCTACGCGTGACGAGGTAATCGAGGCTGCAAAGAGAGCGGGCGCTGATGAATTTATCTGCGAGCTTAAGGATAAATATGACACATATGTCGGTGAGCGCGGCGTCAAGCTTTCGGGCGGGCAGAAACAGCGGATAAGCATAGCGAGAGTATTTTTGAAAAATCCGCCCATCATAATACTTGATGAGGCGACATCGGCGCTCGACAATGAAAGCGAGTACGCTGTGGCAAAGTCGCTCAATGAGCTTGCGGTAGGTCGCACTACGCTTACCATAGCGCATAGACTGTCGAGCATCAGAAATTCCGACAGAATACTGGTGCTTACGGACGAAGGCATCATAGAAGAAGGAAACCATGACGAGCTTATGGAAAAGCAGGGAATGTATTATCAGTTTTATATGATGGCGAATGAGATAAAATAAAAGCTAGACCATTCAAACGCTTAACAGATGAATATAAATATTTGATGAAGTCTATTTGATGTGATTTGAAATTATTTAAATAGCGGATAGAATTGGAGGAGAAAAATGACACATATGTCAGAAAACGACACAGAGAAGAAAGAAGAATCGTCAGTTCCGATGGAGGGTATTAAAGAAGAGCGGGAGAAAAAAGATTCAGTCCTAACAGAAGGGCTTAGGGAAGAACAGGAGAAAAGAGAGCTATCCTCAACAGAAGAGCCTAGGGAAGAGCAGGAAGAAAGTGCGTCAGCCCTAACAAAAGGAATTGAAGAAGCACAAGAAGAAAAGGCGGCAGTTCAGGCAGGAAGTGCCGATGAAGCGTCAAAAGAAAAAACGGCATCCGGTGACGGCAGCAGCATAGAGATAGCAAACAAATTTAAACAGAATAACAACAGTCCGCGCCGCGAGCTTGTAGGAGTAGACAACAAGCAGATGGAGACAA
This sequence comes from uncultured Lachnospiraceae bacterium, assembly GCA_947626435.1. Lineage (GTDB taxonomy): Bacteria > Bacillota > Clostridia > Lachnospirales > Lachnospiraceae > COE1. Next base: position 129,486 of record CANQSB010000006.1, on the reverse strand, counting down.
AACGTATGGTGATCTTTCTGGTATTATGCTTTGGCGTAGCGTGGATAGTTGAGTTTTTTGCGGTAACGCCGTTGTATAAAAGCAATGACGTTGAGGCAGTAAAAGAAGCGGTGGATATGATATCGCAGATGATGTTTACACCCGCCATTGCGGCACTCGTCGCGAGGCTTTTGACTAGGGAAGGTCTTGTAAAGTCAGGCTTTCAGCTCAACTTTGGTGAGTGTAAATTTTTATTCCTGTTTGGTTGGTTTGGAATGACTATCCTTACATTTTTGGGAGCGGTAATATATTTCCTTGTGTACAGAAATAATTTTGACCCAAATATGACAGAATACGTCGCCTCATACAGCGCCGCTATGACGGACGTATACGCGGAAAACACGTCAACACCCACAGAGATTATTGCGGCGTTTAAGACAGACCTTTTATTGAAGGTATTTTCAGCACCGCTCCTCGATATCATAAACGCCTTTGGAGTGGAGTGGGGCTTTAGGGCATATCTGGTGCCTAAGCTTTACCGCAAAATCGGCGCTGTGCCGTCAATGGTGCTTGGCGGTTTTATCTCAGGCTTGTGGTATGCGCCGCTTGTCGCGTTGGGCTATTATTACGGCACTGGTTACAGCGGATTTCCTATTACGGGAATAATCGCGATGTGCATATTCGGGACTGTGACAGGCATTATTTCCTCGTATCTGTGCTTGCGTACAGGGAGTATATTCCCATCGATTTTTGCCGTCAGTTCATTGAACGTCATGATGTCGCAGGCGGCGCTGTTCACCTTTGACGGCGGCAGCTTTTTTGTAGGACCTGCGCCGACAGGCATAATCGCGGGAATACCGCTAATTATAGTCGCTGTGATTTTTGTCGCGGATATGGCGCGCAATCCTGTGAAGCCGAGTGAGAGCCGTAAATAGTAAGCCGCCGCAATCCCTAAATCTGGCAAGCATATATACATATGCTCGTAGGATTTAAGGACTGCGGCGGCTTTTATATTTAATACGGTCGATAATGCAGATTATGTATTTGACGGAATTTTCTTGTCAGAATTTAAAATGTGGTTTATCAGCCAGCCGAGCAGATATTCGACAAGTTCCTCAAGGTCGTCCTGAGGATTTTTTTCGTCTATCTGGTCAAGCTCAAGAGTCTCCAGCTTTTCAACAAACGCCTGATGAGCGCGCCTTTGAGCCTCAAGTCCGGCGTAGTTTATGCTTTCCATGTATTCTTCCTCGTCCGCAAAATGCTCTCTCGTATACTCTTTCAGCTCATTTAATATTCCCACAAATTTGTCATAGCAGGTATCGTCATAATTTCTTACAAGCTTGTTTGCCTTGTCGACAATGCGGAAAAGTTCGGCATGCTCTGTGTCAATCAGGTAAATGCCTGTCAGGTATTCGTCAGTAAATTCGCAGGGATTTTCTTTTATAAGCCATTCCTCAAGAGGAGGGAGCTTGCCAATCAAAATGTCGCTGCCCACGATATGCCTGTATAGCCATTTGGCGAGGAACATTACCAGATTTTCAAGAAGCTCCTGCTGCTGCTCCTCATGGTCGATATTCGCAAAATCAAATTCGCGCACTTTATCGCGGAAAAACGCGTGTTGGCTGCGCTGGCGTATGAGCTCAGGGTCGCGAATTTTCTCCATATACGCCTCCTCGTGCTCGAAATGCTCGTCTGCGTATTCGTCAAGCTCCTCGATAATGCTTTTAAGTTCATTATAATAATCGCTGTGATATTCAGTGGTCGAAAGAATGTGCGCCTTATTTAAAAGCTCAAAAAGATGCCTGTGCTCCTCGTCAATCTGTTCAATGCCCAGTAAACAATCTTCAGTAAACTGAAACATAAAAAATCCTCCCTTTCACTTATACTAATGATTAGGCAGCTGTAAAGCTTTTCCCGGAAACTGTATTGTCTAAAGAAGCTTTGCAGGCGCCGAATACTAAAGAAATATTACTGCACATTATTATAGCATATTGTGAGATAAAAAAACAGACGGATTATGAAATTATTTTCCAAATTATTTTAGACAAATTTATAAGCTTTGCGGGCGTTTTCAAAGGTGGCATTGACCGCTTCATCATAAGTTACGCCTTTTATTTCTGCGATTTTTTGGGCTATATAAGGGAGGTTGAGCGAGGAATTGCGTTTCCCCCTGTTTGGCTCGGGTGCAAGGTAGGGGCTGTCGGTTTCAAGCAGAATATGCTCCAAAGGGACAGCCTCCACAACCTCCTTCATCTTTTTGCCGTTTTTAAAAGTCACCACGCCGCCGATACCGATGTAAAAGCCCATTTTTACAAATTCAAGCGCGAGCTCCGCGCTGTAGGAATAGCAGTGGACTATGCCGCCTATCTGGGCGGCGTCTTTTGAGCACATTATGTCATAGGTGTCCTTTGCGGCATCTCTTGAATGTATTATCACAGGCTTTTTAACCTCGCGAGCAAGGTCAAGCTGCCTTTCAAACCAGTATTTTTGCGTATCCCTTGAAGGCTCGTCCCAGTGATAGTCAAGACCTATCTCGCCTACTGCGACTACTTTTTTATCAAGGCATTGTCCGCGAAGCCATTGGAAATTTTCCTCATTTAATTCACCAGTTTCGCTGGGATGCACGCCTGCGGCAGCGTAGATAAACGGATATTTTTTCGCAAGCTCTATGCTTTGCGCCGTACTTTTGAGGCTTGAGCCTACGTTTACTATATATTCAATTTCGCTTTGCCGCATTGACGTGATAAGCTCCTCCCTGTCCTCGTCAAAAGCCTCATCGTCGTAATGCGCATGTGTTTCAAATATCATTTTACCCCTCTTATACGGTAATTTATATAGTATTGTACAATTCTATCAAATAACACAAAATTAGACAAAACATGCAAATTAGGTAAAGTCCAAAGATACAGTCAACTGCTTTGTGCATTTTATACCATTTATGCCGAAATTGCAAGAGGATAAATTTCTAACTATATTAAAAAACAAATGCTTTCGCATATCAAAAGTTAATCAAACCCATTCAGATATATCCTTTTTTGAAACTTCCCAATCATACCCGAATGTAACCCCTGCCCTGTTGCAATATCTGCAGAAAGCAGGCGGTGCAATAAGAAATTCAAATATTTCTGACAGGCTATTGACCTTATCCAGCTCAATGTAGTCTTTTCCAGGGATTAATTTTAAAGCCTTGCCAAAATATTTGTTAAAATGTTCGATACAGGCTGTTGTGTTACATGGATATATTTTTCCGTTTTTCATTCTTATGCAGGAATTAACCTGACTGCATATTTTATGGCTGTTTTTTAGAGATACCGTTCCATTTAGGTCAATCGGGTATTTCCACATTTTTTTGATAGGGATATCTTTTCCACCTGCCCAATCAAAATATATACCCCATTTTTCTTTTATTTCATTAATTTTTTCATTATTCAATTTTATCGGATATCTGGAAATTGCTACTTTAACATTGCATTCGGAGCAGACTTTCCAAAATTCATCCTTTTGTGAAGGAATAAGAACACCGTTTGTCATGAAATTGATTTTGGCATTAGGGTAAAGTCGGCGGGCATAGCTTATCATATCACCAAAACGCGGATGCAGCAGAGGCTCTCCGCCCGTATATGTAATTTCTGATAAATTATGGTTGGTAAGCTCGGCAAGTCTGCTCATATCCTTACAATACTGCTCATAATCCAAAAACTCTTCCTCTGCAAGCGGTGAAAAGGCAGTGCATCCTTTACAGCATAGATTACAATGCTCAACGACAGGAATATCAATTTTCATAATGCTGCGCTTTTTGCGTTTTTTGGGAGAATTTAGCTTTTGATAAATTTTTGAAAAATAATTATTGACACATTAAGAATAAGGTGGTATAGTTACTATTGTCAGTCGCGAGACTGCAAATATGGACGCACCGCTAGCTCAGTTGGTAGAGCACCTGACTCTTAATCAGGGTGTCCAGGGTTCGAGCCCCTGGCGGTGCACTTTGAGCACTGTTTTTGGTGTTTTGGCATCGGGGGCGGTGCTTTTTTTGTGTGTTTAAAAATAGTGTTTGCTGTTTTGCGAATATCTATTAAGTTTATACGGTTTATTAAGCAGCAAATTGAAAAGCTTGGGATAACGTATTTGGAATTCATAAAATCTGAAAAATTTATTGCAAAAGCGCAGATAAAATCATAAAATGTAGATAGTGTAGATAGAAAGCTTGAAAGGGAGGATTTTTATGATATATCTGATAGACACAGAGAATGTTGCGAGTGAGTGGATTGGAAAGTTTTATATGCTTGGGATGGACAGCCCTGACTCAAAGATTATTATTGCTTATACTGATAAATCCTCTAAATTATCATATGACCAGATATCGTTTTTATTGCAAAGCACGAGGCAGGACAATATTTATTTTACCAAATGCCGCAACGGCAAGCCAAACGCCCTTGATTTTCATATAATAGGCACTGTCACAAAAATGCTTTTGGAAAATAAGGATGAAGAATATGTCATAGTGTCCAATGATACGGGCTTTGACGAATTTATTTCCGTAATTTCGGAAACGGGTGCTAAGCTGTCGAGACTGGGCTGCAATGATGAGCTGAACAAGGCGGATAAAAATGAGGGCGCTTCCGTTAATGCCGTCAATGTCGCGGCTAATGAAAGACCCGAGGCGGATTTGAAAAACCTGCATAGTGAGCAGAGGGAATTCCTTGTAAATAATTGTATGGTGCCGAGGCGCCTTGCGGAATCCGTCAGGATAAGCCTTATGGTAAGCCTTGAAAACGCCGAGACAAAATTGAAGAACAGCAAGGCTAAAAGCGTATCGGGTAATGCAGAGCTGAAACAGCAGATTATTGACCAGATAAAAGCGCATTATAACGAATACATAAATATTGGCATGGTTGTGACGGACGGTCAAACGGATAAAAACAACAAAAAGCTGCACAAGCTTCAAAGAGAGTTTTTGAATAAGACCTGCAAAATTCCTACATCCTTTACAGACCCGATAAGAATATATCTGTTGAGCGGCAAGGACAGCACGATTACTAAGGTATACGAAAGCAAGGCAAAGGTGTTTAAAGCAAATGGCAACCTTAAACAGCAGATAATAGCCAATCTGAATAAGCACTATGAGGAATATGCGAAGCTGTGTGTAGAATGATTTGATAGGCATAAAAAAAGCATTTAGGGCGGCGCGCATTTTGGGGAAGGGACATTATGATATACGAATTGGCACAAGCAGAAGATTTACAAGAGGTGTACAATGTAGTGCGGCATACAATAGAAACGATATATCCTAAGTATTATCCCGTTGCGATTGTGGATTTTTTCCGCGAGCTTCACAGCATAGAGGCGATAGCAAAGGATATAAAAAAATGCTGCGTGGGTGTGCTGAAAATAGAGGAAAAAGTAGTTGCAACAGGCTGCTTTGCAGAAAAACATATCACGCGGGTTTATGTGCTGCCTGAGTATCAGGGAAAAGGATATGGCACATTTATCATGAAAAACATAGAAGAACAGATTGGCAGGAAATATGACAAGGTCTATCTTGACGCTTCTTTGCCGGCAGTGCAGTTTTACGAGAAACTCGGCTTTTCCACAATAAGGCATGAGCGTTATACGACAAAGAATGGCGCGGTGCTTGTCTATGAGGTTATGGAAAAATTAATATGAAAAATGTTATAAAATATAAGCGGCTGTCCGATATAATTATTAGAAATGTCTTATTATAATTATGGAATGTTACGGGTGAAAAGCGTGTGCCTGATAAGGCAAAATATTAAGGAACTCTAAGGCGGCGAAAGTCATGTCGCTAAAACAGACAGGGAAGGAACGCAAATGTGTGCTTAGGGCACAAACTCTCAGGTGAATCAAGAATGGGGGATTAATATGCAGATAAAGCCAGTCACAATAAATGCGGTAAATACAATAATGACGCGCAGCGCTCAAGGAAATGCCGCCCAGTCAGCAAACAGCGTGTTTATGCCACAGTGCAGAGTCACAATCTCAAATGAAGGGCGAAAGCTTAGCAGGCAAAACGGCGGGCAGCCGAAAGCAAGCGTCCAAGGCGCCGCAGTGCAGAAGCTTGTGCTGCGCCAGAACAAAGAGGCTGCGCAGAGCGAAAAGACGATAGACGGATACCGCGAAAAATTAAAGGATATCAACAAAGAAATAGATGCCTTAAACAAATCCTTCAACAGAAGTCCTGACAAGGAGACAATCGAGAAGGAGCAGGAGCTGCTCGGTGCGATGCGCGACCAGAAGGCGGCGCAGGAGGAAGCGAACAAGCAATACGCCAAGGAAGCGCAGGAGCTTGCCGCAATGCAGTCCGCAGCATGTCAGGAGGAAATAGACGGAAAAAATCGCGAGCTCTGGACATTTCTAAAGACCTTGGAGGAGGCTGAAAAATCCGAGGAGGAGCGCGAGGGCGCAGATGAGAACGACGAAAGCGGCGCGGATGAGGCTGAAACTGGAAACTCCGCAGGCGACGCGATTAAAAATTCAGCGGCGCAGTTTAACGCAGCTACCATAAAGCGCGATTTGGGCGTGGATAATGAGTTTGACCAACTCAGCGCAGAGGGACACAGGCTTATCAAGCTCGCAAACGCAATCACGCAGGAGACATTGAGTGAGAGCGAATACATAAGCAATGCCCTTGGCAAAGACGGATTTACTGACGACGCGAAAGCCGAGGCGGAGAATTTTCAGGCGGCAATAGGGACAGTTTATCAGGACGTTGAAAGATACCGCAGCAATGGGCTGTATCTTTTGCAGGCGGTGCGCGATGCCAAACTGAAGCGCATATCGGACAATCCGCTTGAAGGCTTTCAGGAAACGAAGGACGGCATGATGATGACCGCAAACAGCGCAGTTCTTGGAGAAGCAATGCAGGAGCCGATTAGCGAGGCTTCCGATGAGCTTGAAGACGAGATTGAAAAGCTTATCGACGAGCGAAACGACATAGACAAGACTCCCGAGGAAAAAGAGCAGGAGGAAAAGGCGCAGGAGCAAAAAGACGCAGTGGAGGAAGAAACGCCCGAGGAAAAGAAAGAAAAAGAAGCAGAGGAAGCTAAAGAAGCAAAAGCGGAGGAGAAATGACCCTACAGCAGCTAAGATATGTAGTCACAGTAGCGGAAACCGGCAATATTACGGAGGCAGCCAAAAGACTTTTCATCTCACAGCCAAGCCTGACAAAGGCTGTCAGAGAGCTGGAAACTGAAATGCACATAACGATTTTCCAAAGGACAAATAAGGGCGTTATTATCTCAAACGAAGGTGACACATTTTTGTCCTACGCAAGACAGGTCTTGGAGCAGGCAAATCTATTGGAAGAAAAATTCAAAAGTATGGACAGACAGAGCCCGCGTTTTTCGGTGTCCTGCCAGCATTATTCATTCGCTGTAAATGCTTTTGTTGATGTAATACGCCAATTTGATGCCAAAAGCTACGATTTTACGCTCAGAGAGACGCAGACGCACGAAATCATAGAAGACGTAAGCAGGTTGAAAAGCGAAATCGGGATTTTATACACGTCTGCTAAAAACGAGGAGATTATTTTGAGGCTGATAAAGCAGAACAGCCTGAAATTTGACGAGCTTTTTGTCGCAAAGCCCCACGTATTCATAAGCTCAAAGCATCCGCTTGCGGACAGGGAAATATTGGAGTTAAAGGATTTGGAGGAATATCCCTACCTTTCGTTTGAGCAGGGCGAGTACAATTCCTTCTATTTTTCAGAGGAGATATTGAGCATGTTCGGCAGGAGTAAAAATATAAAGGTGAGGGACAGGGCGACGCTTTTCAACCTTGTGATAGGCTTGAACGGCTATACGGTAAGCTCTGGCGTGATAAGTCGAAGGCTGAACGGGGAGAGCATTATAGCAAAGCCGCTCAAGGTAGATGAGTATATGCGCATAGGCACAATCACGCGCAATGATATGCCGCTGAGCATATACGGGCAGGCGTATATAGAAGCGCTGGAGAGGCATATAAACGCAGATGACGAAGCGTAAAATGATATAGCGTATGAGCCGCTTTTCAGAGGCATGCCTGAGCCTGACCGCCCGGGCATTTTTCTTTTTCGGAGACGGGCGCTTGACTTTGAGCGACTTATGCAGGCGCATTTATCCTTATATCTTATAATTGCAGTGAAAATCTTTCAGCGGGACGCAGACAACCAACGGTTGAATAGTAAACAACTAATTGATAATTGAATACTCTAAAAGTGTCTTATATAATGAAACTACACCGGTGAAAAGAAAGAATGTGAGGTGTAGGTATGAAAATAACAATAGGTGAAAAAATCAAGGAACTGCGACTGCGCGATGCGAGGAAACAGGAGGATTTGGCCGTTGCGGTCGGTGTTACCGCACAGGCTGTTTCGCGGTGGGAGGCTGGCGGCAGTTATCCTGATTTAGAGCTCATTCCAAGTATTGCCAATTATTTTGGCGTGTCCATTGATGAGCTGTTTGGATATCAAAACGGTCATGAGGAAAAAATTGAGGCTATTATTCAGAAAATCGACGCGTTTCACATAAAAGGACGCAGTGATGATGAATGGGTGGACGAATGTCTGGCTATTTTAAGAGATGGCCTTGCTGAATTTCCACGAAACGAGCGGCTTATGATTACGCTTGCCGATACGCTTTCCGAAGCCGGCTGGAGAAGGCATCATGAATGGCTGTATTATGATGACGAGGGCTATATCCGGCATGACTATGATGCTCACAGGCAAAACCCATATTGGGACGAAGCGGTTAAGCTTTGCGAGACATTGGCAGATTCGGCACATGATTATGAGATTATCACAAAAACAATTTCCATATTGGTGCTTCTCTATCGGAATATCGGAGAAAACGAAAAGGCAATCGCTTGTGCTAATCGAATGCCTGAACTCAGCAAAAGCCGGGAAGTTTTGCTTGCAGGAGCGGAGGATGGAAAAGAAGAGGCGAAATACATCGGCGAGTTATTGCTTAAAATGGCGGCTATTTTTTCAGAGCAGGTGGTATATGGATTAATCGCCAACAAAAATCACTTTACGAGTGATTTGCCTGTTCAGAAAGTGAAGGGCGTCATTGTGCTTTGGGGACTTCTCTGTGATGATGGAAACTTTGGCGCTTATCATGGCAGTCTTATCAAGCTCTATTTGTATTTATCACGACTTGAGTGGGAATGTGGGCTGCATGATGATGCTTTCCATTCTTTAGACGAAGCGCTTCGCCATGCAAGAGCGTTGGAAGCACTCTGTGACGGGAGTGAACATACATATACCGCGCCTCTCGTGTCCCATGTAACATACAGAACGGAGCCATGTAATGGGATTGCAAAAACATTGCCGGAGGACTGGCCGTTTTGGCGCAGTCCGGATTATGAATGCGTTGAAGCGGAGATTAAAGCAGATCCCCGCTGGGATGAATGGGTGAAACAATGTCGAGCCAAATGAAAAGTGTGATGAATCTGCCGCACTCAGTTCGCCGAAAGCCACAAGCTTTCGCAGTGCACCATCTATGGAGATAACGCTGAAATAGAGACACAGCTCTCAATTTATATAGAATCGAGTATTCATTTGTGGTACAATAAAACTGTTAGATGATTTCGCAGGAGGAACGATTGGCTGACAAATATGATATATAAGCAGATCCTGTCTGCGCCTGAAATGACGCTGGAGGCGGTAAAGCAGAAAATGATGGAGGCTTATGAGATGGAAAGGACATATTTCACAAAGAATAATATATGCCATATTAGCATATTCTGAAAATGTAATTGCATTTTACATGAGTCTGATGTAAAATGTAGTTAGAAAGCTGTGAATCAGCGGTGGGTTGACACCTAAAATCTGATACTTTTTCCGAACTTGGGTGTCGGAGGCTGGCAGGCAGCGGAAAAACCTGTTATTTTCCGGACATAGGTGCCGGAGGTTGGCAGACAACGGAAAAATCAACCACGAAAAGGGAATGTCTTATGCTGCGGCAAGGGCGTTCCCTTTTCTAAATAATATGATTAAAGGATACATATATGGATAAAAGAAGGGCAATTCAGATTATGACGAAGGCTGCCGCGTTATATCATAAAAATCTGGAGGATCAAAAAGTAATATTTCTTTACGGGATTCCTGCTGAAGTCAGGAAACAGTTACAGTCAGGAAGCGGGAAGCTGTTTTCGATGAAAAGCTATGAAGCTGCATTTCACAGATATAATTTTCTTCATTTGACAGGGGTAAGGCTGAGCGGTGCTGGCGTGTCCTCGGCAATTCATTTTTATGAGAAATGCTTGGATAATCGTTTGGCGTTTGAGGATTTCAGATTTGCGGAAGATGGTTCTACAGTTCAGAAGCTTGAAATTCTGGAAAATATGATGGGGATTAAACGCAACGCGATGATGATAGGTGACTTTACGGACAGAGGACCTAAGCTATTTGCAGAAAAGGCGGCAGGCAATGTGTCGGGCTGTATTGGTTTCGTGAAAGACAGGAATACAGGGCTGAATGTACCGAATACGCTTTTAAAGAAGGATATTCGAGATGTCACTGCATCTCCAATCCAAAAAGTCTATGCTGTTCTTTCTAAAAATTATACAGCCAAAAGATATTCTGTGATAGAAAAGGTGGATAAAGGAATTGATTTAAAAAGATGTCTTTTTGCGGAGGAAATAGAAGACAAGCTGGAACGGGAAAGGTTTTAATATTTTTGAGCTTAAACAGCCATAGCTTTAATCTATGGCAAAATAATATTTTTTTATATTTTCCAAAAATATCAAAGGGGGCTATACTTATATTCAGTAAACTTGATTTTTATTTGGAGGAAAATAAAATGCTTGCTGATTTATTGAAAAAAACAAAGACAACCATTTCGTTTGAAGTTTTGTCGCCAAAGACGGATGATGAGTTCAACGCCGTTTTTGAAAAGCTTGATTCGCTTGCAGCCCTTAATCCCGATTTTATGAGCTGCACATACGGCGCGGGAGGTTCAAGAGCGGGAAAAACCGTCGAGATGGCGGCGTATATCCAGAACAGGCTTCACATTGACGCAATGGCGCATATGACCTGTGTAGGCTTTAAGCGCGCGGACCTTCAAAAGAATTGTGAGCTGCTGGAGAAGGAGGGCATACGCTATGTCATGGCGCTGCGCGGCGACAGGCCAAGTACAATGAGCGATGAGCAGTTTGAAGGCAGGGAATTTCTCTACGCTTCAGACATGATACGCTATCTGAAGGCGAACACATCGCTGTCAGTAGCGGGAGTCTGCTACCCTGAAAAGCACTATGAAGCCGAGAGCTTTGAGAGCGACCTGCGCCATTTAAAGGAGAAAGTGGACGCGGGAGCGGATTTTCTCGTCACGCAGCTTTTCTTTGACAACGATATTTTTTACCGTTTCAGGGAAAAGGCGGCGTCTTTTGGAATCACAGTGCCAATCTGCGCGGGAATTATGCCGATTACAGGCGCAAATCAGCTAGGGACAAGCGTCAACCTGTCGGGCTCAAGCGTTCCCAAGGCGCTTGAGGATATAATCGACAAATACGGCGACAGCAAGGAGGACATGCACAAGGCGGGAGTAGATTATGCGGTGCGCCAGATACTTGACTTGAAGGAGCGCGGCGTGGACGGCATACATATTTACACGATGAACAGACCAAAAACGACGGCTGAAATAGTGGAGCAGATATCATAACAAAACAGCCCGAAACCGTACAGGCTGTACTGTAGCGGTTTCGGGCTGTTTGTAATTTGCATTACCCTTCGATTGCAATATATTTTGTTTCCTCAACAGGCGGATTTTTCTCCATCTTGGGGATAGAAAGCTTCAGCACGCCGCTCTCGTATTTGGCATGTATATCCTCCTGCTTTATATCCTCGCCTACATAGAAGGACCTGCTCATGCTGCCCGCATAACGCTCGCGGCGGACAAACTTGCCTGTCTTCTTTTCGGTCTCATCCTTGTCAAGCCCCTTTGCCGCGCTGATTGTCAGATAGCCGTCCTTCAATTCAAGCGAAAGCTCCTCTTTCTTAAAGCCCGGAAGCTCCACATCTACCTCATAGTGGTCGTCGTGGTCGCGCACATCCGTCTTCATCATGTTTGCCGCATGGCGTCCGTACAGCTTTTTCTGCGCCTTCTGCATTTCCCTGTCGTTGAATGAAGGAAATTCAAAAAAGTCATCAAAGAAATCATCAAATAAGTTTTCTCCAAAAATACTAGGTGTCATCATAAGTCATCGCTCCTTTTCCTATTAAAAAAATTTTAAATTATTTGTTAACTGGAACAGGGGATGTTTGGGAATCTTGCTTCCTTTCCTTTGTTCTATATGTGTTATAACACCATTATTAGCACTTGTCAAGGGCGAGTGCTAATAATTTTTGTGAACTTTCTGTGAACTGTTATGACTATAAAGGTTCGCAAACGCCAATTACAATAAATATTCCATAAAACGGTCTATGAAAGAGTTTCAGGCTCATCCAATACGGAAGTGCAATGCGGGCATCTCGTAGCCTCGATGGCAATTTCCGACTGGCAGTAGGGGCATTTCTTCGTGGTGGGCGCCTTGGGCGGCTCTTCCTTTTGAAAACGCGACATAGCCGTATTCATGACCTTTACCAGAATAAACACAATAAGCGCCATAATCAGGAAATTGACGACAGCCGTTATAAACTTTCCATAGTAAAGAGTCACATCGCCTGTGATATTCCACGCAAGCTGGTCAAAATTCATGCCGCCGAACAGCCCGAGCAAAGGGTTGATTATGTCGTTTACAAGCGACGACACGATGCTCGTAAATGCGCCGCCTATAATGATACCGACAGCCATATCCATGACATTTCCCTTACTGATAAATTTTTTAAATTCGTCAAAAAATTTCTTCATAAACTTAGTCCTCCATATTGTAAAAATTTGTCGGCTATATTCTAGCATATATAAGGCTGTTTGACAAGAAAAATGAAAATTTTCAAACTTTTAAATTCCTCTAAAATCACTCTTGACAAAATGGGTTTAATGCATTAAACTAAAATCACAATTAAGTCTAACGCATTAAACCAACGCCTAAAACTCAAAACGAAAAAATTAAAAACAGTCCTGCCAAACCACGCATTAATACAAACTAAAACAAAAAACATGCCGCCACAATCGGCAGAAACGGAGGAAAAAATGCAGACACCAAAAATCTTTGAAAGCGAATACCGCTTTTGCGAAATCCTATGGGAAAACGAACCTGTCACAAGCAGCGAGCTGGTCCGCCTGTGCCGCGAGAAGCTTGACTGGAAAAAATCAACTACATACACAGTAATTCGCCGCCTTTCCGAGCGCGGAGTGTTAAAAAACGAAAATTCAATAGTTACCGCGCTGGTATCCAAGGCAGATGTCCAGTCCGCGGAGAGCGAGGAGATAGTAAACCGCACCTTTTCTGGCTCGCTTCCAAGCTTCATAGCCGCATTCACAAGAAAGCAAAGCCTCACAGACGAGGAAATAAACGAAATCCAGCAGCTCATAAACGCCCATAAAACAGGAGGAAAACAATGACAAATATAATGCAAATCTTCCTAAAAGCATTAAACCTAAGCATATCCGCCAGCTACCTGATAATCGCAATAATCGCCGCGCGGCTTATACTGAAACGCGCTCCCAAGGCGCTGTATTGCGTGCTTTGGCTGCTCGTGGCAATACGGCTTGTATTTCCGTTTTCAATAGAATCCGTATTCAGTTTAGTCCCTGCCGCCCAGCCGATAGCACCCGACATCATATATGAAGACGCATCGCATATCGACACAGGCACTACGATAGCTGACACATCTGTCAATAATTACCTGCAGCAGAATATGGCGCCGCGCCCCGAAGACAGCGCAAATTCAATGCAGACAGCAATAGCAATAGCCTCTTACATCTGGGTAATAGGAATAGCCATAATGTGCGCATACTTCATATTCACCACCATGCGCTTAAAGCATAGGGTGCGTGACGCTGTGCCATACGAGCTTGACGGCGGCAAAATATACCGCACAGACGCAATTGGCACGCCGTTTCTGCTGGGACTGGTAAATCCCAAGATATATGTGCCATATGGCATAGATGAAGACACCCTGAAATATGTAGCGCTCCATGAAAACGCTCACAAGAAGCGCCATGACCATTTAATCAAGCCGATTGCGTATCTGCTCTTGGCAGTATACTGGTTCAATCCTGTGATATGGATAGCGTACTGTCTGCTTTGCAGGGACATAGAGCTTGCATGCGACGAAAAGGTAATCCGCAGGCTTGGAGCAGACAACAGATGCGCGTATTCCGAGGCGCTCCTTACCTGTTCAGTGAGCAGGAAAACAATCGCCGCCTGCCCCATAGCCTTTGGTGAAATCGGCATAAAAGCGCGCATAAAAAATATTTTGGATTACAAAAAGCCCACCTTTTGGATAATAGCCGCAGCCGTAGCGGTATGCGTGGTCATGCCCGTCTGCTTTATGACACAGAAGAAAAATGACCCAGCTGTCAGCGGCACAGTGAGTATAGACGACTCAGATATATTCAAATTGACTCTGCCCGTAGACCTCGCCGAAAGACTTTTATGGAAAACAGAAGATGGCAAAAATCTGGTATTTTATGACAGCAGCGGCACATACGAAATCGGTCGTATGGAAGAAGTGCTTGAGTACGACATCTATTCACTTTTCAATAAAGACGCAAATCCGGACGCAAAAGAATATTACACCATAGGCAGCTATGGAAAAAACAAAGAGATAGAAACTCTCGTGAACACCACACATACGACGCGTGAATATTATCCCAATGAGGCGGAAAGCAAGGCAGAAGCTCAGCACTATGAAATTCCTGCCGAAGGCATCGCAGAATTTTATGAAGGGGATTCAGACGCAGGGACAATCCTCATTCCAAACGCCGACGGCACGCACACGCCCGAAAAGCTGCCAAATGCGGGCGAAGAATTTAAAGGAGAAAAAGTAGAAAAAGACGCGGATAATGCAGAAATAGCAGGAACGGACACAAATACCGAAACGGAATATGTAATAGAGGACCAAAGCAGCAATAATATACTTGAAAAAGAGGATATTGTCACAAACGAAACGCTGACATATGAATACTGCTACCTTTTCATACCGCAGAAAAGCGATGCTTGGGGCAATGAACTTGCCGAGGAATGTGCGACACTCCAAACAGAGCTTATAAATCTGCTTGACACAGTGACAGTAAACGAAATTGTTGCTATAGATACATTAGCTCCAGCAGAAACCAGCGCTGAAAGCACTGAGGCCAATAGCATACAGCAGTCCCAGATAGAAAAATGGGCAACGGCATTCTGCGCAAGGAACGGCGCCGTAATCGCCGAGATGGCTGACGAAACCGTATGCGCCCAGTTTGGCGAAAAAGAGCTGCTTACGCAAGGTACAAATGAAGACGGCAGCAGCTACGCTTCATTTGGCTGGTCAAGCCCATGGCCATGGGAGCAGGAGGGCAGCTACCGCATAATAGACCTTACCGACAGCGAAGCGACAATATTGTACTACGCCTGGACATCTGACCCGCATGTGACCGTATGGCGCGAGGAGCTTGGCTTTGAAACAAAAAATGACAATATTGTCATAAAATCCGAAAACCTTGAAATCCTCGACGCGATATGCACATCAGACGAATTTTATAAGGCATACCCCGACGGTATTATAAACGGCACCGCTATGGATTATACGACAAACGGCGCGGGCGATAGCCTGAAAAACAGCATAATGGAAAAAGAGCTGCAAAATCCTACCGAAGCCGCAAAAAATCTGCTCAACATACTTGACAATCCAAATAAGGTTGATGCTACGACAGTCTATTATGATGATATAGAAGACAGCGCAAAAGTCACCTTTACATTCAAGCTCGACCACAAAAGCATAAGCGTAAAGATGATACAGCCTTATGGCAAGGACAGCATATGGATACCGCAGACAGACGCGCCGACTGACGACAGACTTACATCAGGAGTAGCCAACACAGACGGAATCGAAGTACACAAGACACCATCAGAAACAGCCGAGGTAATAGGCGCACTTCCCAAAGGAACATTAATAGCATATGAGATGCTTTCAGAGGACAGTGATTTTTATAGAATATCAATAGAAAATGACAGCGAAACAATACAGGGCTATGTAAAAAAAGAGTACATAGATAAGTAAATCGGAAAGGGGGTAAAAAGCATGAAAAAGGGCAAAAAATTATTCGCAGCGTTATCATTAGCCGCCATAATGGGCATAGCAGCCGCAGGCTATTCAAGCATAAGCGCGCAGGCGTCAGCAGCCGCAGTAATAAATCTGCCGGGCGCGCCAAAAATAGCTGACATACTATCCGAGCAAGGCGGCTACTACAAAGTATCAGCGAAAAGCAACGGTAAAACAATCCAAGGCTATGTAAATAAAGAGTACGCACGCCCAATCCAATAGACATACAATGTCCAATCGCTGAACTTAATACAGACGCTTGTAAAGCTGTCGCTTTAACGAATTAAAATTCGTGAAGCGGCAGCTTCATTTTAGGATTCAAAGTTGATTTTTGGAGCTTTATGTGACATAATAACATATAGATAAATAATAGGTACTTGCGAAACTCTATTCAACAACATAGAATTTAGGTAAAATATATAAAATAAGCGATGTCTCGCGGAGCACTCATGTACTGTATCTGTGGTACAGTACATTGACGCGATTTTTATATATTTTGCCTACATTCGGACAAATCATAGTATGTTTCACAATTACCTAATAGACAAATTGTACCAAAAAGGAGAAGTGTAAAAAATGGAATTTTTAAAACGAAATGCAAATGTCATTATTATCTGTCTGCTTGAAGCTTTGATTGGAGCTTTGCTGCTGGTGGACCCGGTTGCCTTTACATCAGGCATTATCATTGCTGTGGGAGTCGCCCTGCTGATTGCGGGCGTAATCAGCATTGTCGGCTATTTCAGCACTGACGCTGTGGAGGCAGCGCTCAGAGGGGCGCTTGCGAAGGGGCTCGCGCTGCTTTTGGCGGGCATTTTCTGCGTAGCGCGCCCCACATGGTTTATCGAGGCATTCCCGCTTATTACAATTCTTTACGGCGTAGTTATTCTGGCGGCAGGCCTGTTCAAGGTACAGTGGGCGGCGGATTCGCTCAGAATGAAAACAGGAAGATGGTTTCTCCCCGCAATCAGCGCGGCAGTATCTATAATCTGCGCTGTCATAATCCTGTCTAATCCGTTTGCGTCTACTATTATGCTGTGGATGTTTGTCGGTATTTCGCTTATCATTGAGGCAGTGCTTGACGTAGTCGTACTGTTTTGCAATAGGAACAGGTATTGATTATAATTCGTTAAAAAAGCTCCCAAAGCAAAGTATCCTGTGCCATCAGACAGCTGTATATTTTGCATTGGGAGTTTTCATGTATATATTCTTTTGTAATTATTTTTACGTTCCTGTTTTTGTAAATATTGATTTTTAGCCTTTAGCCTATACGGCATGTCTTTCCGCAGAACGCGAATCCATACTTGCGTATT
This sequence comes from uncultured Lachnospiraceae bacterium, assembly GCA_947626435.1. Classification (GTDB taxonomy): domain Bacteria; phylum Bacillota; class Clostridia; order Lachnospirales; family Lachnospiraceae; genus COE1. The sequence goes on along the minus strand of CANQSB010000006.1, from coordinate 112,017 downwards.
CTTTCAACCGATATTCCTTTAGCCTCAAGGGCAGCGCTGTAGCGTTTCGCTTCAATCTGACCGAGTGCATTCCGGACAGTGTCGTCAAGCGTCTTTTCGTCGTCCGGGTCATAGACCTTAAACTCTATGATTATCGCGTCGTCCTGTTCATTCAGCGGCTCAAGCATCACATCATACCGCCCAAAGCCGCTCTCGCGGTTGGATGTTATGGCATATCTGTCCGCAAGGTCTACCATAAGTCCCAGCACAAAGCCATGATAAAAACGCTCTGGTTCAGAGTATTCTGACGGTTTATTTCCGACATCAAAGCTGCTGAAGGTCGCGAGCGCTACTTTGTTCATGTAGCGGTTCATAGCCTTTTTATCATTTATAAGCAATGCCTTGATAAAGTCGTTGTATGACACCTTGGCGCTGCCTCCAAACCAGCCTTTTACCATGTCTAAGAACATAATTTCCACTTCCAGATTTGTTAAGCTTAAAGTATATGATTTTCTTTTAAATCTTCCTAATTGCGCCAGCTTATCAATTTTAAGGTATCCTGTGGCTAACAGCAGGCTCCATACGGCATTTTCATTTTCATCTAGCTGATTGAATACAATCTGTTCGTCTATTTCCGCCTCAAAGCTCCTGCCGGCTAATAGCTCCTCCATTGTCTGCTTGATGTCGGCGCTGCCCTTCTGTATAAGCGAATTCACAAGACCATTTCCGCTTGTGTTTGACCAGTAAGTTTCATAACACCCGTTTTTGGCGACAAACGATATAATAGACCATGGATTGTAAATGTCAGCATGCGCGCCAAAGGTAAAGCCGTCATACCATTTTTTTACGCCCTGCTTTTCGTTTCCAAGCCCTTTCTGCTCCAGAATGTTAAAAACTTCTTCCTCGGATAATCCAAAGCATAGGGCGTATTTGTCGGATGTTGTCGTCACCACCTCAAGATTGTTCAGCCCGGAAAAAATGCTTTCCTTAGATATCCTTGTAATTCCTGTTATGATGCCCCTGTAAATATGGCTGTTTGTCTTGAATGTGGCATCAAAGAAACTTCTGAAAAAGCTAACAGCCTTGTCCCATGTTCCCGACAGCCATGCCTCTTGCATTGGTGTATCGTATTCGTCAAGCAGTATAATTACCTTCTGCTTATAATGCTTTTCCAAATATATGCACAGGCTGTTAAGCGACGAATATGCCATATCGTCACTCATATCATAAATCATTCGGTCAAAATAAGCTCTGTCCATATCATTGAATTCATCTGAAAACATAATTTCCCTGTATTCATTATAAATAATAGATATGCTCTTTTTTACGGCGGCCTTGATATCCTCAATGTCGCCGGTTTTGATTGCCGCAAAGCTTAAAAAAATCACTGGGAATGTCCCCTGCAGATGCCGATACTTGTATTTCCCATCAGCGTCTTTGGCTTCCCATACGGCTTTTCCCTCAAACAAGTCCCCTCTGCCCGCGTATTTATTGGAAAAAAAGCACTCCACAGTGCTGAGGTTGAGCGTCTTCCCAAATCTGCGGGGTCTTGTTATGAGAGTAACTTTGTCGCCGTATTCCCACCATTCGCTTATGAAATTTGTCTTGTCAATGTAAAGGATATTCTCTGTAATGACTTCCTCATAATTCTGATAACCCAGAGCCGGTCGACCTAACATATGAGTCCCTCCCTGCCATTTATTAACCGTTTTGTCCATAATCCCATTATAGCCGTTCAACCCGCTTTTCACAACAATTTTTTCCTAATGCAAAGTATTAAAAAAGCTTCACAGAAGTGAAAAGTTTATTTCTGCTTTGAAAAGGGTAAAGTAGATTTTAGTCTTAAAAAATATTCACCCAAAATGACAGAGAGAATTATAATTACTGTAATAATGCTGTTACCTTTTTGTTGTTAAAAACATCTAATATATGTACACACCAAAAAGCTTCAATCGCGATTGAACCAAAACCTACATAAAACCAAAAACTAAATAACATAGCGCGCCATATTTCCGTATTTTATCCAAAATTTAACCCTCAAATGCCGAAAATGGAGTATGGCGTCTAAGAAAGCAGGGTTTCCAATGACTAAGGAGCAGTTCACCACGAAAATACTTGCCCTTGAAAAAAGCATGTACCACACTGCCATAGCCGTATTAAAAAATGACGATGACTGCGCAGATGCCATGCAGAACGCGATTATGCTCGCATATAAAAATCTGCCAAGCCTAAAAAAGCCTGAATTTTTCAACACATGGTTTACGCGCATACTTTTAAACGAGTGCTATAAGCTGATTCGCTCGCGCAGAAATACGGTCGAATACGAGGACTATCTTGAACCGGCGCAGGACGCGGGCAACGGCAGCCTTGAAAACTCCGAGCTGTTTGATGAAATAATGCAGCTGGGCGAAAGCTACAGAGTGCCCATAGTCCTGCATTATATCGAGGGCTACTCCATAAAGGAGACAGCCGCAATGCTAGGCGCTACGCCCGCAGCCGTCAAACAGCGCTTGTTAAGGGCAAGGAAAATCTTAAAGGAAAGGTTTGGTGAAAGACTATGAAAAAAAATATGTCAGACAAGTTTCCCAATGTGCCCCCAAAAGTCCACAGAGCGATTTTGGACGCGTTAGATACATTAGAGGCAACGAATGATGTATCGGACATGACAGACGCGCAGGAAAAGCAAGGCATGACAGCACAGAAAACACTAAAGCCCTCAATTGCATTTAACACCCAAGATAATTCAGAAATGATTGAAATGATTGAAATGCTTGAAGCATCTGAAACAGCAGAACAGCCAAAACCAAGATTAAAGCAAAGAACAGAAAACGAAAAGGAGAATAACACTATGTTTAAAAACAGAAAAAACAGATATGCAGCAGCTGCCGTAATCGGCGCGGCAGTCCTTGCCGCAGGCTCAATCACAGGCTATGCCGCACTCAAATACCTCACGCCGTCGCAGGCCGCCCTCGAGCTTGATGACAATAAGCTTGCCAAAGCATTTGAAGGCGAAAACGCAATACTCATAAACGAAACGCAGAAATACAACGACTACACAATATCACTCCTCGGCGTGGCAAGCGGCGCAGACATCAGCGACTACATCTTACCCGATTCTGCGCTCGGCGACAGTACGATGTACGCTGTACTCGCAATGGAAAAAACAGACGGCACGCCAATGCCAGATACAAGCACCGACGAATATGGCTCTTTTACTTTTTTTGCCTCACCCTACATTCAGGGACTTGCGCCAAAGGATTTCAATATCTACACGCTCGGCACAGGCTATAGCGAGTTTGTAAAGGACGGAATACAGTACCGCCTGCTTGAATTTGACGACATCTCTATATTCGCGGACAGGACAATTTATATTGGCGTAAGCGAAGGCATGGCATATGACATTTCGGCATATATATTCGACGAGACGACAGGCGAAATAAGCAAAAATCCCGACTACAGCGGCATAAACGCCCTTTTTACGCTGCCAATCGACAAAGCCCGCGCGGATGAAAAAGCGGCTCAGGAGCGTATCGACAAAATCAACGCCGAAATGCACCCAAGCGAAAGCGACGAACCATCAAGTCAGCCCGAAATGACAGACGAGCAGCAGGAGTTACACACATTTATGAGCCAAATCACAGGCGAAAACATAGGAGAATATCTGGAAAGAGTAGAGAGCACAGTCCAAACCCTCACACCCGACAAGGACAACTATATTGAGTATTCATGGGAGCTTGAATCAGGCGCGGGCGGCAATGAAAGGCTGCTCCTTGACTGGATAGACATTGCGCCGGGTGAGACAAAGCTGCTCGGCTGGTCGTCATCAGGCGGCACAATAGAAGGACTATGCGTCCCGACGCTCACAGACAACGGCGACGGCACATACACCTTTGCGGCTTATGTATATGGGCAGGACTAAAACAGAAGCTTACAATTAAAAATAAAATACCACAAAAAACCTCGGTGTAAAAGTCGGGGTTTTTTGTTTTAATCACTTCAAAACAATGCAATTTGAGGACAATTTAGTTCAAAATAGGGACAGTATACTTCACAAATCCCCAAGATGTGGTATCGTATATAACATAGCGGCGATAAGCAATAATTTATGAAGCCTAGCGCTTTCGACGCTTGCTGACAGCGAGAATAATGTCAAGTGCAAGCTGACGGTCATTTTCATCCATATCTTCCAGCAGCGCGGCTATCTCCTGCGCCTGTGGTGATAAACGACGCGTTTCCGATTTATCGCAAAGGTCGTAGAGCAGATAATCAAGGCTCACATCTAAGGCATTTGCGATAATGTTCAGGGTCTTTAATGAAGTCATATTGTGACCCGTTTCAATACGGCTCAGGCTGCTGACGGAAATGGAGCACTTTTCAGCAAGCTGCTCTTGGGTTAATCCCTTGGCTGTCCGAGCGCCGGTTACGCGCTTACCAATTAAAAATTCAATGTTTTCCACAATTTCACACTCCTTAATTTAACAAGAGTTTAGCAATATAAGCTGAAAATGTGAAATACATAAAATGCGTAGTACATTTACAAATATGCGCAATAAACTGCGCCCTGACACAAAATAAAAATGTGCGTACAATACGCGGAAAAGGGGTAAAATGAGCTTATTTAACGATGTGTCACAGATAGAGCTGATGACTGATGCCTTGATGATGACCTTTTCAGTTTTGCATTATGTGGGAAAGTCAGTAGTGCGTGTGCTTGAAGAAAGTATGCAGTGGATTGTGTTTATGTATGATTCCACAAATGACGAAAGGTATCAGGATATGCTGAAAGCGGAAATAATGGCATATATGAATCTGGGCTTTTCGATGCCGAAGAAGAATCCCATATTGGAAAGCACCGTCAACAGAGAGAGTATTCTGGAAAGCCTGTACGGACTCAGGCGCGGAAAAAGGATAGGCCTGACCAAGACTCAGGTGCGCTCGATGATTGGCAAATGGAAGCCGTCCAAGACATCGCCGATGACGATAAACCAGGTAGTGGACGACATAATAGAAAAAGTAAAAAACAGGCAGAACGGCATATACAGATATGTCTGCCATGTCGGCGAGCAGGATGTGTATGAGCTTGTAATCACAGATAAAGAGAGTTTTTTTTGGGATATAAAAAATTTTAAATTCTATGTTTTTGAGGATTGAACAGGGCATAACGGAAGTACATGCAGCAAATGAAGGATATGAAATTGGTAGGACAGACAAAAAGCTGCCATATTGCGATAATTGACGATATGGCAGCGGATGCGGAGCTTATCCGCGATGTAAGCAACAAATATTTTGAAACACACAAAGGTTATAAGTACGAAATAGAATTGTACAGAAGCGGCGGACGCCTTATGGAGCAGATTAAGGAAGGAAAATACTACGACATATACTTGCTTGATGTAGAGATGCCCGAAGAATCGGGACTTGAAGTCGCAAAGGAAATAAAAGGCCGTTATCCCGACGCGTTTATCGCATTCGTGACAAACCATATGCAGTACGCGGTATCGGCATATGAGGTAGGCGCGTCCAGATATATACCCAAGTATCAGCTTTTGGATAAGCTGCCCGAGGCATACGACCATCTTTTGAACAAGCTTGACCTTTTGGACAATAGGGTATATGTGATTGAAAGAGCATCAAATATAGAAAGGATTTTGTACAGGGACATTTATTATATCACCAAATACAGCAAATACCTGACGATACACCACAGGTACGGAGAGACTAAGGTGAGAAAGACGCTTGAGATAATTATGAAGGAGCTGGATTCGCCCGAATTTATCTACATTGATAAGGGCTGCATTGCCAATATGGCGCACATAACCTCCTGCAGGAAAGAGGAGGTCGTAATGCGAAACGGCGACACTCTCAAGATAAGCCGTCCAAGGTATAAGCAGGTGAGAGAGTGCATAATGGAGTATTGGCGTTGTGAAGAATGAAAAATACGGATGGCGCGGCTGCGGCGGAAATGTCGGCAGCCGCGCCATTTATCATGCAGACGGCGCGCCGCTAAAAAAATATTCACAGGGGACTACCAAAAAGCCGATAATATGTGCTATAATCTATATAACTATTGACAATCGCAAAGGCGGCGTCGGCTATGTATAAAAACTTTATTAATAAGATTATAAATTATGACAAAAAATTCCTGTTCAGCGTAGCGTATTATTTCTTCCTCGCGTTCGTGATGGTGGTGACGCTGTGGATATTTATAAATTCTCCCGTACAAAGACATTTCAAGGCGTTGGCAAACAATGAGGTGTGGTTCGGCGACGGGTGGCAGTATGTCAATGACGACGGCACAATCGACGAGACGACTCAGATAGTCCCGCATGGCAGGCATTATCTGCGGCTGGATTCGCACGACAATCACATAAAAATCAGGAAAACGCTTGATTTTACGCCGGAAGCGGAGGATTATATCTGCTTCCGCGTCAGGGCGCAGCAGGTGAAGGTGTATGTAAACGGCGAGCTTTACTATGAGAATGCTCTTGAGGAGCAATACAAGGCATACACCATCAGAATGTATATGCTGCATCAGTTCCCTGTGAACGGTTTAAAGGCGGGCGACGAGATAACGCTGGAGCTTACCGCGGAAAAGACTTCTTTTTTTATAGTGCAGTTTTTCTCTTTGGGCGACAGGTACGCGCTCTCGCATTACATACTGCAAAAGGCGATGCCAAATGTCATGGCGTGCGTGCTTGCAGCGATTTTGACTGTGCTCGCCATGATGACAAGACATTCGCTTTTTCTCGACGAAAGGGCTCACAGCGAAAGCGCGCTTAAATGGCTGATAATATTTCTCATAACGGCAATCATTTACATAAGCATGGACAGCGGCTGCATGGAGATATATCTTGAGCGCATGGCGCTTACAAACTGGCTGGGCTGCGTATCGCTGCTGATGCTGCCCATTCCGTTTATATTATACACGCAGTACGCGTTTTTCCCGGGACACAGGCGCTACGAGATACTTGCCATGATAAATTTTGTGATAACCCTGTCGAGCATCATAGGATATATCACTGTGGCATATAATATAGCAAACTCGTACATGTATGTGCATATACTGATAGGAGTAGCCATTGTGTGCTGCATTATCAGCTTTGTGCAGGAAAGAATGCTGCCAAGCCCTTATGTCGTCATAGGCTATCTCTCAATCTGCGCTACGGCGGCGGCGAGCATAGTAGGCTACTGGGAGGGAATCATCTATCCCGCTTCGATGCTTTTTGGCTACGGACTGGTAGTATTCGGCTTATGTATGCTTTTGTGGACTGTGCAGAGCAATTCAGAGCTTAGAAAAATGCGCGAGGAGGCTGACCTCGTGCTCATGCAGCGTGACAAGCAGGAGGCGGAGGACGCAAGCGAGCAAAAGAGCCGTTTCCTTTCGCACATGTCGCATGAAATCAGGACGCCGCTCAACGCCGTCATCGGCATGAACGAGCTGATAATGCACGAGACGGATATCGAGCAGATTCGCAAATATTCCGTCAATATCCAGAGCGCCGGCAATTCACTTCTTGCGCTCATAAACGATGTGCTCGACTTTTCAAAGATAGAGACGGGCAAGATGGACATAATAAATTCAACCTATTCGCTTTCATCCGCTCTAAATGATGTAGTCCTTATGACGCAGGTTCGCGCTGTGGAAAAGGGGCTTGAGTTCAGGCTTAATATCGACAAGGAAATGCCCGACGTCCTGCGCGGCGACGAGGTGCGCATAAAGCAGATAATCCTCAATCTCATGACGAACGCCGTAAAGTATACGGAAAATGGATGGATTGAGCTTAATGTAAATACTGAGTATTCGTCACAATATCTGGACGAGCGTGAGGATATAAATCTGAACATACAGGTTTCAGACAGCGGCATAGGCATAAAGGAGGATGAGCGTTCAAAGCTGTTTGTCGAGTTTGAGCGACTGGACAGGGAAAAGAACAGAAGCATAGAAGGCACCGGGCTCGGGCTAAGCATCACGTCCCAGCTTATAAAGCTTATGGGCGGCAAAATCGAGGTGGAGAGCGAATATGGCAAGGGTACAAGCTTTATGGTATCGATACCGCAGAAGGTAGTTTCGCCTGAGCCGATAGGCGACTATAAAAAACGCTTCGAGCGTCTTTGCAACGAAAAAGAGGAGGAAACGTTGGAAAGCTTAGAGAATATGAGTTTTAACGGCAAAACGGTATATGTGGTCGATGACAACGACATGAATCTGGAGGTCATCGCCTCAATACTTGAAATGCTTGAAATTACCGTAGGCAGGGCGACGAACGGCATAGAGGCGCTCGAAGCGCTGCGCGATGAAAAATACGATTTGATTCTGACGGACGATATGATGCCCGAGATGAGCGGCACAGAGCTTATGGAGCATATAAAAAACGAGCGGGACGGCATAAATTACGCGACTCCGATAGTGGTGCTTACGGCAAACGCCGTTGTAGGCGTCAGGGAGGAGTACATAAACAAAGGTTTTGACGATTACATGACTAAACCCCTTGATGTAGACGTGCTTCAGAAAATACTCGTCAGGTATTTAAAATAGAAGAAATAAATTTTTTGAACAAAATTTATAAAAAAATATTGACTTTTTTATATAAAAGACGGAAAATAGAATAGTTTTAAGATATAAGCATAAGATTAAGTTTTAAGTTGAGATATTTGTTTTGACGATTGTACGGAGGTATCAAGGTGATTAAAAGAGAAGTGACTGTAAAGGACATTGATAAAAAATATGAGCATCCGTTGGCGGAGATAGTGCAGATAGCCAGCCAATACAAGAGCGAGGTTCTGCTTGAGTACGATAAGTACAGGATTAACGCCAAGAGCATTATGGGCATTATAGCTTTTAATCCCTCCGCGGGCATGAACGTGGTAATATCCGCGGACGGAAATGACGAGGCTGACGCAGTTGATTCACTGGAGAAGTTTCTTATATGCAGCTAATGTGAGCGGACGCGGAGCAGGCAGTCATCGGATTAACAATCGGTTGCACTGGTTATACAGGGTGTCGCGCAAAAGCGGCGCCTTTTTTTCAGCTTATGTGGCGCGCTTCAAAAAAATGTGATATAATTAATCTATACTTTCTGCCGTTGTTACATAAAATATTATTTATTGAAGGTAAAATCCCGGCGCTGCCGGATTATTGCCGTCAAATTAAAATAATGGAGGCAGAAAGATGAAAATTGCGTTTTACTCGACAAAACCCTACGACAGGATATATTTTGAACCAATGAGCCGCGATTACGGCATAGAAATCCGTTTCTTTGAGGTTCCCTGCAACGCGGAGACTGTGCCGCTCGCAAACGGCTACGACGCGCTGTGCATATTCGTAAATGACTATATAAACGAAGCCATGACGGAGCAGCTCGCCCGGATGGGCGTGACGACGATTCTGTTAAGGTGCGCGGGCTTCAACAATGTGGACGTCAAGGCGGCAGCTAAAAACGGTATCCATGTGTTGAGAGTGCCAAGCTATTCGCCGGAGGCGGTGGCGGAGTTTGCGATGGCGCTGCTGCTTACGGTAAACAGGCATACTCACAGGGCGTTTACAAGGACGCGTGACTTCAATATGAATATAAACGGCCTTATGGGCACAGACCTGCATGGCAAGACGGCGGGAGTAATCGGCACCGGGCGCATCGGTCAGGCGATGATACGCATTTTGAAGGGCTTTGGCATGGAGATAATCGCCTATGACCCATATCCAAACGACAAGCTGGGCATAGCGTACGACACCATTGAAAACGTATTCAAAAAATCAGACGTCATCACGCTCCACTGTCCACTCACGCCCGAAACGAAGCATATAGTGGAGGCAAAGACCATAGAGCTTATGAAGGACGGAGTATTTTTGATAAATACCTCGCGCGGCGATTTGATACGCACTGAGGATTTGATAGAGGGGCTTCTGCAGAAAAAGTTTGCGGGCGTCGGTCTTGACGTGTATGACGAGGAGGGCGGCGTGTTCTATGAGGACCGTTCTAACGATATAATAGACGATGAAAACCTTGCGAGACTGTCGACCTTTCCCAACGTGCTTATCACCTCGCATATGGGATTTTTCACAAAGGAGGCAGTCCGCGCCATAGCAGAGACCACGCTTGAAAATGCCGACGCCGTCCAAAAGGGGCTTGAGCTTAAAAACGAAGTGCAATAAAAGCAATCAGGAGATTTCTACCATATATGGAAAGCAGACATACATTGACGTGTCATAATATAATAAAACCGATAAAAATAACTGTCAGGCCGGTGTGGCGCGACGAGTGGGAGGAGGCCATGTCGCTTGCGTGGCGCACGTTTATGCTGTTTGAGGCGGCGGATTACACGCCAAGGGGAGTGCAGAGCTTTCAGGAGTTTATCAACGACGCCGTTCTCTACAGAATGTTTATAATGGGCGAGTACCAGCTTTTCGGCGCGTTTGAGCAGAACAAAATGATAGGCATGATAAGTCTGAGAAATCGCACCCATATCTCGCTTCTTTTCGTAGACTGGAAATATCACAAAATGGGCGTAGGCAGGCAGCTCATAGAGTATGTGGGCGATTACGTGCTAAACGAGGAAGGCTACAGCCGCATGACGGTCAACGCCGCTCCATATGCGGTGGGCTTTTATCATAAGGTCGGTTTTTACGACACGAACGAGGAGGAAACTAATGACGGCATAAGGTACACCCCGATGGAGTGCGTCATTAATAATCATAAAAACTAGGAGGGAAAAGCAATGGCGGTAGAGTATATTACAAGTAAAAACATGTGTCTGTTGATATATCAGACGCTGAGGCTGATGAACAAGGGCGTGGCTCACCACAGCAGGCGCGTAAGCTACATTATGTCAAGGATGCTTGAGTGCAGGGGCGGTTATGAAAAGTACGAGATAGCGGATTTCATGGTGCTTGCCATGCTTCACGACATAGGCGCGTACAAGACTGACGACGTGCGCATGCAGCTTACTTATGAGGCAAAAAATCCGGAGCCCCATTCGGTGTACGGCTATCTGTTTTTGAAGTATCTCTCGCCCCTTGAGGAGCAGTCAAAGATGATACTCTATCACCATGTGGACTATACGAAGACGAAGGAGCTCGATTACCGTTACCGCTTTGAACTGGAGGTTTTGAAGGTAGCCGAGATAATAGACGTCTGGCAGAAAGCGTTTGGCGATAAGTTTGATTACAATGTCATAGACCAGTATTCAGGGACGAAATTCCACCCCGAGGCGTGCGAACTGGTAAAGGAAGCCATAAATAAATACGGCATTATCACCAAGCTGCGCGACGTAAGCTATAAGGATGATTTTTATGACAGCCTGGAATATGTGCTTTTGTCCGACGACGAGAAAGACAAATACCTCAAAATGCTTATGTACTGCACCGGTTTAAAGAATGAGGAAATCGTTTCAAACACGACGGCAATCATATATATATGCAGGGAGCTCGGACGCAAAATGCGCATAAGCGAGGTTGACAAAAACGAGATTTACTATGCGGCGCTGCTCCATGATATAGGTATGCTCAAGATGCCGAAGGAGCTTCTGAACGCGCCAAGAGTGCTGAGCGATGAGGAGAAGAACCTTATCCGCACGCACGTCGAAATAACGGGCAAGACCCTGAAGGGCATGATTTCCGACAAAATTGTGGCGATAGCTACGGCGCACCATGAGCGCTTTGACGGCTCAGGCTATCCAAACGGCTTAAAGGGCGGCGTGATGGATACAAGGCAGGCTATTCTCCAGGTAGCGGAGTCGGTGGTAAACTCGCGCAAAAAGAAGCCGTACAGACCTGCTTATACTGACGAGGAGATTATAAACGATTTGAACGAGGGCATAATTTCAGGAAAATATGACGGCATAGTGGCTGACACGTTCCTCAAAAATTATAACGAGATAATCGAAAAGGCTTCGCAGAAAGCCGATGCGGCGCTTACCACATATCAGAAGCTGCAGAGAAATTATGAGCAGGTATACAAAAGTTTTGTTTAGTTTGGAGGTTGTTCCGTTATGTTTAAGCTTGACAGTCCGCTGATGAATTTTTTGAACAAGGTCGCGGACATTATGATTTTAAATTGCATAGTTATAATATTTTCCATCCCGATTTTTACCGCGGGGGCGGCGCTTACGGCAGCCTACTATATGGGCTACAAAATGGTAAAGAACGAGGAAAGCTATATATTGAAAGGCTTTTGGCACTCGTTTAAGGACAACTTCAAGCAGTCAACCATACTTTGGATTATTATGCTGGTGATAGTTGGAGTCATAGTGGCGGACTACCGTATCGTGCTTTTTTCCGGCATAGCGTTCAGCAGCAATATGCGAATAATGATGCTTGTAGTGACGGTGGTTTTTGCCATGGGGGCGGCGTATGTCTTCCCAATGCAGGCGCGCTATACCAATACGGTTAAAAATACTTTGAAAAATTCGATTTTAATGGCGCTTGCGCATCTGCCGACATCGTTTCTGCTTGTGGTAGTCTGCGCTCTGCCCATAGCGCTGGTGATTTTCGTGCCGCAGATTCTGCCTGCGACGGTATTGCTCGCGCTGGGGCTTGTGATTTATTTTCAGTCATTTCTGCTTATGAGGGTGTTTGGAAAGTATGAGGGCATGTATATGGACGGACAGGCACAGGAAGGGGAGAAAGCCGAAGATATATCAGTGGAGGAGCAGGAAACGGCACAGACGGAGGGAGCCGCTGAAATAATCGAGGCTTCGGAAACGGGTGAAGCTGCTGAAATAAGTGAGGCTTCGGAAACAGGTGAAGCCGCCAAAATAAGCGGGGCTACAGAGATAAACAAAAGCATAGAGGAAGCGGAAAACGGAGACGGACAGGCATAATGTTGCTGCAGATTAGAGGCGAAAAATTAGTCAATATGTATATTAAATATATAAACTATTAGACAAATTGCTTATCAATATATTGTTGATAAGCAATTTTTACATATGAGGACAAAAAACTTTGTTTAATTGTGGCATAGCATTTTGATAAAATTTACTTTATACTAATATCATCTTATAAATTCAAAATATTAATTTGGGAGGCATTAAAAATGGCAAGTTTATCTTTAAAGAATGTTTGCAAGGTATATCCTAACGGCTTTGAAGCTGTTAAGAACTTCAACCTTGAAATCGCTGACAAGGAGTTCATCATCTTCGTAGGACCTTCCGGATGCGGTAAGTCTACAACACTCCGTATGATAGCAGGACTTGAGGATATTTCTTCAGGCGAGCTGAAAATCGGCGACAGAGTAGTAAACGATGTAGAGCCTAAGGACAGAGATATCGCGATGGTATTCCAGAACTACGCTCTTTATCCTCATATGTCAGTATATGACAATATGGCATTCGGTCTTAAGCTTAGAAAGGTTCCCAAGGCTGAAATCGACAAGATGGTTAAGGAAGCGGCTAAAATCCTTGACTTAACAAAGCTCCTCGACAGAAAGCCCAAGGCTTTGTCAGGCGGTCAGAGACAGCGTGTTGCCATGGGACGCGCAATCGTTCGTAATCCTAAGGTATTCCTTATGGACGAGCCTCTTTCAAACTTGGATGCCAAGCTTCGTGTACAGATGCGTATCGAGATTGCTAAGCTTCATCAGAGACTCGGCACTACAATCATCTATGTTACACATGACCAGACAGAGGCTATGACGCTTGGTACGCGTATCGTAGTTATGAAGGACGGCGTTGTTCAGCAGGTTGACACACCTCAGAACTTATATGAGAAACCTCAGAACTTATTCGTAGCCGGATTCATGGGTTCTCCGCAGATGAACTTCATTGACGCTACAGTAGAGGTTAAGGGTGATACGGCTTACTTAAAGGTTGGCGGACTTTCAATCGGTCTTCCTCCCGCTAAGTCTAAGAAAGTAATCGACGGCGGTTACAACGGCAAGGTTGTTACATTCGGTATCAGACCGGAGGATATTTATGATTCACAGATGATGGTTGAGGCTAAGGCTGACAGCACATTTGAGACGACTATTCGTGTATATGAGCTTCTCGGTGCAGAAGTATTCCTGTATGCTGATTTGGCTGAGTTCCCTATCACAGCGCGAGTTGACCCGAGGACTACGGCAAGACCCGGCGACAAGGTTAAATTTGCTATCGATGTTGAGAAGATTCATGTATTCGACAAAGAGACAGAGAAGATTATCACAAACTAGTCTGCACTGGCATACAAAGCCCCCGACATATGTATGGTGTCGGGGGCTGTTTTAATATATTGAAAATGGGGGATATCAATGATTTCAAATCAGGTTATTCAGACGAGCATAGACGAGTTGAAAAGCATTACGAGGGTAGACCTGTGTGTTGTGGATGTTGAGGGTATGCCTGTAGCTTCTACCTTTGACAGCGAGGAGTTGATAAGCGACTTGGTGGCGGGTTTTATCGAGTCGCCTGCTGACAGCCAGATAGTGAACGGATATCATATGCTCAAGGTAATTGAGGAGCGCGAGGTTGCATATGTGCTGATTGCAAAGGGCACGAGCGCCGATGCCTATATGGTGGGCAAGATAGCCGTAAGCCAGCTTCAAAATCTCATAATAGCGTACAAAGAGCATTTTGACAAAAATAACTTCTTTCAAAATTTACTGCTGGACAATTTGCTTCTGGTTGATATTTACAACCGCGCAAAAAAGCTTCATATAAATTGTGAGACGCCGCGCGTCGTCTATCTGATTGAGGCGCAGAACGACAGGGATAATATTGCCATGGAGCTCATGAAAAATATTTTTGGTGAGCAGCAGGGATGCTTTATTACGGCGGTGGAGCAGAAAAATATTATTCTTGTCAAAGAAGTCAGGAGCAACGAAGCGTATGCCGAGATAGAGCAGACGGCGCAGGTCATAGTGGATATGCTCAATACGGAGGGCATGCTGATTGCCAAGGTAGCTTACGGCACGATAGTTTCCGAGCTAAAGGAGGTATCGAAGTCGTACAAAGAGGCAAAGCTTGCGCTTGATGTGGGCAAAATCTTTTATGCGGAAAAGTCGATTACGGCTTACAACATGCTTGGCATAGGACGCCTGATTTACCAGCTTCCCATCAATCTGTGCCGCATATTCATCAATGAGATATTTGGCGACGGCATACCGGAAAGCATAGACGATGAAATGCTTACTACGGTCCAGAAATTTTTCGACAACAACCTGAATGTTTCCGAGACTTCAAGGCAGCTTTTTGTCCATAGGAACACGCTTGTCTACAGGATAGAGAAGCTCCACCAGGCGACAGGGCTGGACATAAGGAAATTTGACGATGCGCTTACCTTCAAGATGGCGTTGATGGTCGTCAATTATATGAAATATATTGATTCGGTGCAGTAAAATTGTCATACCCCCCGATTTGTGGACATACATTAGATTATTCCAAGTAATAATTTGATGGCGCGACGGGGGGATTTTTTATGCAGTTTTTTTATATTGATTATATGAATGGTGACAAAAAGGAAAGGAATTTAGGCTTTCTGCGGGTTGAAAGTGATGGAATAAGCATAGGTCTGCGCGGAGTGCCGACACAGTGCGGCTCAAGCTGCAAGGTGTTTGCGCTCAATTGCCTTGGCGAAAGGTGCCTGCTGGGCGAGGTGCCGGTCAAAAAAGGCCATGGAATGGAAAAGCTTAGCTGGACGCGAGAGGTAAGCTTTAAGGACTGTCTTGGGGTAGAGATACCGCTGTACGGCACAAAAATGGGGAAATGCGTCCTGCGTGAGCAGTCGGACATAATAGCGGCGAGAATAAAGGAAAGGCAGCAGTCTGATGGTGCGGCGGCTCCATACGATATACAAGAGCATACAAAAGCTGTGACGGTGTCAAGGGCAGATAAAAATTCAATAAATGGTAAGCCTTCCGCAAAGGCTTCCGCGGGTGATGAGATAGGCAGCCTCAAGGAGGACAAATGGACGCAGCTTTTGTCGACTTATCCGCAGGTACATATTTTCCCCGAGGCGCAGTCAATACTTATAAAGCCAAAGGATTTGATTGTGCTTACCGAGAAGTATCATAACCTTGGCTCCAATTCGTTTGTGCTCCATTCGTATTATAATTATCGCCAGCTCCTTTTGTTTTGCTATCCGTTTGGAACGGAGCCTGAAAAGGAGAAAGGACAGGATATCCATGTCGCGGAGAAAAGAGTGGAAAAGTCAGACATAGAATATTATCTTGGCGTACCCGGCACATATTATGAGCGCGAGCGCAGGATAGCCGAGATGTTTGGCTTTGAGGGCTTTGAAAATGCCGAGGCGAGAATGCATGAGGAGATAAGGCGGGGCGTGTACAGCGGGTGCTTTGGATATTATATGAAGCGGGTGGAAATATAGCCGCGGTAAAGTGGAATGGCAGTATGAGCGTAAAGTGGCATAGTAGTGTAATTGCAAAGTGGAATGGCAGTATGACTGCAAAGTGGAATGGCAGTATGACCGCACAAAGCGAAATGATAGTATGAGCGCAAAGCGGCAAGTTCTGCAAAGGCGCAGTTATTGCGGTTATTTATGAAACTCCACGCAAATATGTGTTTGGAATATGCTCCCTGCATATCGCGGCGAATGAGCGCAGAGTTTCTTCCGTATGCGGTTGGAAGCCCTTTTGAATGACATTTTCGTTTTCCACATATGACTGCAGAAAATATGCCTTTGCGCCGGACAGCCACTTAGAAATGACACGCATGTCACTTTCATCGTGGAGTCCTTTTACGACGGTGGTGCGAAATTCGTATGTAAAAGCGTTATCAGCGTTTGAGAGTAAAAGGTCTGCGGAGCGTTGGACATATAGCAGCAGGGCGTCGCCGGAGCTTTTTGTGCCGGTATTGTCTAGGCATGGGCGCATGCCAAGTCCGGTAGTGGACATATATTTTTCGGGAGAGTTTTTGATGTCCATAGCGCAGTAATCTATTAAGTGTTCGTCCTTAAGAAGCTTCAGCATATCGGGATTGGAGCCGTTTGTGTCAAGCTTTATGCTGTAGCCCAGCGCCTTTATGCTTTCCAGAAATTCGGGTAAATCGGGATTTAAGGTGGGTTCTCCGCCCGATATGCATACATTGCCGAGTATATTCCTGCGCTTTGACAAAAACGCAAGTATTTCTTCCCGGGAGTATGGTGGGAGCAAGTCAGGGTTGACGACCAAATCCCTGTTGTGGCAGTATGGACATCTAAAATTGCAGCCGCCGAGAAACACTGTGGCGGCTAAGTGTTCGGGATAATCTAAAAGCGTGGTTTTGTTAAGACCTAATATCATCATATCATTATCAGCCTCCAATGTTTGTTAAACATTATATCACAAATTTTTCTCTTTGCGGAAATCAATTATTAACCGGCAGACAATCAAAAAATTGAAAATAAAAATTATTCCAATATATACATTATATACATTTGCATATATTGTGTTATTAGTGTAATATAAAAATAGCACAGATTAGAAAGGCGGCAGCGCGTGCTGTTTCGGGAGGAAATTGATGGGAACGAGGACGAGAAAAAAGAATGTGGCGGGTATAAGCATAATTATAATGACTGTTATCACAGTGGTAGCGCTTACCTTGGCGGGAGTTTTTTTCGTGCTGTACATAGCTGCGGCAAAGACTGCGTCGAGGTTTAGGGATGAGAATGAACAGCTTCAGGGAGAGCTTGCGGTAGCGGCGATTTCAAGCGATGTAAATGCCGTAAATCCTGATGTGCCGGATGAGAGTGGGCTTGTGCTTCCAAGCGGGGGAGGCAGTGGGAATATAGATGAGCTTTTGGCTGAGAAGGAGCATGAGGTTGAGGATTCCATAAAGCAGAGAATGAAGGAGCTTGTCGTGAGTGACGATGGCAGCCCCTTGAAAATGCTGCGCGCGTTTTTCCCTGAAAACCTTATCTACTACGACGAGGAGGAGTATGTGTTTGCGCCTGTGGATGAGAGCCTGAAAATGCATGATATTTTGCCTGAAAATCTTGTTGAGAATGACGCGGGCGAGATGGAGTACATAGAAAATGG
The DNA here is from genome assembly GCA_947626435.1 of uncultured Lachnospiraceae bacterium. Classification (GTDB taxonomy): domain Bacteria; phylum Bacillota; class Clostridia; order Lachnospirales; family Lachnospiraceae; genus COE1. Next base: position 94,096 of record CANQSB010000006.1, on the reverse strand, counting down.
CACAGTTACTTCCCACAAGGGGATGGATGTGTCGAAATACCAGGGAAGCATTGACTGGGAGAAGGCTAAGGCTGATGGGATTGAATATGCGTTCGTGCGGCTTGGAATACGCGGGTATAGTACGGGTAAGCTTGCGCTTGACGAGTATTTTGAGGAGAATATGAGCGGCGCGGCGGCGGCAGGCGTGGAAACCGGCGTGTATTTTTTCACGCAGGCGGTGAATGAGGCTGAGGCTGTCGAGGAGGCGCAGTTCGTGCTTGAGAGTATTGAGGGGTATGATGTGAGGTGCCCGATTGTTTTTGATGTGGAGCTTATTTTGGGGGAGAATGCGCGGGCTAATGGGCTTAGTATGGAGGAGAGGACGAATGTGGCTGTCGCGTTTTGCGAGGCGGTGAAAGCGGCGGGGTATGTGCCTATGATTTATGGGAATATTAAGTGTTTTACGAAGCTGCTTGATATGGGGAGGTTGGAGGATTATGAGAAGTGGTATGCGTTTTATGATGACTATATGTATTTTCCGTATGAGGTGAGTTGTTGGCAGTATACGGAGAAGGGGAGAGTTGATGGAGTGAAGGGGGATGTGGATTTGAATGTGGCTTATGAGAGGGTTTGGGAGTAGCTGGGGGACTGGGACGGAAGTCGGTCGTCTATGTCGGGGCGGCGTGCGTGTCTGCGGATGGTGAATTTCCTAATGTAATGCGCGTGGGTGTTCTCGGACGGTCGGCGCCGGCTTGAATGCGGCGTCCGTGCCGCAGTCAAGCCTGAAATTTGCATCCGTGCAAATTTCCGCCTGGGTTTTCGAGCATTACATAAGGAAATTCACCATCCGCAGCCAAGGCACTTCGCCCCGACATAGACGACCGACTTCCTTGGAGAATGTCAAGTTGGCGGGCTCGTGCCGTTTGGGAACGGCACATTGCCCTTGGGAATGGTACATTTGCCCTTGGGAACGGCATGTTGCCCTTTGGGAACGGCATGTTGCCCTTGGGAACGGTATGTTGCTCTTGGGAACGGTATGTTGCTCTTGGGGGTTGGGTGGAATGGTGGTGTTTTTATTTATATTTATGAGTTAGGAGGTTTTTGGTATGGAAAATGTGATTGAGAAACTGCAGGAGATGATTGATGCGAGTGAGCGCATTGTGTTTTTTGGAGGAGCGGGGGTGTCTACGGAGAGTGGGATTCCTGATTTTAGGAGTGTGGATGGGCTTTATAATCAGAAGTATGATTATCCGCCGGAAACTATTTTGAGCCATACTTTTTATGTGAAGCGTCCGGATGAGTTTTTTAGGTTTTATCGGGACAAGATGTTGTTTTTGGATGCGAAGCCTAATGCGGCGCATTTGGCGCTTGCGAGGCTTGAGGAGAAGGGGAAGCTTACGGCTGTGGTGACGCAGAATATTGACGGGCTTCACCAAGCGGCGGGGAGTAAGTGCGTTTATGAGCTGCATGGCAGTGTGCTTAGGAATTATTGTGAGAAGTGCGGGAAGTTTTTTGATGTGGGGGTGATTAAGAACTCCGAGGGGATTCCGACTTGTGAGTGCGGCGGAAGGATTAAGCCGGATGTGGTGCTTTATGAGGAGGGGCTTGACCAGAGGACGCTGCAGGGGGCTGTGAAGGCTATTAGCGAGGCGGATATGCTTATTATCGGGGGGACTTCGCTTGCGGTGTATCCGGCGGCGGGGTTGATAGATTATTACAGGGGTGACAGGCTGGTATTGATAAATAAGACGCCTACGCCTAGGGATGCTATGGCGGATTTGGTGGTTACGGGCAGTATTGGGGAGATATTTTCGCAGATTAATATATAAAAACTTAGATTTTCCATGTTATTTAACAGGGTTCTACAGATGTTTGATGTTAAGATTAGGGTGTCAAAAGTTTGAGTTTTCAAATGCACGCCGTTATATTGCACAAAAATCGCCACTCAGTAATTGCTTTTAGGTATTTTGATATCTGTTTTTTGGAAAAATTGCACAAGTGCTTTTTTGCAGAATACTCTTTTGACACTTGAATCATGTTAGGTAATTGCGAAAGGTGTTCTCAACTGTCCGAATTTAGTCAAAATATATAAAAATCGCGTCAATGTACTGTATCGCAGATACAGTACATCGGTGCAGCAAGCTGCAAGACGCCGCTTATTTTATATATTTTGCCTAAATTCTAGGTTGTCGAATAGAGTTTTGTAAATGCCTATTGATATATGATAATTGGGTAATTGTGAAACGCGTTCTAAAACATCTGGATTTAGTTAATGTTTATATGTCTGTCATATTTTAGAAAGGAAAAATAGAAAATGAGGTTGGAGTGTGAAGTGGGCGATGTATTGCGGTTGAAAAAGCAGCATCCTTGCGGCAGCTTTGAGTGGGAGGTGCTGCGTGTGGGTGCGGATTTTCGACTGAAATGCGTTGGTTGCGGTCATCAGATAATGTTGCCGCGTCGTCAGCTTGAAAAGAGCGTGAAAAAGGTTATTTCCGCGGAGGGCAGGTAGGGTTAGATTTAAAATTTAATCTCTCAAGAAAAGGGGTTGTTGCATTAAGGAATATAAACACAAGATATAGTATTATTTGGTTTAACTGCAATGCCATATCTTGTACACATAATCCTTATTGCGACAGCCCCTTTATTAAAATGAATAATAAACAGTATAAAACAGTTGACAACAGTTGTCAACTGTTTTATACTGTTTACAACAGAGGGACGCCTTTGTGTCGGTTCATGAACTAACGATTATTAAAAATGTCGGCAATTGTGGAGAAGGAGCTTCGCAAGGTGTCGGATGACATTGTAAAGGATATCTTGAAAGGTGATGATTAAGGTATGGAGTTAATAATAAATCATACGTCTGTGCAACCTATTTATGAGCAGATAGTAAGCCAGATAAAGGACAAGATAATGCATGGCGAGCTTGTGGCGGACGCTATGCTGCCGTCTGTGCGTACGCTTGCCAAGGAGCAGAAGGTCAGTGCGCTTACGGTCAAAAAGGCGTATGATTTGCTTGAGGAGGAAGGCTTTGTCGTCACTGTGCATGGCAAGGGTAGTTTTGTGGCGGCGGCGACGCAGTCGCAGATGCTTGAGGATAAACGCAAGGAAATTGAGGCGGAGCTGGAGCGCACGATACGGAAAGCAAAAAGCTACGGTATAACTTTAGACGAGCTGCGGCAGATTTTTTCGATTGTGTTGGATGAAATGTAGGAGGTATTTTATTGGTAATGTGGAATGCTTTCTCGGCTTTCTGTTAAATCTGTCATACCTAATGACTGTTGGTATTTTATAGGTAATACGGAATGCTTTCTCAACTGTCCGAATTTAGTCAAAATATATAAAAATCGTGTCAATGTACTGTATCACAGATATAGTACATGGGCGCTCCGCGAAACGCCGATTATTTTATATATTTTGCCTAAATTCTATGTTGTCGAAAGGGAGTTTGCGAACGCTTATTGTGTTTGATAATGAAAGGAAAGGATAGGAATATGGTTAAGCTAAACGGTGTAAAAAAGAATTACAAGGATTTTCAGCTTGATTGTTCAATGGAAATAAAAAAGGGACAAATTACGGGGCTTGTCGGTAGGAACGGCGCGGGAAAGAGCACGACCTTTAAGGCGATGCTGGGGCTGGTAAAGCCTGACGAGGGCAGCATAGAGATATTCGGCAAAAGCCCCGACAGGCTTAACGCCAAGGACAGGCAGAAAATAGGTGTCGTCATGTCTGATACGGGTTTTAGGGGGGCGCTTACGATTAACGATTTAGCCACGATTTTGAAAGGTTTTTACAATGATTTTTCGGGCGACGATTTCAAGGAAATGTGCAGGCGGTTTGAGCTGCCGCTCAACAAGAAGCTTGCGAAGTTTTCGACAGGCATGAACCGCAAGCTTCATATACTGGCGGCAATCTCGCATAACGCGCAGCTTCTTATACTTGACGAGCCGACCGCGGGGCTTGACGCTATAGTGCGGGACGAGATTTTGAGCATACTGCGCGAATATATGGAAAACGGGGAGCGCAGCATAGTGATAAGTTCGCATATTTCAAGCGATTTGGAGCGTCTCTGCGACGATTTGTATATGATTGAAAAGGGAAAGATAGTTTTGCACGAGGATATGGATGTAATTCTTGATGAGTACGGGCTTTTGAAGCTTACATCCGAGCAGTATGACAAAATCGATAAGAGATACATTATCAAAAGCAAACAGGAGAGCTTCGGTTATGAGTGCCTGACGAACAAGACGCGGTTTTACAGGGACAATTATCCTGATATAGCCATTGAGCGCGGAAATATCGACGAGGTAATCATAAATTTAGCAAAGGCGTAATGCCAAACAATTACTACGATAATTCGTAGGGAAGTACAGGTAACTATAAATTCGACAAAAGCGTAATGCCACTCACTACTATGATATTCGTAGGAAAGTACAGGTAACTATAAATTCGGCAAAGGCGTAATGTCGAGTTTGTGATTTGCGGGAATATCCTGCGGGGCTTGCGACAGTGCTGTCCGCGCAAGCCTGAAGCCGCGTGCGGCTTTGAAAAACAGCACAGAAATGAGGTAAAGATGAAAGGTTTATTTATACATGATATTAAGACGCTGAAAAGCATGAGGCTTTTTTTGGCTATTATAGCGATTGTTTCAATAGTGACGACTGTAACTAACGGTTTTACTTTTTCAATACCGTATATGACCGTATTTTCGGCATATGCCGCGATAAGCCTGTTTGATAATGACAAAACAATGGCATATATGTTTACGCTTCCGGTCAGCAGGAGCATTTACGCAAAGGAAAAATATATATTTTCAGTAATATTTATGCTTATATGCTCATTCGCACTAAGCGTGATAGGAGGTATGGTGTATTTTGTGGAGCAAGGCGCAATGCCGAATTTGGTGCAGCTTTTGTCAATTGAGGCGGTTGCCCTTTTGGGCGGATACGCGGTTATAATTTATGTGATACCTATTATCTGCAAATGGGGAAATGAAAATGGGCGCGTAATAGCAAGCATGTTGGCAATAGTCGGCTTTTTCCTGATATTATCAGCTATAGACCACTTAGATGAGGCGGTTATAAAAAGGCTGCTCGATTTTGCCACAGGCATCGCCAACATTCCCGCAGGCGCGCTGGCATTAATCGGAGTGCTCATAATCGCACTGTTTGGGCTGGTTTCCTATGGCATTTCGTACAGAATAATAAAAAATAAGGAATTTTAACATTTGGTAAAGCCCGCGGCAGCGTATAAATTAGCATATTACGCGGCTGCGGGCTGCTTAATTGATAAAAAATTTTTGATTAAATAAAAGACAAAAATACCGCATAATTAAGATATAGTCTCAACAAGTTCTTTATAATATTCATACTTGCTCACTCTAAGACATTCGCCGTTTGTAAGCTTTACATAAAATCTGCCAAAATCCTCGATATACTGTGTATTCACGAGATAAGACTTATGTATTCTAAGGAATCTACAGCTTTTATTCTGCACAAGCCGCTCGACATCGTCAAGCTTTTTATAAAAAGCGTCTGTGCCTTCCTCCGAGACAATGTGTGTGCGTCGGGCGTCTGAGGCAAAATACTTTATTTCCCCGACAGGGAGCTTTACATATGACGGTCTTCTGTAATATTCAAAGACCTCCTCATCATTCATGACGGCCTCGTACGCAAGCCCCGCATAAAACCAGAGCTGTTTGCGGCTCTTATTCGGCACAAGGTATAACGGCTCGAGCAGGATGTCCTTGTCGGACGGCGCATATCCGCTGGGGGCAGTCACAACGGACACCATATTTTTGTGGTGTTTTTTTATTGCAAGGGCAGCCCTGCGCGTAAGTCCGCCATCATCTTCGGGATTGTAAAAAAGCATGTCGGGAAGCGTTTTGCTTGCAAGCTTCAGCAGCTCGCCTGCATTGCGGCAGCAGTAGGTTGCTACAGAAAGACCGCGCCGTTCAAAAAATTTGTTTATCTCACTTTCGATATAATATAATTCCGTATCAAGCTGAAAACAAAAAGCGATGTTAAGCATTTTAGAAATCCTCCATTCCTGATGCGCCGATAGACTTGAATTGCTATGACAGCATATGACAAAATATGACAAAAACACAATACAGAAAGTATAGCATTGGATAGTGGAAATATATATAGGAAAATGGTACCAAATAAAGGCGCTTATTTGCAGGCGGCGCAAAATCATAAAGAAAAACGCGACAGAATATATATTAGATAAGCATTAATCAGGAAACGCAAACCAAGGCGTTACATCCATTTGGCTTTAGACGCCTTGGCGCGGCATGGTGCGGATTATGGCAGAAATTTCAAATATGCTTATCCCGGCGCTGATATTTTACATAGTCGCAATGGGCATTTCGCAAAAAAAGGACATATACCAGAGCTTTACAAAAGGCGCAAAGGAGGGTATGAAGACCGTAATGGGAATTGTGCCGACGCTGATAGGTTTGATGATAGCTGTGGGAGTGTTGAGAGCGTCGGGCTTTTTGGACTTTTTCTGTGGGATGGTCGGAAAGCTCTTGGGCGGGTTGATAGCGGACTTTCCAAAGGAGCTTATATCGCTTTTTACGGTGAAGCTCTTTTCGGCTTCTGCGGCGACGGGGCTTGCGCTTGACATATATAAGCAGTACGGTACGGACTCGTTTGCGGGGCTTGCGACTTCGCTTGCGCTGGCAAGTACGGAGACGGTATTTTACACAATGTCAGTGTATTTCATGGCGGCAAAGGTGTCAAAAGCGCGTTGGACGCTTGCGGGCGCGCTTTTGTCGACATTCGCGGGAATAGCGGCGAGCGTGGTGATTGCGCTGTATATGAGCTGAGCTTTTGGGCGGCGATAAAACTTACTGCTTGACAAATTGGCATAAAAATACTAGCCTATTATATAGGGAATAAGGTTTGCGGGTAATGGATATAAAACATGAAGGGGATAAGGCGCAATGGAAAAAATTCTTATTGCAGAGGAGGACTTTGTGCTTGCCGAAAAGCTTTGCGGCGCGTTTTCTGACGACGAAACAACGGCAGTCACATGTGGCAGCATAGAGTCGGCGCTCTCTCTGGCATATCAGACGGATTTTCGCGTAGTGATACTTGATGAAATCATGCCCGATGGAAACAGCATAGATTTTATAGAGAGCATAAGGAGCTATTATGGTGAAAAGAGTGATGTAGGCATAATAGTGCTTGTGCCGAATGAATATATAGAGGACAGCGTTACGGCATATATGCATGGCGCGGATGACTGCGTTTCAAAACCGTTTAGCACCGCGGCGCTTAAGGCGCGGGTGGCGACGCTGCTAAAAAGGCACAAGCATATGTATAATTTGGAGGCGAGCAGGCGTTTTGACGCGATAGGGTCTGCCTCTGAAAAGGGTACGCGCGGCGAGCATATGGTGGCTATTGACAAATACATTTTTGATTTTGACAAGCAGGAGTTTCGCTGCTTTGGTGAGGCTGTTTCGTTGAGCCGGATAGAGCAGGGACTTCTTAAAATCCTCGTTGAGAATAATGGAGTAGTCTTAAAAAAGGCGGCTTTAATGGAGCGCATGAGGGCGGAGACGGGCATACAGACGGACGAGAACGCGCTTGTCAATACCGTCATGGCCTTACGCGCCAAGCTTGACGCGGGCGATTACATAAAGACGGTCTATGGCATGGGTTATATGTGGACGAACCGTTTGCTGTAGCAAAGCACCACTGATACATTACAGACCGGAGGCTGATTTTATTGTCATCAAATACGGAAAACTGGAAAAACTATTGTGTGACGCTGATTTTATTTGTCATCAATGCCGCGGCGTATATTTTGTATATAAAGGTGGGAGATGCGGTCTATGACATGGGCAGCCTTTACGCCAGGGCAGTAATCAGCGACGGTGAGTTTTACAGGCTGATAACATGCACTTTTTTACATGCGGATGCGGCACATATAATCGGAAATATGCTCTTTGCGGTAGGGCTTGGCGAGATGCTTGAGCGTGAGATAGGTCATCTGCGGTTTGCAGTGCTTTATCTCGTTTCGGGCTTGGGAGGCAGCCTTTTTTCGCTTACATATATGGTAATGTCGGCGCAGGAGTACCGTTCGGTCGGCGCAAGCGGCGCTATTTCCGGTCTTATAGGAGCGCTCCTCGTGCTGGTGCTGGTAAATCATGGCAGGTACGGCGCGGTTTCGCTTGGCAGAATAATTCTGGGAATATGCTATATGATATATACGGGCGTGCAGTCTACGACGACGGACAACGCGGCGCATATAGGCGGCTTGGTGTGCGGATTTTTGACAATGCTGATAATGTATCTTGCTAGGAGGGGGAGGGGTAATCTGTGAAAATAAACATTTATTACGGCGGCAGGGGGCTTATAGGCGACCCTACGCTGTATGTGTTAAACAGCATACAGGAGGTCTTAAGGGAGCTCAATGTCAATGTGGAGCGCTATGACCTTTATGAGTACAAAAATAATATTGTCACGCTGCCGCAGACCCTGAAAGACGCTGACGGCGCTGTGCTTGCGACGACGGTCGAGTGGTACGGTATAGGCGGGTATATGCAGCAGTTTCTCGACGCGTGCTGGCTGTACGGTGATAAGGAAAAAATCTCGGGCATATATATGTGCCCTATAGTCATGTCAACTACATACGGGGAACGCGATGCCATGACGAGCATTATTGAGGCTTGGGAAATACTGGGCGGACTGCCATGCACCGGTATATGCGGCTATATCGCGGATGTATCCGAGCTTGAGGAAAATATTGGCTATTCGCGTGTCATAGAAAAGCGTACAGAGGATTTATACCGCTCTATCAATCAGAAAACGGCGGTTTTTCCTTGCAGTAATCAGGCGGTCAAGCAGAAGGTATCGTTTACATCAGGGCTTAACCTTACACCGCAGGAGGCAGCGCAGCTTTCAGAGCTTGCAAGCGATGATTTGTATGTGCAGAAGCAAAAGGAGGATATTCAGGAGCTTGCGAGTATGTTCAAAAACCTTCTCAATGAAAAGGAGCCTGATGACACGCTGTTTTTGAGGGATTTTAAGACGCATTTTCGTCCGCAGGCAGGCTTTAGCGCTGTGTATAAATTTGTCATTGCGGGCGCGAGGAATCCGCTTATCGTAAAGGTTGACCGTACTGATATGGAATGCTATTATGGAGATGTCGAAAACGCAGATGTGGAAATGCAGATTTCTTCGGACATAATGAATGACATTACCCAGGGACGCATGACTTTCCAGAGGGCGTTTATGTCGGGCGATATGAAAATGAAAGGCGACTTTAAGGTGCTGCGGACGCTTGATTTGTTGTTTGCGTTTATTTGAGGAATTTTTGTAAAAATAAAATTTGCGCTGTGGGCGCTGAAGAAAAGAGGTAAAAAGACTATGAGAGACGAAAACTGTATTTTCTGCAAAATCGCAAATGGGGAGATACCGTCGAGAACAATCTATGAGGATGATGATTTCAGGATAATACTTGACTTAAATCCCGCAACAAGGGGACATGCCCTTATACTGCCCAAGAACCATTATAAAAATCTGTACGAGCTTGACGACAATACCGCCTCAAAGGTGATGCCGCTTGCCAAAAAGATGGCTAATCATATGTGTGAAAAGCTTGGCTGTGACGGCTTCAATATTATTCAGAATAATAATGAAGTGGCGGGTCAGACGGTATTCCACTTTCACATGCATTTAATACCGCGGTATAAGGACGATAATCAGTCATTTGTCATGAGCCCGGGAAATCCGGAAATAATAAAGGATGAAGATATTGATAAAGTGAGAGATATGCTTAATTCATAATACATGTATGTACAGACGGCAGGGTGCTAAGCCCTGCCGTTTGCCGCGTTTTCTATGAGATTGATTATTGTGTCAATGGAATTTCTCTGGCTGCTGTTCTGCATTGCGTCTATATATGACTGGCGCGTGAAATAAAGCTCGTGTACTTTTTCCACCAATGTAGCCCCTGTGAGATATTCTTCGTCCGCCACCATTGCGAAGCCTTGAGATTCGAAGCTCTGTGCGTTTAAAATCTGGTCCCCGCGGCTTGCATGTGTGGGGAGAGGTATTAAAAGCGCGGGTTTTCTAAGCATCAAAAGCTCGCAGATAGCATTTGCACCCGCACGTGAAATCACGATATCTGCCATGGCAAATAAGTGCTTCAGGTCGTCCTTTACATATTCAAATTGTTTATAGCCCTCTTTGTTCAAAAGTAAATTGTCAATCTTTTCTTTCCCGCAGATATGCACTATTTGATAGTCTGCAAGAAGCTGGTTCAGCGCCTCCCGCACGAGTGTATTTATGCCTGCCGCTCCGAGGCTTCCGCCGATAACCATGATAACGGGCTTGCTGTTATTGAAACCGCACATTTCTATTCCGCGCTCACGACTGCCGCGTGAAAGCTCCTCGCGTACCGGTGAGCCTGTGAGGACTGCCTTGTCCTTTGGTAGATTATTTAATGTTTCAGGGAAATTACAACAGATTTTTGTCGCTACGGGTATGCATAGCTTGTTTGCAAGTCCGGGCGTCATGTCCGATTCGTGTATGATGCAGGGGATTTTTAAGGAAGCTGCCGCTCGCACTACAGGTACGCTCACAAATCCGCCTTTGCTGAAAACAACATCGGGCTTAAGGGTCTTAAGAATTTTTTTTGCCTCCGTAAAGCCCTTGATGACGCGGAAGGGGTCACTGAAATTTTTGGGGTCGAAATATCTTCTGAGCTTGCCCGTGGAGATACCGTAATACGGAATGCGGTAATCCTCTATCAGCTTCTTTTCTATTCCCTCATATGAGCCGATGTAATGTATATCATAGCCAAGTTCTTTAAGCTTTGGAAAAAGCGCGATATTAGGCGTGACATGTCCTGCGGTGCCGCCTCCTGTAAAGACAATGCGTTTCATAATTTAAAGCCTCCGCTTCTTTAAATTTATAATGCGTATTTTACTAATAATATATTCGCGCATTTATTAATGTTCGCCTGCTTTGTAAGCTTCGAGTGCTCGGGCGAGCTGGTCGGGGCAGGAGGTGCTTTTGAAGCCGCATTTTATGCCTTTTAGTTTATTTATCGCGTCGTCGACTTTCATGCCTCTGACAAGGCTTGAGATGCCTTGGAGGTTGCCGTTGCAGCCGTTTGTGAATGCTACTGAGCGTATGACGTCGCCGTCTATGTCTAAATCGATCATGGTTGAGCAGGTGCCGTTGGTTTTGTATTTCATTGTGGGGTTCCTCCTATAAGATTATATTTATATAGAATTTTAGCAGTCTATTTTGTACAAGTCAATAAAGGGGAGGGAAAAAGTTTTTAATCCTGTTTGGCGGGGTTTACGTGTACCATTATGTGTTTTACTTTGGTGAAGTTTTGTTCGATGGCGTCGTGTACGCATTCGGCGATGGAGTGGGCTTCGCGCAGGGTTTTGCTGCCGTCGGCGCTTATTTCTATGTCTACGTATATTTTGTTGCCGAATACGCGGGTGCGCAGGAGGTCTATGTTTAATACGCCGGGTTGGGATATGGCGCAGTTTCTTAGCTGGGTTTCGGTTTCTTCGTCGCAGGCTTTGTCAACCATTTTGTCTACGGCATCCATGAAGATGTCGTAGGACGCTTTTTCGATAAAGACGCATATCACGAGGCTTGCCAATGAGTCCATTATGGGAAAGCCCAGTCGGGAGCCGAGTATACCGATGAAGGCGCCGACTGAGGAGAGCGCGTCGGAGCGGTGGTGCCATGCGTCCGCCATAAGCGCGCCTGAGTCTATTTTCTTTGCGACAAGGCGGGTGTACTGGTACATGGCTTCCTTTACCAGTATTGAGATGACGGCGGCAATCAGCGCTAAGCGTTTGGGGATTTCGAGGATTTCGTAATTGCCTGAAAGTATGTTTGAGAGGGAGGTCCAACCGATGCCTAAACCTGTGGCGCACAGTATCGTGGCGAGGATGATTGCCGCCACACATTCAAGGCGCTCGTGTCCATATGGGTGGTCTTTGTCGGAGGCTTTGCTTGAAAGCTTGACGCCTACAATCACGACAAAGGTGCTGAATACGTCTGACGCGGAGTGAATAGCATCGCTCACCATTGCGCCCGAATTAGCAAAAATTCCTGCAAACAGCTTAAAAATAGAAAGAATCGTGTTTGCGGCGATGCTTACAAATGATACCTTCATGGCGGATTTTTCGTAGTTGTTTTCCATACTTTTACCTCGCTTTCTGATGCTTCTGCAAGCTATTTTGCGTTAATTTTGCGGGTGTTTAGGGAAAATAAGGAAAAAAGAAACACCCGCGTACCAGTATTAGCAATTACTGTCCCGCAGATGTTGAGGCTATCCGCTGCCGCGTATGCGACCCGACTCCAAGGCGCTATCCGCGCCACGGTCTGCTCAGATTGTACTGTAGCTTTATGCAGTGCAAAGAGTTTAATTTAATATAGCATATGTATATGCTGATTTCAAGCATAGTGGCGACTAATCTTTGTTAGAAACGTAAAAGGGAAAGCCATAGATTAAGAAAATGGCGCTGTCCCAGTTATATCACACCTGACGAAGCTTTCCATAGCTCTTTGCTTTATGAAAAGTCAATATATTCTGATACGGGTTTGTCAAGTAAAGTGTGTAAAATTTTTGATTTTTTCAGCGGTCTGTTTATGACCGCCGATATTTGTCTTTTGATCTTGCTTGATTGCGGTCTATCTGATATGCAGATGCTCATCAATGCTACAGCCGGATTAGTGGGGTGTCAGCCGCCTTTTGAAGAAGATTTGTATGATTTTTGGTATACATTTTACTGATATCATTCTTTATCCTTTTAGCAGGGATTTCATTCATGAAAAAACTGTGCTAAAATTAAAATGCTTACGGAACATATATAAAAAATGTCGGAGAAAACAAACATGCCAAAATTAAAGACAACAGACCTAAAAAATCCTGATGAAAAATACATGCGTGAGGCAATCAGACAGGCCAAAAAAGCATACGCCCTCGGCGAAGTGCCCATAGGCTGCGTCATAGTGCATGATGACAAAATCATAGGGCGCGGCTACAACCGCAGGAACACAGACAAAAACACCCTATCCCACGCCGAAATAACAGCCATACGCAAAGCAAGTAAAATAATCGGCGACTGGCGTTTAGAGGATTGTACGCTTTACGTAACCCTCGAGCCATGCCAAATGTGCGCAGGCGCAATCGTCCAAGCAAGAATCCCCAAAGTGGTAATGTCATGCATGAACCCCAAAGCAGGCTGCGCAGGTTCCATCCTAAACATCCTTGATATGCCCGAATTCAATCACCAAGTAGAGATAACTCAGGGAGTCTGTGAAGAAGAATGTTCCCAAATGCTCAAAACCTTTTTCAAAGAGCTCCGCGCCAGAAACAAAAAAGCGACACAATAACAAAGGCTATGGGCAATCATACACACATTACGCTCAGTAAGGCATAACAACATACAATCGTAATACAATACAACAAAGCCCTTCAACATACAGCACAGCATACGCCAATAACGTAGCCCGAACAGGGTCATACACCCCATGAAGACCGTTGGGAGGCGTCGGCACTTAGCGAAATATGCTACAAAGAACGTAGCACGCGTAAAAGCGTAGCTCCTTTTACAGCGCCATTGAGCTTAGTGTCCGCTACGCCTCCCATAAGCGCAAGCGGGTCTGAATGGGGTGTATGACCCTGTTCGGGCGGCAAAATTCACAAACACAAACAGAACTTACAAATCCCCCTTTATAAAATCAACAAAATATGGTAAACTCAACATATCAGAAATAACGCATAATAAATACAAAACCCAAAAGACAAGGCAAAAAAGACAAACCAATTCAAGGCGCACCCCCGCGCAGAAACGAGGACTCAGATGGACGAGATAGCAGTACTTATCCCCTGTTACAACGAAAGCAAAACAATCGAAAAAGTAGTAAAAGACTTCAAAGCCGCCCTGCCTGAAGCAGTCATATACGTCTACGACAATAACTCAAAGGACGGCACCGACGAAATCGCAAAAAAAGCAGGCGCAGTAGTCCGCTACGAATACCAACAAGGCAAAGGCAACGTCATCCGTCGAATGTTCAGGGAAATCGACGCCCAATGCTATATAATGACAGACGGCGACGACACCTATCCCGCAGATGAGGCAAGAAAACTCTGCGACGCAGTCCTAAAAAGAAACGCCGACATGGTAGTAGGCGACAGACTCTCCTCATCATACTTTGAAGAGAATAAACGCCCTTTCCACAACTTCGGCAACACCCTCGTGCGCGGCGCGATAAACAGCATGTTCAAAAGCAACATAAGGGACATAATGACAGGCTACAGGGCATTCAGCTACCAATTTGTAAAGTCATTCCCCGTATTGTCCAAAGGCTTTGAAATAGAAACAGAGATGAGCATACACGCCATAGACAAAAATATGCGCGTAGAAAATGTGATTATCCGGTACCGCGACCGTCCCGAAGGCAGCCAGTCAAAGCTCAACACCTATTCCGACGGCTTCAAAGTGCTTATGACCATAGCGAAGCTGTATAGAAACTATAAGCCAATGCGCTTTTTCACATGGGTTGCGGCGCTTCTTGCCGTAGCTTCGACCCTGTTTTTCGTACCTGTTTTGTGCGAATACTTTGAGACGGGACTGGTGGAGCGCTTCCCCACCCTCATAGTGTGCGGATTCGTCTATATTGCTGCGATACAGTCCCTGTTTGCGGGGCTTATGCTTTCCACAATGAGGCAAAAGGACAGACAGGATTTTGAAATGAACCTGATAATGCTGAACAACGAGTACAAAAACAAATTAAACAGGTAAAAGCTCCCCCAGACGCTTTAAGATAGTGTCCCGTTGGATGGATTTGATATTTTGGGCGCTCTCCATAAGGTCAAATATCTTTTCGGGAGTGTGCGCGTCGGTATAGAGCTGCGCGAGCAGATAGTAGCTTTTGCTCACGTCGGTGTTTGTCGATACGGCAAATTCAAGCGTCATGATGGCGAGCGCGTCATTACCGCTCTCATGCAGCTTTTCCGCAAGCCGTTGCAGAAGGGTTGCCAAATTTGTGTAATGAAAATCGTAGTCGCTTAATATAGTAATATTAGCGGTGCCATATTCAAGCTTCAGGTCCGTATTGGTGTAGCCGGTCAGGTTTACGATTTTATATTCGGACAAGTCGTTTAAACTCTTGATACAGTCTTCAAGCTCGTCGTTTGAGTTTTCGGGCTTCATATGAAGAAGCTCGTCGGGTATGGTAATGTAATTGAGATTGTCGAGAGGCTTTTTGCGGGTATAGTTGGCTTTGTTTTCCCTTGCCCAAAACTCGTCATACGCCTTTGACTCAACTGACTTTACATGGTTAAGTCTTAAAAAAAATACAATTGAAAATATAAGAAAGCTTGCAATAAGTAAAAAATCCATATATAATATCCTTTCAGAAAATGTTAATCAACGCCATGAATTAAAGGAGGGACGGCTATGCTTAACTTCAACAATAAAAAGACGCAGAAGAGAATCGCGGCGATAATCGCAATTCTGCTCGTGCTTGCCATGGTGATACCGATGGCAGTCACCGCTTTAGGCTAATGATATTTTACAATATACATAGTATCGTTTACAACTGAAATTTATATAATTGCGTTAATTTTTTGGTTTTTATGATTGTTTGAGCCTATGGAGGAAGCAATGAACATGTTAGGGAAGGTAAAGACGGTTATTGTGGCGGTTGTGCTTTTGGTCTGTGCGTGCGCTGTGTCCGGCGGCAGAGCTTATGCGGGCGAGGCGAAGGCTGACACTATTCTTGATGGCGTGTATATGGGCAATATCGACCTTTCAGGAATGACGGCGGATGAGGCGAAGGCTGCCGTAAATGAATTTGTAAATGCGCTGAAACAGAGAAACGTCACTTTTGGCGCTGTGGACGAACATTTTGTGGCAGTTACGGCGGGCGACCTTGGACTGAGCTGGATTAATGAAGCCGATATAGACGCGGCTGTAAAGCTTGGAAAGCAGGGCAATATCGTAAAGCGGTACAAGGCGATACAGGACTTGAAGCATGGCAATAAGGTGTATGATTTAAAGCTTGCGTTTGACAATGAGGCGATAAGGGCGATTTTGACGGAGCAGTGCGCAGAATATGACGTACCTGCCATAAACGCGACTATCACTCGCGAAAACGGCGAGTTTGCGGTCACTGAAGGGCAGCAGGGGAAAGGCGTAAATATAGAGGAATCGCTTGCAAAAACAGTGAGCTATCTCACGACGGAGTGGGATTATTCCGACGCGTCAATAGACTTAGTCATAGACGTGACTGAGCCAAGGGGAAGCGCCGAGGAGCTCTCAAAGCTTACCGATGTGCTTGGCACGTATACTACAAGCTATTCGACGAGCAGTTCATCACGCTGCAAAAATGTAGAAAACGGCTGCCGTCTTATAAACGGTACGCTGCTTTATCCCGGAGATGAATTTTCTACATACGACACTATCAAGCCGTTTACGACGGACAACGGCTATTATCCTGCGGGTTCTTATCTGAACGGCAAGGTGGTAGACAGCTTGGGTGGAGGTATCTGTCAGGTTTCCACTACGCTTTACAACGCTGTGCTTTTGTCGGAGCTTGAGGTTACGGAGAGAAACAATCACTCAATGATTATTACGTATGTCGAACCGTCCATGGATGCAGCTATAGCCGAATCGGCAGGAAAAGACTTTAGATTCGTGAATAATCTGGATAATCCTATTTACATAGAAGGGCGGACAGAGGGCAAAAAAATAACCTTTACGATATACGGAGTGGAGACAAGACCGGAAAGCCATAAGGTGCGCTATGAAAGCGAAGTGCTTTCTACAAATAATCCGGAGACGGAGGAGATTATAGCGGACAGCGGTCAAGGCGTGGGGTATATCAGTGTGCAGTCGGCGCACATAGGGTATACGGCGCGGCTCTGGAAGATTGTCGAGGAAAACGGCGAGGAAGTAAGTCGTGAGGTTATAAATGAGAGTAAATATAAGGCATCGCCGCGCAGTGCGGTAGTAGGCGTGAATACAGACAATCCGTTGTATGCAAGCCGTATTCAGGCGGCGATTGCTTCAGGGAGCATTGATACCTGCAAAGCGGAGGCGGCGGCGATTAAAGGGGAGATGGATGCGGTCGCGCAGCAGCAGGCGGATATGGACGCGTACAATCAGGCGCTTTTGCAGCAACAGGCGGCATTGGAGGCGTATAATCAGGCATTGCAGCAACAACAGCAAAATAATTAAAAGCATAAAGACAGCGTTTGGGACGGCGCATGGGAGATAAGATGAACTACGGCAGGCTCGCGGAGCATATTTATAAGCGCTCCGTTGATAAGGTGGTAAGGGACGTTTCACAAAATAATAAGAGTTTTTATGATGGCGCGGCACTGGGGGCAGACTGCGCCATTTTGCCGTCAGGATTTTTGAGCACTCAGGCATCGGCGTCAGGCAGGGATGAAAGCGTCGCGGCGAGGGCGATTTTTGCGGCATCAAACAATGCTTTTGCGGCATCGCGAGGAGAGTTAAAAGACGCGTATGCTGTTTTAAACATTAAGGCGCCTGGCAGATGGCGAGAGATAAAAGTGCGCAGGATAATGGAGCAAGCGGCGTGTGGGGCGGAGCAGTTGGGAATACCGATTATGTGTGCGGATGTAAGCGTGCTGCCGTGCGTGAGCGAGCCTGTTGCCGAGTGCGTGGTGAGCGGCAGGACGAATCAAGGCTTGCCGTGCGGAGTGGGAGCGGGCGATGATATTGTAATGACGAAGTGGATAGGTCTTGAAGGCACGGCGCTGATAGCGAGCGGAAGCTTTGATGTGCTGCGCGAGCGGTATCCCGCTGATATGATTATGGAGGCGGAAGAATTTTTGGGGCATTTTTCGGTGGCGGCGGAGGCGATGGCTGTTGCGGAGGCTGCTACCGCCGTTAAGTCCGGCGTATGTTATATGAAAGCGGCAAGGGAGGGCGGAATTTTCAGAGCGCTCTGGGAGCTTGCTTCCGATAACGGCGTTGGACTGGTCGCAGACTTAAAAGACATACCGGTAAGGCAGGAAACTATAGAGGTGTGCGAGTTTTTTGATTTAAACCCATATGAGCTATTGACCGGAGGGAGCCTTTTGATTGTGGCAGCGCGCGGCGCGGATTTGGCAAAGCGCCTCAATGAGATGGGGATAAACGCCGCCGTTATAGGCAAAATCTGCGAGGGCAATGACAGAATAGTGCGTAACGGCGAGGAAACACGCTTTTTGGAGCCTGCCAAGGGTGATGAGATTTTCAGGTATTATGAGATTGTGAACAATGTGCGTTAAATTAAATGTGGCGCAGAAAAGAGGTAAAATTATGAGAGAAAAAATTTTGACAATAATCGAGAAGAACAGCAGGATTGATTTGCGCGAGCTTGCAATCCTGCTTGGCGAGTCCGAGACGGACGTCGTAAACGAGATGGAGAAGATGGAGCAGGAGGGAGTAATCTGCGGGTATCACACGCTTATCGACTGGGAAAAGACGGATGTCGAGAAAGTGAACGCGCTTATAGAGGTGCGCGTCACGCCGCAGAGGAATAACGGCTTTGACGCTATTGCGGAGCGCATCTACAAATATCCCGAGGTTCATGCGGTTTATCTTATTTCGGGCGGTTATGATTTGCTTGTGAGCCTGGAGGGCAAGTCGCTTAAAGAGGTGTCGCGTTTTGTCACCGAGAAGCTTTCTACGCAGGAATCCGTCATAAGCACGGCGACTCACTTTATCCTGAAAAAATATAAGGACCATGGCACTATTTTAGGCAAAAAAGAGGTTGATGAAAGGATGCAGGTGACGCCATGAGAAATCCGTTATCAAAGACAATTGTAAATATTAAGCCGTCGGGTATAAGGAAATTTTTTGATATAGTGAGCGAGATGAACGACCCTGACGTAATATCGCTTGGCGTGGGCGAGCCTGATTTTGAGACGCCATGGCATATACGCGACGAGGGCATTTATTCGCTTGAAAGAGGGCGCACGTTTTATACCTCAAACGCGGGACTTTTGGAGATGCGCGAGGAGGTCAGTAAGTATTTAAAGAGAAGGTATGACCTTGAATATGACGCGCGCAAGGAAATGATAGTGACGGTAGGCGGCTCGGAAGCGATAGACATTGCGCTGCGTGCGATGGTGGACGCGGGTGACGAGGTGCTTATACCGCAGCCCAGCTACGTGTCATATGAGCCCTGCGCTGTACTTGCGGGCGGCAAGCCTGTGATAATCGAGCTAAAACATGAGAATCAGTTTAGGCTTACGGCAAAGGAGCTTGAGGATGCTATTACGGACAAGAGCAAAATACTTATCCTGCCGTTTCCCAATAACCCTACGGGCGCGATTATGGAGCGGGAAGATTTGGAGGCGATAGCCAAGGTCATAAAGGAGCATGACTTGTATGTTCTTTCGGACGAGATTTATTCGGAGCTTTGCTATACGGACAGACATGTTTCGATTGCAAATATCGACGGTATGTGGGAGCGCACGGTTTTGATAAACGGCTTTTCAAAGTCGTATGCGATGACGGGGTGGCGACTTGGCTATGCGTGCGGACCTGAGAAGATTATCGAGCAGATGTACAAAATACACCAGTTCTGCATCATGTGTGCGCCGACGACTTCGCAGTACGCGGCAATTGACGCGCTGCGCAACGGCGATGACGATGTGAAAATGATGCGCGAGGCGTACAATCAGAGGAGGCGTTTCCTCGTACACGCCTTTAAGGAGATGGGGCTTGAGTGCTTTGAACCGTTCGGCGCGTTTTACATATTCCCGTGCATAAAGGAATTTGGGATGACGAGCGATGAGTTCGCGACAAGGTTTCTGCAGGAGGAAAAAGTCGCTGTGGTGCCGGGTACGGCGTTCGGCGACAGCGGCGAGGGCTTTATAAGGATTTCATACGCGTATTCGCTTGAAAAGCTTAAGGTTGCGGTCGGGAGACTGGAGCATTTTGTGAAGCATTTGCGTGAGAGTGGGAAATAAAAGGGAAATAAAAAGCGGCGTGGGGGATATTTTTTGAAGTGAGATGCGGGGGCTGTCGTAATAAGGATTAATTGTACAGGATATGGTAGTGTGCCTAAATTATGTGAAACTATATCTTGTAATTGTATTCCTTAATGCGGCAGCCCCACACTGATTTGTGCAGAAAGTGAACTAAAACCGATTGGCGAGTACGGCGGCAGGCGGATGTCTGCCAATCTCTCCCTTGATTGTGCAGAAGGTAAACTAAAACCGATTGACAGTTTGGCAAAAGTGCGCATTATTTTTCAACTTTTTCAATAATACAGCTATGGCGCTTATTTTTATCAGCCCTGCTATAGCTGATTGCGACGAGCATAATTTCGCCGCTATAGCCTTCAAGCGCCTGCGCATACTGTCTGTTTTTTATTTGCTGCATGGCTGTGTCGGCAGTTGTGTCATATTTTAATTCCACAATTAACGCCGGCTTTGGCGAGTGCGGAAGGGGCAGAAATATGATATCCGCAAAGCCTTTGCCTGCGGGGAATTCCCGTATGAGCCTGTAATCCTTCCGCGCGCTGTAATATGCAAGCCCGATGGCACAGCTTAAAGAATTTTCATCATTGTATGTCAAAATAGACGCCGCCTCCGTATGCGCCTTATCAAGCGCCTCGGCGACCTCCTTTTCATTGCCGCTTAATGTATCTGACAGCAGTTTTTCAGAGGCTTTGAGGATTTGCATAACATCAGACCAGCCGCCGACGCTCATAGCGTTTTCAAATTCCCTGATTATTTCCTTGTTAGGAATAAAAGCCTCCTCTGTCTGAGCGTCATATCCAAGATAGCCAAGATGAATCAGCAGAGTCAAAACATCATCCTTTACCTTAAAGCTGCGCATATCATTTTGAAAGCTCAGCGTATTGACTTTGATGCGTTCGCCGCTGAGCATCTGTATGATAGCGCCCCTTAGACCGTCAAAATCCATGTCTATATATATTTTCAGCGCATCATACGTTTCAGTAGAAGCCCAATAGCTTGAAAAGCTCTTAAAGCTCATAGCGGACACTACAGAGCGCGGATTGTAAATGTGTTTGAAATTTTTGAACATGTAGCCGTCATACCAGCTGCTTGTTTCGGTATAATCCATGTCAAATCTCTGGCACAGTGCCTTTACCTCGTCCTGAGTAAACCCCGTATATTCTTCCAAATCATATTGTCCGGTCATAGAATGTTCGCTGAACATATTCAGCGCGGAGTGCTGTCCGTATTTTTTTATAGGCAGAATCCCCGTCATATATGCAAGCGCCACATATGGCTGATCCTTTAGAAGGCTGCGCAGAAAATCAAGGTATTGCTTTTGCAGAGCCTCGGATTCTTGGCGCTCACGCATTACGCAGTCCCATTCGTCAATCAGAAAGATAAACTGTTTATCGGCCTTTGCATAAATTTTTTCGAGCGCCTCAGCTAAAATAACAGTCCGCTCCGAAAACAGGCTTCCATAGGCTTCCCGCAGCTCATCAAGGACAGCCTGCTCTAAATATTTCGTCATATTATTGGCATCTGTCCTGAGAAGAAAATGCTGCATATTCAAATAAATCACATCATATTTATTCAGATATTTTGGGAAGGTTTTTGTGCCGGCAATTTTGAGACCGCTAAATAAATCCCTAGAGTTGCAGCCACAGCTATAGTAGGCGGCGAGCATTTCAAGCGCCATAGATTTGCCGAAACGCCTCGGTCTGCTGACGCAGATGTATTTTTGCTTTGTATTCAGGCAAGAGTTTGTATATTCAATCAGCCCTGTTTTATCTACATAAATTTGAGAATTGAGCGCTTCCTGAAAACCTCTGTTTTTAGGATTTAGATAAATTCCCATAGGTATAACCTCCATGATTGCAATCAGTCCAGCCGTATTAGAGGCGGCTGCGGTTTAGAAAGCTTTTCTTTATTATATAAAAACAAAATTGATTTAACAAGGGCTTTAATGCTGATGTTATTGTAAATATGCGTTTTTTTATGTATAATAAAAAATCAGAAAGTTATAATGCGAACCTATGGGTGTGCGAAGCCAACAGAATGGAGATTGAATATGAATATAGTGCTTTATCAGCCTGAAATCCCTGCAAATACGGGAAATATAGGGAGAACCTGTGTCGCGACGAACACGGTGCTTCATTTAATCGAGCCGTTGGGGTTTCGGCTTACGGGCAAGGAGCTTAGGCGCGCGGGAATGGATTATTGGGAGCATTTGGATGTGCGCAGGTATATGAATTTTGAGGAATTTATGGAGAAAAATTTTGTGGGAGGCGAAAGCGCGAGGCTTTGGCTCGCCACTACAAAGGCACGGCAGGTATATACGGACGTGCATTATGGCGAAAATGACTTCATTATGTTTGGCAAGGAAAGCGCGGGCATACCCGAGGAAATACTTGTGGATAACCAGAGCGGGTGCATACGCATACCAATGCTTGACAAAATACGCAGCCTGAATCTTTCAAATAGCGTGAGCATAGTGCTCTACGAGGCGCTGCGGCAGCAGAATTTTGCGGGAATGAGGCTTGAAGGCGAGCTGCACAGGCTGGAATGGAAATAGTATAACTGTTATTTTGCACAAATTGCGCACAATAAATTTGCAATTATGCACAAAAAGCACTAAAAACATAATATAAATATAATCTAAAGAAAAAAGCGGACGATATATATAAAGAGATAAAGTTTTGTTTTTTGATATTTATTTCGTTACAAGGAAGTGGGGAATAGATATGATATATCATAACATACTTGCCATGAATGCGGAAAGAATGCTTGGCATTACGGATAGAAACACCACAAAATCCACGCAGAAGCTTTCATCCGGATATAAGATAAATAAGGCGGCAGATAATGCGGCAGGACTTGCCATTTCTGAAGAAATGCGTTCTCAGATTAGGGGACTTATGAGAGGCGCCCAAAATATTCAGGAGGGTATTGATTACTGCCAGACGGCGGATGGGGCGCTTGGTGAAATTAACGATATGCTTCAAAGGATGAATGAGCTCTCAATTCAGGCGGCAAATGGAACAAATTCGACTGCTGACAGGAGCTATATTGATGAAGAAATAAAAGAACTGAAAAAAGAAATGGACAGAATATGTGAAACGACGAAATTTAATGAAGAGTACATTTTCAAGTGCAGGGATGATGAAAAAAAGACGTATCAATTGAAATTTTCAGGCTATTTAAATGATTTGTGCATTTATAATGAAACATATGATGATAGTACGGGAGACGTTACATATGGCGGCGTAGCCTACAAAGGAAAAAGATATGCATGGTCAAGCATAAGCGCGGCTATGTATGACGATGCTTCAAAGACGTTTAATGCAGGAACATATTCCTTTAAGGCCGATGATGGCACTTATTTGACTCTTGTATGCGAGCAGGGAGCTACAATACCGAAGGTTTCGCGTGAGTTTGTGACTTCAGCCGGTGACAGCGGGATATATATTAACAATGAGCTTATACCTTGGAAAGATGTAAAGACGAAGAATGGTCAGGCTTTTGATAAAGATCATATTCTTGATGAGGAGTATTTTTTTGATTACAAGGGGACACAGGTTTCGTTTAAACCGGATTTGCTTGATGACTTCGAAGAAATAAAGGCAGGTCTGTCAAATTTGAAATTGGAAACCGTATATCAGGTACCAAACGAGGAAACTGCGCTGTTTGGAAACTTTGGGGACAGCTATAGTGCGTTTCTCAGTAATGCTCAGGTTAAAAATTATATTGATGGTCTGCAGGACTTTTGTGATGATATTATAATGCGTGCGGATGATAGCGGCATATGGTTGGAGCGGAAAGATGGTTCCACTTTAGATAATTCTAAAAAGGAGTGGAAAGAAATTGGAATAACTAACTGGGGCGATCAAAGTAAAGATATCTGGGAAACAAAGGAGTATGAGTATGAATATGAATCAACAGATGGATTAAAGCTAAGCCTGAAGTTTAAAGTCGTTAATGAAATAAGTAAGGATTCCGTTATAGATGCCCTTAACAATATAAATGTGTCTGAATTAAGGCAGATAGAGGTTTCAAATCATATAGAGTTAACGATTGATCCAAAAATCCCTAATGTTATGGGAGGTGAGATTAGAAGAAGCACAGTCAGCCATACTTTGGAAGATGAGTATAATCTTGGTAGAGAATTTAATGTAGTGTCTGATGAATATGGAGATGAGCACTTAAAATATAATTCAACTAATCCAAATGACGGTAATTTCGAGTTAGAGTACAAAAATACAATAGACGGAGTAACGCATACAAAAACATATAGAAATACTGAAACTGAAACGCAACAAATCGCAGACAGCATAAGAGGACAGATAAAAGCCAATGCATTTAAGTATCTGGCACTTTTAAAGGAAAGATATTTAATGGGCGCAAAGAATCCAGCCAATGTAAATCTTGCTGATTTAATAGATGAAGACGATATTACAGGAAAAGGATTTAATACTTATCTTGAAGAGGTATTTGATTTTGACGCAAATAATCCGGATCTTATTACAACACTCAAAAACGGAACCATTGCGTCATACGCGGGAGCAAGTATTGACTTTTCAGAACTTGGAAATACATATGGATTGGCAGATCTTGTAGGAATGGGATTTAATTCTACATGCCAGACCTGTAATAATCATTATAGTATGCAGTTTGTAACGGAGAATTCCGTGAGTACGAGGTGGCAGACTGTAAATATTGACGGTAAGGATTATAAATTCAGTCTTGAGAAAAGTGGTCAGAATTATACCTTATATGTAGATTTGGCATCTATGCAGGCTAACGGCATTGATGACGGTATTAAATTTACAAATGCGCTTGTGGGAGTGATTGACGCGGCGGGATACGATTTTCACTTTACACAGTATGCGACTGGAGTTAATGATTCCAAGCTGTATATATTTGATAACAGACCAGAATATGCCCGGGACGGAACTTCATCAGCGACAAGTGCGCAGTTTTCGCCATATGCATATGACATCAACACTATTGCAGAGGTAGACATAAGTCTGTTTGATTCTTCTGATGCCGGACAGAATATGCTGCTTAGCTATGATTACGATTATAGTGATTTATTTAAGGAGGAAAATCTTTATTTTAAGTATACGGAGGATGCAGATGGAGATTTTGTGCAGACAACTGATGGCAAATATGTGAAATATGATCCTGCGGTGCATGCAGGAATGCAAAGATACGTGCTGGAGGATATTACGCTAAAAACAGACGGTAAAGATATAGATGCATTTTTGGATGAATATATAAAAGGCACTATATTTGATGATATTGCAAAAGCGTCTAGTATGAGTTTGGTAAGCGATTATGCCAGATATAAAATGTCAGGAGAGGTAAATGACAATAAAGCCGTTATAACAAAACACAATATTCTGCATCAGATTATGCCTAAAAAATATGAGGATAACAGTTCCTTAAAAATACAATGCAGCTCAAACGAACGCGATTTTATCAAGATTCCCAGACAGAAGCTGTCTGTATACAGGCTTGGGATAAAAAAGCTTACAGTAGGCACGGAGGAAAGCGCTCAAAGTGCTATAAGCGCTGTAGACGCGGCGCTCAGAAAGGTAAACGCAATCAGAAGTCTGTTTGGCTCATACCAAAATCGCCTAGAGCATTCATATGCGAATAATATGAACGTCAGAGAAAATACCCAAAAATCAGAGAGCGTTATTCGAGATACGGATATGGCGGAAGAGATGGTAAAGCTGTCAAATAATAGAATACTACAGCAGGCGGGTGCGTCAATGCTCACTCAGGCTAATCAGAGTAGAAGTAATATTTTGGATATGTTGCAATAATTGGGATTTTATAAATTGGTGCATTTTGCACAGTGAAAAGTTTTCAAAAAACAGATATACTATTATTTACATATGCAAATGCAATGCTGGATAAAGGTACATAAATGAGGTAAGATTCGTGCATTTTGCATATACTTTCATAGATTAAGGGGAGGAGTGCCTGAGATAGTGGACATTTATGAGGTTGAGAAAAAAGAAGGGGAGTATCTTGCCTTGGAGGTTGAGCATCTGCGCAAGAAAAAGCCCAAAAGCCACACAAATATAGTGTGCGACGGCGATGACAATAAGCAGATAGATAAGTTTAAGAGACACATTATTCTTGCAAACGGAGTATTGAGAATATTTGAGCAGTCAAAGGCGATATATGTATGCGTGGAAAAAAATATGCTGCGTATGGTACTCGTCTATGACACCTGCCATATCGTGTATTCATTGAAGGAGGATAGCGATTGGAAGGTAATAGAGCTTGATTTGATTGACATAAAGCAATGCAGTGAGGTAAAGGCAAACAAGCCTGACATATTGTGCCGCGAGGATGCTTCGGTTCTGCTTGAGGCCGTAAATCTGGCATATAAATATGGCTTCAGCAGGGTGTATAACAGTGAGAACCCCAATTGCCTGTCAGAAATGCTGACACACATAATAGAGGAGGACGGTAAACGCAGGCATGAGCCGGGACATGCGGACATGGCGGCTTCTTATGTTCTTCATGACAGTATGAAAAAAGATTTTATCGAGCATATGATAAGGTCGCAGTATTGAATTGAATGGAATGAGGCAATTTCCACAACAAATTTAGTACATTTTATACAATGAAAAATCCCTGAAAACCCTATATACTATATTTGTGGAAAAATTAACAATCATCGCGCAAGGCGCAGAAATGAGGTAAAAATGTATTATATAGGAGTTGATTTAGGCACTTCGGCAGTAAAGCTTCTGCTGATGGAGGGAAATGGTAAAATCGCAAATATTGTTTCAAAGGAATACCCATTGTATTTTCCGAATGTAGGCTGGAGCGAGCAGAAGCCGGAGGACTGGTGGGAAGCTGTGCTTGCAGGCTTAAAGGAGCTTACGGAGGGCTTTGACAAGTCAAAAGTGGCTGGCATAAGCTTCGGTGGTCAGATGCATGGTCTGGTCATTCTTGACAGCGAGGACAATGTTATCCGTCCCGCGATTCTCTGGAATGACGGCAGGACGCAGAAGGAAACGGATTATTTGAACAATACTATCGGCAGGGATAAGCTTTCAAAATATACCGCAAATATCGCGTTTACAGGCTTTACGGCGCCTAAAATTTTGTGGGTGAAGAATAATGAGCCTGAAAATTTCGCAAGGATAAGCAAGATAATGCTTCCCAAGGATTACATAGCGTATAAGCTTTCGGGAAGCTTCTGTACGGATGTGTCAGACGCGTCAGGTATGCTTCTGCTGGATGTGGAGCATAAATGCTGGTCGGAGGAAATGCTTGAAATCTGCGGAGTGAAGAAAGAGCAGATGCCGAAGCTTTATGAGAGCTATGATGTGGTCGGCACTTTAAAGGAAGATGTAGCGGCGCAGCTTGGGCTTCCCACGACGGTAAAAATCGCGGCGGGCGCGGGCGACAACGCGGCGGCGGCAGTCGGCACAGGCACAGTCGGCGACGCTATGTGCAATATCTCGCTTGGCACGAGCGGCACGATTTTTATATCAAGCGATAAATTTGGCGTGGACAAGAACAACGCGCTCCATAGCTTCGCACATGCAAACGGCAAGTATCACTTAATGGGCTGCATGCTGAGCGCGGCATCCTGCAACAAGTGGTTTATGGAGGAAATTCTCCAAACCAAGGAGTTTGCAAAAGAGCAGGAGGCGATAACGGATGATATGCTGGGCAACAACCATGTGTATTTCCTGCCATATCTGATGGGTGAGCGTTCGCCCCACAATGACGCCAACGCGCGCGGTACGCTTATCGGCATGACTATGGACACGAGCAGGGCTGACATTTATCAGGCTGTTTTGGAGGGCGTGGCGTTTGCGATACGCGATTCGTTCGAGGTGGCAAAGAGCCTCGGCATTGACATCAAAGCGTCAAAAATCTGCGGCGGCGGCGCAAAGAGCCCGCTTTGGAGAAAGATTTTTGCAAATGTGCTGAATATAAGGCTTGACATAATCGAGAGCGAGGAAGGACCCGGCTATGGCGGAGCGATTCTTGCGGCAGTGGCATGCGGTGAGTATGCGACCGTAGAGGAGGCAGCCGATAAGCTTGTGAAGGTAGTAGACAGCGTAGAGCCTGACGCGGAGCTTGCGGCGCGGTATGAGGATAGGTACGGCAGATTTAAGCAGATTTATCCTACGGTTAAGGAGCTGTTTCCGAAACTTTAACAGGTGTTGATAAATATAAATAATCCCTGCCGCATATTTGGAAGGAAAGGCGTCGGTGAATGGCGCTGGAGCCTTTCGGATATGCGGCGGGGATTTTGTGTGTATGCATGCGGATTCAGGGTTTCGCGGGAAGTTACGGAGGTTGGTATGATAATCCAGAGTACGAATGTATGGCTTGGCAGCAGCTTTGCCCCGGCGCAGATAGAGATAAATGACAGTGGAGCGTCATGTGGAGCGGCAAATTTCGGGAAAATAAGGCGCGTGATGAGATTGAATACTGAAAAATGTGATATGGATTATGGCGATAATTGGATTCTTCCGGGATTTATTGATATTCATACGCATGGCGCGTTTGGTTTTGACACGAATGACGCGGACGCGCAGGGGCTGAGGTATTGGACAAAAAATATCACTGCGGAAGGTGTGACGGCGATAATGCCGACTACGGCGACACAGGAGAAAGCGGCGCTTAAAGCGGCATTGAGGAATGTGGCTGAGGTTGCGGACGCGGGAGTGGGGGCGGAAATTTTGGGAATACATTTTGAAGGTCCGTACATTGATAAAAAGTACAGGGGCGCGCAGGCGGAAAGCGCGATTTCGGCGCCGTCAATAGAAGAATTTAAGGAATATCAGGACGCGGCGCATGGTATGATAAAATATATTACATTAAGTCCTACACAGGATAAAGACTACGAATTCATCCGCTTTTGCGCGCAGAATGGCGTGACTGTAAGCCTCGGGCACTCGGACGCGGACTATGGCGACATAATAATGGCTATGGCAAACGGCGCGCGTTCCATCACCCATGTGTATAACGGCATGCCGCCTTTTCACCACAGAAACGCGGGGATAACGGGCGCGTCACTTGTTGAAAATGAGCTGTATGGGGAGATAATCTGCGACGGCTTGCACTCAAGCGCGGAGGCGGTACGGCTTTTTTTCAATGCGAAGAGCGCGCACAGGGCGATAATGATAACCGACTCGCTCAGCGCGAAATATGTCAATGAAGGGAAGCATTACAAAGACGCGGCAGTTGAAAAAGATTTTACTATAGAAAAAGCTGACGCAAAAAATAATCAATCTGAAAAACCGTTAAACAAATCAAGGGAACACGCCTTGTATCTGGCGGGTCAGCGGATAGAGCTTGACGGCAGTGGGCTTGCGAGATTATGCAAAGGCGGTGCTATAGCGGGCAGTACGCTCAAAATGAACGAAGGTCTGCGTTTCCTCCTTGAAGAAGTCGGAGTGCCGCGTGAAGCCGCCATCAATTCCTGCACGATAAATCCCGCCCGCTGCATAGGCGTAGGGGATAGAAAGGGAAAAATATGCGCGGGCTATGACGCTGATATAACAGTATTGGGAAAATCCTACGAGGCGCTTGACGTATATTGCAGGGGGCGCGCTGCTTCCTTGCAATCCTGTAGCGATGATGATATATTATAGTAAACGACATTATTTCTTGTGCCTAACTGTTAAAAAGTATAGCTTCTACAACATTGTCAACATGCTTAAGCACAAAAAGCATGTGTCATTATTTTGTTACGCAGCAGAGTTGCGGGGAATTTACCCTGAGATATTAAAATTTTAGGCAAAAACTTATTTGTGAGCAAAGACCA
Organism: uncultured Lachnospiraceae bacterium; assembly: GCA_947626435.1. Classification (GTDB taxonomy): domain Bacteria; phylum Bacillota; class Clostridia; order Lachnospirales; family Lachnospiraceae; genus COE1. The sequence goes on along the minus strand of CANQSB010000006.1, from coordinate 64,326 downwards.
AACCGGAAACGAGGAAAACATGGCAGGTAAAATAGTAAATATAGGCGAACAGAGGTTTGACAGGATAATTGAAGAAGACAAGTTTTATATCGACAAGACAGGATTCATTAAGGAATGGTGGGAGTACGGTTCTACGGTAACGCTCATCACGCGCCCGCGCAGATTTGGCAAAACACTCAATATGAGCATGCTGGAATGTTTTTTCTCCAATAAATACGCGAACCGCGGCGATTTATTTGAAGGACTTTCCATATGGAAGGAGAAAGCATCATCAGGAGCATACAAATATCGTGAGCTCCAAGGCACATTTCCGGTGATATTTTTAAGCTTTGCAAACATCAAGGCGGAAAAATATGCCGATATGGAGTATAAAATAACAAAGGCGATTGCCGATTTGTACGGACAAAACAGTTATCTGCTGGAAAGCAGTCTGCTGAGCGAGAATGATAAAAAATATTTTAAAAGCATACAGCCCGGCATAAGCGGTGCTGTAGCGGCGGGCGCGGTTAATTCGCTGGCAAATTTTATGCACAGCTATTATGGCAAAGATGTCATCATACTTGTGGATGAGTACGATACGCCGATGCAGGAGGCATGGCTTTCAGGCTATTGGGACGAGGCGGCAGGCTTTTTTAGCGGCTTTTTTAACAGCACATTTAAGACCAATCCCTACCTTTGCCGCGGCTTGATTACGGGAATCACAAGAATATCCAAAGAATCAATTTTTTCAGATTTGAACAATTTGGACATAATCACGACTACCTCTGACGAGTATGCGACATCCTTTGGCTTTACGGAAGAAGAGGTCTTTGCCGCGCTTGAGGGTGCGGGACTTGGCAGCGAGAAACAGGGGGTAAAGGAATGGTATGACGGCTTTACCTTCGGCAGCCATACGGATATCTACAATCCCTGGTCCATAGCCTCTTTTATCGGGAAAAAGGGTAAGTATAAGCCCTACTGGACAAACACGAGTGGAAACGGGCTTGTAAGCTCGCTGATACGCAAGGGGACGCCCGCCATAAAGCAGACAATGGAGGAGCTTTTGCGCGGAAAAAGCTTCGAGGCTATGCTGGACGAACAGATTGTATACAGTCAGCTTGACGGCAGCGCCAATGCGGTGTGGAGCCTGCTGCTTGCGGCAGGTTATCTGAAAGTGTGTGACTTGAAATATACCGATGGACAAAAGCGGGCGGTATATGCGCTTGCGCTCACCAACATGGAAGTGGGCATGATGTTTGAGGACATGGTAAGGGAATGGTTTGGAGGAAATGCCGAAAGTGCATACAACGACTTTATCAAGGCGCTTCTTATAGATGATGTCGAGGCAATGAATGAGTTTATGAATAAAGTCGCACTTCACAGCTTTTCGAGCTTCGATGTGGCGCAGGGAGTGTCTGACGATGACGCTCCGGAGCGATTTTACCATGGCTTTGTGCTGGGGCTTATGGTGGAGCTTAGCGGAAAATACGAGATTACATCAAACAGGGAAAGCGGCTTCGGACGGTATGACGTGCTGCTGAAACCAATTGACAAGGATAAGGGAAACGCTTATATTATAGAATTTAAGGTGTACAAGGCTTATAAGGAAAAGACGCTGGGGGAAACGCTTGCAAATGCCCATGCGCAGATTGAAGAAAAAAAGTATGAGGCGGCGCTTATATCAGAGGGCTTTAAGCCTGAGCGCATACGCAAGTACGGTTTTGCGTTTAAAGGAAAGGAATGTCTTATTGGATAAAAATTCACAAGAGCGGGGGCAGTTCACAATAGTGGACAGCCCCCGTTTGCATAAGCCTTATATTATTTTACATTATATAACTGTCAGCGTTTATAACCTTTGTATGCGCAAAATCCTTTAAAGCTCCCATCATGCCGCCATTATCCGCCGAACTGCCTATGTTCGCGACATTTGTGGCGACTGCGGCGACAGAGCTTTCTTGGTCGCTGCCGCATTTGACCCTCGCGCAGTTGGAGACGGACAGCTTATCAAGTATCATTTCAGGGGTGACGTCTTCCGCGATTACGACGTCGGCCGAGTTGCATACTTCAATGCCGTTTGGCGAATTGTCAAAAATCGTCTTGTCAAGGTACACCCTTACGGCGTTGCTGAAACGGCGGCAGTCCCTGATTATTTCAAGCTTGTCAAATTCCGCGTTGAGTTTGCAGAAGGCTTCCTCCTGATTAGCCCTTAGCGAAACAGTCCCTTTGACAATCAGCTTTTGTATCTGCGGCAGCAGGGCTTCCATATCGGCATCCTTGTCAACCTCAAGGTCGCCGTATATAAACAGATTGCCGCCATTTACGGTGATAAGCTTTTGATTTAGGACGCTGTCGTCGCATATCAGCTTCATTCCTTCAGGGATTACGACAAAAGTCGTACTTTCATCAAATATTTTTGAAGCGTCGCTGACAGCCTTTTCGGGAAGAACCGCTTTTTTTGCCGCGAAGCGGATTTTGCCGGCAAGCGCGGCGGTATCAACGGACATGTCCGGTATGATAACGGTGTTGTCTACATAATATCTGCCGTTTTCCCTAGCTCTGAGAATGAAATATTTGTCGATGATAAAATTATCGCCTAAAAGCACATAGCCGTCGGGATAGGTGGATACAGGTCCGTTTATCGCCATTTTGTCAAGGCAGCTTTCAAGGCTTTGAGGATATTTGACAGGACCGTTGGCTACTATCCGAAGGTATTTTTTCAAAACTGTCTCTGTGCCGGGCTCGATTGTCAAAGGTCCATTGACGACTAATATGGTATTTTCATCAGTGTCCGGCTGTACTGTCTGTCCTGTTATTTTGTACGGTCCGTTGACGGTCTTTAAGTTAGGCGTGCCAGCGTCGTCGGGGAGCGCGATCTCGTTGTCATAATTTGCCTCAATGGGAAGGCGGTTGAAAATGCTTTTGCTTTTCTCACTGACGATAATGGTATCGGTGTTTAGCATTATTCCCTTGTAATGGCTGTAATCATCCTCCTTTATTTTGCGCGTGTCGCAAATGTCACAGTTAATCAGCAGGTTCGTTTTCTCAAACATAAAAATTCCTCCATTTCGATGAAAAATATTATTTTTTAAGGGCTTCCCTCAAATGCTTCCGCGCCATGGAAAGCTTAAAGCGCACAGTGCCGGCGGGAAGCGAGAGAATTTCGCCTATCCGGTTGGAGCTTAGCCCGTCGAGATAGCGCATTGAAAATATGACGCCTTCCATATCAGGCAGCGAGGCAAGCAGCTCCTTCCATTCAAGGGCGTTGAACTCCTCGCAGAAACGCTGCGTTTCGGGCAGCTCATTGACGGCTGCTTCGTGCGAGGCGTGGCGCACGCGGTCGATGTACGCGTTTTTTGCAGTGCGGTAAAGCCATGCCCGCTGCTGCTTGTCGTTAAGCGAGGCAAGCAGCATTTCGTTTTGTATCGCGCGGAGAAACGCCTCATGCGTTATATCTTCCGCAGTCCGTTGGTTTTGCGTCATTCCCAGGCACCACTTTACCAGCTCCGTATGGTACTTTGCATAAAGCTCCTCTATCATTACTCATGCCTCCTTTCTGTGCCCTTCAATTATAAAACGGATTAGGGACAAAAAGTGTTGAAAAATTTTGAAAAATTACAAATATAAGTGATTTAACACATAAAACAAGTGAACAAGCAAGAGTTTATTGAAAACAGAAATAAATTTATTATACTAGTTAAAGGTATAATAGAGATGGCAGAGCATTTGTCAATATATTAAAAGCGTTTGCCGTACGGTATCGCTGAAGCATCATGGAGGGTAAGGAAATGCAGTTACAAAAATTAAGTTCCAACGTCAACCGGGGAGCCAACAGGTCGGTACGCAATATAATCACAGGGCTTTGTGCGCTTGCGGGACTGATTGCATTGGGGCTCATTCTTTTTTACACAGTTCAAAATAACAGTGAGCGGGTACAACTGTACAGCTCGCAGATTGACAGTAAAATGTCGCAGAAGATAGCGTTTATTGACGCGGTCGCGCTGGGAGTGCCTGTCGGGGCGAGCGAAGATGAATACTATACATATGTGGATATGATGGCGGGGCTGTATGATGACGTGTCGGCGGTATACGTCTGTGTGGAGCAGGATGATGTCGTTTACAAGGATGGAATTATGACATATATGTCAGGCGGATGGCTGCCGGAAGACGATTTCATCGTGACGGACAGAGCGTGGTATTCCGGAGCGTCAGGCATAGATGACGTGTTTGTGACTGAGCCGTATGTGGATGAACAGACGGGAAACATCTGCATTACGCTGTCCAAGGCGATAGTACGCGATGGCGATGTTGTTGGCGTCGCCGGTCTGGATATGTATATGGATGATTTGGTGACTTTGATAGAAGGGTCTTACGACGGAGGCAATTATGTCTTTTTGACGACTGAGGAAGGCACGATTCTGACACATCCCGACGAGGAGCTTGCGTTAAGTGTGGAGAAAAGCATGACTGTAGCGGAAGCGCTGGGTGGCAAATATGAAAAGGTGTGCCAAAAACCTCTGTCAACCAAGCTGATTTGGGATTATACGGGAGGGTTAAAATTCGCCGTCAGCAATCCTGCCGCCGCGACGGGTTGGAACGTCGTGGCTGTCATAACTCTTTCAGGCGTGTTTGCAGTGTTTGTCATTACTGTCATACTGGCTGTGGTGCTGTGCCTTGTGCTGGGGAGAGTCGTCAGGCATCAGCTTACAAACAGAATCGGTCCGATGTTTGCGCCGCTTGAGGAGCTGGCGGCAAATGTGGGCAGGATATCGGAGGGACAATTGGACTACAGCTTTCCGGTAGATGAGCAGTCCCGGGAAATAAATGCGCTGTCTGTCGCTTTGAATGATACAATGGAAGGCTTGCGCCACTATCGCGGGCAAGACCAACCTGCTTGCGTTAAACGCTTCGATTGAGGCGGCGAGAGCCGGCGAGGCGGGCAAAGGCTTTGCGGTGGTGGCTGAAGAGATATCCGGCTTATCGGCGAGCAGCTCGGAATCAAGCTCCAAGATTAGCGCCATAATTGCCAAATCCCTTACCTCAGTGGAGCGCGGCAAAGAGCTCGTGGAGAAAACAAACAAGACCATATCGGAAAGCGCAGGGTATTCTGCGGACAACACGAAAATGGTTGATGAGATTGTAAGCTTTGTGGACGCGCAGAGGGATTCGGCGGAAGACATCCTGAAAAGCATCCGCGCGATTGGCGAGATGGTGGAGAACAACGCGGCAAGCGCCGAGGAAAATTCCGCAATCTCGACAAACCTTGGGGAATGTGCACAGTCTTTGATGGATATGGTAGCGCAGTTTAAATTGAGAAAATAAAATAAAGCTTTTGAAAGTCCCTGTTATATATTTGAAATGATAATCCGCAGCGTCGTCGGCAGTATGTTTTAAATATATGGCAGGGATTTTATATGTGTTTGCTTCCTTGCAATCGCAGGGTGATAATGATATATTAAATTAATGAAGACATGATTGTATCCGCGGATTGCAGAAAGGAAAAAGGTTATGAAAAAACTCGAAACTAAAAAATACATCATGGCGCTTGACCAAGGCACGACAAGCTCACGCTGTATCATATTTGACAAGGCGGGCAATATCGTAAGCATGGCGCAGAAGGAATTTACGCAGATATACCCAAAGACAGGCTGGGTAGAGCACAATCCCATGGAAATATGGTCAAGCCAGCTTGCAGTGGCGGCTGAGGCAATGGCAAAGATCGGCGCCGGCGCGTCGTCGATAGCGGCGCTCGGCATCACAAACCAGCGCGAAACCGCAATCGTGTGGGACAAAAACACGGGCGAACCGGTCTACAACGCCATCTGCTGGCAATGCCACAGGACGGCGGATATGATAGAAAGCCTAAAGGCGGAGGGTTACGACAAAATAATCCGCGAAAAGACAGGCTTAATCCCAGACGCATATTTCAGCGCGACAAAAATAGCATGGATACTTGACAATGTTGACGGCGCAAGAGCGCGCGCCGAGAGCGGCAGCCTCCTATTCGGCACAGTAGACACATGGCTTATATGGAAGCTCACAGGCGGACGCATATTTGTAACCGACTACACAAACGCATCGCGTACCATGCTTTTCAATATCCACGAAAGACGCTGGGACAATGAACTGCTTAAAAAATTTAACATACCGCGCACCATGCTTGCCGAGGTAAAGCCGTCAAGCTGCATCTACGGCAAAACAGACGCAGAAATCCTAGGCGGCGAAATCACCATATCAGGCGCGGCAGGCGACCAGCAGGCAGCGCTTTTCGGACAATGCTGCTTTAACGAAGGAGACGTCAAAAACACCTACGGTACAGGCTGCTTCATGCTAATGCACACAGGAAACCGGGCAGTCGCCTCAAAGCATGGTCTGCTCACCACAATAGCCGCAAGCGACAGCGACACCCCCGAATACGCCCTCGAAGGCAGCGTATTCGTGGCAGGCGCGGCAATACAATGGCTGCGCGACGAAATGCGCATGATACGCACAGCCGCCCAGTCACAAGAATACGCCCAAAGCGTCCCCGACACAAACGGCGTCTACGTAGTCCCCGCCTTCACAGGACTCGGCGCCCCATTCTGGAACCAGTATAGCAGAGGCATGATAGTAGGAATAACACGCGGCTGCAGCAAAGAACACTTCATAAGGGCAACCTTAGAGTCACTCGCATACCAGACCTACAGCGTACTAGACGCAATGCAAAATGACACAGGTGTCACAATCCGCCAACTCCGCGTCGACGGCGGTGCCAGCGCAAACGACTTCCTCATGCAGTTCCAATCAGACATTTTAAACAGCGAAGTCATAAGACCAAGCTGCATAGAAACCACAGCCCTAGGCGCAGCATACCTCGCAGGACTAGCCGTAAACTACTGGCAAGACAAAACCGAAATCCACGACAACTGGCAACTCTCCCAAAAATTTAAGCCAACAATGAACCAACAAAAACGCACAGAATGCCTAAAAGGCTGGGAAAAAGCCGTAAAATGCGCCCTCTCATGGCAGGATAACTAATAATTACAAAACCTCATTCAACAACATAGAATTTGGGTGAAATATACAAAATAAGCGGTGCCTTGCGCAGCACCGCACCGCGTTTTTGTATATTTCACCCAAATTCGAACGGCTTAGAACACCTTCCAAAAATAAAACACATTAGGCATTGCAAAAGTCAACGAGATAACATAGAATTTAGACAAAATATATAAAACAAGCGACGCTTCGCATCGCGCACCAAGTCGCGGTTTTATATATTTTGTCTAAATTCGGACGGTTGGAAAATACCCATACATAACCTAAAAACTAATCACACATAACAGGAGAAAACCACCATGAAAACCAAAAAAGAAAGCTTTAATTTCAAACTCGACGAAAAACGCGACTGGGAAAAAGAAGAACAGGAATTTATCGACAATTTCAAAAAGAACAAAAACAGCAGCATAAAAACACTCGTCGGACTGTATGACGGACATTATGTGTCACTGTTCTTTTCACTCCTGTTCTTTTTTGTAAAACATTCGCCCGTATGGATACTGCCGCTCGTAACATCAAACATCATTAACATAGCGACCACCCCCGACGATAACTTCGCCATCGCCATAATCATAAACGTAGTATTTATGAGCATAATGATTATACAAAACGTATTTTCAAACTACGTCCACGTATACCTCTACTCAAAAACCATCCGCAACATGGAATGTAAACTCCGCGGAGCACTTGTACGCAAACTCCAGCAACTATCAATATCCTACCATAATTCAATCCAGTCAGGCCGCCTGCAGTCAAAAATAATGCGCGACGTAGAACAGATAGAAACCCTCTCAAGACAAGTGTTCATATCAGTCCTAAGCATAGTACTGAACATCGTCGTAGCGCTCGGAATAGTAGTCAGCAAAAGCCTCACAGTCTTCTTTTTTTTCGTAATCACAATACCGGTAGCCGTCATAATCATGGCAGTATTTAAAGACAAAATAAAAGCCCACAACCGCCAGTTCCGAAAAGATATGGAAGAAACCTCAGCGCGCGTAATGGAAATGGTAGAGCTAATCCCCGTCACCCGCGCCCACGCTCTTGAAACCACAGAAACCACACGCATGCAGTACCAGCTCGATAATGTAGCAAAAAGCGGACTAAAGCTCGACATAATCCAGTCATATTTCTCATCAATAAGCTGGGTAGCGTTTCAGGTATTCCAGGTATTGTGCCTCGGCTTTACAGGGTATCTTGCCGCCAAGGGCAAAATAAGCGTCGGAGAAGTAGTGATGTACCAGACATACTTTTCAAGCATAGTGTCGCAAGTGTCAAGCGTCATAACACTGTTGCCCACGATTTCGAAAGGCTTAGAATCAGTAAATTCAGTAGGCGACATCCTGCTCTGCTATGACATAGAGGAAAATGACGAAAAACCCGACATCAAAAACGTAAACGGAAACATTACCTTTGAAAATGTCTCCTTTAAATATCCCGACAGCGACGAGCCGGTACTCAAAAATTTTAATCTCGACATAAAGGCAGGCGAAACAATAGCCTTCGTAGGCGGCTCAGGCGCGGGAAAGACCACGCTTTTAAACCTCGTGATTGGATTTATACTCGCGGACAGCGGCAGGATATTGATAGATGGGCAGGATATGAAGGATATAAATCTGAAAAGCTTCAGGCGTCATCTGGCGGTAGTGCCGCAGACATCAATCCTTTTTACAGGCACGATACGCGACAATATTACATACGGCAGCGAGGACATATCAGATGAGTTTTTGGAGCGCGTGATTGAAGCGGCGAATTTAAAGGAGTTTATCGACACCCTCCCCGACGGATTGAACTCGCATATAACTGAACATGGCAGCAATTTAAGCGGCGGACAGCGTCAGCGAATCTCAATCGCGAGGGCATTTGTGCGCAATCCCAAGATACTGATTCTCGACGAAGCAACCTCCGCGCTTGACAGCATTTCCGAAAAGCAGATACAGACTGCCGTAAACAATCTCGTCAAGGACAGGACCACGCTCATAGTGGCGCACAGGCTCTCCACCATAAAGGACGCGGACAGGATAGCCGTAATAGGTCAAGGCGGCTTGGAGGAGCTTGGCACATATGACGAGCTTATGGCAAAGAAAGGGCGGTTTTATGAGTTGAAGGAGCTGCAGATGTAAGTGGTAGCGGCTCTTGTCTATTTTTGCTATCTTATAATCTGCCGTCTGGTTCTAAGTCATAAATGTTTTTGCCAAGCGTATACCTTCTTTCAGAGATTATGGATAAAAAAATGGGGTTCACGCATGAACCCCACCGGCTGTGGGCATCGCAAGTTTCCACAGCACAACCATTAAATTTTGCTGAATAAGCCAAAACACTTTCTCACAGCAGCCCCAGCCCATGCTTATACAGCATATCATTTGTTTCAAACAGCGTATTATTCTGACGCAGGGCAAAAAGTATGACCGAGTCGCGCCTGCTTCGGGCGTACAGCTCCTTATAGCCCGAGATCTTCAGCATAGTCTGCGTTTCATCAGCGGTCAGCCCCAGCCCGAAAGCCAGCGTAATCAGCTTGTCACGCGATGGCATACGCTCGCCTGAAAATATCTGGTATACATAAGCCTTTTCAAGCTGCGACCTGCGCGCGACCTCAGCTCTGGTGAGATTTTTCCGCAAAAGCAGCGCTTTAAGGTGCTCTGGCAGAGTTTCGGACAGAAAACTGCTCTTATTTTGGGACAGATAATCCTCAATATCCGTAGCAGTGTATATCTCATGAGTTAGCTCATCTGTAGTTTTGCGCTCCGGTTTATCCGATAGCATCTCTGTTTTTTCAGGCTGTAATGTCGTACACATCTTTCCTCCGTTTCCGCTCCGCTTTTGCACATTCCATATCGCGTAGCTTCAATAATTCCGCCGCTTACTGTATAGTTTATTATAGCATACCATATTTCTACAGGATACACCAAATTATTATTTTAAATTTTTTTCACCTTTTTTACATTTTCCTGCATTGTTTTACATTATTTTTGATGTATAATAAATAACACAGGCGGCGGTCTGTTAAAGCATACAAGAGGTAAGAGGAATTAATGATAAGAACAGTCTGTTAAGGCAAACAAGAGGTATAAGAGATGAATTATGAGCTTGTCAGGAATATAAAGGAAAGCAGCAAAAGCAAAATAGACCTTGTGCGCAAAATTGATGAGAGCAGTCAGGACAATGGACGGGCGCAAAAGGAAAATTTATACATACGCAAAACGCTGCAGGGGAAACATTCTGTATATGCCCTGCTTCTTGACAACCCGCACCCGTACTTGCCCAAGCTTTATGAGGTCAATGAGGCGGACGGCTGCGTCACTGTGATAGAGGAGTACATAGAAGGAGAGCCGATAGGGAGCATGGACCTGCCAAAAGAGCGCCTGCTTCAGGCTGCCGGCGAGCTGTGCGACGTGTTGGAATTCCTGCATGGTAAAAATATCATACACAGGGACGTCAAGCCGTCAAATATACTGATGGCGAAAGACGGCCATATCAGGCTTATTGATTTTGACGCCGCGCGTATGCCGAAGGACGAATTGGAGCAAGACACCAGCCTGCTTGGCACGAGAGGCTATGCGCCGCCCGAGCAGTACGGTTTTGCGCAGACCGACAGGCGCGCGGACATCTACGCGCTTGGCGTGACGCTGCAAAAGCTCTTGGGGAGTGAGGCGGATAAGCCGCGCTATAAAAAGGTAATACGCAAATGCACGAATCTTAACCCCGACAAACGCTATGCCTCCGCAAAGCAGGTAAAAAGGGAGCTGTCCTGCGCCAAAAGGAATAGCCTGCGCATCGCTGCCGCAGTTCTCCTGCTGTGTCTGGCGGGGCTGTCGGCGTACCTTTGGGCGCAGGCTCAAAAGCCGAAACTTATAGTGCTCCCCGCGCCCGCGAATCCGCATTGGAAGGGTGAAAGCGGCATAGGCGAGTGGGGGTGCGTGCCTGAATCCGGCAGAAATGGAGAAGAAACCTATGCGTATATGATGTTTAGGATAGACGAAGACAGAGAGCCTGATCCCGAGAATGATACCTGCTATATGCAGAGCGGCATGAGCGGCAATTCCATTACTGATGATGAAATGTCGATGTCTTCTGTCAGTCTTGTCCAGAATCTGGAGCAGAACGGATACTATTATTTCACTGTTCGGGCAATGGGCGATGGCATTAAATATGCAGACAGTCCATATGCTGTGTCAGATGTCTTTGAATATACGGGCGAGAACGCGCCCCCAATGCCCGCCCCCGAAGGGCTTTACTGGAACGTTGGCGTGAGCAGTAATGGCGGTAAGTCGTATTATGCGGCGTTTACTAATTTGGACGACTATAAAGATGAAGATACGTTCAGCGTAAGGTTCTATGATGAGTCGGGCAATATGATAGCGAAAAACGAATGGAGCAAGAGGGAAATTAATATGAGGGGGAACAGCGGCATATGGTTCGATGACGGAAGGTATGCGACTTCAGGAGGCACGTACCGCTTCGCGATTGAGGTATACACGTCGCGCCCGAATGAGTACAGCTCGCTTATTTTTGATGGCACAGTGCCCGAGGAGGCGTACAGCCCTTGGATAAAGCTGGAGGAGTGAAAATTCCCCGCGTCTTTTTGGCATGAAAAGGCGCGGGGATATTTTTTTTTAAAATTTTTTTGAAAAAAGTGCCAAAAGTCTGCTGTGAGTTTACCACTTTTTAAAATGAATGTGTTAAAATAGCAGACAGTTGGCGATAAAAGCCGATAATCAATAAATTTGTGCATGCGGTGCGCGTCTTGGAAGCATAGGTTTTCATTATCGGGCATTTGTATGGCGCACACTGATTTAGCCGCCTGCTGTGCGGCAGAATGGAGGAAGAATATGAAGTATTCAAAAATGAAAAAGACCATGGCGGTCATTGGCATTGCGGCTCTGCTTGCATGTCCTAACGGGGCTCTTACCGCGATGGCGGAGGAAGACCCTCAGACACAGAAAACAGAGACCGAGACACAGGATGGGTCGGAAACGAAGGATGAAACTAAAGGAAAAACTACGGAAGATGAAAATGATGAGTCTGAGGATGAAAAAGATAAAAATAAAGATGAAGGATCCAAGAACGCGACATCTGATGGAGAGGATTCTGATGGAAATACGAAAAGCACATCAAATCCCAAGCCGTATTCGACAATAGACAATGCGAAAAGCAGTAATGGAACGAGGGAAGTAAATAATATCCAGTCGCCTAAGGACTTAAAATGGGATGAAAATGGAAATGCCTTATTCACTAATCCAAATAATTTTGATTGTGGATACGAAGCACAGCTTTACAAAGAAGGTAAATGGATTGACAAATGGAAAGATACTGTAGGAGCAAATAAAAATTGCAGTTTAGATTTCTTTGTATATTTTGATGAATGTGGAGAAGGAAAATATACGTTTGATGTAGCTTTCGTTGATGAAAATGGAAAGCCTGTGAATCAGTCAAAGTCTTCAGAGTATACATATACTAAGCCAAATGAAGAAAAGACACTTCCACAACCAAAATTAGAGAAAATAGAAGACGGAGACACGATTAAAATAAATGTTAGTATAGAGGCAGATGAAGCTTTGCCAAAGATGCAGTTTGGATATTATGTAATGAGGGGAAATAGCCAAGTAGGATATACTACTGGAACTCAACCGCATTTTGAGAGTGGAAAGACAGAACACGACTGGACTATAGATTTTACGGAATTTTTGAACAAGTATGGGTCAAATATTGATCCAAGATATGATTATTATATATATGTAAGGTCTGTAAGTGCCGAGCCTACTAAATGGAATTCCAGTGAATATGTTAAATTAAAAGTCATTGAAGCAACAGAAAGCTTTGATGATGACGATGATTCCGACAATTCATCAAGCTCATCAAATGAGGAAGCTTCAGAGCCGACACCGGCGCCTGTATATGTTCCGACTACGCCTGAAGAAAAGGCTCGCTATTCAGTAGTTGGCAATGAAACCGTAAAATGCACGACTACAAACAGCAGCTATTCAGTAGATGTCAAAAACTCACTGCAGGGACCTAAATGCTTTGCCTCTATCAAGGCTGTACTTGGCGACTACACAATAGGCAGGACCTTCAACATACTGCCGCAGGGTCAATATGTATACCATACGGACACCAAGGCGCGCATTACCCTGACAATACCGCAGGCATTGCAGGCAGCAGGCAGGACATATAAGATGATTTGCGTTACCGAGAATGGACAGCCCATCGAGCTGCAGGACTTAGACACCAGCGCAAACACGATTACGTTTGAGACGGACACCTACTATGCGTTCGCGCTCGTATACAAGGACGGCGCGGCAAACTAATAATAAAAAAGCCGAAAATCACAAATCCCCCGATATGCACCAACGGCATATCGGGGGATTTTAAAATCATGATATTTTCTGCAGCTTTTCGCTATGTTCCATAACTACATCTTTTATAACGGATATGTCCTGCTTTATCGTTTCATAATCATCAACGCTGACCTTGTACCTGTCATAGGTTGAGGTATAGCACGCCTCAATATTTTGCAGCCTCGGAATAATGTTGTTCTCCTGAGTAAGCTCTATTCTCGTAACCCTATCCCTGACTTCCTGCAGCCCGGTTTCGACATTCTGCACTCTTGTTTTGACTTCCTGTAAGTCAGCTTTGACACCCTGTAAGTCAGCTTTGACATTTCGCAAGTCTATTTTGACGTTCTGCAAATCGCTTTTGACTTCCAACATGTCATTTTTAATCCCGCATATGTCGACCCTCATAGGCTCAAGCATTTTTGACATTGCCAATAATAATTCATTGTCGCTCATATATTCACCGCCTTATCTCTGCTTTATTACTGATATGTGTATTATAGCAAATGAATGGGGAGGTGTAAAGCATTAATCGGATTGTTTATTTTTTAAATTTTTTCAAAAAACCGGTTGACAAATTCCTTTTGATAATGTAAACTGATTAAGTCTGATACAGATACACATACAGACAAACATGCGATAGTGGCGTAGTTGGTAACGCGCGACCTTGCCAAGGTCGAGACCGCGGGTTCGAGCCCCGTCTATCGCTTTTTTAATGCCCGCAGATTTAAGCCGCACTTAAATCTGCGGGTTTGCTTATTAGGCTTTTGTCCTGCCATGTGGCGGCTGAATTAACTTACGGAGGGCGCACCTAAATGAATATTGGGATTTTTGATTCCGGGATAGGTGGAATGACGCTGCTTCATCAGGCTATGACAGCGCTTCCGCTTGAAAATTATATATTCTACGCGGACACAGACCACGTCCCATACGGCACCAAAAGCAAGGAGCAGGTAATCGGCTTCGTTGACGAGGTCATGCGCTTTATGACGGCGCACGACTGCAAGGCGGTGGTGATAGCCTGCAATACGGCGACAGCCGTAGCCGCGGAGGAAATGCGCCGGAAATACGATATTCCCATAATCGGCATAGAGCCCGCGGTAAAGCCGGCCGTTGCGGCAAGCCATGGCAAGCGCGTGCTTGTAGCCGCGACGCCCCTTACGGTCAGGGAGAAAAAGCTCCAAAAGCTGGTCGAGCGCGTCGACTACAGCCATTTGGTGGACTTAGTCGCGCTGCCGCGCCTTGTCGAGCTTGCAGAGCATGGAAATTTTGATACCGGCGAAGTAAGGGAATATTTGCAGAAAGAGCTTTCGCGTTATAATTTGGAAAGCTACGGCGAGCTTGTGCTTGGCTGCACGCATTTTAACTTTTTCAAGGATACCTTCAGGAAGCTCCTGCCCGCCGATGTGGCGCTGATAGACGGAAGTGACGGCACAATCAGACATTTAAAAGAGGTGCTCTGTGCGCGCGGCGAGCTTGAAAGCGAAAAAAGACCGGAAAGCCCAAGCGTCAGATATTTTCGCTCGGGCAGGGAGCTCACCGCGCAGGCGGAGCTTGAATATATGCGCAGGCTTCATGAAAGGCTTGAGCGTATGCATGAGATTTCCTGACAGGAAAATCAATACATACCTTTCAGTTAATCTATTCAAGGTTGAGCCGCTTAGTCATCATATTGTAGCTTGCAAAGAGCAGCCCCGCGGCAATCGCGGCGCTTATTAACACGATTGTAAAAAGCATTATCTGCGCCGAAAAATTGGCGGAAGCTATCACAGAGCGCCAGTATTCAGAGCCATGTATGGCGGTAGAGTCCCATGACGCGTGTGTGAAACGGTCAAATATCTGATAGCCCAAAAGGATCACAACCTGCGTAAAAAACCGCCTTACAATCCTGATGGCAAGATACGCTATCACAGCTCCGGCTACGCGGTGCTTCGTATAGAGCTGTCCGAGGCTTATTGCGCCCATAAGTCCTATCACGGAGCAGATAAGCGAAACAATGATACAGCAGCTCCAGTAAATAATAAAAAGCGGGTATGCATTGTGGAGCCCTAAGCTGTCCCGCAAGACCGCCACAAACGAATTGAGCAGAAAGTCCCAATCCTCATCAAACGCCTGCGCGATAAAAGTGGACAAAGTCACAAAAACCGATATATATACCAGTAAAATAATTATCAGATAGCTCAAAGCCGCCGTCACAGTCTTTGCCGTAAGAAGCTGTTTTGCGCTGACGGGGAGCGTGTGCGTCAGATAACCTTGGTCTGTGTAGCAGGTCTTATAAAACCTTACCGCTATGACCATAGTTATGCCGATTACGCACCCGACAATGCCCGCATAGTAAAGCAGAAAGGTCATCATGCTGACGGCGGTGGAAAAATTTTCTATGATTTCGTCCAACTCGGTATTCATATTTATTATTACGGTGCATGTAAAAACCGTAATTCCCAAAAGCAGGCACGCCATAATGACAAGCGGCGCAAGCATGCCTTTCCATTCGTGCTTCATAAGTCTTCCTAGCATACATACACCTCCCTGAAATACGCGTCAATCGTCTTTCCCATTTGGCTGCGTATTTGCTCCGCCGGCATATAGAGCATAAGCGAGCCGTTTTTCATGAAAATAACGTCGTCAAGCACATTTTCAACATCGGTGATTAGGTGCGTGGAGAGCAGGATGGACGCGCGTCTGTTGTAGTTTGATATAATCGTGTGCAGGATATAATCCCTCGCCGCCGGGTCCACGCCCGCAATCGGCTCGTCAAGGATATATAAATCCGCGTCGCGGCTCATTACGAGTATAAGCTGCACCTTTTCCTTAGTGCCCTTTGAAAGCGTCTTGAAGCGCGCGTTTATGTTTACGCCCAGCCTGCCCAGCATATCGTAGGCGCGTTCGGCAGAAAAGTCGGCGTAGAAATCCGCGAAGTAATTTATCGCGCTGCTCACCTTCATATTGTTGTCAAAATATGTGCGTTCGGGGAGATAAGAGATTATCCGCTTTGTTTCAGCCCCGGGCATAAAGCCGTTTACAAGTATTCGTCCGCTTGACGGGGCAAGCAGGCCGTTAATCATCTTTATCAACGTGGATTTGCCGCAGCCGTTTGGACCCAGCAATCCGATAATGCGTCCGCGCGGAATGGCAAAGCTCATATGGTAGACTGCCATATAGCCGCCGCTGCCGGGGTATTTTTTGCACAGGTCGTCTACCTGCAGAAGCGGCGCAAAGCCTTCATTAGCAAAGCCTTCATTAAATTGAAACTGTTCCTCCATAATTTTCCTCATTTCTGCGCTGCCTCCTGCAAAAAGCCATATGTCACGAAGATCCGCGCCAGGCGGCGCACGGACGCGAACCCTTACTACCACAATAATTAAACCAGTTCCATATGTCAACAAAATTTCAAAATTTCCGACATTTTTCCAACATTTTCATCTGTCTTTACAATGTTTTTTTTCTGCCAAATTCTCAAGCCGTCTTGACAAATCGGGAACTTTCTATATAATGAAATTGTAGCATATTCGTGCAGCAAACGACAATATTTTCAAAAGTGCGACAGGCAAAGGCGTCTGTTGGCACTTTTTTGTGTATTATATACAGATACATATTGAAAAAGCTGCATGATGTAAACCTAAGCTTTTTAAAGGAGGATGATTATGAAAAAGAAGCTTTTAAGCGGAATGCTTGCGGCTGTCATGGCATTCAGCCTTACCGCGTGCGGACAAAAGGGCGAAGAAGCGGCTCCTGTTTCCGGAGATGAGACGACAAGCGCTCCCGAGACACAGGCGCAGAATGAAACTGAAACTGCCGCGGCGGACAACAATACGGCTGCGCCCGCAAATGACACTATCGTGGTATCGGTTGAGAAAGGACTTGAAGGAAAGTTTTCACCGTTCTTCTCACTCTCTGCAAATGATACGGATGTTGTGGAATCATTTACATTGTACGCTCTGCTAACGGACCGCGTAGGTAATCCGATAAACCATGGCATCGATGGCGAGACTCGCGAGTACAACGGCACAGACTACACATATACGGGACCGACGGACGTAATCGTCACCGAGAATGATGACGGCACTGTGTCATATGACATTACCATGCGCGACGATATCGTATTCAGCGATGGCGAGCCCGCTACTATCGACGACCTTATTTTCAGTATGTATGTAGTGCTTGACCCTACATATGACGGCAACAATACGATGTATTCAGTGCCTATCGAGGGCTTGGACGAGTACCGTTCGGGCATGGCGCCGCTCTATCAGCTCCTGGTAGCCGCTGGCGAGGACAACACTGACTTTACTAATTGGGACGAGGCTACTCAGACGAAATTCTGGAGCGAGGATCTTCCCGCCGCGGGAGAGGCGTTTGCGCAGTCAATCCTTGACTACTGTATAGCAAACGGCTACAATGCCGAGGGTGATCCCGTAGAGGCGATTACGCCGAACTGGGGCTTTGAGACTCCCGAGGGCGCGACTGTGGCCGATTTCTGGAATGTTATCGTAGAGGCTTATGAGGGCGATTACAACGCTATCTCTGATACCGAGGCGGCAAGCGGCTCACTTTGGAGCTTTTTGGACGCTTCCTATGCCGTAGGTATTGAAACGGGCGACTCAGCGCCGAACATTTCGGGTATTCAGAAGACGGGCGACTATTCCGTGCGCATAGTGACGTCGGAGCTTGACGCTACGGCTATTTACCAGATGTCGCAGCCTATCGCGCCGCTTCACTGGTACGGCGACGAGAGCCTGTACGACTATGACAACAATTCTTTCGGCTTTACAAAGGGCGACCTTTCAGGCGTAAAGGCAAAGACGACTACTCCGCTCGGCGCAGGCCCTTATGTGTTCAAGAGCTACTCTGACGGCGTGGTTTACATGGACGCAAATGAAAAGTATTTTGGCGGCGCTCCCAAGATTGCACACCTTAATTACCTTGAGTCGGCTGAGGCTGATAAGGTTACAGGTATTGTGGCAGGTACGTTGGACGTAGCCGATCCCTCATATTCAACAGACGTTGCAAAGCAGATTGCGGCTGAGAACGGTTTTTCAGATGATGAGTGGGACAATTTTGAGGGTCCCGTAATTGAGACAAAGCTTATTGATTACCGCGGATACGGCTACATTGGTATCAACCCCAATAACATCAAGGTTGGCGACGATCCGTATTCGGATGCGTCAAAGAATCTCCGCAAGGGGCTTGCGACTGTGATTGCGGCATATCGTGACGAGGCTATCGACTCATACTATGGAGTTACGGCGAGCGTAATCAATTATCCTATTTCCAATACGTCATGGGCGGCTCCGCAGACGACGGACGACGGCTATAAGATTGCTTATTCGGTAGACGTGGACGGCAATCCTATCTATACGGCTGACATGAACGGCGAGGCTAAGTATGAGGCGGCTAAGCAGGCGGCTCTTGGATATTTCGAGGCGGCAGGCTATACTGTAGAGGATGGCAAGGTGACTGCTGCGCCCGAGGGGGCAAAGCTCAGCTATGAGTGTGTTCTTGGCGGCGGCGGACAGGGCGACCACCCCAGCTTCCTTCTCTTAAAGAACGCAGGCGACGCGCTGGCTTCAATAGGCATGGAGCTCACAATCATGGACTATGCGAACTCAAGCGACCTCTATGCGAGCTATCAGAACGGCGTGGCTGAAATGTGGTGCGCGGCTTGGCAGGCAAGCTCTGATCCCGACATGTACCAGCTCTATCACTCACAGGGCTCTACAAACTATTACAGAATAGCGGATGACGAGCTTGACGAGCTGATTATGGCGGGCCGTCAGTCTACGGATCAGACATACAGAAAGTCTATATATCAGGCGGCTATGGAGATTATTATGGATTACGCGGTTGAAATTCCTATCTATCAGAGAAGCGACTGCGTGATATTCTCATCAGAGCGTGTGAATACGGCTACTCTGCCCGGCGACCTTACTCCGTACTATACATGGAAGGCTGAGATTGATAAGCTTGAAATGAAGTAATAAATAAGGCGCAAATAAAGCTTATATATGCTCCCGTGTCCTGCGGGGCGCGGGAGCATGCTTTATAGCTTTATTTTATAGGCGAAGCTTAATGCACCGACCTGTCGGTATTTAGCCGGATACGTATCCGCCAAACGCCGACAGGTCAGTACACTAACGTGCTGTATTTTAGAATATTTATGAAGGGGGTATTTCTTTGCGGAAATATATTATCAAGCGCATTCTGGTTTCTATAGGCATCTTGTTTTTTGTGACACTTGTTATCTATACGCTGGTACGCTGTCTGCCTGCAAGTTATGTGGAGACGATGGCAATGCAGCTTTCGACTGCGCCCGGCTCGAAGCCGTATGAGGAGTGGCTTGCGCAGCTAAACGCTTCCTACGGGCTTGACCAACCGATTCCCGCGGGGTACGTGCATTGGCTTGGCGACTTCCTGCGCGGCAATTTTGGCGACAGTTGGAAATTTACCGTGCCCGTTGTTGAGGAGTTTAAGAGCGTTATCGGCGTATCGTTCGTTATGGGGGCTATTTCGCTGATATTGGAGCTTATCATAGCTATTCCGCTCGGCATTATCGCGGCGACGAAGCAGTATTCAAAATCGGACTATATCATTTCGGCGAGTGCGCTTGTCGGCATAAGTCTTCCCACCTTCTTTTTTGCCACAGTGCTGAAGCTTATATTCGCCGTCAAGCTGGGCTGGCTTGACACGCACGGGTTTGTCGGGCGCAACTTCGCGCAGCTTGATTCTATGGGGCAGTTTTTGGACAAGTGCAGCCATCTCATACTGCCGATTGCCACGCTGACTATTGTTTCGGTAGGCTCTCTTATGCGCTACACGCGCACGAATATGCTTGAGGTGCTGAATGCCGATTATATCCGTACCGCGCGTGCAAAGGGCGTGAGCGAAAAAAAGGTCATATATCATCACGCTTTTCGCAATACGCTCATTCCGCTCGTCACGATAGTCGGCGGCTCTCTGCCAGGACTTTTCTCGGGGGCGCTTATTACGGAGACGCTGTTTTCAATCCCCGGCATAGGCTATGTGTCATATCAGGCGATGGTGGCGGGTGATATTCCGTTTACCATGTTTTATCTGACGTTTATTGCCGTACTGACGCTGCTTGGCAATCTTATTTCCGACATACTGTATGCGGTAGTGGATCCGCGCGTCCGCATCGCGTCTTAGGAAAGGGGGAGGTACGATGTCTGAGGAAAATAAATATTCACTTAATGACGACCGCAGGGTTAAGGTGCTTTCTCCCGGGGCGCTTGTCGCCAAGAGGTTTTTTAGGAACCGTCTTGCGGTGCTGGGACTGATAATGCTTATAGTGATGTTTCTCTTTTCATTTGTGGGCGGTCTTGTAATGCCTTACGGACAGGACGAGCAGTTTTACACATATACCTATCTGGAAAAGGAATACGTGGGAGTGACGCGCAATGACGACCTGCGCTATGCTGTGGCTGACGGACAGGAGTTCCCTACGATTCTGCAGGCGCAGTTCCTTTTGGCGCTTGGAAAGAACAAGACGGAATTTGAGTACAAGGACATAAGCTATGCCTACGCGCAGGAGGGCGAGGATTTGTATGCCATAAGCACTGCCGACGGCACGCTGCTTGCCATCGCGTATAAGGACATAGTGAACGCGGCGGATCAGATGGACGAGCTTCCGTTTAACGTAAAGCATGAGGCGCTGAAAGCGTATGTCAATGGCGAGGGCTCATTTTCGGCTGACGGCACGGACTATACGCTTGACGGCGACGGAAACATCATAGAGGACAATCTGGTGCTTGGCTACATAAGCCGTTTTGTAGTCGCCTCAAAGGAGAACGGAGTCGAGATAACGCGCGACTTTAAGGAGCGCCTTGAAGAAGCTCTGGAAGCTGATACGGACGAGTTCGTGTATGCCGACGCGGGCGGCGAGGAGCATACATACGCCATCTCATATGACGCGAGCACGAAGGTGTGGTCCGTAAAGCAGGAAACTGAGACATATGTATACGACACCTATTCAAGGCCGTCAAAGGCGCATCCGCTTGGCACTGACAACAACGGCATGGACATGCTCGTGCGTCTTATGTACGGCGGGCGCGTGTCGCTTATCATCGGCTTTATAGTGGTGATTATCGAGACTACGCTGGGTGTCATTATGGGCGGTATTTCGGGCTACTTCGGAGGCTGGGTCGACAACCTGATTATGCGTCTTGTAGACATATTTTACTGCATTCCGTCAATGCCGATTATCATTATCCTCGGCGCGGCGATGGACAATATGAACGTGGACTCGCAGCTTCGTATGCTGTACCTTATGCTGATACTCGGCGTGCTTGGTTGGGCGGGCATTGCGCGTCTAGTGCGCGGACAGATATTGTCGCTGCGCGAGCAGGAGTTTATGACGGCGACGGAGGCGTGCGGCATACGCGTGTCGCGCAGGATTTTCCGTCATCTTATCCCGAACGTCATCCCGCAGCTTATCGTGAGCTGCACAATGGGTCTGGGCAGCGTGATTTTGACGGAGGCGACGCTTTCGTTCCTTGGACTTGGCGTTAAGTTCCCGTTTGCGTCATGGGGAAATATCATCTCGGACGTAAACAATTCATATGTAATGACGACCTTCTGGTTTATCTGGATACCCGCAGGCGTCTGCCTGTTGATTACTGTACTTGGCTTTAACTTTGTAGGCGACGGTCTGCGCGATGCGTTTGACCCCAAGATGAAGCGTTAAGGAGGAGACGAGGATGGCAAAAAATAAATCGGAGGGCTATCTCTCCGCCAAGGAATCGCGTCAGATTGCCAAAGCGAACAGAAAAGTTATAAATGATTTGGAAAAGAAGCGCAAGCGCAAAAAAGTACCTGAGAGCGAGTACCTTACCACTATGCATGACGACAAAAACGCCGTGGAGTTTGACAACCTGCACACGTATTTCTTTACGGATGCGGGCGTGGTAAAGAGCGTGGATGGCGTTACCTTTGAAGTGCCTGTCGGAAAGACGGTAGGCGTGGTAGGCGAGTCGGGCTGCGGCAAATCCGTGACGAGCCTTTCGCTTATGCAGCTTCTGCAAAGGCCGCAGGGACAGATTGTCGAGGGCGAGATACGCTTAAACCTTGGCGACAAGGCGTATGACATCGCGAAAATGCCGTATGAAAAGCTGCAGGATTTGCGTGGCAATTTCGTCTCAATGATTTTTCAGGAGCCTATGACGGCGCTCAATCCCGTATTCCGTATAGGCGCCCAGCTTGAGGAGGTTCTTGAGCTTCACAACAAGGACATGAGCAAGGACGATATGAAAAAGCGCACGATAGAGCTTTTGGAGATGGTAGGCATAGCAAACAGCGAGGGCGTTTATAAGATGTTCCCGCATGAGCTTTCGGGCGGTATGCGCCAGCGCGTCGTCATAGCGATGGCGCTTGCATGCAATCCAAAGGTGATAATAGCGGACGAGCCGACTACGGCGCTTGACGTGACGATTCAGGCGCAAGTGCTTGATTTGCTGCGCGGATTAAAGAGCAAGATTAATTCGTCCATTATGTTTATCACGCATGATTTGGGAGTTATCGCGGAAATGGCGGATTATGTGGTGGTCATGTACGCGGGGCGCGTCGTCGAGAAAGGCACGACGGAGGAGATTTTTGAAAATCCCGCGCATCCATACACGATTGGGCTTATGGCGTCAAAGCCTGTAGTCGGTAAGCAGGTTGACGAGCTTTATTCGATACCGGGCAAAGTGCCTAATCCCATAGATATGCCGAATTATTGCTATTTCAAGGACCGCTGCAATATGTGCGTCGGTCAGTGCGACGGCGCATATCCCGGGGAGATAAGCCTGTCGGATACTCACAAGGTAAGCTGCTACCGCTACAGCGGTAATGAGAAAAAGGGGGTATAGAGGTATGGTGACTTATGATCCGCAATATATCCTTATGGTTGACGAGCTCAAAAAATATTTCCCGATAAAGGGCGGAATGATGTCAAAGGCAGTCGGACAGGTAAAGGCTGTGGACGGCGTCACGTTTAATTTAAAGCGTGGCACGACAATGGGGCTTGTAGGCGAGTCGGGCTGCGGCAAGACTACTACGGGGCGCACCATACTTCGCCTGTCGGGCGAAAAGACGGGCGGACAGGTATTGTTTAACGGCAAGGAGGTTTATGACCTTTCCAAAAAAGAGATGCGCGCCCTGCGTACCAAGATGCAGATAATTTTCCAGGATCCGTTTTCGAGCCTGTCGCCGCGTCTGCCGGTAGGCGAGATTATAGGCGAGGCGGTGCGCGAGCACGACCTTGTGTCAAAGGCGGAGTTTAACGATTATATTGATACGGTAATGGACGAGTGCGGCCTGCAGCCGTTCCACAAGGCGCGTTATCCGCATGAATTTTCGGGCGGGCAGAGGCAGCGTATCTGCATAGCGCGCGCGCTTGCGCTTAACCCTGAGTTTATAGTGTGCGACGAGCCTGTTTCTGCGCTTGACGTTTCGATACAGGCCCAGATTATAAATCTGTTGAAAAGTCTGCAGAGGCAGAGAAACCTGACATACTTGTTTATATCGCATGATTTGTCCGTGGTGGAACATATTTCGGATGTCGTCGGCGTCATGTATCTGGGTAATCTTGTCGAGTACGGCAGGACTGAGGATATTTTCAGGAATCCGCTGCATCCTTACACGAAAGCGCTGTTTTCGGCAATCCCGATTCCCGACCCCAAGGCAAAGATGAACAGAATCGTGCTCGAGGGTACGATACCTTCTCCCGCCAATCCTCCTTCGGGCTGCAAATTCCACACGCGCTGCGCAAACTGCACGCAAAGATGCAAGGAGGAAGCGCCCGTACAGCGCGAGGTGGAGGACGGCCATTATGTAGTCTGCCACTTGTACGATAAATAATGGCAGGGAATGACAAGTGGGAGGATGACGGGCATACCATAGCCGATATGAGCGGCATCGGCCGTCAGGGGCTCGGTGCGCTCTTTACGCTTGGACGGCGCGCAAAAAAGGAAAAGCCTGAGCCGGAAGACGAAGAAAAAACGCAAAATCAGCCGCAGTGGGAGCTTACTCCGCAGGAGAGGCGCATATATGTGCTTGGCGCAATCGGGGCGGCACTCCTTATCGCTTTTGCCTTTATCGGCGGTCTGGGCGCCGCAATCTGGCTTATGCTGAAGATGTGGATTTAAATAAAAAATATCGGAAAACAGCGGAAAAAGACCTCGAAAAACAGGGGTCTTTTTTAAATACGGAAAAATTTCCATACATAAATGCTTACAAAAAAGTTGACAATGCATAAAAAATGTATTATCATACAGAAAGTCGGACGATGGTGAACGGCAACAGTGTCATCATCGTCTTTTTTTGCAAATCCTTTTTGAAAACGCACGGTTTAGCCAATATTGCGGAGATTTCGAGGCGCTGTGCGAAATATGAGGCATAAGGAGTTGAGAAGATGTACAGATACATCATTAAGAGGATCATCCTCGCCATCGTAACAGTTTTCATAATCGCGGCAATCACCTTCTTTACGATGAACGCCATCCCGGGCGGTCCGTTTGCGTCGGAGAAAGCGCCGAGCAAGGAGGTACAGCTTGTGCTTGAGGCAAGATATAACCTTGACAAGCCCGTGCCGGAGCAGTTCGTTATTTATCTAAAGAACTTCCTCAAAGGCGATTTGGGCGTATCTTTAAAGAACGGCAGAAGCATTTCCACGATTATAGGCGAGTCTTTCCCCATATCGGCAAAGCTTGGAGGGCTTGCGGCGCTCGTTGCCGCCGTTGTCGGAGTGGTGCTTGGCAGCCTTGCCGCGTTGAAGCGCAATACTTTGATTGATAGGATTATCGTATTTTTCACGACGCTGTTCACGGCTGTGCCGAGCTTCGTGCTTGCCACGGTGCTGTTGTACGTGTTCTGCCTCGCGCTCAAATGGATTCCCGTATGGAGCGTGGAGAATACAAACTATACCCTCCCCGTAATAGCGCTTTCGCTTTATCCCATGGCGTACATCACGCGCCTTACAAAGACGAGTATGCTTGACGCGCTTGGGCAGGACTACATCAGGACCGCAAACGCGAAGGGCGTGGCGGGATGGAAGGTTATCTTTAAGCACGCTCTCAGAAACGCGGTTATCCCTGTCATCACGTATATCGGACCAATGCTTGCCTACATCATTACGGGAAGCCTCGTGGTGGAGAATATTTTCACGATTGGCGGTCTTGGCTCTAAATTCATATCAAGCATAAACAACCGCGACTACACTATGATTATGGGGACTACGATGTTCCTTGCCATTCTGATGGTCACTATGAACCTTATAACGGATATCGTCTACAGTATAGTCGACCCAAGAATCAAGCTTGACGATTAAGGAGGAAGAACCGTGGCAGAACAGAAAACAGTTTCTAAAAATATTTTCAGCGCACAGATAGACCTTTCAAAATTTGAAAAGGCGACGGAGGAGGAAAAACGGCAGCAGGACGTCATGAGCGAGTCCACCACCTTTTTTAAGGACGGCATGAGAAAGCTTATGAAAAATCCGCTTGCTGTTATGAGCATTATAGTGCTGGCGCTTATCGTCGGCATCATCGTCATAGCGCCCCATGTGGTGCCCTACAGCTATTCCGAGATTATCTCTGTAAACGGAAAGCGCGACAAGACGGCGAAAAACCTAAAGCCCTTTGAGTATTCCGAAAACGAGCTAAAATACATAGAGCAGGGCGGCGAGGTATTCCCTCACATAATGGGCACTGACGCTATGTGCCGCGACTATTTCATACGCGTGGTTTACGGTACGCGCGTGTCGCTTGCGGTAGGGCTTTTTGCGAGCATCATAGTTTTGGTGATAGGACTTTTGTACGGCAGCATATCGGGATATATGGGCGGCAGGGTCGACTTGATAATGATGAGGATTGTCGACATCATTTATTCGCTGCCTGACATGCTCGTAATAATCCTGCTTTCGGTAGTGCTTGACGAGACATTGAAGCCGCTGCTTGAGGGCACGGTGTTCCAGAAGCTTGGCGTAAACATGATTTCGCTTTTCATAGTTTACGGTCTGCTTTATTGGGTCAGCATGGCGCGTCTCGTGCGCGGACAGATTCTAACTATAAAAAATAACGAGTATATCCTCGCGGCAAAGACCACGGGCGCAAAGAGCGGCAGGATTATATTAAAGCATATTATTCCCAACTGCGTCAGCGTCATCTTTATTTCGACCGCGCTGCAGATACCGTCGGCTATATTTACGGAAAGTTACTTAAGCTTTATCGGGCTTGGCGTACAGTCGCCGATGCCGTCGCTCGGCAGCCTCGCAAACAGCGCGCGCGAGGGCTTGCAGAGCTATCCGTACAAGCTGATAATCCCTTCCATAGTCATCTGTCTGATAGTGCTTTCGTTTAATCTGCTTGGCGACGGGCTTAGGGACGCGTTTGATCCCAAGCTGAAAAAGTAAAATGGAGGGAAGAGAGATGGGCGAAGAATATATTTTACAGGTAAAGGATTTGCACACATCATTTTTTACGGATTCGGGCGAGGTGAAGGCTGTAAACGGCGTGACTTTTAATCTGGCGCCGGGCAAGATACTTGGCATTGTAGGCGAGTCGGGCTCGGGCAAGAGCGTCACGGCGTATTCGATTATGCAGATTCTGGCTTCGACAGGGCGCATTGTGAGCGGCGAGGTGCTTTACAAGGGACAAGACATCACAAAGTTTGACAAAAAGCAGATGAAGGGCTTTAGGGGAAAGTGCTGCAGCATTATTTTCCAGGATCCCATGACGAGCCTTAATCCTGTGTTTACAATAGGCAATCAGCTTATGGAGGCGATTCTGCTCCACACCGACAAGGACAAAAAACAGGCGAAGGACAGGGCGATCGAGATGCTCGAGCTTGTAGGCGTAAACGAGCCGCAGAAGCGTATCAAACAGTATCCTCATGAGCTTTCGGGCGGTATGCGGCAGCGCGTCATGATAGCGATGGCGCTTGCGTGCGAGCCGGATATCCTTATAGCCGATGAGCCGACTACGGCGCTTGACGTGACGATACAGGCGCAGATTCTGGAGCTTATGCAGGAGTTGCAGAAAAAGCTTGGGATGGCGATCATCATGGTAACGCATGACTTGGGCGTTATAGCGGACATGTGTGACGAGATCATTGTCATGTACGGCGGGCGCGTGTGCGAGAGGGGCACGGCGGAGGATATTTTTTACAGACCCGCCCATGAGTATACAAAGGGTCTGCTTCGCTCCATACCGAAAGCTGACGGCAGCAAGGAGCGTCTGGTGCCGATTGCGGGCACGCCGATAAATCTTTTGAATATGCCTAAAGGTTGCGCGTTCTGCGCAAGGTGTGACGAGGCAATGAAAATCTGTCTGACCGAGGTTCCGCCGCAGGTGCAGATGCCTGACGGACATTATTCGTGCTGCTGGCTTGCTTACAAGCAGCTTTATGAGGCACAGAAGGGAGAAAGCGCCAGATGAGCAGTGAATATTTGATAGAGGTTGAGGACTTAAAACAGTATTTTCCGATAAAGACGGGCTTTTTCAAGACTACGCCGCTTAAAGCCGTAGACGGGGTTACCTTCAACATAAAGGAGGGCGAGACTCTAGGGCTTGTAGGCGAGTCGGGCTGCGGCAAGACGACGGTGGGACGCTCTATTTTAAGGCTTTATGAGCCGACGGCGGGCACTGTAAAGTACAACGGCGAGGTCATAACGGACAAAAATATGGCTGAACACAGGAAGAATATGCAGATGGTTTTTCAAGACCCATATTCGTCGCTTAATCCGCGGATGACTGTGGAGGATATCATAGGCGAGCCGCTTGACGTGCATAAGCTTTATGCCGACAAGAAGGAGCGCCGCGAAAAGATTTTGGGGCTGATGGAGCTTGTCGGGCTTAACGCCGAGCATGCGACGCGCTATGCGCACGAGTTTTCGGGCGGACAAAGACAGCGTATCGGCATCGCGAGGGCACTTGCGGTGAATCCCAAGTTTATCGTGTGCGACGAGGCTGTGAGCGCGCTTGACGTTTCCATTCAGGCGCAGGTTATAAACATGTTTGAGGATTTGCAGGAAAAGCTCGGTGTGGCGTACCTTTTCATCGCGCATGACCTGCTTGTGGTAAGGCATATTTCAAATAGGATTGCGGTCATGTATCTTGGCAAGGTGGTCGAGATTGGAGACGCAGACGAGGTTTATGACCACCCTATTCACCCATATACGGAGTCGCTTTTGAGCGCGGTGCCCATACCCGATCCGATTACCGCAAAGAAAAGTCAGCGGATAGTGCTTTCGGGCGATGTGCCAAGCCCTATGAATATGCCTACGGGCTGCGCTTTCCGCACGAGATGCCGCTATGCGACGGACAAGTGCGCGGAGTCTTGTCCTGCGCTTACCGACAAGGGCGGCGGGCATATGGTGGCGTGCCACAACAGATAGGTATTAACAGGCGTGAAAGCGCCTGATGTAATACAATATATTAATTATCCCATAAAGGGAAAAAGGAGGAATTATATTATGAAAAGAAAGACGGCAATGTTTTTGGCGCTTACTTTGGCTGTAACTACGTTGTCTGCGTGCGGCGGTTCTTCTGACGCGCCTGCGGCAGATACACAGGGCGCTGCGGAAACAGGCACGACGGAGGCGGCTCCCGCTGAAACGGCTGCTGCGGAAACAACCGCGGAGGCTTCTACGGAAGCGGGTGCGGACGAGAGTGCGGAGGCGGTTGACCCATCTAACTGGGACAGCTATAATGCCTTGATTAAGGAGATTAAGACCACTACGGATTACAAGGAGCGCGAGGCGCTTATGCATGACGCGGAGGACATCCTTATGGAGACGGGCGCGCTTCTGCCCCTTTACTACTACAACGACATTTATTTACAGAAGCCGAATGTTTCAAACATTTACTCTAACCTGTACGGATTTAAGTATTTCCAGTTCGCGGAGACTGACTCGGATACTTTGAGAATCAACCTTGCGTCTGAGCCTGATTACCTTGATCCCGCGCTCAACAGCTCAGTTGACGGCGCATGCCTTGCGGTAAACAGCTTCGCAGGTCTTTATACTTATGATTCTAACGGCAACCTACAGCCTGATTTGGCTTCCGACTACACGGTTAGCGACGACGGTCTGACATACACGGTAAACCTTCTTCCCGACCTTAAATGGTCTGACGGCTCAGAGCTCAACGCAAATGACTTTGTATATTCATGGAATCGTGCAGTGGCTCCTGAAACAGCCGCTGACTACGCGTATATGTTTGACGCAATCGCATCAAATGGCGACGGCACGCTTAACGTAACGGCAAGCGAGGACGGTCAGTCGCTTACAATCGTGCTTAACGCACCTTGCGCTTACTTCCTTGACCTTTTAGCTTTCCCTGCTTACTATCCCGTAAAGCAGTCAGAGGTTGAGGGCGCGGCAGACTGGCAGACGAATCCCGGCGCTTGGTGCCAGGAGGCAGGCTTTATAAGCAACGGCGCATATACGCTTTCAGAGTGGGTACATGACGAGTCTATGACTTATGTAAAGAACCCTAACTACCACAAGGCAGATGACGTCAAGGTAGAGACAATCCACTTCATGCTGAGTGCTGACGATACGGCTATTTATGCGGCATACAACGCGGGCGACCTTGATTTTGCGGATACTGTTCCTACGGATGAGATTCAGGCGCTGCTTGACAACCCTGAGTTCCACATTGTTGACAACCTTGGCACATACTATGTAAGCTTCAACGTAAAGAGCTCGCTCTTTGAGGGCAAGACGCCCGCACAGGCAAACGCTATGCGCCGTGCGTTCGCGCTCCTTGTAGACCGCGACTATATCGTTGAGAATATCGGTCAGACAGGTCAGCAGCCCGCGAACACGTTTATTCCTACAGGCATGGCTGACGGCAACGGCGGCGTATTCAAGGCAAACGATAGCGATTACACATATCCCGACGCTGATACGGAAGGTTACTTTGACCCCTATGCGCTTGACGAGAACTTAGAGCAGGCGGTAGAGCTTTTAAAGAGCGCGGGCTATGAGTTTACGGATGACAACATGCTTTCAGACTCTACGCCTATCACGTTTGAGTACCTTACGAACGAGGGTACGGGTCATGTGGCAATCGCTGAGTCACTTCAGCAGGATTTTGCAGCAATCGGCATCAACATGACGATCAAGACTGTTGACTGGAACGTATTCCTCGAGGAGAGAAAGTCAGGCAACTACGATATAGCGCGTAACGGCTGGCTTGCAGACTTCAACGACCCTATCAACATGCTCGAGATGTGGACAACTGACAGCGGCAACAATGACGCTCAGTTCGGCAGATAATAGTCAGTAGAAGTTTTTTCAGACTGCTTGAATAAAAAAGCTTTATGCTTCCGGTGGGAGGCATAAAGCTTTTTGTGTTTTACATATGTATATTACGGTCTTTTTTTGTACCAGGTGCAAAGCCCTTTGTTTGTGAGCCCCGACATGATTAGGGTAGGTCTTTCAAGCTCCCAGTCCCAGCCCGGGGTTGCGACAATGTATTCTGTAGTGTTCCCGTATTGTATTTCAAGTGAAAAATCATCAAGCATATGCCAGGCGCCGATTACCGAGCAGGATTCCATGCGTCCGCCCTCAAGCAGCTTAAAGGGATGCGCGTGTTGGATGCCTTGGGGCGCTGACGGCGTGAGGTTTATCCGCTCGTAATATCCGACTAAATCCTCGGGAGAGAGCGGCTGCGGCTTTTCGCCGGCGTAAGGCTGCGATGCCGCGACAAACCAATTATCAGGAGTCATGTACATCCGCCTTATCTGCATCAATGATGGCTCAAACGTCCCGTAAAAATTTAGCGGTCTGATGTGCGATACCAGATAAAAGCTGCCGTCAAAATCCTGTAATACTGAATTGTGTCCCGGAGCCATATAAGGCGTACCGTCAAGCCAGCGGTAGCCGCAGGAAAGCATAAAACCAACACTCGCGTCATAATCATCCAAATCCGTCATGTCCCTGCCATTATAATCTAAAAAAGGTCCTGTGACGTTGCGGCTGCGTCCTACGCGGATATTGTAGTCGCTGTTTAGTGAGCCGTAGGAAACAAACAGGAAATAATATCCGCTCTCCTTGTGGTATATCATATAAGGTCCCTCGATAGAGCAGTCCGTCCAGCTAGGACGCCGCGCGACGCATACGCCGATGCCGTCTTCCGCGGCAAGCCCTGTTGCCTTGTCAAGCAAAATCATATGGCAGCCGCCCCAGAAGGAGCCGTAGAGCATATACATTTTTCCTGTTTTTTCATCCTCTATGATGTTGGCGTCGATTGCGTTTACGGGAAGTTCGTCCGTGGTTTTGAGTACGCACCCTCTTGGAATAAAAGGTCCCTCGGGTGAATCGGAAACAGCGAGGAATATGCAGGACTGCCGCACTCCCCATGACGAGTTTGAGCAGTATAGCCTGTATTCGTTGCCGACCTTGACGATGTCGGGCGCCCATATGTCCGTGCTGCCTGTCCACTCTGAAGACTCTTTCGGCGGATTGTCCACCACTTTGCCTAGGCTTTCCCAATGCAGCAAATCACTCGAACGCTGGCAGAACGCGCCTGTGCTGTAGACATAGTAATTGCCGCTCTCGGCATCATGGTAAATCGCGGGGTCGTGGGTGAACCAGGTTCCGTTTTCGCCGCATACGTTTCTTTCTGTAGACGAGGGCTTTGGCGGAATTGCGGGTGGTTTTTGTGGATAGTTGATAGTATTCATGGCACACGCTCCTTTACTGATTGCTATAGCATAGCTTTTAATATATTATAACACAACATAATGTCTGTACAATACTAATTATTTCTTGAAATATGGCGCGTTAAAAGCTATTATATAATTATCGGTGGTTATAAAAATTTGTCGGAGGTAGGTTAAATGAGCGGAGTGGGTAAATCAAGCAAATTAGATAAGGCGCGCAGAAAAATGTGCTTTGCGGTATCACTGGCGTTGGCGGTATTTGCGCTGTCAGGCTGCGGCGGGAGCAAGAACCAAGGGAAGACTGCGGATGAGATTGAGCAGGGCGCCCAGACGATAGGCGTGTCGGTACATGACCCGTCCATAGTGGAAAGTGACGGTAAATATTATATATTCGGCTCGCATATGGAGGCGGCGCAGAGTGATGACCTGATGAGCTGGAAATCCTTTGCAAGCGGAGTAAACGCGGCGAATCCGCTGTTTGACAATCTGTTTGATGAATCGATGGAGGCGTTTGCGTTTGTAGGAGAGCATGTGGACGGCGGCTATGCGGTATGGGCGCCCGACGTCATCTATAATGAAGTCATGAAAAAGTGGGTAATGTATTTTTCGACAAGTCACGATTACAGGACTTCGACAATATGCTTTGCGACGGCGGACGAGATAACGGGACCTTATACATATATAGATACTTTGCTTTATTCAGGCTTTACGGCGCTTACTGTGGAAAATACGAACTTTAAGGAGATTATGGGTGAGGACGCGAATGTTTCGACATATCTTTCGTCCGCCCAGTACAACAACCTGAATTATCCAAACTGTATCGATCCGACTGTTTTTCGTGATAAGGACGGGAAAATGTGGATGGTTTATGGCTCATGGTCAGGCGGCATATGGCTGCTTGAGATAGATGAAGCTACAGGTTATCCTATTCACCCGGAGCAGGATGATGAAACGCATACGGACAAATATTTTGGAAAGTACCTGATAGGAGGTCTGCATAATTCTTGCGAAGGCCCGTATATTCATTATGATGCGCAGACAGGGTGGTATTATCTGCTTGTGTCATATGGGGGGCTTACGCGTGAGGGCGGTTATCAGATTAGGTGTTACCGCTCTGAAAATGTGGATGGACCTTATGTGGACGCTGCGGGAAATACTTTTGGGTATGTGACGAATCATCAGGAGTATGGCGTAAAGATGATGGGAAATTATATATTGCCTAGTTTGAAGACGGCATATATGGCGCCGGGGCATTGCTCTATGTTGGAGGCGTCTGACGGGAATCTGTATCTTGTGTATCATCAGCGTTTTGACAATGGTAGTGAGTATCATGAGCCTAGAGTGCATCAGATGTTTAGGAATGAACAGGGATGGCTTGTGGCGGCGCCGTTTGCGTATAGTGGGGAGAAATTGAATGTAGATGGCTATAAGAGCGGAGATATTGGTGGTACGTGGTATTTTCTGAATCATGGAACGGATATAGGGAAGGATATTCATGCTGCGGAGGCTGTACAACTCAAAAATGGGAAAATCGAAGGGGAAACTTTGTCGGGTATGTATGAGCTTGAGGAGGGCAGTGTGTATATGAGTGTGACGATTGAGGGGGTTGAGTATGGCGGAGTTTTGATTGATATGGATGATGAGGCGGGGAATCGTACCAGATGCTTTATGGGAGTGGGGAGTAATAATCAGACGGTTTGGGGGGTGCAGTATTTGGATGAGTGAGGAATGATTTAGGTTGTTGCTCGGGCTGGTTTTGTGGATAGTCACAGAAAATTCATAATTTGTTAAATATATGTTGACAAAGGGGTATGTATTTTATAAAATGTACATATAGTTTAATAAAACTTTAAAAAAGTGCAAAGGTTGCATAAAAGAGCGGTTTGCATACATATGGGAAAGTGAAAAAATGTATAAAAACGGTGTGGGTTTTGTTAAGCTGTATGGTGCAATTATTATATAGCAAGGCGGGAGGATTTCCGCGTATGGGCTTTATGAGCCTAAACAAATAATTAACGGAATGGAGGATTCTATGAAAAAGAAAATTATTGCTTTGTTTATGGCGACGACGTTTGCGGCTACTACTCTTGCGGGCTGCGGCGGTGGTTCTTCGGATGGGGGAGACGCTGCGGATACGAGCGCAAATACTGCTGAGACTAGCGCGACGGGAGAGACTACGGAGAGTGTAGGCGCACAGATTACTGTAGATGCATCGGCAACGGAGAATATTGCGGTTGAGGGTGACTACAGCGATGCGGATTTGACGGTATTTATATACGCTCAGGACCATGAGAAGACGGTTTATCAGTCATTGATTGACAGGTTTACGGAGAGTACGGGCGCGAAGGTTACATTTGAGGTTACTACGGCTGACGAGTATGGTCAGAAGCTTATGGCTTACAAGGCTGCCGGCGATATGCCTGATATTTTCTATGTAGGTCCTGACGGACTTGCAAGCAATGTAGACGACGGATATCTTCTTCCTCTTGATGATTATGTGCCGGAGGAGACAATCGCGGACCTTTGGCCGGCAATTACGTCGGCGTACCGCTATGACGGCAAGGAATCAGGATCAGGTTCTTTGTACTGCCTGCCTAAGGATTTGTCAACATTTGCGTTTGCTTACAACAAGACGTTGTTTGACGAGTGCGGAGTTGAGTATCCCGATCCTGAGAATCCTTACACATGGGATGAGTTCGTTGAGGTATGCCAGAAGCTTACTATCGACAAGGACGGCGACGGCGAGATTGACCAGTGGGGTGTAAGTAATGCTTTGCAGTGGGCTTTGGACGCGTTTGTTTACACAAATGGCGGACATTTCCTCAATGATGATTATACGCAGGTTGTTATTGATGGACAGCAGGAGTTTATCGACGCGTTCCAGTTCTTTGCCGACCTTACCTGCAAGTATCATGTAACTCCTACGGTTGAGCAGGATACGGCTCTTGGCGGATATCAGAGATGGCTTGACGGACAGATTGGTTTCTACGCTTGCGGTACATGGGATGTAGGCGCGTTTATGGACGAGAATACGTTCCCGTACGAGTGGGGCTTATGCGCATGGCCTGTAGGTTCTACAGGGGTGTCTATGACACGTAACGGTTCGGTAGGTTTTGCTATTTCAGCGGATACGCCTTCTCCCGAGGCAGCAGCGGCATTGATTACGCTGTTCTCGACGGACCTTGAGGGACAGAGAGTGCTTTCAGGCGAGACGACGGGTGCGTCACTTCAGATACCTAACACGATGAGCTATGCAAAGGGCGACTTTAAG
Source organism: uncultured Lachnospiraceae bacterium (assembly GCA_947626435.1). Taxonomy (GTDB): domain Bacteria; phylum Bacillota; class Clostridia; order Lachnospirales; family Lachnospiraceae; genus COE1. The sequence goes on along the minus strand of CANQSB010000006.1, from coordinate 29,052 downwards.
GCAAGAATTGAAGACGGTACAATCCCTTACGGCGACAATGTAGACGTAATCTTCAATTATATCGAGGGTACTGACAAATATAAGGGTATCTTCGTTGAAACCACTTATACATACAATGCGGACTGGTGGAACGAGTTCCTCAGCGGCGGTTATGAGTATGTATTGACGGGTGAAAAGACGGCGGCAGAGTATTGCGCGGAGGTACAGCCGGCTATGCAGGCGGCACTGGACAACGCAAACGCTATGAAGGCGGCGGCGCAATAATAATATGGCGCAATAATGATGTACGAATAAAGGGGTTATAGTTTGTCGGGGTAATATAAAAAAAGAGGGGCTTATCGTTATGCTCCTCTTTTTAAATAAAAAGGAGGTATTAAGAGCGCGATGAAGGAAAACAAACCTAAAGTAAAAGTGAAATTGTCAGCGATGGCAAAACGGGAGGAAAGAATAGGCCTTTTGTTTGTGGCTGCTCCGGCGATAGGCTTTCTGCTGTTTATGCTCTGGCCTATTGTTTTCGCCGTACTGACATCCCTTACCACATGGAACGGCGCTAAGGGGATTCAGGGAATGCTCGACAGATTTTGCGGCTTGGACAATTACGTGGCGTTGTTCAAGGATTCAAAATTCTGGCAGACTCTTGTAACTACGATAATATACCTTATAGGTATTCCTATCGGCATGGCGCTGGGGCTGATATGCGCTATGGGAATGAACCGCAAAATCCCGGGCGTGAGGGTGCTGCGTACAATGTACTACATACCGGTAATTTCTTCTCTTGTAGCGGTTTCCATTTTGTGGGCATGGGTTTATAATTATGATTACGGTCTTTTGAATGTAATTATCAAGACGCTGACAGGCAGGCATGGTCCCAACTGGCTGGGCGATGAGGTGCTTATCAAGGTTTCCATGATAATATTCATGGTTTGGAAGGGCTTGGGAAGTTCTATCATACTTTACCTGGCAGGTTTGCAGAATATTCCGAGGTCGTACTATGAGGCGGCGATGGTTGACGGCGCAAACGGCTGGCAGAAGTTTAGGAATATCACGCTGCCGCTGCTTTCACCAGTTACATTCTACATATTGGTGACGACGCTTATCGGCGGTTTCCAAGTATTCGTAGAGGTGCAGGTAATGACTCCGGGCGGCAACGGCGGTATCGGCTACAGCGCGGCGACAATCGTATTCTATCTGTACCAAAAGGCGTTTGAGAGCTACCAGCTTGGTTACGCGAGCGCGATTGCGGTTATTCTGGCGATTATTATCTTTATCATTACGCTGATTAACTTTGTCGGCCAGGATAAATGGGTTAAGACTATAGAATAGGAGGGAATAGAGAATGGCAAGTAAGGATTTAGCAGCTTCGGGGGTTACCTCCAAGAAAGAGCGCCGGATAAACATAATTGTTTTTATACTGTTGGCATTGGGCGCGGTAGTGATGGTTTTCCCGTTTTTCTATATGATAATGACCTCGTTTATGACGAAAAACCAGTATTTGTCAGGGCAGCTCAAGGTCATCCCCAACCCATGGGTGTGGGGCAAATACTCTGAGGTTATGAGCAAGGGTAACTTTATATCGGGCGTTTTGAACACTATCAAGGTTGAAGTGCCTGTATTGCTTATCGGCGGTTTCACCTCATCTCTTGCGGCTTTTGCGTTTGCCAAGATGGAGTTTAGGGGAAAGGGCGCCATATTCATGGGATTATTGGCGACGATTATGATACCTTTCGCGGTTATCATGATTCCCCAGTATGTAATGTTTACTAATTTGAAATGGACGGATACGCTGCTTCCGCTGATTATTCCCGCCTGCTTTGGTAATGTGAGCATGGTATTCTTCCTTAGACAGAATTTGACGAGTATACCAAACGACCTTATGGATGCGGCAAAGCTTGACGGATGCGGATATTTCAGGACATTTTTGCAGATATTCTTCCCGCTCATGAAGGGCGCGGTAGGCACGCAGCTTACGCTGTGGTTTATGGGCATATGGAATGATTACCTTGCGCCTACTATTTTCCTGCGCAGCGAGTCAACATGGACGCTGCAGGTAGTTATCCGTTCATTTAATACTTACTACTCGATACAGAGTGATTACGCGCTGATTATGGCGGCATCGGTAATTGCCATGATACCTACGATTGTGCTGTTCTTCTGTTTCCAGAGAGTAATCATCGAATCAGTGGCTATCAGCGGCATTAAGTAGGGAAAGGCAAAGGACTGATATAGATATGCGCGTAAGGCGGCGCGGAAATGAGGAAATAAATGTCGGATTCACCGGTAATCGCGTTTTTGAATAAGCTTACGGATTTGGTGGTGCTGAATGTGCTTTGGTTGATTTGCAGTATTCCCATCATCACTATAGGGGCGTCCACTACGGCTATGTATTATGTGAGCATCACTTCAATCAGGTGCGGCGACGGATATGTGGTAAAGAGGTTCTTTAAGAGCTTTAGGGAAAGCTTTAGGCAGATTACTCCTGTATGGCTGCTTATGCTGCTGTGCGGAGGGATGCTTTTCGGCGATTTCATATTTTGGAGTCGGGTGGACAGTGCGGTAAGCGGCATAATGCTTGTTTTGAGCGCGGTGGTGGCGATAATGCTGTTTGTGGTGGAACTGTGGATTTTTCCGGTGTTTGCCAAATTTACGGGAACTACGCTAAATCTCATTAAGAACGCGGCGGCTTTTGCGATAGGCTATCTGCCTTATACGGCAATCGTACTGGTGATAACGGCGGTGGCGGTATATGCCAACCTTGTCTCCGTCGTGGCAAACAGCATTATGCTTTTTCTGGGGATGGCGTTGTTGTCATATGTGCAGTCGTTCTTCTTCTACCGCGTGTTTATGAAGCATATAGACGAAAAATATGACGACTACTTTAAGCCTGTGGAAGATGACGAGTTCAGGTAAGGCAGGACAATTTAAAAGTGATTTTATGTAAGGTGTGGGGGATTTTCTTCCACACCTTATATATGGCTTGGAAAAATTGCGGCGCATCTGTGGCAGGAAGCATTGCTTTCGGTAGAGGGCTGGTTTATAATAGGTGTGAAAGGCGGCTTTTGCAATGGAAAATTTGATTTTCAGTCTCAATGCTACGCTCCCCATATTTCTTGTGATGGTGGCGGGCTATGTGCTCAGGCGGATTAATATGGTGGACGACGGTTTTGTGGCGACGCTCAATTCATTTAACTATAAGGTGACGCTTCCGATACTGCTGGTGGTTGACATCTCGGAGGCGGATTTTTATGCTGTGTGGGACTTTAAATTTGTGGTGTTCTGCTTTGGCGTGACGCTTTTGTGCATACTGGTCATATCGCTTTTCAGCGTGTTGTTCGTGAAAGAAAAGGAGCTGAGAGGGGAATTCATACAGGCGTCCTACAGGGGCAGCGCCGCAGTGCTTGGCGTGGCGTTTATTCAGAACATATACGGCTCAAGCTCTATAGCGCCGCTGATGATACTTGCCACTGTGCCGCTTTACAATGTGGCGGCGGTCATAATATTGTCGTTTACCGCGCCGGGCAGCAGCGGCTTTGACATGGCGGGACTAAAAAAGTCGCTGAAAGGCATAGCGACGAATCCGATTATCCTCGGAATACTGCTCGGAATGATAATATCTGTGGCAAGGATTAATATGCCCGTAATCATAAGCAAGACCCTGCACAACTTTTCGCAGCTTGCAACGCCGCTCGCCCTGATAGGGCTTGGCGCGGGTTTTGAGGGCAGGAAGGCGCTTGCTAAAATAAAGCCTACGATTATAAGCACTCTGATAAAGCTATTTGTGATGCCCGCGATTTTTCTCCCTATGGCGGCATGGCTTGGCTTTACCAACGAAAAAATGGTGGCGATACTTATAATGCTTGGCGCGCCGACTACGGTAAGCTGCTACATAATGTCAAGGAATATGGGGCATGAGGGCGTGCTTTCGTCAAGCTGCGTCGTGTCCACGACATTTTTAAGCTCCGTATTCATTACGCTGTGGCTTTATCTGCTGAAGCTTTATGGGTTGATATAAATTTGCATATATTTTGCACAAAATGCGAAAAAACACATACTTTAAAACAATTGTATTGACTTATAAATGTGCAAGTGATAAAGTTACTAACTGGGTGCAACGGCATCCTAAAATTTTTATTAAAAGGGAGAAGAGAAATGAAAAAAACAAGAAGAATCGCGCTTTTGTTGGCGTGCGTGTTGGTTGTGGGCGTTCTTGGAGGCTGCGGCAATAAGTTTGACGCAAGGGCGTATCTTCAGGCTATGCTTGATTTGAGCTACAAGAACGATACTACGGAATTTATGGACTTGAAGCTTGGTACGGCTGAGGAGGCGGCTAAGGTCTATGAATCGGGCGTTGATACGGCGATGACTAAATTTTTGGAGGGCGTTACCGTTTCGGACGAGCTTGAAGCGGAGTTCCGCCAGTTGGTGCAGGATATGTACGGCAATGCCAAGTATACGGTGGATAGCGCGGAGAAGCAGGATGATGAGTGGGTAGTGACCATAACCTATGAGAAGATGATGATTTTTGAGGCTATGCTTGCAAACTATGAGACGGCTGTCACGAACTTGTATACGGAGTGGTCAGGAGTTGCGGATGAGGCGCAGCTTCCTACCGAGGAGGAAATGACGGACGCGTTGCTCGTGGCATTAAAGGACAGCATGAAGGACGCTATAGCCAACGCGGAGTATGCGGAGCCTGCGACGACGACTGTAAAGATTGAATTAATCGACGATGTATGGACACCAAACTCGAAGGATATTGAAAATCTTGAAATGCTGCTTTTTGATTCGGAGAACGCGGATTTTTAAAACGGATGTAAGACGGAATGTAAATGAAAAAAGAGGCTGTGACAGCCTCTTTTTATGTTAAAGATTAATGTTAATGCAAATCAATACGCGCCCGTCGTAATCTCATCAATGTTTGACACGATTTCCTGAAGGGTTTTGGAAATATCGGTATCAGGCTGACGGCTGATGAGTTCATTGAAAATATGCTTTGCCTTGTCGGTGTCGTATGCCTCAAGCGCCTTAAACGCTTCCTGAAGCTGCGCATTCCATTTTTGAAGCGTCATGCCTTTGTTAAAAGTGTCGTTATTGTCCTCAAGCCCGAGTGATTTAATGTATTTTGACAGGTGTCCATATGCTTCGTCAAGGTCTAAGGAAAGCTTGCCCCAATTTGACTTGACCGTATCATAGCATCTGCTGTACGCCTCAATCTCGTGAAAAAATATCGTATCCGTAAGCTTCGTAAGTCCGAGCTTGTTTGACTGAACCCTTAGCGCGTGAGCCTTTGCGGCGTATTGCAAAAGTGTCTGAGGGGTAAGCAAATCGTAAAGCTCATCTTCAAATTTGCCACATTCCTTTGTAAAAGAAAGCGCAAGTCTGTTGTAGGCGTCGATATTTGAATTAAGGCGTCTGAGCGCTCCGTCCACGTCAATGCCGTTTCTTGACAGGTAGCACATCTTTATACGGCTGTCGCTTATGTATGTATCGGGAAAATCGCGGCAATATTCCTCAAAAGTTTGTCTGGCGTGAGAGACCGTCATTGCGATAAGTCGGTTTTTGATTATAAGGTCTGCCTTGCGGTTGTATATATGCAGGGCTATAAGCAATGCAAGTCCTGTGGGTACCAGCCATATGAGCGAGTACATCGCCTGTGGCGGCAGCGCCTTGAACATACATAACAGGCAGATGGAAAGTGACACGAGTGTCATAAAAGCAAGCCATATGAATGCGGCTTTGTTTGTAAGCTTCTTAAAATCTGTGAATATTTTGTGGTAAACATGTATCATTTTAATCCCCCATGCTCCCCGCTTATAGGCGGTTTAATCAGATATGACAGTACAATGGCGGCAAAAGCCATGTCCTGTGTTATAAGCAATATCATAAATATTGTAGCACAATCGGGAGATTTAGAAAAGGCTGATTTTAAATTCGGCAGAAATTGGCTGACCTTACAGCGATTTCCTTATGCGGTTTACTACATTGAGCGCAAAGTATATGATTGCCGTATCTATGGGCAGCATTATGATATTTTTGATGACGCGCGCGGGCAGAATAGCCATAAACGCGTTTCCGTTCAGCAAGGAGAGCCAGAGCGTGTTTAAAAAGCAGTTGACTATCGCCTTTACGAGAAACTCGGCAAGCAGGATGTATCGGATTTTTACAGGGCGTTTGTAGAGGATAGAGCCGTAGATTATTCCCGCGACAATCACGTTGAAGGTGTAGCCGAAGAAAAACGCGCCGCTTGGCTTTAGTATGTATTTCAGTATATCAAGCATGCCGCCGAAAATAGCACCGATAGCGGGACCGAACATGTACTCAACAATGCGGTTTGGGATTCCCGAAAAGCCTATGCGGATATTGGGGGTAATGTAAATAGAGGTAGTATAATTCAACACTATCGCAAGCGCGGCCATAAGACCGCAGAAGACAAGGTTTCTGGTGACGGAAAGCTCCTTTAATGAGTCAGAGTAAAGCTTTTTGATTTTCTGCATAATAAAAATCCTCCTTTATGTAGTTTATACGGCAGCCTTTAACTACACAAATGAGAATTAAAATCATTTTCAAATATGTAGCAGCGGGATGCGGATTCTGTACCGCAAGGGCATACTTGCAAAGCCCTTTTCGTCCCTATGGCAACTCCCTGTCCACAAGGCACTTGACGCACACAATCCTACTCTGCGTAGTTGGATAATATTTTATAGGGACACTATACACTATGCATGGGGATTTGTAAAGAGATAAATATAAATTTTTGTATCGTTAATTTTTATGTTGCAGAACGAATGTTTGCGTGGTATAGTTGTACTGGTTGATTATTTTTTTGCAGAGGAGCAGGCAGGGCAGATGGGCGAGATAGCGTTTGATGTAAAGGCGTATGCCGCGATTCTAGCGGGGCTGGTTCTAGCGGCGGCTGTGATTCTAGCGGTATGCAGGTATTATAAGAGGGGTAGGTATTTAAAGCGTTTTGATGAGATGGACGGGCACGATTTTGAGTATTACTGCGCTGGGCTTTTGGAAAAGCATGGCTTTTGCGAGGTGGAGGTCACGCGGGGCAGCGGGGATTACGGTGTAGATATCCTTGCCCAAAAGGAGGGCGTGACTTATGCCATACAGTGCAAGCGTTACAGTGGTCCTGTGGGAGTGAAGGCTGTGCAGGAGGCGTATGCGGGAAGGGACTATTATGACCGAATGGTAGGGTGCGTGCTTACCAATCAGTATTTCACAAAAGCGGCGATTGAGGCGGCGCGGAAATTGAAGATACTTCTCTGGGACGGAGGGTATCTGGAGGAGCTTGAAAATGAGGGCTGATTTGAGAAAACTTGTATTGATGAAATTTTTGAGGACTGATTAATGGCGGCTTGCGAGTGCGCTTATTTGCGGCTGCATTTACTTTGCAGGAGAATTGACGGTAGAGAATTGTTGTAGATGGCAGTATGGAGGATTGGGATGGACAATGAAGAAGCGTTATTTAGAAAGAGGTTAAAGGAGCTTGCGGACAAGGCTTATAACCATAGTCAGTATTTTTTTACGGGCTTTTTGTCTATGGCTGAGCTTGATATATATTATCAGATGGAATCGGAGCTGTCTTATGTGACGGTTACGGCGTATGGTGGGACGAATGACTGCGAGCGCGTCATGCTGAGGTTTGGCGACGAGGAGCTTTGCGGGTATGCTGAGGAGTTTCCGATTGTCTGCATAGAGATTTCCCCTGTGGTCGAAAAGTTTGGCGAGACGCTCACGCATAGGGACTATCTTGGCGCGCTGATGAATCTGGGGATTGAGCGCAGCACATTTGGAGATATCGTGATAAAGGATAAAAGCGCGTTTTTGTTCTGCAGTGAAAAAATGGCGCCGTACATAACGGACAATCTTAACAAGGTACGCCATACCATAGTGCTGTGCAAGCCCGCGAAGCATATACCTGAAAGCACTGTGGCGCGGGTGGAGCACAAAACTGTGCAGGTAAGCGCGGAGAGGGCGGACGGCGTTATCGCCAAGGCGTATAATCTCTCAAGGAGCGACAGTGTGGAGTTGTTTAGAGGCAAGCGCGTGTTTGTGAATGGGCGGCTGAACGAGAACAACAGCGGGCAGCTCAAGGCGGGTGACAAGGTAACTGTGCGCGGTTATGGACGCTTTCGGTACGGCGGCGTGTCGGGCGAGACGCGGAAAGGAAAGCTTAATGTGGAGCTTGAAATATATTGCTGAAAATAATTGTTCAGCCTATTGCATTTCGTGGAAATAGTGTTATGATAGCATAATGAAATAAAAGGAGATTAATGCTATGGAGAACGAAAAAAAGTCAGTCTACAATATGACGGAAGGGAGTCCGACAAAGCTTCTTTTGTCATTCACGCTGCCTATGCTTATAGGCAATCTTTTTCAGCAGTTTTATAATATGGTCGATTCTATCGTCGTGGGGCGGTTTGTCGGTGCAAACGCGCTTGCGTCGGTGGGCGCTACGGGCTCGCTTAATTTTTTGTTTTTTGCGATGAGCTTTGGTATTTCCGCGGGTGTCGGCGTGGTTGTGTCGCAGTATTTTGGCGCAGATAAAAAGGACATGGTCGAGCGCAGCATTATAAACGGTATCTACCTGCTCGCGATAGTGTCAGTAATTACGGGAATACTCGGAGTATTGTGCGCGGAATGGGTTCTGCGCGCGCTTGACACTCCCGAGGCGATTCTCAAAGACGCGGTTATTTATATGCGCGTGTCATGCGCGGGCATTCTGGCGATAGCTGCCTATAACGGAGTGGCGGCTGTGCTCCGCGCGTTAGGCGATTCCAAAACACCGCTTTATTTTATGGTGGTGTCCTGCCTTATAAATATCGGACTTGACCTGCTGTTTGTTATCAGCTTTAAGTGGTCGGTATTCGGCGTGGCGCTTGCCACAGTAATAGCGCAGCTTGTCGCGGCGGTCGGCGCGTTTGCGTATGCGCTCTGGAAAATTCCGTATTTCAGGATAAGGAAGGAATACAGGGAAATGCGCATGGACATTATTTCAAGATGTTTTACTCTGGGACTGCCCATCGCGCTGCAAAACTCGCTTATCGCGTTTTCATGCATTTTCCTGCAGAGGGTCGTCAATGGCTTTGGCGAAGAGGTGGTGGCGGCAAACACAGCGCTTGGCAGGATTGAGCAGCTTGTACAGCAGCCGTACAATTCGCTCGGCGCGGCGATAACCACTTACACAGGGCAAAATGTCGGCGCGGGCAGGATTGACAGGGTTAAGCAGGGGTATAAGGTCGGCTTTGTGAGCGTGGCAGTGTTTAGCGCCATTATGCTTATTCCGACGCAGTTTTTTGGAGATGTGATAATGCGTATTTTTGTTACGGATTCCGATGTGGTTGCGATTGGGGCAAAGGGTATTTCGATTACGAGCTGGTTTTACTTTTTCCTGGGTATGATTTATGTGGCGCGCAGCGTGCTGAACGGCGCAGGGGATGCCATGTACGCCATGGTAAACGGGCTTATGGAGGTCGCGGGGCGCGTAGGCTTTGCGATACCGCTTACTAAGATACCGTTTATTGGAATGTGGGGTATTTTCCTGACGACAGGCCTTACATGGGCGCTGACCGCTGTGGTGAGTATGGGACGGTACCACAAGGGTAAGTGGGAATATAAAGGTATAGAATAGAAAGCGTGGGCAAAGGCTATGAATGAGGAAAAAATTCCGACGCACATAAAGGTGCGCGGTGCCAGGGTGCATAATCTCAAAAACATAGATGTAGATATTCCGCTCAACAAAATCGTGGGAATAGCGGGAGTTTCAGGCTCGGGTAAGTCGTCGCTTGCGCTGGGCGTGCTGTATGCGGAGGGCTCGCGGCGGTATCTGGAATCCTTGTCTACATATACCAGACGGCGCATGACGCAGGCAGAGAGGGCGCAGGTTGACGAGGTCTTGTATGTTCCCGCTTCGCTTGCGCTGCGGCAGCGCCCCGGGGTACCGGGAATACGGAGTACATTTGGGACTGGTACGGAGCTTTTAAACAGCCTTAGACTGATGTTTTCGAGACTCGCCTCACACCGCTGTCCGAATGGGCATTATGTGGCGCCGTCTTTAAATGTGGCCGCCGAACGCGCGCTTGTCTGCCCTGAATGTGGGGAGAGCTTTTTTGCGCCCGGGGCGGAGGAGCTTGCCTTTAATTCTACGGGCGCATGCCGCTGCTGCGATGGTACGGGCACTGTGCGTACAGTAGACGAGGCAACGCTCGTGCCTGATGATTCGCTGACTATTGATGAGGGCGCAGTCGCGCCATGGCAGACGCTGATGTGGTCATTGATGAAGGATATTGCGCGTGACAATCTGGGCGTGCGTACTGATGTGCCGTTTAAAGACTTGACTGAGCGTGAAAAAGATCTTGTTTTTCATGGTCCTGCCAATAAATACCATATGCTTTACCACAATGAAAAGACAAACACTGCGGGCGAGATGGATTTCACCTATTATAATGCGGTTTATACTGTCGAAAACGCGCTTTCCCATGTTAAAGATGAGAAGGGAATGAAGCGCGTGGAGAAATTCCTCAAGATCAGCCCATGTCCTGAGTGCGGCGGCAGCAGGTTGTCAGAAAAGGCGCGTGCGCCGAAGCTTCGCGGGATTTCATTGGCAGAGGTATGTAAGATGACGCTTGCCGACCTTATTGAGTGGGTGAACGGCGTGCCTGCGTCATTGCCGGAGGAAATGCGGCCGATGGCTGTGAGCATTTGCGAGTCATTTCAGCATGCCGCAAAGCGCCTGATGGATTTGGGGCTTTCATATCTTACGCTTGACAGGGAGGCTTCCACGCTGTCTACAGGGGAGCGCCAGCGCATGCAGCTTGCGCGCGCCGTAAGGAACCGCACTACAGGCGTGCTTTATGTGCTTGATGAGCCGTCTATTGGCCTGCACCCGATAAATATTGAGGGCGTGACGGGAGTGATGGACGACCTGATTGCGGACGGAAACTCGGTAATTTTGGTTGACCATGATATGAATATTCTCTCCCATGCGGACTGGCTTATAGAGCTGGGACCAAAGGCGGGAGCGGACGGAGGAAGGATTATATCCAATGGCACGATAGAGGAGGCAGAGAAAAATCCTGCTTCGCGCATTGGCGGATTTCTTTCGGGGAAGACAGTGATTGACATGCGGCGTGAAATAAAGACGGATGAGCTGTTTTCGCTTGGCAGAATCCATTTGTCCACTGCGCAGCTTCATACTGTACAGCCGTTAGAGGTTGACTTTCCAAAGGGGCGTATGATTGCCGTCACAGGCGTATCGGGTTCAGGCAAGACTACTATGATTTTGGAGAGCCTTATTCCTGCTTTGGATGCAATGATAAAGGGGGAAAAGCTGCCTGACCATGTAAAGGAGGTTACGGCTGACGGCATAAGGCAGATAAAGCTTATTGACGCCGCGCCGATTGGGATAAATGTGCGATCCACTGTCGCGACATATGCTGATGTCCATGATGAGCTGCGAAAAGCTTACGCGCGTACATCTGATGCTAAAAGCAAAGGCTTTAAGGCAGGAGATTTTTCATACAACACAGGAAAGCTGCGTTGCCCTGTGTGTGACGGTACAGGCGTTATCAGTCTTGATGTACAGTTTTTGCCTGATGTGGATATTCCATGTCCCGACTGCCGAGGCTCGAGGTATTCAAAAGACGCATATCTGATTAGGCGGATTCCAAAGAAAGGTACGGAGGGTTATTCGCTGCCTGAGCTTATGGATATGAGTGTAGATGAGGCTATGGTGGCGTGCCGTGACATATCAAATGTACAGCGAAAGCTGCAGGTTCTGCACGATTTGGGGCTGGGCTATCTTACTCTTGGAGAGGAAACACCGAGCCTGTCAGGTGGAGAGGCGCAGCGGTTGAAGCTTGCAAGCGAAATGGGGCGCGGGCAGGAGGATACGGTATTTGTATTTGACGAGCCGACTATAGGGTTGCACCCGCTGGATGTGCAGACGCTTCTGGAGGTATTTCGCAGGCTGACTGACAATGGGGCGACTGTGATTGTGATTGAGCATGATTTGGATGTGATTAGGAATGCCGACTACTGCATAGATATGGGACCGGGCGGCGGTATACATGGCGGGCGTATTGTTGCTGTCGGAACGCCTGATGAGATTGTGGGAAATGAGGAGAGCGTGACGGGGAGGTATTTGTAGGAGATTTTAAAATTAACAGAAAAACATGGAAAAGGGACTTTCGCAATCCTTATTGCGACAGTCCCTTTTTAGGTTGCCAACAGTCTTTATTTTTTTATTGGGAAGTCTTTCTTTATTAAAACATTTTAGATTTTGGCATAATTAAAAATTATATTTTTTACAAGTCTATTTCACAATATCGCTTTCATCAAAAGGATCTCCACATTCAGGGCAGAACTTAGGCGGATGTTTGGGATCCTCGGGCTCCCAGCCGCACTTGTCGCACTTGTAAAGCAGAGCGTCCGCGGGCTTTTTGGCGCCGCACTCGGTACAGAATTTTCCCTTATTGATTGTCTTGCAGCTTGGACATTTCCAGCCGTCAACGGGAGCGGGCTTTGGCTGCCCACATTCCTTGCAGAATTTACCTGTATTTTCTGTACCGCATGAGCATTTCCATGTGTTGGAAGTACTTTCCTGTGCATCTGCGTTAGCCGCATTGTCTTGATTTGTCGCAGAGGGGGAAGCTGCCGTAACCGGTGCAATGCCTTGTCCGTTTGCCATCATAGCCGAATAGTCAGAGTTATTTCGTGCCATTCCTGTCATATTCAAGCCCGCAAATGCCATCATAGGACCGGTTGCTGTATTCGACGCAGCCGCCCTCATAGTCTCCGCCTGTTCAAGCGCAAGCTTCGCGCCAAGCATGCTTTGGTTTGTATATACTGCGGTAGTCTGGATTTCCTTGATGCGTTCCAAATCCTCTGGTGGAATGTCAATGCTATTGAACGCAAGGCTTACAAGCGTAATGCCGCGGTTCTTGCCCCATGTGTCTGCAAGGCTTGTGTTTGCCTCGTCGCGCACTTCGTTTGCGTGGAGAGCTATCTCACTGTAGCGGACTCCCTTTGCGCCGACTGCCGAGAAAGCGGGAATCAGCCCGTTCAAAAGCTCACTGCGAAGCTGATCTGAAATCTGTGAGCGCGTGTATGTTGCCGTCATGTTACCGCTTATGCTCTTATAGAACAGTACGGGGTTGCTTATTTTGAAGGTGTATGTACCAAAGCAGCGCATGCTGATATCAAAGTCGATGCCTGTGCGCGCGTCAATGACGCGGAAAGGCAGCGGATTTGAAGTGCCGAATTTGTTGTTCATTATTTCCTTGATATTTACATAGTAAATTCTCTGGTCGGAGGGCGCTTCGCCGCCATGCGCAAATCTGCGTCCAAACTGCTTAAAGCTTTCGACGATTCCTTTCCCAAGTCCGCCGCTGAAAATGGAGGATTCTGTCGAAGCATCATAGGTGTATATGCCCGGCTCGGCGCAGACTTCGGCTATAGCCCCCTGGGCTACGATAAGGGCGCATTGTCCGTCGCTTACGACGACGCCTGAGCCGTTGTTTATGATATCCGCGTCGCCCTTGTTAGTGGAGCGGTTAGAGCTCTTTTTGACGCCCCTTGTGACGAGGACATCCTCCGAAAGCGAGTCGCAGACAAAATATTCAAGATACTGGTTGGCAAGCTCGCCTGAAACTGAGCTGCCCAATGCACGAATTAATCCCATTTTTTCCTCATTTCTGCGTTGCTGGTCTGCGCAAAATCATAAACTTATACAGGATATACGCCGCAACGCAAGCGTGAGTCTGTACTTTGCCTTGGCCTTTGTTCCTACGGACAATGCGCCAAGCCTGCGGAATAAACAGGCAATATGGTGGATATCGCGAGGTGTCTGGCCTAGAAAATTGTGCGCATAGCAATATTTTTTGTAGACATTTATATTTTATCGTTTTGGCAGCATATTGTCCAGAAAATTTTAGTCTGTTTGTTGAGTAAGTGGGTCTAAATATCTTTTGTTGGAGCAGGAGCGCTCTAATGTGTTATTTTGTGCGCCAGCTTCGGTGTCTGACAATTCTATATATATTTTCAGGTTCTTTTAATTAAATATGAACGACATGGTGTGCTGAATTATTGAGGTGGGATATGTAGGTTTTGGATTGGATGCGGTTAAAATTTTGGTGAAAATAATTTTTTTTTATGATTTTTTTGAAAAAAATGTAATGGCTCTATTGCAGTATTTATAATGCTTTCAGCCATGTGGGGTGAAAATTTTTTGGAAAATTTTTGAATATTTTTGAAAAATTTTTCCCCTGATGTTTGTCGAGTATACCTCCATAGGGTACTCAAAGCCGCAGTTTTACAGTGTTTGCGCTGCATTGCGATTTATAATACGTGAAAAGCTCGGGATTGCAAGTGTGTCTGTGCGGACAAACCCGGAACTTAGGCCGTCCAGATTGTTCAACAGTATATGGGGATATGTGAAGAAATCCATGATCACGATACTGCGGGCGTATATGATGTACAAGCCACTCAAATGCTTCACGTTCCTTATGCTGCCGCCTATGGCGCTGGGGATTGGGTACATACTCAGGTATTTCTGGTTTGTGTTCAATGGGACGGCAGCAGGGCATGTGCAGTCGCTGATACTGGCGTGCATGCTGCTGATTATCGGGTTCCTGACTTTTATGATAGGGCTTATGGCTGATACGCTTGCGGCAAACAGGCGGCTGCTGGAGGACACGCAGTACCATGTGCGGCGGACGGAGTATGACGCGCTGTATCTGCAGCAGAAGGTTGAGAAAGAGGCTGTGAGGACTTATATGGTTGTAGGGGAAACGTCACAGCGCGAGGACGAGAGAAGCAGCTCTGCTATATAGCCTAAAAGGCTTTATATAGATTAGTTTATTACAGTATGGCACCTTGACAACTGCATACTTTGTATTAGGAAAAAATGTTGTATAATGAGCCCTGAACGGCTATAATGGGATTATATAAGATGAAACGGTTTCATTAACGGCGGGGAGGAAAGGATATATGCAGCAGATACCGGCTTTAGGATACCAGAATTATGAGGAAGTCATAACGGAGAACATATTTTATGTAGACAAGACGGGGTTCATAAGCGAATGGTGGGAGCATAAGGATAAGGTGACACTGATAACTAGGCCGCGCAGGTTCGGGAAGACGCTCAACCTCAGTACTGTGGAGTGCTTCTTTTCCAATAAATATGCGGGGAAGGGAAGCCTGTTTGAAGGGAAGGCGGTATGGGAAGCGAAAAATGATGACGGGACATATAAGTACAGGCATCTTCAGGGGACGTTCCCTGTGATATTTCTGAGCTTCGCGAATATTAAAGCAGTGAATTATGAGAAGATGGAGTATAAGATAACGGAAATAATTGCCAGATTATATGAGCAGCACAGATACCTGCTGGAAGGAGACCTGCTGAGTCCAAATGAAAAACGCTATTATGAGCAGATATGCCCCGGCATGCGCGATGAAGTCGCGGCAGGGGCTGTTAATGCCATCTCTGATTTTCTGTATCGTTATTATGGCAGGGATGTCATTATCCTGCTTGACGAATATGACACGCCGATGCAGGAAGCGTGGCTGTCAGGCTACTGGGAGGAGGCAGCGGAGTTCTTCAGGGGGCTGTTCAATTCCACCTTTAAGACAAACGACCATATATTCCGCGGAATAATTACAGGCATCACAAGGATTTCAAAGGAGAGCATCTTTTCGGGGCTGAACAATCTGGCGGTAATTACGACAACATCCGATAAATATGCATCATGTTTTGGACTGTCAGAGGAGGATGTTTTTTCGGCGCTTGACAGAAATGGGCTGGGGATGGAGAAAGCAAATGTAAAAAAGTGGTATGACGGCTTTACCTTTGGTGCTCATACAGATATCTACAATCCATGGTCTATCTTATCATTTATCAACAGCGGCGGTCGTTATGACGCGTATTGGTCAAATACAAGCGGCAATGAACTTGTAAATGTTTTGGTCAAAAAAGGCAGCCCTATAATTAAGCAGACTATGGAAGAACTTTTAAGCGGCAAAAGCTTTAATGCTGAAATTGATGAGCAGGTTGTATTTAACCAGCTTACCGGAAATGCAAACGCCGTATGGAGCCTGCTGCTGGCGACAGGGTATCTCAGGGTTGACAGACTTGTCCAAATTGGGGAACACAAAAAGAACTTATATACCATGCGCCTCACTAATATGGAAGTGGAAATTATGTTCTCAGATATGGTAAAGAGATGGTTTTCAGAAAGCTCGGAAACAGACTATAACGACTTTATCAAGGCTCTGCTGATAAACGACAAAAAAGCCATGAACCGCTATATGAATAAGGTTGCCCTTGCCACCTTCAGCAGCTTTGACGCTGGGAACAAGCCTTCCGAATATTCAGAGCCCGAACGCTTCTACCATGGTTTCGTTCTGGGGCTTATGGTGGACCTTGCGGACAGGTATTCCATCACCTCGAACCGCGAGAGCGGCTTCGGACGGTATGACGTGATGCTTGAACCGCTGAATGAAAAGGATGATGCAATAATCATAGAATTTAAGGTATATGACCCCGATGATGAAAAGACGCTCGACGACACTGTGAAAAATGCACTAAGCCAGATAGAGGAGAAATGCTACAGCGCTTCGCTTGAGGCTAAGGGGATAGCGCCTGAAAGGATACGCAGGTACGGGTTTGCATTCTGCGGGAAGGAATGCCGTATAGGTTAAGTGTAAAAAGAAGCCAGCAGATAAAAATAAATCTTATAACCTGATTACAGTTAAATAATATAAGGGAAAAGACTCCCAATGCAAAGTATGCAGCTGTTATTGACACAGGGTGCTTTGCGTTGGGAGTTTTTTGCGTGGAAACGGAAAAGAAAAAAATTGCGCTGATTGGGCCAGTCTACCCATATAAAGGCGGGATTGCCCACTATACCAGCTTGTTGTATAAGGCGCTTTCAAAAAAATATGATGTGGCAATGATTTCCTATAAGATGCAGTACCCCAAACTCCTTTTTAAAAAGGAGCAGAAGGATTACTCAAATGACATGTTTAAGGTTGACGGCACGTTATTTATGCTCAATACTGCCAATCCGTTCAATATCATAAAAACGGGAATGTACATAAGGAAAATAAATGCCGAAGCGGCGATAATACAGTGGTGGCATCCGTACTTTGCCCCCTGCTACCGCATACTGGAAAGCGTGCTTGGGAAAAAGACAAAGAAGATATTCATATGCCACAACGTGTTCCCGCATGAAAGGTTTCCGATGGACAGGCTGCTCACAAGGCTTGTATTAAAAAAAGGCGACGGCTTTATCGTACATTCAAAAAGCGATGGTGACGACCTGCTCTCAATAAAGCCTGATGCGCTGTACAGACAGAACCCGCATCCGACATACAATGCGTTTAAGATAAAAAATATGACAAGGGAAGATGCGCGGAGCGAGCTTGGCAGGACAAATGATGAAAAGCTCCTGATGTTCTTCGGATTTGTCAGGGAATATAAGGGGTTAAGGCATCTGCTGGACGCAATGAAGATTGTAAAAGATAAGCTTAAGGATGTACATCTTATTATAGCCGGGTCATTCGGAGATGACAAGGAAAGCTATATGAACCTTATAAAAGATAATGGTATAGAGGGTATAACTGAGGTATCAGACGGCTATACCCCTGACAGCGAGGTGGAAAAATATTTTGCCGCTTGCGATATAGTAGTTCTGCCGTATGAATCCGCCACGCAGAGCGGAATCGTGCAGATAGCATACGGTTTCGGAAAGCCAGTCTTAGTGACTGATGTCGGCGGACTGCCTGACGTGGTTACTGACAGGAAAACTGGATATGTTGTTGAGCCGAAAAGCCCGCAGGCTATAGCGGATGCTGTGGAGGATTTCTTTGCAAATGGCAGAAGCCGTGAATTTGAGGAGCATATACGCGAAGAAGCATACAGATTCAGCTGGGAGCGGCTATCAGAGAAAATTGGAGAAATCCT
The DNA here is from genome assembly GCA_947626435.1 of uncultured Lachnospiraceae bacterium. Lineage (GTDB taxonomy): Bacteria > Bacillota > Clostridia > Lachnospirales > Lachnospiraceae > COE1. The sequence goes on along the minus strand of CANQSB010000006.1, from coordinate 11,087 downwards.
GGAAACATAACCAATAACCTACACTCAGGAGCAGTATATATGAAAAAATCAGACCTTTTTACAGTATTAATGCCCTACTTGGCAGGATATAAGCTTAACCGATGGATGGGATATAAGAATTTCAGCCCTATGACGCTGACCTATTCAGTAACGGCGGCCTGCCAGTCAAGATGCAGGACCTGCCAGATAGGCGCAATGTTCTGCCAGGATCCGACAAGACCGCAGAGGGACCTGAAGCTTGACGAGATAGAAAAAATATTCAGCACAATGAATCCGGTATATTTTTTCAATATGAGCGGCGGTGAGCCCTTTATGCGGGACGATCTCCCGGAAATTGTAGAACTCGCATGCAGATACCTGAAGCCGAAGGTGGTGCATACCCCGACAAATGCGATACTCTCGGATAAGATTGTGGAAAATACTGAAAAGATTATATATATCGTAAGAAGATATAACCCAAAAGTGCCAGTGACGGTAAAGCCCTCAATAGACGGCGTGGGCGATAAACATGACGAGATAAGAGGGGTAAAAGGGAATTTCAAATGTTTGCTCAGGACGATAGACGGACTTAAGGGGCTGGAAGAAAAATATGACAATTTCCATCTTGAGCTTGGCACGGTCATCTCAAACTTTAACATAGATGATCTGGATGAGATAGAGGACTTTGTGCACTCTCTCGGTGTAGAAAGCTACAGGAATGAGGTTGCCGAGTGTCGGACGGAATTCTTTAACCTGTCAGATGAGATAACGCCTCCTGCGGAAGTGTACCAGAGGCTGATAAAGGGCTTTGCGGAAAAGGTGGAGCAGAACATAGGCAGGAAAAGGCGGCTTGCGAGGACTACAGAGGCAATGAGGGTCGTTTATTATGACCTTGCTGGGAAGATACTTGCGGAAAAGCGCCAGGTTATACCCTGTTATGCAGGCGTGTCAAACGTACACATCAACTATGACGGCGGGGTATGGCCATGCTGCGTGCTCGGATATGAGCAGGAAATGGGGAATCTGAGGGATTATGATTATGACTTTCAGAAGCTGTGGCACTCCGCAAAGGCGGATGAGGTAAGGAGATACATAAAGGGCAGGAACTGTGCATGTCCATTGGCAAACCAGGCATACAGCAATGAACTTCTGCACTTCCCTACGCTTGTTAAGGCAGGGTTAAAATCCATACAGTTCAGTTTAAAGAAATAGCGGGCATCTGTATATTTTATATGTTGAATTTTGACAATTTCATATTTTAAATCAGTATTTTTAACCATGCTGCATAAATAAAGGTTTTGTTTGCCATATAATATTTATGGTGATATAATATAAGCGGTACAGCTTGGAAAACGTATAGGTGGGTGAATATATGTTGGCATTAGAAGGTTATTATGATGGAGAAAGCGTAAAAACGATAGGGAGGATTCAGGCACAAAAAAACCAAAAGCTGATAATCACTATATTGGATGAGTTTGTCGATGAGCCCCCCAATGATAAGAAGCCGCAGACTGTAAGAGGAATGCTGGCAAAATATGCGGATACAAGCCTGAGAGAGCAGGAAACATCAGCGCGGGAGAAAGCCGTGACAAAAAAATAAAAAAGCTGATTCGGCAGAATATGCATAAAAATCCTGATTTAAAGTATGAAATTGTGAATGACACAATGGAAGCTTTGAATTGGGATTTTTTATTTTGCTCTATTACCAACGAAAATGAGGATAGGAGGATATTTAGCATGAAAATTATTGTCACTGGAATTACAGGTTTTATTGGCAGAAATTTTGCAAAAGCTGTAGCAGATAATGGAAACCAGTATGTATGTCTTGTCAGAAAGACTAGCTACACTGACAATCTTATAAAGGCAAAAAATATAGAATATATCATAACAGATTTTTCTGTGAAAAATCTGTCGCAAACCTTCGCAGACGCTGATGCTGTGATTCATATGGCAGGTCAGATCGGATCGTATGGCATAACAGAAGAACGCTTTATAGAAGGAAATTACAATCTTACGAAAAATGTCATGCAGGCGTGTGATATTGCGAATGTAAAACAGATAGTATATATAAGCACTCCCGGCGTTACTGGTTTTGGAAAAAGACTAAGCACAGAAAAAGATTCTTATGCCCCTCGTGGAATGTATGAACAGACTAAGGAAATGGCTGAAAAAGCCATTTTAACATACGGGGGGGGGGTAAAGTATACAATATTAAGACCCGATTTTGTTTACGGTCCAGAAGATACAAGAAGGATAAAAATGTATCGAAATATCCGCGACAGAAAATTCGTACTGACAACATCAGGGAAGTCACATTTGAGTCCTACGTATGTTGCCGATGTCGTGCAGGGGATTACCAAATCCGTCTGCAATCCCAATGCGTATGATGAGATATTCAACATATCACCAGAAACTGACGTGACGGTAAAGGAATATCTGGAAGCAATAGCTGAATATTTTGGAACAAAAATCATTCATATAAATATAGGATATCGGCTATCCATTCTGCTTGCAGGATTAATAGAGAAATTCTGTAACTGTGTCTTGAAAAAAGACGGTTTTGTATCAAAAAATAAAATAGATTTCCTGGCGATAGACCATAGCACTTCCTGTGCAAAGGCAAAAAGGATGATTGGATATGAGGCTACATACGATTTTCGAAAAGGGTTTGCCGAAACAATGGAGTGGTGTAAGGAGAAACAATTGATCTGAAAAAATTTTTGTTTTTCTTTGTTTCTGTGGTCTGACATTAGGCTAGAGAGCGGAGAAAGAATGAGTAAAGAAGTTGAAGTTTTTGGTGTTAATTATGAAAGATTTTCTGTTGGTAAAAAATTAGATAAATTGGCAGGAAAGTATCACATTAAATCAGTTTTGGAGATGCCAGCACACGGTGCAAAAGCAATGCCGTCTATTTATTCGCTGGGATTTGCGAAAAAAGCAGATAAAATTGCATTGGTGAATGGTACACCAAAATATTGTTCTGAATGGGAAAAAATTGGGGCGGCGCAAAAATTAGAATGGCTGTCAGAAGATGATCTGCGCCATACATCTATAGCAACAATGTCTTATGATTTTGTTTGGAATTTTGCATATATGCCGATATGTCAAGATCCAGATGCATTAATAGAAGAAATGAAACGGATTAGCAGAAAATATATAGCAATTTTTTCTGTGAATTCAGGGAATATCGGCTTTCCTATTCACAAAATGGTGCATAAGAAAACAGGAATTCCGTGGACACATGGTGATATTAGATATAACAATAGGCATTTTATTAAGAAGAAACTAGAAGAACATGGGCTAAAGGTGATTGAAACGGGATTTGTGGATTGTCCCGTATGGCCGGATTCTCTTGGATTCAGAGATGTAAGGCTGCATCGTATGAATATTGATTTCTCACAGATGGATTGGGAAGCGCCTTATGTAGACATGTTGAAAAACAATAGCTTTCCGCTTTGGATGAAAGTGGTTTATGTGATAGAAAAGATACCATTTCCTAAATTTATAAAGTCGATCTATGGGCATATTAATTATACGTTATCAGAAAAGTAATTAACATGCGATTTGAAGAGTATATGTGAAATAAAAAATGACAATTATGAGAGGAAAACAGATATGAGGCAACCTTTTATCAGCTTTGTTATACCGGTATACAATGCAGAAAAATACATTGGTCAATGCATAGAAAGTGTATTATCACAAAAATTTCAAGATTGGGAATTGATTTTAGTTGATGACGGTTCTTTTGATAAGTCGTGTGAAATTTGTGATACATTTTCCCAAAATGATTTAAGAATAAAGGTTATTCATCGCACTAATGGTGGGCAAGGATCAGCACGTAATGTTGGCGCAAGAGAGGCGTCTGGGAAATGGTTAATGTTTATTGATGATGATGATTGGTTAGATAAAGAGACGTGTACGGAATGTATTCCTTATTTAACGGATGATATTGATTTCTTGATTTTTGGGAAAAGAGAAGTATATAGATATGCAACCAAAGAAAGCACTTTAGATATTGATGAGTCTGTCATAGAATTTACTGCACACAAGGAGATGGAAGCATTTCAAATAAACATTTTAAATCGTTATGCCCCTCATGAATATTCGTATCCTTTGTATAAAATTCCTTTTTGGGTTCCATGGGCTAAATTCTTCAGGATGTCCTTTTGGCGTGAAAATGACATTTCTTTTGTAGAAGGTGCAAATGAAGACTGCCCTTGTTTGTTAAAAGTGTGGGGGTGCGCAAAAAAGGTAAAATATTTGAATTCTTGTTTTTATAATTATCGGATTTATGAGTCAAGTTGCCGAATGTATATGGAAAATGCAATACAAAAATATCACTTGGCGTATAGTACGATTCATGAATATATTCAGTTGAACTATCCGAATGAAAAAATTTTTCATGATGCGTTGCAGCATTTTGATATAACTACATTTTCCTATGCAACAGTATTGGACTATTGCCACAGAAAAAATCCACAGTCGTATTTTATAAGAAAGAAAAGATTTCAACAAGCCTTTCAAGCGGGGAATTATAAAAATGCTTTTGAACAAGCAGATTTATCCTGTCTTCCATTAAGAAAAAAAATAGTAGCTATTTTAATAAGACATGGTAACTTCTTTATTTTAAATACAGCATGTCGGATGAATGATATTTGGAATTACTTTACATTTAATAATGGGTAAGAGTTTAGATTTAACAAAAGTGGTATTTTTGATGGAAGTGATATAGCTTAGTCAAGTGATGAGTTATGTAGAAGAATAATATTAGCTCTTATCGAAAACAGGTGCGAGGAAAGGCTATGGATGAAGTGGGATTAAAAAAAATTTTATTTTTAACAACAATAGACTTTTGGAATTCAACAAATACAGGCGGTAAAATGATTTCTAAAAGAAATTATGATATGTTGGTAAGCATATTTGGTCAAAACCATGTTTACTATGTTGGAATAGGTAATGCAGTCAATTTATATAAAGAAGAAAAAAAATGCACATTTCCTACTAAAGAAGGTAATGTCACAGCATTTTATAATTTTTTATTTAATCGTTATACATATGGAAAAAAAGAGGAGAAACAAATTGTCCAATATGTCAATGAGTTAGATCCTGAACTTATTTTTTTTGATGGAACTTGGCTCGGTGGATTAATTTACAAATTTCAAAATAAATCATTAAAAAAGCTACTAGTTTATTATCATGATGTGGAATCAAATGTAACTTATAAAAGAATTTTTAAAACCGGAAGATTTAGACCATATGTATATATCAAATATAAATGCGTTAAATATAACGAAAGAATAATTACCAAAAAAGCTGATTATTGTATATGTATGAATCAAAGAGATAACGCAATCTTAAACCGATATTTTCATAGACAAGCAGATTTTTTTCTGCCAACTACTATAAAAGATACCTATTATTCACCTAAACTAACCCCAAAATCTGCTGAAACTGTGACTTTACTGTTTGTAGGCATCTTTTTCTTGCCGACCATACATGGATTAAATTGGTTTATTAAACAAGTACTCCCATATATTGAGTGTGAATTAGTAGTTGTAGGTCGAGAAATGGAAAAATATCGTCCACCAATCCATACAGAAAAATTAAAGATAATTGGAACAGTAAAGGATTTATCCGATTATTATGAACAGGCAGATGCAGTAGTATGCCCTATTTTTATTGGTGATGGGATGAAAACTAAAACAGCTGAAGCAATGATGTATGGAAAAACAATATTTGCAACAGACGAAGCGCTGGAAGGATATGAGGTTGAAGGTGTTAAGGGAATATATAGATGTAATGAAGCCAATGAATTTATAGAGAAAATTCAAGCCAATGCGAAATCGTCAGAACGATGTAAATATAACGAGAGTGTTAGAAAGTGTTTCTTGGAAAAGTATGAATTTAATGCACGACTTTCTGAGTTTAAAGAATGGATTTATGCAAATGGACTATTGGAGGAAACGTAATGATTTATCTTGAAACTGGGAAAATGTCATGGGATGAACGATATGGGATGGGCAGATATATTAATGAATTAGCACGAAGGGAAATGTATGATTGTGTAATATGCGCGAATTCGCAGAAAATGTTTGTACCTAATATTGAGGGATTAAATATTATATCTCTTGATGATTCCAGTTATAAGAAAGAGCTTTCTGAATATATATCCAAAAATATGCACAAGGGAGATGTTATTCATTTCCCTGCTAATTTAATATGTGTAGATGTTACTAGGTTTCCAAAAGATGTAAGAATTGTTTTGACCGTTCATGATATTACGCCTATATTTTATTATCAAAATAAAAAAAGAAATGGAAATTATTTTTCAAATGGCAAAAGAGTTTCCACTAAACAATTTGAGGAAAATTTGCGGCAATATTTGCCCAGAGCGGATCGTATAATTACTGTATCTGAAAATACAAAAAAGGATATCGTTTCGTATTTTGGAATTGATGAAAGAAAAATAATTACTATATATAATGGTATAGATTCTAGATTTAAACAATATTCCTCAGAACAACTAGAAACTGTAAAAGAAAAGTATGGATTATCGAATATTCAAACTATAATGGCTGTTATTGGCGGGAAGCATAAGAATATTGCTCGTGTAATTACAGCATTTCGTTTATATTGTAAAAAGAATAGAAATAATAAATTACATCTTATTTTGGTTGGTAAAATTAGTAAAAGGACAATGCTTTTAACGTGTTTTAGAAAAAGTAAAGGAAAAATTATCTTGACCGGTAGAGTGTCAGATGAGGAGTTAGTAGATTACTATAATATTTCAGATGGATTCGTTTTTGTTTCTTTGTATGAAGGGTTCGGATTTCCGCTTCTGGAAGCAATGGCATGTGGAGCATATACTATCTGCTCTAAGACATCTTCGTTGGGAGAATTAGGAGAAGGATATGCTTATTTAGTTGATCCGACTGATATTGTAGATATTGCAGATTCTTTTAAGACTATTAGAAAACTGTCCGATGATGAAATAAAAAAACAAAGAGAGTATGTAAAAAAATTTACATGGGATAATTCATGCAGGCAGCATATAAAAGTGTTAATGGAAGTATCTGAGTTTTAATTAGGTGATGAGAGATGTTGATACATAAAATAACATACTTGGTAGTTTCAGCATTTTTTTTAGTCGTAGTTTATTGGAGCTATAACAAAAAACAATGTATTGAAAGTGTAATATTCAGTTTTTCTATTTATTTGTTAAATAATATGGTTATAGGCACAACCTTGGCATGCATATATCCGCTGTTTTCAATTCAAGGGTTATCAATCGCATTATTGATGGAAACTATATTATTATTTATATATATTTGTAATAAGAAAATTAATAGACCATGTATGAACATAGCAATCAATAAATGGAATATTTTATTGTTTACTATATTTGTTTTTTTCCTTTTTTTATATTGGAGTTTTCCAACAGAATACCTAGATGGTGGAAGAGATCCTGGATTATATTATATTCAAGCTATTAGAATTTCCAATACTGGTGGTTGGCTGTTTGATTATGACGCAATTTTGGATAAGGTATATACTCAATATGGAGTTTTTTTAAGGAAAGATGGATATCCGGGATTATACTTGGCACATGCATATGGGTTAGAGGACAAATCAGGAATATTGATTCCCCAATTTTTGCCGGCTGCGCCTTCTCTGTTTGCAGTTGCTTATTCCATAGGTGGATTTTATTTACTCAATAGGATAAATGGAATAGTAGGCATAATAACTTTGTGCTTGTTATATTTGATCATAAAGAGAGATTTTCATAATCAATGGGTTGCGTTGCTGGCAACAAGTTTATTAGGGATTTCTCCTGCATATATATGGAATGTACGAGAAACTACTACAGAGATAATTGTACTATTTTTAGTTGTATTGGCAATATATGTTGGCGGTGATAATAAAAGGCAGTGGAAAAACTATATTCTTGAAGGGATGCTACTGGGATTTGTTGGTATTGTTAGGATTGATGCTTGCATCTTGTCTGTGGTTGTTGTATTTAGAGAGATTTTATCAATTATCATTTGTTGCAACAATAGGAAACAGTCATTGTGTAGGTTAAGTAGTTACTTAGGAATGATGGGTGTATGCGTTTGCTATACATATTATTATTCTTACCCTTATTTTTTAATACATGAACAATTTTTGAAACCAGCATATATATGTGCCATAGGATTGTTAATTATTTATATTTTAGTAATTATGATTTCAAAATATTGTCGGTTTATCTGCTTTAAGACAGTGGTTGAAAAATTTTTTCGTCAAAAGAGTATTTTGCTAAGTGTATTTTTATTTTTGTTTTATTTTTTTAAAATTGCTTATTTTTATCGACCAACAATTGAAAATGCAGGATTTAATGAGAGAGCATTAGTTGAATTTTCATGGTACACATCAATTATAACAATTATGCTGGCTATTATTGGAATAGTTATCTTGTTATATAATTTTGAAATAGTAAGACGCAATTTATTATTACTTATCTATGGATTCGCTTATTTTATTATATATATATATACTCCGTCTATATCGGAAGATCATATGTGGGCATCGCGTCGCTGGGTGAGTGCGGCGATTCCGATTATATTTATTTGTGCTTCGTATGCCATAATATGGATGCGAAAATATATAAAAACAGGTATATTGGTTATCATAATATGTATTGTGGGGTATCTTTTATATCAAGACAATGCTTTTTTGTTTAAGCCGATGATGAAAGATATACATTTATCTTATGATAATTACGCAGAAACATTAAATGATAACTATATATATTTTACAGACAATGGATATGTTGCATCTGTTTTGAGATATGTTTATGGTAAAAGAATATACATAGTAACTGAACCAGAATTAATGCAACAGTATCTGAAAACAACAGGAGAGAGTATATATTTTATAACAGAAAGTGAAAGAAATGATTTGGAATACAATCTGATTTCTACAGGTGAAATTAAATATTGTATGTTGGAAAAAACAGTAAAAAAAATGCCTCAAAAGATGGAAAATATTGAACATATATTAAATGTCTATAAAGTTTTTTTTAAATATTAATTTGAATGGTATGAACTATAAATGGATAAAAAAATTTCTAAAAATTTTGTTTTTAATTTTATATATCAACTAACAAGTGTTATAACTCCTTTGCTAACAACACCGTATACATCACGTGTTTTGCGTTCGTATGGTATAGGTGTTTATAGTTATACAAATGCAATAGCAATTGGATTTTCATTATTTGCAGCATTAGGAGTCAATAATTATGGACAAAGGGAGATTGCCTATTATCAAGAAGATATATATAAAAGAAGCTTAATTTTTATGGAATTAATGTTTATACGGGGAGGAATTTCGGGAGTAGTACTTGCTATATATTGCATATTTTCATTTTGCTATAAAACTTATACCATTTATCTTTTGCAACAGATGTTTATTATTATTGGAGTAATGTTTGATATATCGTGGTTTTTTAGTGGAATTGAGGACTTTAAAAAAATAGCTGTACGTAATGTAGCAGTAAAGAGTGTAATGATTTTTCTTATTTTTGCATTTGTAAAAACTGAGTCAGATATAGGACGTTATATATTGATTAATTCCATAACTACACTATTAGGAAATATTATGCTCTGGATGGGGCTGAGAAAAGTTATAGTTCGCGTTCCGTTTAAACAACTTTATTTCAGGAGACACATAAAAGGTGTAATAGAGTTATTTGTACCTTTAATTGCTGTGCAGATTTATTCTCAACTTGATAAAGTGATGCTCGGCATATTAGCAGATAACATACATGAAAGTGGATATTATGAAGAAGCAAGAAAACTTATCAGCGCGCCAATTGCATTATTGGTTTCAATAAATACCGTATTATTGCCGAGAGTATCTAATTTATATGCTCATCAGCAAAAAGAACAGATTATAAAATTATATAAGGAGTCTACTAGTATTTTGCTGATGATGTTGATACCAGCAATGGCAGGAATGGTAATAATTTCAAACAACTTGGTTGCTTGGTTCCTTGGAAGTGATTTTATGAAAGTTGCGTACCTTTTAAAGTTATCAGTTCCCATGTTATTATTTATGGCAATTGGTAATTTTGTTGGTATACAGTATCTTATTCCAACGGGTCAGCAAAATATTATGACAATAATTTACATTTGTTCTGCGGTAATCAATGTATTACTCAATTTTTTATTAATACCTACATTATATTCTGAAGGAGCATTGATTGCCTCATGTATCGCCGAAGTATTTTCAGGGTCATTTCAATTAGTGCTTTTAAAAAGAAGCGAATTTAATTTTAGTGTCTGCAAGGGGGTTTGGAAATATTTGATATCTGCCATAATAATGTATATTGTTCTATTTATTATGGATAAAAATGTAAATAGTAGTGGAATACAATATACCCTTATTCAGATTGTTATAGGGATAATTGTTTACTTAACAATGCTGATAGTGCTGCAAGTGAAAGAAGTACAGAAATTAAAAAGAATATTTTCAAATCTTAAGTAGTATCTACGTGGACAATATAAATAAGATTGAATATAAAAGAGCATTCAGTTTGGCGAAGCATTGTTATAGATTTTAGCTTTTGCATACTAAACTGAATATAATTATGCATAAATTATAGAAGTCCAATTAAGTAACGCAAGCCTTTGAACTTGCATTCCTGTGTCTCGTCACTAGGAATAATACTATAGATCTCTTGAAAAACCGCATAAAATCGAACTTTTTGACGTTTTCCTATTGTATTTTGTCTAGTTATACATTATTATACATTATTATCATAACTAGTGTAATGACACGTTTATATTTAGGCAAACCAGTTCCCTATTCTGGAACTGGTGCCTCGAACTTTGGATACAGGGATACCAGTTTCTCTCTGGCATTGTCTGTCGTAAAGTGCCAACAGATGTTTGCAGCAGTGTGGTTTCAATCCGTTTCCCATGCCGCTAGTATAACCTTTTTCAATTAACTATACATTTACGATATTAATCCTGAATTATTCATGGGACAATCTCTGAATTGATAACTGTACCATGAACCTTAAAATTGATTCCTGCAGCCATAACATCACTCAATTAATCTGTCAAAAG
>CANQSB010000005.1 GCA_947626435.1 uncultured Lachnospiraceae bacterium | reverse complement strand
TCGTCGCTTTCGCCTATTCCACCACAAGCTTCATCACCGCCGTACTAGCATACACAAGCGGCGCATTATGCAGAAAGAACACAGTCCCATCCGCAGGGCTCACAAGCTCCTCCTTCAAAGTTCCCTCATACGGATCAGTTATCCGCGCCAGCACCTGCCCCTCATACACCTCATCGCCAACGCCAACCATATTTTCATATATCCCCGCCTCCGCGCACCTCACGGAAATAAGCCTCTCATCATCAAGCACCTGCGAATTATAATGATACCCACCCGCAATACTGCTCCTTATCACCCCTTCAGCATTAAGCATTCTCTCAATCCCTTTTACCGCATTTTTCGCGCTCCCAGCATCTATACTTTCCGTAGAAGTCGTAAAAATACTAAACGCCTTAGTTTCCCAAATCTGCCAGTTATAATTGAGCGTCGTAGTGTCAAACGGGCGCGTATTTCTTACCACTACATACGGAAACTCAAATTTTTTCGCCGTTTCCACATCTTCAAATCCAGTTCTCATCATTCTGATATGCGGCAGAAAACTCCCCGCCATATAATTTGACGCAAACTGTATGCCATATTTGTAATCCTTTATTTTTTCAAACACTCCCGCCGCTATGCGCTGCGTCGTCTCGCCCTCGCTGTAGCCTGGAAACATTCTGTTGATATCCGTATTGTCCGTACTCCAAAAGCGTTTCCCTATATTCATCGAATATGTATTTATGCAGGGAATAACAAGTATGCTTTTCCCCTCCACGATACACCCTTTTTCCTCCAACTGCTTTAACCGCTGTATCAGCTTGCTGCACGCAAAAAGCTGCTGTATTTCATTTCCGCGCATACTGCCCACCACGCATACAGACTTTTCACCCTCCCCGTACTCATAGCCCTCAACCCGCATCGGCTCTCTGTAGAGCGAATTAAGCTCGTAAATACTTATTTTTTTCATCCCCATCCCCCTTTTATATTAAATAAAAAGCTTTATCTGCCAAAATCTACATTACTGAACAGTCTGCGTTTTCAGCAGCCGCCCCACAAGCGAACCCTCATCAACCACAGGATATTCCCTGATAGTAAAAAGTATCCCCGTCTCAGGCGTTCTGATTTCCGCCATTATCTCCCCCTCCAAGGGATTCACTATACGCCCCACAACATCACCCTTTTCAAGCGTCTCCCAATGCTTTGCCGCAGGTATGAAAATCCCCGCTTTCGGCGCATTAAAAAACACCACGCTGTCATCACTGCCCGACACAATCGGCTCACGCGCCTTCACAGCACTGCCTTTCCATATGCCAAGCTCATGCATAGTATTCATAAGCCCGTCGGCAAGCTGCTCACAATACGCTTTTGTGATGCGCATACCCACTCCCGCCTCGACCACAAGCGTCGGCGTGCCAGTCGAATTAAGACTATAGGCAAGCGTAGACTCAAGCACCGTGCTTGACGCGTGAATCCACACAAAATCCACGTTCATAAGCCTTGCAAGCGGCACAAGCGTGTCCTTGTGAAGTTCATTTATCCTTATCTGCGGTATTTCCGTAAGATATATATTGCTCGCGTGTATGTCCACGCACAAATCCGAACCCGACAGGCTCTTTATAATCTCATTTGCGACATACTCCGTCATAGCGCCGTTTTTTGTCCCTGGAAAAATCCTGTTCATGTCCAAATCAAAGCCTGGTATGCCGCGCGTCATTGAGTCAATCCCCAGCGGATTCATCGCGGGATATATGTCCACAACTCCCGAAAGGAGCTCTGGCTGTTCCTTTATGCGCCTTGCCACCTCGTAGCATATATACTGTCCCTCCAGCTCGTCGCCGTGTATGCCAGTCACTATGCTTATTCTTTTTTTCCCTTCTGCGCCGTCTGCGGGCGCAAGGCGGTTTCTCTTTATTTCCAGCGTTTCTCCTATCGGGAGCTTTACACTGCATACTGTCTCTATTTTGCTTATATTGCCGCTCATTTTCCCCTCATTTCCGCACTCTGCTCCACTATAACCTGTATGTGCTGCGTCTGCTCGCCGCCGCCGATAAACACGCCGCGGTTTACGATACAGTCCTTATAGTCGCGCCCGTGCGATATTTTTATGTAGGCATCGTCCGCCTCCTTGTCATTGGTCGGATCCATTCCGTACCAGAATCCGTCTGAAAAAATCTCCACCCACGCGTGCGAATACCCTTCGCCCATCATCATTCCGACAACATATCTGCTCGGAATATCCGCAATCCTGCACAGCGACAGCATAATATGGGCGTAATCCTGACACACACCCTGCCTCTTTGCCAGCGCCTCCTCTGCCGTGGTGTAAATGTCTGTTACGCCTTGCCTGTATTCCATATCGGTATATATCGCGTGCAAAAGCCGCCTTGCATAAGCCGCCGCATTTTCGCCCGCGCGTTTCTTATTTTCATTGTAATATTCCAGCAGCCTGCCGTCTGGCTTTGTGTACTGCGACTGGAAACGGTAATGTGAAAACCTCATCTCGCTGCCTGATTTTCCGCTGACATGCTTTTGGGCGTCTATTTCTGCGCTGCCCTTTACGGTGACGGCAAAGCGTTCATGCTGCTGCTTTGCCTCGCCGTATATGTATGTATTTCCAAATGCGTCAGTGTCCCTGTGCAGTTCACATTCAGGCTCTAAGCTAAACTCGCACGCCGTTATCCGCTGCCGCTCGTCGCTGTGCGGCACTATCCTCAGCGTAAACTGGTGGTTTTGGGCAGGCATGGAAAAATCAAGCTCCATGCGATAACTAAAATCCAGCCTTCTACTCATTTACCAAGCCCTCGACCTCCTGCACTATTCCGCGGTAATCGTAATCCTCCTGATTTTCAGCTCCAATAAGCGCGCGCAGCCTTTCAAGCCTATCGCCGTCATAGCTCATCTTGCTCCGCATCAGGCGTTTTTCCATGCGCTTCAGCTCGTTTTTAAGCTCCTTTGGTCCCAGTTTAAGCCTTGCGTACAGGTCAATCCGCTCAATGCGCTTGCCCGCTTTTATAATATTGCGAATTACCTCATCGTCAATAAAATCATCTGCTATGCCCCAAAACGCCAGCAGATTGTCCTCGACATTCTGCAGCTCCAAAAGCGGCGCCCTTGAAATCTTCGCCTTGTTTATCGCATAAATCGCAAGTTGCACATACGAAAGCGTCTCGCTCCCTATCTCCTCCCTCAGCACTATTGCATTGTCATACGCCCTGATGAGATTACTGTAAATTGAGTTCGGATCATTTTCGTCAAACGGATAACGCGTGTTGAAATCGTTCTTATCAGCGTAAATATTCGGTATTTCCAGCATGGCACAGAAATCAGCGTAATTGTCGCCTATATCGTCAATCATATCATCATAGCACTTTGAATAAAGCCGTATCGTGGTGTACACGCGCTCCGTGTAGCGCCCCAGCCAGTAAAGCCTGTTTGTCTGTTCTAACGAGATAATACCCATGTGTCCTTGAAACCTCCTCCCTGCGATGAATTGACAATAAATGAATCGGGATTCCTTGAAAATCTTGTCAGCCCGCTTTTCCACACATACGGCTCATCAGCCATAAGCACAAACGCGCGCAGATCCGCTTTTCTTGCGACGCACCCGCTGCCCTCCTGAATATCAAGATCCTGAAAGTCAATTACCTCCTGCGCGATAAAGCGCCTCGGCTCGCGCTTCATAAGCCCTATAAAGCTTTTCTTCTGCTCACGCGTCATGCTGCTGCCAAACACCACGCCGTACCCGCCAGCCTCCGCAACATCTTTAAGCACAAGCCTGTCAAAGTTTTCAAGCACATATCTCATATCCTCGTCATAAAACGGCAGATATGTCGGCGCATTCTGCAGAATAGCCTCCTCACCAAGATAATATTTAATCATCTTTGGCACAAAATAATATATACCCTTGTCGTCGGCTATGCCGTTTCCTGGCGCATTCAAAAGCGCCACATTTCCTTTTCTGTACACGTCAAAAATATGTGGTATGCCTATCACGGATTCGGGGTTAAAATTCATAGGATCAAGGTACTCGTCGGAAATCCTCCTGTAAACCGCGCCGACACGCTCCTTCTGCCCCCTGTAGTCAACATAGTAAAGCTTATCGTCCTCCACCGTAAGCTCGCTGCCGTTTACAAGGTGCGCCCCTGTCTTTTCGGCAAGGTATGAGTGTTCAAAGTACGCGGCATTGTATCTCCCAGGCGTGAGTATTACCGTGTGTCCACCCACATTTACGTTGTCAAGCGTCTTTCTAAGCAGCTTTGCGTAATTCCTGTTGTCTTCAAGCTGATTTTCCATAAATGTCCTCGGGCTGCTCCTGCGGCAAAGCTCACGCGCTATCATAGGGTACGACGCCCCCGACGGCACACGCAGGTTATCCTCCAGTATGTACCAGCTTTCGTCTTTGCCCTTAACCAAATCAATGCCTGAAATGTGTGAATATATCTTCTTTACAGGCGTGACATTCTCACACTCGGGCATATATCCGCTTGACGCGAAAATAAAATCCTCGGGGATAACTTTATCCTTTACGATTTTTTTGTCGTGATAAATGTCGTCAAGAAACATATTAAGCGCCGTCACACGCTGCTTTAAGCCCCTTTCAAGATATGAAAATTCATCTTTCTGTATCACCCTCGGGATAGCGTCAAAGGGGAAAAGCTGCTCCTTAAACTCATTGTTTTTGTAAATGCCGAACTTCACGCCGTAACGTGCAAGCAGCCTGTTAATGCTCTCAGTGTTCTCCATAAGGTCGAGGTCTACCATAAAATCACGCGCCTTTCTTTTAATACTTTGATTTTTATTTTACTCCACAACACAAAAAAGGCGCTCTGCTCATCGCAGAACGCCTTCGTTCTATATTTATATAATTACTCATTTGGCGGAATTTGTCAATAGTTTTTTTCTTGACTAATTTTTCCTAAAATCCACCACCTTAGTCGCAATCCTCCCGCAAAATCTCTCATCATGCTCTACGACAAGCATTGTCGGCTTATACGCAAGTATCAGCTCCTCTAACTGTATTCTTGAAAACACGTCAATATAATTGAGCGGCTCGTCCCAAATATACAGATGCGCGGGCGTAAGAAGACTCGCGGCTATCAGCACTTTCTTTTTCTGTCCCTCGGAAAAATCAGCCATATCCTTTGAAAACTGCACTCTCTCAAAATCAAGCTGGCGGAGCAGCGCACAGAAAAGGCTCTCATCAAACCCCTTTTCCCTGCAAAAATCCGCGACACTTCCCTTTAAAAAAGATGTATCCTGATTTATATACGATATGATAAGCCCCGACGCTATACTAAGCTCTCCCGACTGAAAAAAGCCTCCGCCAAAGCCACTCAAATCGCTTTCGCCCCTGCTGCCCGCGACAATCATTTTGATAAGGCTGGACTTGCCGCACCCATTACTCCCGCGCAAAAATACACGATCGCCCTGATTAATCCCAAAACTAAGCCCATCAAACACAGGCGGCTTGCCGCGCTCATACCCCATACCGTAATCCCGCGCCAAAATCAGCGTGTCCTTATGATATTTAAGCGGAAAAAGCTTTAAATCCACTGGCGTTTCTATGTCGCACAAAAGCCCTTCTTTCTCACTTATTTCCCTGTCAAGACGCTCCTCTATCTGCTTTACGCGGCTTTGAAGCTTTTTGGTTTTTGCTCCAATATACGCCCTTGCGCCTTTGCCCCTGTCGTGCTCCTTCACTGGATCAAAACCAATCTTTGAACGCTCGCTTTTGTCCGCCCACTGCCTTGTCTGCTCCGAAGCGCGCTTTAATTTGCCTATCTCGCGCCTGTGCCTGTCATTCTCCGCCCGCGCAAACGCATCACTTTTCTGCTTATTCTCCCACCAGCTTGAAAAATTCCCGCTCTGCACCTCAATAGTACAGCGGTTCAGCGCTAAAATATGATCCGTACACGCATCAAGCAAATCCCTGTCATGCGACACCAGTATAAAACCCTTTTTTGCGCGCAGATATTTTTTGACCGTGTCACGCGCCGCCATATCCAAATGGTTCGTCGGCTCATCTATCAGCAGAAAATCATTCTCACCCGAAAACAGCACGGCAAGCATCACCTTCGTGCGCTCTCCATAGCTTAATGTCCCAAATGGGCGGTACAAAAGCTCTGCAGTAGCGTCAAGCCCGTCCAATTCGCATACCACGCGCCAAAGCTCGCACCCAGCCTTTAAATCCTCAACAAAATCGGCAGCGCACATACGCATCATATCATCTGATATCCGATATGGAAAATAGTCAAAATCCGTTCCCGCGCTTATTTTCCCCACATATTCGTATTCACCCATCAGAAGCCTTAGAAACGTCGTCTTGCCCTTCCCGTTCCTTCCGACAAATCCAAGACGCCAGTCAGTATCTATCGAAAACGATACATCTTCAAAAACATTGTCCGCACTGCCCTCATAATAAAATGTCAGATCACTAACGCTTATCTGCGCCATAAGCCCCTCCATTCCCGCCGCCAGACCAGCCGCCGACAGCCTAAAGAGCGCATTTTGGGCGCAAAAAAGAAGGCTGTGCGGACATAATCAGCTTTTGGCAGCGTAACATAAAAAGCATTGTCCGATTTATAACCAAACCGAACAACACACATTTAAACAAGTTGCAATTCTTCAAAAACAGATTATCTTCGCATCTTAGCCTCCATAAATAATAATTTAACGAATTTAATTATGCCTAAATTTTACATACCCCACGAACATTTGTCAAGCATTTTCATAACCTAATTCTACTCTCACCCGTTACAGCTCCAACATAATAAGCTCCTTCTTCTCCCTCTCATACAAATAAACCTTCCTGCTCAAAATCTCATCCTTAGGAAACGCCTTATTAACCCCCTTAATATTCCGCAAAACCTCTATCGGCGCAATGCTCCCCTTCACATGAATCTTCACATCATGTATGCTCGTAAACGCCACATAATAGTCCTTATCTCCTGCCATCTGCGCAATCTTCTCCATCACTCCAGGATAAAAAAGCGCAATCGCCCCATTCATCTGGCTGGTCGTAGTCAGCGTCGGCACATCATACATTCCAAAGGAAGTCACATCAGGATTTAACGCCATAAACGCCCCTTTCTCATAAGGAGGATCCATCAAATCCTTAAGCTTTACATACAGGCGCGGCGGCGACATAATATTCGTGTTGAGCAGCGCCGCCTGCCAAGTCTCCTCCTCATCAACATTCCAATATTCAAAAATCTCCCTTTTAACCTTTACACTGATAACATTATGCTGATTATTGATGTTTTCATCAGACGCAATCAGATACAGCACAAGCACAATATCTCCAATGCGCTTGTAAATCGCGTCCTTGAGATCATAACGCCTGTCCGTGAAATTAAGCGGCCTGATAATCAAATGGTCCTTTATAGCCTCATAATCGTAAAGCATATCCAAAATTCCCGTCTGCCCTATCTTTTTCACCATTTCAATATTCTGTTTCACAATGTCAACAACAACGTCCCACCCATTCTTCTGCCATTCGTCATACAAATATTTCAGATAAAAGCGGCACGTCTGTGAAAACTCATCCTTTTCCGATATCACAAGAAAATCCCCGATCAGCGTATCGCTCTCCGTCTTGTGGTACTTGATATTTGTCTCCCGCACCAGCTGCAGACCGTAATCGTCTTCGGGCGCATAGCCGTCATCATAAAAATACAGCATATCGGGGGTAAGCATCAGCTCCTGCTGCTGTACCAAGTAATTACCCAATTCCTGTTTAAATATTTCGTAAGTCATAAATTTCCGCCTTTCCGTTTAAAAATTCCTGCATATATAGAACCAAATCCTGTGCCGTGGACAGCAACAGCTATCACATTATACCACCCCTGCCCTTTTGGCGCAAGCTCAAATACTTGCGAAAAAAGCATAATTATAGTATAATCAATTTAGTTTTTGCAAATTTATACAAATTTAGGGGGAATATTTTATGGCTTGGTACGACGAGGCAGTATTTTATCACATTTATCCATTAGGGCTCACAGGCGCTCCAAAGCAGAATCCATACGGTGCGCCCGAGCACCGTCTCAACACATTGATTCCATGGATAGGACATATAAAGGAAATAGGCTGCAATGCGCTCTACATAGGACCGCTCTTTGAATCGGTCGGACACGGTTATGAAACCACTGATTACAAAAAGCTTGACAGCCGCTTAGGCGACAATGATGATTTAAAAAATTTCGTTTCCGAATGTCACAGGCAAGGCGTCAGGGTAATATTTGACGGAGTTTTCAACCACACGGGGCGCGACTTTTTTGCCTTCAAAGACTTAAAGGAAAAGCGGGAAGGTTCCCAGTACAAGGACTGGTACTGCCATGTAAACTTCTGGGGCAACAATGAATACAACGACGGCTTCTCATACGAAAACTGGGGCGGCTACAACCTGCTTGTAAAGCTCAACCAGCGCAATCCTGCCGTAAGGGACTACATATGCGATGTCATTCGTTTTTGGGTTAAAGAATTTGACATTGACGGCATACGCCTTGATGCCGCGGACGTGCTTGACTTTGATTTTATGAAAGCGCTCCGCGCCACGGCAAACGACGTAAAGCCCGATTTCTGGCTTATGGGCGAAGTTATCCACGGCGATTACACGCGCTGGGTAAACGAAGGCACGCTCCATTCAGTGACGAATTACCAGCTCCACAAGGCGCTCTACTCAGGTCACAACGACCACAACTATTTTGAGATTGCGCACACGGTCAAGCGCCTTTATGAAATGGGTGGCAGCAAACCCGACGGCTTGAAGCTTTACAATTTCGCGGACAACCATGACGTAGAGCGCATTTACACAAAGCTAAACAATAAGGCTCATTTTGCGCCCGTACATATCCTTATGTATGCGCTCCCTGGCGTGCCGTCGATTTACTACGGCTCAGAGTTCGCCATTGAGGGCAGGAAGGAGCGTTTCTCCGACGATTCACTCAGACCAGCGCTCAATCTGTCCGATTTTAAAGACGCCGTGAAAAACAATCCAAACACCGCGCTGATTGCCGCTCTTGGCAAGGTAAGGCAAAGCTCAAAGGCGCTCTCATACGGCGATTACAAGGAGCTTATGCTCACAAACCGCCAGTACGCTTTTTCGAGGAGTTTCAATGGAGAAACGGCAGTTATCACGGTAAACAATGACGACAGCGACTACACAATGACAGTCGCGGCAGGAAATTGCGCTGAATATATTGGCACTCTGTCGGGGCAGCGCGTGTCTGTTTCAAACGGGCATATCTGCGTAAATGTAAAGGCTAACTCAGGCGAGGTATGGATTCCGTACAATGAAAATGTGGCGGAGAGCATTTCCCCTGTTGAGATAACAGCGGCGGAAATCAAGCGGCCAGAAAGCGCTACTGCTCCTTCCAACAATGAAAATGTTCAAAACGCTCAACCTGAAAATAACGCAGCTGACAATAAAGCCGACAGTGAAGCAACTGATGCCGCAAATGCAGCGACAGCTTCTAATGAGCAAAACGCTACGCAGGCTTCAATCAATTCACAAACGCAGGCTGCAGGCGAGGATTTTGAAAAAGGCAAGATTGCAGGACTTCAAGAGGCTATCATAGCTATTATGGAAAAGAAAGGACCTGTAACAGACCAGATGAGGCACGACGTGTACAACAACACGCATCACGATTCGCTTATTAACTGGGTGAAAAGCTTTAATTAACGCCTTAATACCATTATACTTCTTATGCGCCACCGAGCAGATAGTCATCTGATAAGAGTTGTCAAGTGTTGACGTGGATTATTTCTGATTTTTTTCAAGGCACTCATTGATAATCAGCTTTTGCACTCTGTCCTTAAAGGTTTTGTCAGTGTCCTTACTGAAATGCACCTTGACGGTGTAAGTGGTGTTCCCCAACTTTCGCTTGAAACTGTGGGGCTGTTGCTCGTTTTTGGTTTCTGCCATATTCTCTGCTCCTTTTCAAAAAAATAGAGCGCATAGACTGTTCTCTATACGCTCTGACGCTGTGTTGTATTACTTATTCAGTTGTGATTGTGGTAATGGTTGTTTAGACAAAATGGGAATTTACTTATTTCTTTTTAGCAAACTTGTCAATGACATTATCCACCCAAAAAGTAATAAAGAAATCAGCAATCTCCGCAAACAGATTAACAATGAAATCAATCATGTAAGCTTCCTCCAAATCTCGATTGTATTGTTAATATAATACCACAATCACGCTCACGTTTCTATCACTTTTTCATTAGATTTCTTCCTCCCTCCGCTTAGTCCTGCTCTGTTGCCTGTTACGTTGTCGGCTCTCGTTCTGAAGTTCCCTTTCAAGGTTCTTCCTGTTATAGCTGATTACCTCGGCATACGCTAATTCTGTGGCGGTCTTGCTCTGCTCCCTGCCGATATTGTTGTACTCGGCTTGTAGCGACTGTATCTCGGCTTTCCACTGTTTCGGCGTTATCTTCTCGCCGTTCTGTAAAAGGCTCTGCATACGCTCCCTTAATTCGGGGTACTTCGATAAGCTGTCCTTATGCTCCTTATCGTATCTCATTTTCGCAAGTCCTTTGAGTGACTGGCTCTCCTTATAGGTGGCTTGGATGGGCGCAAACAGGGCATACATTTTTGACAGTTCCTTTAATCGGTTTAGTTTCTGCCCCTTTGACAAATGCACTGTTTCCAACTGCTGATATTTCTGCTCCCTGTCCGCTGTGAATTTTGCAAGGCTCTCAAAGCTGTCTATCTTCCTTGCAGTGATGAATTTCTCTGCATTGTCGGCTGACTGCAGGGCGGTTCTGTCGGCTATTTTTCTAAGGTGCTTTCCGCTGACAATCGGCAGGTCAAGCCTGCCTTTGCGCTCCCTCACTTTTGCAATCATCTCCATGACTTCATTCTTCACGCTGACCGCCGTATTTTTAATCTTGGCGTACTGTGCGCTCCGCACTTCCTGCTTGGCAAGCATGAGCATTTCTTTTGCCTGCTCTAACAGTATGTTATGCTTAATGATTTCCCGATTGATGTTGCCCCTCTCGGTCTGTATGCCTTTGCGTTCTAAAGCGTTGGCAACCGCCCCGATATGGATAGTCGGCTCTCTGTCAATCCCCTGTTCCTTAAAGGAGCGGTGTTCCCAATGCAGCGCAATCCCCAACTGCTCATTGGTGGCATTGATTGTGTCGGCTAAATCCTTGCGCCATATCTTAGCGTTCTCTTGGCTGTTCCAGTCGGTGCTGTCGGCGGTGTGGCATTTCCACTGTTTTCTGTTGCGCTTGTCAACTTTCTGCTGTCCTGTCTTTTTGTCAATGACGGGAATACGCTCCCCGTTTTCATCAAGGTCATACACTTTTTTCTGTTTCGCTCCCCATTCCCCGTTTTCAGTGATAGGGCGCATCGTGAGCAAAACATGAATATGCAGGTTGCGCTGTCCTTTGTCGTTCTCGCTGTCATGGATTGCCCAATCAGCGCACATTCCTTTGCTGACAAAATTCCTCTGCACATAATCCCTCACGACTTCCTCCGCAAGCTCATAACTCCATTCGTTGGGGAGTGACGCTTTTAACATTCTCGCAAGCTGTGCGTCCTGTCTTTTCTCTGACAGTTCAACAGCGTTCCATAAAGTGGCTCGGTCTGCATACTCTTTGGGCGCATTGGGCGGGAGAGTGATTTCACTGTGGACTAAATCCTCATGGTATTTCGGGCGGTAGGTCTGCCCGTCAAACTCGCTGACAAGAATACTCCTGCTGATATAGGACGCTTTCTCAACTGCTGACTGCCCCTTGCTCCGCTTGACGATGGAAAAACGTGTGCTTGCCTGTTTCGTGACATTAGCCATACGCAACACCTACATTCTGCCGACAGGGTAGCGGGGCGCACACATAGACTTTGTGGGCGGGTAAAGGCTGTCCTTTAGCCTTTGCCCGAACGCAAAGTACACTAGGGGGCAGGGGCGGCTCTTTCGCCCCGATGGGGGATTGTAGCTCCCCCATGTGCGCCTGCCCTTGGCGCACCGCCCTCCGCAGGAGTCCATGCAAGTGAAACTTGCCCCTCGGAGAGCGCACATACCACCTCTGGTGGTATATCTGTGCGCACCCCGTAAACGGGGTGAATACGTTACCTCGGCTTTTCCGTTTCTCGGCTCTTGTCATTCCGTATCGCCCTCGCTTTCATTTTCGGCATTTTGGACAGTGGATTGTGGGGGAGTGGTTTCTCGGCTTTCCGCTTTGATTTTAGAGATAACCTGCTGACACTCCTTTGTCTGTAATGCCGCTGATAAGATACGGTTTAACTCACCCTCATCATAGCTGTAACAGTCGGGGAAATACTTCACGATAATGCCGCCCATGATGTACTTGTGGTGGTTCTCGGCTTTGCGTTTCTTCTCGTTCTGCTTTTTCTTCTCATTGGCTACACGCTGTTTCGCCTGCTCCAATGCCTGCAATGCTTTTTCTAAGTCCTTGCTGACTGTGTTATTGTTCTCAATCATTTTCGATACCTCATTCTTTCTGTGCTGTGTTGACGGTTTCTGAAAATAAAAAAGGTAGCCGATTGTCTATTAAGATAATCGCTACCCAAAGGTAAACAGTATTCAATTTTTATATTTTACTTTTTCCTTGATTTTCCCCAACAAACTTTGAATTTATCTGTGAATATACATCCCAATTTGTTCAGTTCAATTCAAAAAGAACCTTCTCATAATCTTTTACATAATACCTGATATTTTTGCGCCCCTTTTGAATGATTGTATGACCTTCCGTTTCCAGCATTTCTTTTTGTGCTTTGATGCCGCCGGGATACTTTTCATTTAACTCCCCATTCGCTTTCAGCGTTCTCCAATAAGGCGTTTTATCCTCAGAACGCTGATAACTTGCCCACGCTGCAATAGATACAAAAATCCCTGCAGTAATCGGTTCCGTAAAATCCGCGCCACTTAATTTTGCAAAATACTCACGAATTTTTCCGACAGTAATCACGCTTCCAAAGGGAATACGTTTCATTATTTTGTCATAGTCGATCGGCGGTGCAAAATACATTCTGCTCCCGCCATATTTTTCTATACTCTTTTCATCTGTGATTATCTGGAACTTTGGCATATCTTTGTTGTCATTCAGCATAGCGTTAAAATCTTTTTTATCTTCATTAGCCATAACCATACCTCCTGCTCTCAAGCATAGCTCGTTTTTATAAGGAATGCAATGAGACAGTTTTGAAAAATTATCTTTTTCCGCTCCAATCCACTTCCCTGCAAATGAGAATTTGTTTAATTGTTCAATATTGATATTTTACCACAACCACACACACAATTCCATTAAATTTTGCCTAATCTCCTTTTACCTTGTTCTTTGCAATCATCATCTGCCTTGCCCGTTCCCTCTGCTCGGTGCTGACTGTCCTCGGCTTGCGGTAGCTGACGTATGATTTCGGAAAGGAATAGGTCTTAGATACCCCGTCCTGCCCTGTCAGCTTGTATGTGTCGGGAAAGTCGGCAACAAGCGTGTCCAGTTTCCGCATGATTGCCTTATCCCTTGTGTAGACGGTGGCGGTCTGTTCTCCTGCATTGTAATTGACAATCGTTTCCTGCTCGTATCGTGATAATGGCGTCATAGTGTCCTCCTGTTTGATATGGATTGATATGATTGATTGGTTTCGGTGCTGATAAATGGTTTTCTCCCCTTTATTGTCGGGAATTTGAATTGAGGAATATC
This sequence comes from uncultured Lachnospiraceae bacterium, assembly GCA_947626435.1. GTDB lineage: Bacteria > Bacillota > Clostridia > Lachnospirales > Lachnospiraceae > COE1. Next base: position 127,838 of record CANQSB010000005.1, on the reverse strand, counting down.
GTTTTCGGGTATTTCTCCGCTTGGTGGAATATGCGTTCATTTCATACGGTAATTAGCGCATGAAAAAAGCTACAACATCTCTGCCATAGCTTTTCACTGGGGGAAGTCCCTTTTCTCCGTTAATCTGCTTTCTCAGCAAGTTCTTTTTCCCGTTCCCTGCGTATTTCCTCCCGTTTCCTTGCCATATACTTGCGGTTGCACGCCCGTTTTTTCTCCAAGCGTATGCGTTCTTTCTCCTGCTGTGCCTTTTCTTCCTCGGTCAGTTCGGTTTCCTCATGAGGTATCTCGATTTTGCCGATATAGTTTAAGAATATCTCCACTTCCTGCGTCCGTCCTGCGCCGATGCCCTCGGCTTTATGGACTACGATTTTTGACACAAACTCGTTAATCATGGCGGGGGTGAGTTCCTCAAAATCGGTGTACTTTTTTGCAAGCTCCATAAAGAGGTCTGCGTTCTCCCTGTCGGTGTTGATTTCTTCCAGTTCCGCATTGTCTGTTTCAAGGCTGTTTTCCAGTTCCGCAAGTTCACTTTCATAGTCATTCAGCATTGCATCAAAACGCCTGTCGCTTAATTTCCCGCTGATGTTGTCCTCATAGAGTTTCTTTATCAGGCGGTTCACTTCATCATAACGCTTTTCACTCTTTTTTATCCGCTGTCTGACGGTCTTTCCTGCGTCCGCTTTTCTGTCAGAGGACAGCTTGCAGATAATCCCCTTAAACTCGTCCTCGTTGGCTACCGCATAATTGCACGTTTCCCTTATCGTTTCAAGGACAAGCGCATTGACCGCCTTTGTCTGTATTCCATGTGAGGAACACTGCTGTCTGTATTTCTGTCTGCCTAAGTTGTAGTTGGAGCAGTTGTAATCATCTTCGGGGGCAATCCAGCGTCCTTTGCCTTTGGTGTAGATGTCTTTCCTGTACCTCGCCGTCCTGTGGCGGTGGTTATACATCTTCGCCCCACAGTCAGCGCAGAACATCTTGCCCGTCAGTGGGTTTGCCTCCCCTAAAATATCTGGTCTGCGGGCTGTCTTGCGGAGTTCCTGCGCCATGTTCCATGTTTCCTCGTCAACAATCGGCTCTTGCGTGTTCTTGAAGATTACAAGCTCCTCCTTTGGGGTTTTCTTTGCCCTCTTGTCCTTGTAGCTTTCTTTATAGGTGCGGAAGTTTACCGTATGCCCCATGTATTCGGGTTTTGAGAGGATAGCGGCAACCGTACTCCCACGCCACATATAAGGGTTTTCTGTGTCATAGGTGGTGCTGTGTGTGCCTAATCCCCGTTTTCCCATGTAGTAGGACGGTCTTTCGATTTTTTCATCATGGAGTATCCTCGCTATGTCATACGGTCCTTTTCCTGCGATGCACAAGCGGAATATCCTGCGGACAACTTCGGCGGCGGGTTCGTCAATCACCCAATGGGCGCTGTCAAGCGTGTCTTTTTTGTAACCGTAAGGGCAGTGGTTTGATGTGTGGGCGTTCCCCGTCATTCCCCTTGCCCGTAATACGGTGGTAATCTTCCTGCTTGTGTCACGCACATACCACTCGTTCATGATGTTAAGGAACGGCGCAAACTCCGCACTTTCCCTTTTCTCGCTGTCCACTCCGTTTGAGATTGCTATGAAATGCACTCCCTTTTCCCGAAACAATACCTCGGTATAAAATCCCACCTGCAAGTAGTCACGCCCCACCCGGCTCATGTCCTTTACAATCACTGTGCCGATTTTCCCCTGTTCCACATCTTCAATCAGACGTTTCCAGTTCGGGCGGTCAAAACTCGCTCCGCTCCAGCCGTCATCAGTGTAGTGGGAGAGGTTGGCGTAACCGTTCTTTCCCGCATAATCCTCTAATATCTTCTTTTGGTTTGTGATACTGTTGCTTTCCCCGTTCTGCTCATCGTCTTTTGACAATCTCTCGTAAAGTGCTGTGATTTTTAAGCTGTCCTTGTTCTTCATTCTATCCTGCTCCTTTCTTTCGGAGTGCTTTCCACACCCCACACTGACAGCATATATCTTCAGATTATCTGCTCTTTTTTGTATGGCAGGGAATCAATGTATATTGCGTTGAATATTTAAAAATTTTATACTATATGCAACTTTTTCACGTTTTGATACGAATATAAAAAGAGAAAGGGGGCTGAAACAAGCATTGAAAGAACAGGAAGAAATAAGATGGATCCGAAATATCAGATTACTCGGCTCTAAAAAAGACGCTGACTTTTTAATCCGTTCCTATTATGACGAAATTTACAGATACGTATTCCGTCAACTATCCGGGAACGCCGATACCTATGATCTGACACAGGAAATATTCATTTCAATGCTGCGATCCATAAAGACATACAAAAAAGAACAGGCTTCCTTTCGGACGTGGCTGTATCATATTGCCACAAACAAAATTATAGATTACCGCCGCAAAAAAGTACCGCAGATGATTGCATTAGATGAAACCGAGGCAACAGATGAAAATGATTTTACTCAGCAAATCGTGCAATCAGAGCTGTTGCATAAAATAGAAGCCTATGTAAGCTGTTTTCCGCTTAACGTACAGCAGGTCTACAGGCTTCATGTTTATGGTGATTTTACGTTTGAACAGATTTCACTAAGTCTGGACATTTCGGAAGGAACCGTAAAATCTTATTATTATAGGCTGCAGAAAAAAATCAAAAAGGAGTTTTATGATGAATATAGAGATGTTATCGGAGGATAAAAAAAATCTTGCAATTCAGCAAATCATAGAAAAAGGAATTGTTTCGCCACATGACAGATTAAGGAAACTGACAGCAGTGTTTCGTTTCTGTATCCCCAAATATCTTTTTTTTGATATGGGCGACTGTATTTTCATAGGACTGTTGGTGGCATTTATAGGCTGGGTTGTTCTCTGGAGGGTAAATGATAACTTTTTATGCTGTTCTTTATTAGCTGCTTCTCCGTTTGCATATATGGCTGTTTATCTTTTAACAGCATGGAAAGAATACCAGCAGCAGATGTATGAGATGAAAATGGTCTGTTTTTTTGACCTGTATCAAGTAACGGCTCTCAGAATGTTATACTTCAGCAGCCTTAATCTTGTCCTGAATTTCATTATACTATTTTCAGAGCGCAGCTTCTTTCACTCTGATATATTATTTTGGCGATTACTGGGTATTTCATTTTCAGCCATTTTTCTCTATGGACTTTTACTCATTCTTTTCCAATTAAAGGGGAAGGGACGAAAATCATTTATTTTACCGCCCCTACTTTGGATTATCGCAAACAGCATTGCCTTTATATTTTTTAATGAACACATAGAGAAATTTATTATGGAATTGTCTATTACTATTGTGTACACCGTAACCGCAGTATTGCTGCTGCTGTATCTTGCAGCATTATACATTTATATGATAGCTTGCAAGGGAGGAAAAGAATATGCTGTCAGTAAATAATGTCACCAAAAAATATGGTAATTTCACGGCATTAAAAAATATCAATATTGAATTTGACCATGGTGTATATGGGTTACTGGCTCCTAACGGAGCGGGAAAAACCACCTTGATGAAAATGCTTGCAACTCTTTCTTTCCCAACTAAAGGTGAAATTCTTTGGGACGGTACGGATATACGCCAGTTAGATGAGGGATATCGAAATATCCTCGGATTTCTGCCGCAGCAATTTGGATATTATAAAAACTATTCTCCGCGGCAGTTCCTTCGCTATATGGCGGCGTTGAAAGGAATCAGTAAACGCACCGCGGATAAAAAAATAGATATGCTTCTTGAAAAGGTTTATTTGAAGGATTCTGCGGATAAAAAGATGAAACAGTTTTCTGGTGGCATGATTCAAAGGGTTGGGATTGCACAGGCTCTGCTCAACGATCCGAAATTACTTATACTGGACGAGCCGACAGCAGGGCTTGATCCGAAAGAACGGGTGCGTTTTCGCTCTATGCTTCATTCACTGGCAGGAGACCGAATTGTAATCCTGTCTACGCATATTGTTTCAGACATTGAGACAATCGCGGATAAGATTATTCTGCTGAAAAATCATAAGCTGCTTTGCTGCGAAGCTCCTACAAAAATATGTTCCTCTTTAAGCGGCAATGTCTTTGAAATACCTGTCGGAAGCCAAGTGCAGTCATCCTATGAAATTCTATATGAACGCCAGACTGATATGGGAACCGTACTGCGTGTTTACAGTGAAACATATCCAGAAGGAGCCGTAAAAGTGTCCCCCAATTTGGAAGATGTGTTCCTGATCGTTTATCGTGATGAAAGGAAATAACAGTGAAGCTGATAGGATTGGAAATAAAAAAATTACTGCTGAATAAAGTGTTATATTTATTTATTGGGGCATGCCTCATATTTAATTTTGCAATAATTGCTTTAACAAGTGATGAACGCGACTTTGTAAGCTATGTGAGTGAAACAGTCAATATCACTGGAGATCAGGCTAATGCTGCCTTTTTAGAATATCTTAATGCGCAGCCAGAGAATCCCTTTCGTAACCGCCTTATAGCAAATTGCGCTGATGCGGGAAAAATATATGATTCCTTTGACGCTGTGACAATAGGAAAAGACTGGTATTATGACGAATATTATACGGAAGCGCCCTTCCTTACTGGGCTGCTCATGAAAAAATACGGGAAATTAAACAATTCTGTGCAACAGTTAGATTTAGAAAACGCTGATCTGTCTGTCTATGCAGCCGACGCCACGAACAAGGTGCATGATGCATTGTTCACCTATGTGCTAAAATCGCTCCTGGTTGAAGGATTTATACTGATTTCCTTTTTAACCATTTATACTATAGGTATGGAACGACAGAATTCTACGACAGCGATTGTATATTGCAGCCGCAGGGGACGGTCGCTTGTCAAAGATAAAATGGTTGCTTCGGGAATTGTAAACGCCTGCTGTATTCTGTTTTTATACGTCATAACTTTACTGATTCTGTTCTCTGTATGGGATTTAGACGGGATATGGGATTCCAATGTGGCAAGCTGTTTTCATAAGGTACGTGACGACAACCTTCCTTTTGATAAGCCTTTTCTTACATGGGCGAGTTTCACGGTAAAAGAATACTTTGTGGCTTCCCTGCTTTTAGAAATGATATTGCTTGCAGTCTGGCAGCTCATTTCTTCGTGCGTCAGTATTTTGGTCTGCCATTCAGCAAATGGCTTTTTGATTAATGCGGCTATTTTGATTTCCCCGTATTTTTTGTCCGTTTTCTTTGTGAATCAGGAGTTGTGGTGGCTGTTCTATTTGAATACATTTTCCATCTCTATGCTCACCCTTCATCAACATTTGTGGTTTACAGACTTAGGCGCCTATGAGCTGATACCCTGGCAGGAGGTTTGGTCGGCTGCCATTCATTTATTGATCTGCGTTATTTTCTTTTTTGCCACGGTTAAAAGGTTTAAGAGAAAGGAGCTTTTATAAATGTTCGGTCAGGAGCTTAAAAAAATTTGGAAAAAAGAACGTATTTTATTGATTGCGCTTATTGTGTTTACTTATACCTCCACTTTTTTACTTCCGCAGATTCGCTCCGTAACGGTAACGCATGACGGAGAAGACGCTTTTGAAACAAGAACAGGTATTACCCGTGATTGGCTTTCCCGATATGGGGAGGATATTACTCCACAGGAATTTGAAAAAATCAAGCAGTGTTATTCACAAAGCCTTTCCGCAGGGCAGGCTGTTATTTCCACAGAACCATATTTTGCGGAAAATCATGTGTTTACTTATGACGATTATCTTTCCTATATGCAAAACGCCTTAAACGGAGCAGACGGCTATTCCTATGATGCTTTAAGGAAAATGAGGGATTTTATATCAGCAAATACAGAATATTCCGCCATGTATTATCAGGAGTACGAACGGCTGATGCAGGACTATGAAAACAGCATTGAAAGAAAAGAGTACGAAAATGAAATGAAATTATCTGGCAGGGCAAAAGAAAATGCTGTGTCCATCCTTTCCACATTACAGCAGGCAAAGGGACAGGGAAGCCTTCTGCCCAATGAGTTTGTATTTTATGCAAACCGATATTTTGTAAATATTTCTATTTTATGTATGATATTGACACTCTTTATTGCCGCTCCTGTTATGGTAAACGATAACGGAAGTAATATTCGGCAGGGACAATACAGCAGTAAGACAGGCAGAAAAATATATCGTCTGCAGTATCTAAGTATGCTGTTTTCCCTCTCTGTATTTACAGCGGCAATTTTGTTTGGCTATTTATTGCTTTGGCGCAGCACAGGCTCAAATAATTTTTTTAATTGCAGCATTTTTTCATTTCAGATTACGGAGATACCCGCTTTTACGGATATTGAATACGGCAAATATATTTATATAATGATGTGGCTTGTCTTTGTTCTCACAAATGGAATTGGTGGAATTGTATTTTATTTATCTGGGACAAGCCATAATTATATTGAAATGCTGATGAAAACGCTCCCTGTTGTTTTCGCTGGAATTATTGTGTCATTATCTTTGGACAATAGCTTTTTCAATACCAATTACCTGTTCCGACTGACGGGGATAAGGGGTATTGAAATCGTGCCTATTGCTATAGTTTTTGTGCTGGGAATATTTTTGAACGCAAAAGAAACCCATAAACAATATAAAACGCAGCTATAACTAATCCCCCTTATGCTGTCAACCCACTCTCTCAACCACAACCTCTTTCCTCAATCCCTCCACCAGCTCCTTTGCAGGCGGCTTAGTCCCCACTGTCGTGACCGCCCCTGCCGATGCCGCCATGCACAGACGCATCATCTCATCATCACCAATCCCGTTTTCCCATGCGTAAGCCAGCGCCGCGACAAACGCGTCCCCCGCTCCCACCGTCGAATGTGCCTCGACTGAAAGCGCCCTGCTTTTGACAACGCAGTCTCCTTTTGCAATAATAGCTCCGTCACTCCCCATAGTAACCGCCACAAGCCCTATCCCTTTATGGCTTAACTCTCTCGCCGCCTGCACAAGCTCATCCGTATTTTCGCACTTATGCCCTACATATTCTTCAAGCTCCTCGCGGTTCGGCTTTATCATATCAGGACAAGCCTCCAGCGCATTCTTAAAAAGCTCACCGTCAGCGTCCAAAAGCACGCACGCGCCCTTTTTATGTACCAGCCTGATTATATCAGCGTAAATCATCTTATCAACTCCCGACGGCACACTCCCCGCAAGCACAAAAAGAGCATTTTCATCCGCATACCCCTCAAGCTTTTCCAAAAGCGCACCAATCTTCACTTTATCTATCGCCGCTCCTGCCTCATTCAGCTCTGTCACAGTGCCGTCCGCCTCAATCACCTTCGTGTTTGTCCGCGTCTCTCCATCAACAAAAATAAAATCCGTCCGTATTCCCATTTCCCCCAGCGCGCGCTCAATCATTCTCCCAGTATTTCCCGCAAGAAATCCCACAGCCATACTCTCCCCGCCAAGCTCGCGTATGGTCTTTGATACATTTATCCCTTTTCCGCCGACATCAAGCTCTATCCGCTTAATGCGGTTTAAGCCTCCCCTTTCAAGCCTCTCTATTTCAACAGTCTTGTCAACCGCAGGATTAAACGTCACAGTCACAATCATTGCAAATTCCTCCATACCCTATAATCAAAATTATAGTTTACACGCTATTCGACAACATAGAATTTAGGCAAAATATATAAAATAAGCGGCGTCTTGCAGCTTGCTGCACCTAGCCGCGTTTTTATATATTTTGACTAAATTCGGACGGCTTAGAACACATTCGTAATTATCCAAATACTATATCAAAACAACAGAAAACACACTATGCGAGTTTTCTATTATCATAAATAATAAGAACGTTCCCAACGTCCTTATTATATCACAGTATGCGATTCCCCTCAATGCCACTCATCCGATAAATCCAACGATTTTCCCAAGCCAGTAAATCACCCCGAGCCCCCAGCTCGTCACAATTCCAAAAAGTATCACAGGTCCCGCAATCGTAAAAATCTTCGTCCCGATTCCAAACACCTGCCCCTCCGTCTTATACTCAATCGCCGACGATACCACGGAATTTGCAAAGCCCGTAATCGGCACAAGCGCGCCCGCACCTCCCCATTTCACAAGCCCGCCGTAAATATTAAAGCCCGTCAAAACCGCGCTGAGCAAAATCAGCAGCATTGAGCACCAGCTCGCCGCCGTATCCTTGTCAAGCCCGAAGCTGTCCTGCGCGACATTCACAATCAACTGCCCCAGACAGCATATAATCCCGCCCGTCACAAACGCTTTCGCCATCTGCGCCGCCAGATTTGTTTTGGGAGAATTTTTCTCTACATAATCCTGATATTCCTTCTTTTTTTCCTGAGTCGCCATTACCCTTCCTCCTTCAATCAGCGTCAGACACCATTAAAAAATCCCGCCGCAAAATAAACAAACGAACCCGCCGCCTTTCCAAGCGCTATTGAAGCCACAGCGGTGGTCACTCCTTTTTTCAACTTTACACGCCTTGCAAAAATAGGCAGTCCGTCAAGCACCTCTGCAAGCGCTATCGAAAGACATCCGACAAAAATTCCCGAAAAAACTCCTATAACCGCCAGCAGCGCTGCTCCCGCCGCACCAGCGGAAAGGCTGCAGCCCTCCAGCGGAAACGCGCTCAAAAGCCCGCCAAGCACAGCGCCCGCGATAAGACACTCCTCATAAAAAATCTCATACTTTGCCGTGTTAGTCCTGCCCGCAAACCTCGGCACAAGCCCCACCACGAAAAGCACGGTAAACACTCCCGCCGACACCATAAGCCCGAAGCTTATCCCCAAAATCCAAAGTAAAATTGTCCTCATTACTCTTTCCCGCCAACGCTTTCTTCCACCTTCTGCCTGTCTGCCATTTCCACTATCGCCTGATTTACGTCGCGCTCATAATTTCGCATCTCCACCTCAAGCGGCGTAGGATCAGAAGTAAGCCTTTTCCCGCCGATATGATTGTAAAAAATGATAATCCCCGCGGCAAGCCCTATGGAATACGATATTTCAAGCGCCGTGTACCCGTCTGACTCCGCTCCTGTCACAATCCTGTAAATCCTTGAAAGTATGTCAAAAAGCGCAATATCATTGTGAAACGCCATAATCGTAAAGGCTGAGCCAAAAAAGCAGACGAGCGCCACAAAAATAATCTTTACAATCTCGCCTATGCCTGTCTTGTCCTCCTCCCTGTCCTTCTGGAAAGCGGCTTTTTCTACTATAATGTCCGTCTCGCCAATACTTTCCACGGTTATCCCAGGGCTTAGACCGTCAAGCTCCTCTATGATTTTGAGTATGCTGATTACCGCCCTCGGAGGCTTTCCCGACTTGAAATGATGTATTTTGAGCGCATTTGCCTTTGCAAGCAGCGTCTTATCCTCACAGTAAAGCTCCGCCGCGTCCGCAAGCTCTACATCATCCTGCGAAACAGAAACATTCTGCTTTGCCATAATGTACAACACCTTATTTGCCACAAAAACCATGCCTTTCCGCACTATTCCTTATCCGCCCCAGTGCCTCTAAATGTCCCGCACATTAAAAAAATAAACAATGATAATCTGCCAAATATTAATCCAGCAGACCATCATTGTTATCTTTTACAGTATTTTACTTATTTATTCTAAAATTTTATATCATCTCGATTTATGGCTTTCTTATTGCTTTCTTATTGCAGGCAAAAAGCCATGCAAAGCCACTCCTGACAGCTTCACACCTCCGCCAAGCTGTTTCACATGGCTTGAAAACTCATATTCTGCAAAATCCTGTTGCAATTTACCAAGGACATATTATCTATTGTAAACACAGCAAATGGACTTACATTCTGCTGACTTAAATATTCTTGAATTTCTTCAGGTAAATTCTCAAATTTTACAGACTTTTCTTCATACACTCAAACATACTAATAGAAATTTTTTACAGTTTTATATTATTTTCTAAAATTTTTCCTCTAATTGTGTATTCTTCTTTTTCCTCCTCTCTTGCCATAGTATGTTTCAAAATTCTCAACATCACTGATTTGAAATCTGTAGAACAACTTTTACTTATTGACTCTCCAAATAACACCATATCTTTTTCTTTATATCTCAATATAGTCATACCAATATATCTATCTATAAACTCCTCATAACTAGAACCATACCAGTTTTTCCATGTATCTTTTTTTCCTTCATTGTATATTTCTTCTAACCCCTTTACCAACTCCTCTAATCCCTCTTTTATATCTTTTTTTTCAACTGCCCATAAAGTCATTCGGGCTATTTCTATTATTTGACTATACTCTATATATTCGGAATCCAAAATAATTAGCTTGCACAATGGCACTATGTCTTCTGTTGATAATTCTATATCTCCTCTCTTTATGCTATCCTCAATCTCATCAAATAACCCCACATTTCCTTCTTGAATAGCTTGATACATTTGTTGAATAAATTCTTTCATTAACATACCTCATCTTTCATTTCTTCTAGTTTGCTCATATCATTTTCCCCTTCTAGCTCTAACATTTCCTTTACTTCTCTCATTCCCATTGCCATATCATATTCTTCTTGCAGCTTACTTTCTACAACATTTATGTCAACATTCGGTCTTGTTTCTGCATAGACTCTTTGCAAATCATACTGTTCAAATGCAAGTCTATCTTCATATGACAATCCCAAAAAGAGATTTTGTCCCTGTTGCTGTTTATACTAATTCTTTCAAGATAATCTATACTTTTCAGTATTCAAGCAAAAATCCTTTGCATCAATTAATGCGTTTTCATTAAAAATCAATTCAACATTTCCCCTACAGTAAACTTTAAACTCAGCGTAACCTATATTCCTGCCTAATATACCTCCTATATTATATTCTTTGCAATTAAAAACATTATGTTTTTTCCCTAGTTCCAATTTCATATGGGTATCATGTCCATCCATATTATTGACAAATCTTGTACCCTGATCATCTGCATATATACCATAATTCATAACAATATACACAACATCCTCAAACACCATATCAGATGTAGCAACAATATAGGAATCTTTTTCTGAAATCCCCAATTCATGCATTAATGTAACACCCCATATTTTAAGCTTAAACATCTCTCCCTCAGAAAATTTTTCAAAAAATATGTTACTTTCTGAGCAATCTAAAAGATCAAATTTCTCTCCCGTTATATTTATGATTTTCATTTTCCACCTATTATTCTCAAAATTATTTCAAGAATCTTTCCCATTGTTTCTCTAAATCCACCTGATACTTTTCCTCCATACTGTGCAAAGATACTTACTGGCTCTCATATACTGATTAATATAAATCAAGATTCTTACAATGACTCAGCAGAGACCTTAAATATTATACAAAAATCCAATTAATATTTATCAGATATTGACCTTATCGGCAATCACCTTTACCATGTCAAGCTTCCCGTTCACTCCCCCATGAATATGCCTGCCGTCTCTGCGAAAGCTTTCTATATATTCCCACGCCTCAGCGCTTATCCGCTCACCCGCGCACACTATCGGTATTCCAGGCGGATACGGCGCAATCGGCTGAGCTGCAATTCTTCCTACTGCCTTGCCCCACTCAATCTCCTCAGTTTCTGAAAAGTAAGCCTCCCTCGGCGTAAGCGCCTGCTCTGGAACAGGCGGCAGCGGTATATTTGTGACATATGTGTCATTTTTTCCACTGTCACCATGTCTACCAATTCCCTTTACTTTCTCCATACTAATCATACGGCACGCCTCTATAAGCCTGTCCATATCATTACGGGTATTGGCATATGTCACTATTGCAAGCGCATTTTCATAATCCGAAAGCTCCATATTCACATCATATTTCTCAAACAGCAACGCGTCAAGCTCAAAGCCAGTAAGCCCGATATCCTTTGCAGAGATAACAAGACGCGTCAGGTCAATCCCGTCAATTTGTGACACTCCTGTCACTTCTTCTCCCATACAGCGAAAACCGCCTATTTTCCGTATCTCATTCCTTGCATACCCCGCAAGCTCCAGCGCTGACAACATCATTTCTTTTCCGTTTACCGCAAGTTCTTTTCTCGCGCAGTCGAGTGAAATCATAAGCAGATAACTCGGACTCGTGCTCTGCACAAGCTGCAGGCTGGAAACCACCCTTTCCACATCAAGCTTTGTCCCCGCATGGCGCTTTATATGCAGCACAGAACTCTGCGTAAGCGCCCCCGTCACCTTATGCATGCTCTGCACGCACATATCCGCCCCCGCCTCAAGCGCTCCCACAGGCAGGCTACTGCTGAAATACAAATGCCCCCCATGTGCCTCATCTACAAGCAAAAGCGCATTAAACTCATGACAGATATCCGCTATCTCCTTTAAGCTGCTCGACACCCCATAATAGCTTGGGCTTACGAGAAAAAACGCCTTACAGTCAGGATTTTTTTCAAAAGTCCTGCGCACCGCCAGCGGAGAAATCCCCCCTTGAATTCCCCAGTCCGAAAGCACATCAGGCATGACATACACAGGCTCTGCCCCCGAAAGCACAAGCCCCATCATAGCTGATTTGTGGGCATTCCTAGCAATCATTATCTTCTGCCCCGCAAATGCCGCACTCATTATCATGGCCTCATTCCCACAAGTAGTACCATTCACAAGAAAAAAGCTCCTGTCCGCACCATAAAGCCTGCTCAAAAGCTCCTGCGCCTCCAATATCGCTCCATCTGGACAATGCAAATCATCAGTAAAAGGCGTCTCCGTCACATCATATGCAAATATCCCTGTCCCTGTCTTTCTAGTCCAATCCTCACATATCCCACGCTCCAACCGATGACCAGGTATCCTAAAATACGCAGGTTTCGTACCAATAAGCCTATCAACCGCTTCCAACAGCGGCACCCGCCTCTGCTCCATACGCAATTCCTCCCTTCACACCTTATAGGCATTTAGACATTTGCGAAGCTTTATTCGATAACATAGAATTTAGGCAAAATATATAAAATAAGCGGCGTCTTGCAGCTTGCTGCACCTAGCCGCTTTTTTATATATTTTGACTAAATTCGGACGGCTTAGAACACATTTAACAATTACCCATTTATTCCTTGACCTATATAAATAAACTTATTTTATCAAAAATATACCTCTATCATTATCCCAACACAATCGATTATATCATCATAACTTTTTCCCCGCAATCACGATTTTTACCAAATCCTCTATCAATACCACACATTATATGATATACTATTTTCCATAAAATACGAAAAGAGGACTACCCATGCCATACATATACGAAACCCACCTACACACATCAGCCGCCAGCAAATGCGCACGCAGCGGCGGCGCCGAGTACATATCATATTATAAAGAACTCGGCTACAGCGGCATAATCGTCACAGACCATTTTTTCAACGGCAACTGCAGCATACCAAAAGACCTGCCATGGGAAGAAAGAGTAGACCTTTTCTGCCGCGGCTACGAGGACGCCAAGGCAGAGGGCGACAGACAGGGATTGCAGGTATTTTTTGCATGGGAGGCACGCTTTTGGGGCGACGAATTTCTCGTATACGGTCTTGACAAAGACTGGCTCAAAAAGCACCCCGATATGCTCGAGTGGGACCATATCACGCATTACCAAAAAATAAAAGCAGACGGCGGGCTCGTCGTGCAGGCGCACCCGTTCAGAGAGCGCGGGTATCTTTCCGAAGTCTATGTCCACCCTTTCCAATGCGATGCCTTTGAAGTCGCAAACGCCGGAAATCCTTACGAGCAAAACCGCATGGCATACCGCTATGCCCTCGAAAACAACATCACCATGACGGCAGGCTCCGACATACACACAGTAGGCGTCACCGGCTGCGGCGATATCTACGGCATGGAATTTGACACTCCGCTCACTTCAATCGACGACTATATAAAACGCATTAAAAAAGGCAGCGGCTTTTCGCTCCATGTCCCACACGATACACTCGTCTGGACTGATGATACGACAAACCATCTGCCTGTGTTTATTTTTGATAATGAAAATATTCCTCACGCGACAAGCGGCTTAGACGATATTTTCTCCCGCTTTTAGTTCATTCCTGCCTCAGAAATAACTACTTTCTCTGCCTCCTGCTCCTCGACATTCTCATCTTCTTCCTCAACAGTCTCAGGATGCAGTTTCTCCTTTATAGCCTTGATAAGCTCATCAATCGATTCAGCCTCTACCTTTTCGAGCCGTTCCTTTTCCGCCTTTTTCTTTGCCTCGCGTCTTTCCTCAATGCGCTCCTCCTGGGTCTTTTCAGAGTTCGCCCTGCTGCTCTCCGCGATATCCTTCATAAGCTTGACAGCATACGATACCTCACCGTCAGCGTCAATCGTAATGCTAAAGCCCTTGATATGCTCAGCATCCTCGCCAAGACCTTCCTTCAAAGCGCTAAACTTATCGTCCGCTCCGCCAAGGACATCCATATATTTCTGCTTAACTTCATCGTCATTTGCCATCTGCTCCAGAAGCTCAGGATTAATCAACACGCTATAAGCCTTATCTGTAAGACTCGCATAATAATCCTGCTCATCATCGCTCGACCATTCCGCAACGGCAATCTCCATCTGGTCGCCGTACTTTTCTTTAAGCTCCTTGAGCACAGCCTTAGCCTTATCGCTAAGCTTTACGCCCTCCTGAATGCCGTCAGCATCAAGCGCCTTGTACTTTGTCTCCGTCTTTGTATTATTCCTTATATAGCTCGGTCTGCTGTAACCTGCCTTGTTTGTGCTCGCGCTATGCTCGTATGTATCCTTATCCGCGTTTGCCTGCCTGTTGTCAGCCTTGCTTTCAGCCGTTTTGTTATTTGCCGCTGTCGCATTTCTGACTGCCTCCTCCAAAATAGAGCTTGACTGATTTGAGTAAAGTCCAGAATTTCCCATTAATGCATCGTAATTGATTCCATTCATCATTAATACCAACCTTTCTCAATATGTGAATTAATTATTTACATGGCACACTGCCTACTATTTTATATCTTATTTATCGGACAATTTACGGCTAAAGTTTATAGCCCGCGGCCTCTTTTCTCATCTGCAGCAGCACTTTTTTTTCCATACGGCTCACCTGTACCTGGCTCATGCCCAGCACCGCCGCCGCCTGTACCTGCGTGCGGTTTTCAAAAAACCTAAGCACGATAAGCCTCCTTTCCCTCTCGCCAAGCCTCGCCAGAAGGTCATCTACAAAAAGCCTGTCCAACACGCCGTCACTCTCCGCGCTCTCTCCCAGCATATCCACAAGACAAAGCTCGCTGCCGTCCGTCTCATAAACCGTTTTGTATATGGACTCCACCTCCCTGCCTGAATCAAAGGCAAGCACAATATCTTCCATGCCAATGCCCGACTCAGCGGAAAGCTCGGCAAGCGTCGGCTCTCTGCCAAACCGCTGCACAAGCTGCTCACGCACGCCCCTAAGCTTATTTAAGTTTTCCTTTATGCTGCGGCTCACTTTTATAATGCCGTCATCTCTCAAAAACCGTTGTATTTCACCCACGATTAACGGCACAGCATAAGTCGAAAAGCACACGCCATAATCAGGATCAAACTTGTCAATCGCTTTCAAAAGTCCCACAGCGCCTATCTGAAACAAGTCCTCCGCCTCCAAGCCTCTTGAAAGAAATCGTTTCATCACATGGCGTACAAGCCCTGTGTTTCTGTCAAAAAGTACATCTCTTGCCTCTTTTTCTCCCCCTTGCGCCCTCAGAAACAGTTCTTTGTCTTCCATAGCTACAGCCTGCCGTCACTGTTCCATAATGCCGCCTGTAAAATCGGCTTTGTCTCCACAGCGCAATCGTCAAACACTTTCCACATATGTACCTTCGTGCCCTCGCCGAGCTTGCTTTCCACAGATACCTTGTCCATAAACGACTCCATAAAAGCAAAGCCCATTCCCGACCTCTCCTTGTCCGCGTCCGTAGTAAAAAGCGGCTGCATCGCCTGTTTAATATCCGCAATTCCGACACCTGTGTCACAAATATGCACTTCAAGCACTCCGTCCTTGGAAATAGCAGCCTGCATAACCACCCTGCCGCCTTTCTCCCTATAACCATGTATAATGGCATTCGTCACAGCCTCGGACACAGCAGTCTTTACATCTTCTATCTGCTCCACTGTAGGGTCAAGCCGCGCAAGAAAAGCCGCAATCACCACGCGCGCAAGGCTTTCATTTTCCGATACCGCATCAAACTCAAAATAAATCTCATTTTTTACACTGCTCATTTTAATTTCTCCCATTCATTAAACTGTCTGCGTGATTACAAAATTTCTATTATGGACGACATTCCCGCCCCTTTAAGTATGCGCCGTATCCTGTCGTTTGCGTTCACAGCGTACACTTTGCCGCCAAAGCATGAAATCTTCCTGTAACGGCCTATTATTATGCCAAGTCCCGAACTGTCCATAAAAGTAGTGTTTTCAAAATCGAAAACGACATTTTTGACATTGTCGTTCAGTATGAGCCTGTCCGCGCTCTCTCTTATGCCCGCCGCTTCGTGCTGGTCCACCTCCCTTGGCATTTTAATGCATAAATAATTGTCAATGACAGCCAGCTCCTGCGCCTTCTGCTCCATTTCCATGTCCTCCCTTCAAGCATTGTCCATTTTTTGCACCAAAAAAGGACTTGTCCTTTCAAGACAAAGCCCTCTTTAGTGAGTATCAGCCTCCTCTGATTTCCTCTATGTAGCCCTTGGATTTCCTCGCCTTTTCTGTGTTTGGAAACTTCTCAACGACATCCTCGTATATCTCAATGGCAGAAGTGGTATCACCGCTCTTGTAATACGCATTTCCCAGATTGTAAAGCGCATCGCCGTTTTCGTTGTTGTACTCATATGACCTTTTTAAATCAGCTATCGCCGTATCGTACTCCCCTGCCTTATATGCGCTAAAGCCTGTATCATAACAGTTTTTTGACACTTTCGCCGAAATGGAATCCTTTATAATATTGTAAAGGCTTTTAAAGCTCTCCGTCGCGTCGTTTGCCAGATAATCCTCGCTTATAAGCTCCAGATTGTCGGCAACCTCCATTACATCGCCCTCTTCACTCGAAAATATGAGCGCCGCCTCTATCAAATCCGTATTCGCCTCAAGCGCGGAACCGTTGCCCTGCGCCGCCGTCAGACTCTCGGAAAGCATATCTTTCTCTGACATCAGCTCATCTATCTGCGACATCAGCTCGTCCACCTGCGCTGTCTTCGCGTCAAGCTGCCCATTTATAGTATTCAGCTTCGTGTTTGACGCAATCTGCTCCTGCTGTACTTTTTCAGGCACTACCATAAACCATGTTACGCCTACTCCTATCGCTATGCCTATCAGCACATTCAACAGCATAGACATTCCGACCGTTTCTTTTTTCTTGACAGGCTGTATCACTGTATCATTGCCGCTTTTGTATACGACGGCTTCCTTTTTGCGCTTTGCGGGATGCTCCTCCTCTGTGGGAAGCATCGACTCAATCTCCTTTAAATACCGTAGAGCCATCGTATTGTTTGCATCTATTTTGAGCACTCTCTCCGCCTCACGCTTGGCTCGCTCCCACTCCTGATTATTTATGAAAAGCAGCGTCAAAAGATTCCTTGCCTGCACAAGATGCGGATTCATGGATATAACCTTTTTTAACTGTATGACGGCAAGGTCAAGACTGTCCTGATGACAGTAATTGAGCGCCATATTGTATTTTTTAATCGTCTGGTTAAAAGTGTCAAGCCGCTCCGGATTATTTTGAATCATATCTATATAATCATTCGCGATATTTTTCTCGCCCTTGATATTTTGGCTGATAACCCACTCGCTCAGAGCCGCAACCACCTCGCCGCGTTCATAGTAAACAAGCCCTATAAGGTTTCGCGCTTCGATATGATTTTTATTGAGCTTTATACACTGTTTAAGGCTTGAAATCGCCCCCGACAAATCCCTTACTTGTGCCTTTTCAAGTCCGTCATTGTAAAAACGGTTTGCAGTAAACATAAGCTTTTTATATATGCCGACATCCGCACCGCAGTTGGTACAGAAGTTATTCTCTGATAATTGACAACCGCAATTATAGCAAATCATTTAAGTTCCCCCATTCCCGCAGGCGGCGCTACTCTTCAATATTTTTCTCGTTCGCTTCCCTAATCAGATTCACCAGTATATCCGCCATATCCGTTATGTCCTGATTGTAAATCGTATTTTCCGCGTCATCAACCTCAAGACTGGGGTGAAATTTTTTTAATTCTTCCTCAAAATTTATCATAAGCTTCCTCCAAAAATCACAGTTCAGCCGCCCGCGCCTTTATAATTCCCACTAAATAAAGTGAGCCTACAATATACACGCGTCCATTCTCGCCCTTGGTAGAAAGCGCATAAGCAAGCGCCTCCTCCGGCTTCTCAAATATCCTGACTTCTCTTTCCGAATACATTCTGAATTTATCTGCAAGCTCCGCCAAATCAGTCCCACGCTCACCGGGTATGCGCGTCACCACAAATTCCGTAACCGCCGTAAGCTTAGAAATCCTCTTTATCATGCTGTCATAAGCCTTATCCTTCACAGCCGAAAAGATAATAATACATTTGCCGCAAAAATCATTTCCTGCGGCCCTGCTTACAGATTCTGCAAAAGCCTCTATTCCATCCTCATTGTGGGCGCCGTCTATATAAACATTAGGTAATATCTCCTCCATGCGCCCCGACCAGTTCATCTTTGCTATTCCTGACTTAATCTCAGCCGCGCCAAATCCCAAAAGCTCACACGCCCTAATCGCAATCGCTGCATTTTCCACCTGATAAAGCGCCGTACCTTTAATGTTAAGTCTACCATAATCATAATAACGACTGCGCACAGAAAAATCAATGTATTTTTTCTTAATTTCATTTATTTTGTAGTCTTTTTTCGACACACAATGACAATCAGCGCCACAATGCGACGCCTTATCCCTTATTACGCCATTAACCGCGTTTCTCCTGCCGCAAAACACGACAGGCACGCCCGCCTTGATTATGCCCGCCTTTTCACCCGCAATCTGCTCAAGCGTATTTCCGAGATACTCCATATGATCGAAGCCTACCTCCGTAATCACGCAAAGCCTTGGCGCCTTCACCACATTCGTAGCATCAAGCCGCCCGCCAAGCCCCGTCTCAAGTATGGTAAACTCCACACACGCCCTTGAAAAGATATATATGCCCATAAAAAACAGCCGTTCAAAAAAGCTCGGCTCATATGGTGTATTTGACGGATTTAACGCATTGTACTCTACCAGCCTCTCGCCAAGCCAGTTAAACGCTGCGACAAACGCATCCTCTGAAACATTTTCTCCGTTTATCCTAAACCGCTCCCTCATAGTCACCAGATGCGGCGAGGTAAACATCCCGACCCTTTTTCCGGCTTCCATGCAGACACTCTCAATAAACGCACACACAGAACCTTTGCCATTTGTCCCCGCTATATGTATGATGCTGCCAAGGCGGTCCTCCGCACAGCTTCCTTGGTCCCAATCCTGTAAAAAAGTATAAAATCTCTGCGTTTGCTCCAATGGATTTTTTGTCGTAAATTTGGGCACTTCCAAAAGAAATTCTTCCGCAGCCTCATAGCTGTCCGCCCTCATATCAATAAACATAATTAAAATAAAACCAAAAAACGGCTCGCAGAAATAACAAAATACTGCGAACCGCCCTTAATATATACTACATAACTATTACGGTTGCCACTATAATACCATTTTGCGCCTTATATTCCATAAAGCTTGTATCCCTGTTTATATTCATCTCGTGGTCGTCCACGCATATAGTAACGCCCTTGTAAATATTCCCAGTCACTTTTATTTTGGCATCCCTTGCCTGCAAAACCATATTTTCAAGCTTGTCAACGCGCTTTTTGACCTCCATGCACTTAGCATATACCTCGTCCTTCTGCACCCTAAGCTCATTCAGGCGCGACTGAAGCTGGTCGCTCAACTCTCCCGTCTGCTGCCTTACCCTGAGTATCTTTGCCATTCCTGCAACTATATCGTCAAGCGCCTCATGCATCTTGGCATATTCCTCATTCACCGCTATGCGCTGTTCCATCATCTCAGGCATTACGCCGACATGCACCCTTGTCTTAATCTCCGACTGGTTGCCCATATTGATACAGTTTATGCCGTTCATGGCGTGTACGCTGCCGCCCGCAATCAAGCCTTTTTTACCCGTAAGCGTAATAGACTCGCCTGCCTCAACATTAGAATTCAAGATGACGTTTGCCTGAATGCTTCCCGACGCGTTCACTCTCGTATACTCCAAAAATTCCGTAAACACGTCGCCGCCCGACGTAATAGAACCCTTACCCGCGCCCTGCATGCCGCGCTTTAGGCAGACCATTCCGCCCGCTGTGATAGTCGCCGACTCCACTACGCCCTCTACGGTAAGGCTCTTGCCTGCATTTATGACGACACCCGCCTCGACATTACCATATATAATGACGTCACCGTTAAATTCAATAAGCGCATTGTTCGTGAGGTCGCAGCCGCCACGCACCTCATAAACCTCCTCTATAGAAAGATGGACATCCCCGTCATACTCTATCTTTCCTGACTTAGTCGCATAATATTCATTAGGCGTGCCCTCATTACTTATACCCTTGCCTGTAAGCGGCTTAAGCTCCTTGAAAATATTAAGCTTTTCAAATTTGCCCGTAACATCGCGCCCTGACGTCCCCTGCACAGCCGGATGATAAACTGCCAAAAGCTCGCCCTCATCCACATTCTGCACAAGGCTCATGCTTCTATAATCAACCGAACCGTCATTGCGTATCTCAGGCTTTGGCTTCTCGGTATTGAACATAAACTCATAATAGCCCTCTCTGCCCGGAAGACCCTTCTCACTCGTAGCTACCTTGACCTCGCGTTCATATATTTTCTTCTTGCACATAGCGGCAATATGCGACTCATTTATGCCTGCCACCACCTTATTTACTTGAAGATAACGCATTACCTCGGACTTCTCGTAGCTCGAGCCGTCCTCAGGCGCGCACAGATAAAGCCACGCCTCTGTATTATCCTCAGTAATTCTTACATAGGATTTAGCATTAACCATCAAATCACCTCCAAGAACTCAAAGCGGTATCCATATAGTTATATTCTAACACCATTTACCTCAATTGCGCAAGTCGTTCTGTAACTTGTTGCCTCATTTGTGTATATTTTGTTAATTTTTCCCTCTCCTCGGCAATTTTTGCCTCAGGCGCCTTTGACATAAATTTGTCATTGTTGAGCATTTTGTTTACTCTTTCAAGCTCACCATCAAGGCGTTTTTCCTCTTTTTCAAGACGCTCTATCTCCTGCTTGATGTCCACCAGTTCTGCAAAGGGAATGTATATGTCGGCGTTTGCAATTACTACCGATACAGCGTCGTCTGCGATATTGTCCCTGCTGCCCTGTATAGTCACCTCAGACGCATACGCAAGCGGCGCAAAGAAAAGCCTGCCTTCCTCAAAAACGCTCCTTATCTCATCATTCTGCGAGACTATAAAAACATGAGCCTTTTTTGACGGTGCGACATTCATCGAAGTCCTTACATTTCTGATCCCGCGCACAGCCTCCTTGATAATCTCGACAGCCTTCTCCTCCTTCGGAAAGCTCCTGTCCGCCCTAAACTCAGGCCACTTGGAAATCATAATCGACTCCTCCTCGGACTGCAGCGTGCAGAAAATCTCCTCCGTAATAAACGGCATATACGGGTGCAAAAGCTTTAGCGCATCAATAAGCACTGTTTTCAATGTCCAAAGCGCGGCATTCTGTGATGCGGCATCGTCTGAATTATAAAGCCTCGGCTTTACCATCTCAATATACCAGTCGCAGAACTCGTCCCAGATAAAATCATAAATCTTCTGTACGGCAATGCCAAGCTCAAAGCTCTCCATATTGTCGGTCACGTCTTTTACAAGCGTGTTGAGCTTTGACATTATCCAGCGGTCCGCAGGTTCAAGCGTGCCTGACGCGTCAGTTACCTCTTTGCCCTCAATATTCATCATAATAAAGCGCGACGCGTTCCAGATTTTATTTGCGAAGTTGCGGTTTGCCTCAACCCTCTCATAGTAAAAACGCATATCGTTTCCAGGCGCGTTTCCTGTAATGAGCGTCATTCTAAGCGCGTCTGCGCCGTATTTTTCTATTATTTCAAGCGGATCGATGCCGTTGCCAAGCGACTTTGACATCTTTCTGCCCTGCGAATCGCGTACCAGTCCATGGAAAAGCACTGTCTTAAACGGCCGCTCGCCCATATTTTCATAGCCTGAGAAAATCATTCTGATTACCCAGAAGAAAATAATGTCATATCCCGTCACAAGCACGTCTGTAGGGTAAAAATACTCCAAGTCCTCAGTCTTTTCAGGCCAGCCCAGCGTTGAAAAAGGCCACAGCGCCGAAGAAAACCATGTATCAAGCGTGTCGGGATCCTGCTCAAAGTGATTTTTGCCGCACTTAGGGCATGTCTCGGGCATAGCCTTTGCAACCACTATCTCGCCGCAATCCTGACAGTAATACGCGGGAATCCTATGTCCCCACCATAGCTGCCTTGATATGCACCAGTCCTTGATATTGTCTGTCCAATTATAGTAGGTCTTTTCCATTCTCTCGGGGATAAGTTTTATTTCGCCGTTTTTTACTGCCTCTACCGCAGGCTTTATAAGCTCGTCCATCTTTACAAACCACTGCTGCTTTACAAGCGGCTCAATCGTGGTCTTGCAGCGGTCATGCGTGCCTACGTTATGGCTGTAATCCTCAATCTTTACAAGAAGCCCCAGGCTGTCAAGCTCGTCAACAATCGCTTTTCTCGCCGCATACCTGTCCATTCCCGCAAATTTGCCGCCGTTTTCATTTATAGTCGCGTCGTCATTCATTATGTTTATCATAGGCAGGTTGTGGCGCTTACCTACCTCGAAGTCGTTCGGATCATGCGCGGGCGTAATCTTTACGACGCCTGTACCAAACTCCATATCAACATATGTGTCCTCAACTACCGGAATCTCGCGGTTCATAAGCGGCAGACGAAGCTTCTTGCCCCTCAGATGCGCATACCGCTCATCATCAGGGTGGATTGCCACCGCCGTATCGCCGAGCATTGTCTCAGGTCTTGTCGTTGCAAAAGTCAGGTATTCTCCCGTTTCCGTGCCGTCATCATTAATCACTGGGTATTTGATGTGCCACAAATGCCCTGCCTGTTCCTCGTACTCAACCTCGGCATCTGAAATAGAGGTGTTACATACGGGACACCAGTTGATTATCCTCGCGCCTTTATAAATATAGCCTTTCTCATGCATTTTACAGAAAACTTCCGTAACAGCCTTATTGCAGCCCTCGTCCATGGTAAAGCGCTCTCTGTCCCAGTCGCATGATGAGCCAAGCTTTTTGAGCTGGCTTATGATTCTTCCGCCATACTCTTTTTTCCACTCCCATGCGCGCTCGAGGAATTTCTCGCGCCCGAGGTCGTGCTTATCAATGCCTTCCTCCTTGAGCTTTTCTATGATTTTTACTTCTGTCGCGATGCTCGCGTGGTCTGTGCCAGGCTGCCAGAGCGCGTTATAGCCCTGCATTCTTTTAAAGCGGATAAGTATATCCTGCATGGTATTGTCAAGCGCGTGCCCCATATGAAGCTGTCCTGTGATATTTGGGGGCGGTATCACGATTGTAAATGGTTTTTTACTTCTGTCAACTTCTGCGTGGAAATACTTTTTTTCAAGCCACTTTTCATAAATTCTGTCCTCAAGTCCGTGAGGATCATAGGTTTTTGCCAATTCCTTACTCATATAGATTCCTCCAATTACTAACTTAATCCTAGCCGCCCGTATATCAAAAACACCCTCTGCCGACTGCTCGGCAAAGGGCGTGTAAATACGCGGTACCACCTTTGTTCGGAGAAATGCTTTCTCCCTCTGCAGGCTTCATTCAAAGCCCTGCCCTATAACGCGGGCAAAACGTGAAATCTTACCTCGGCGATGAGACGCTGCCGCCATGTATGGCTTAATGCGCCTTGATGATATGCGCCGTATTCAGATATCAGGCTTCAAAGCTACCTTCTTCGCTTCTTCCTTTTAAAAGCCTTACAGCCTATGGGCTTTTTTCTCTGTAAAGGGGCTTGCGAATACTCCTCTTTGTCATTGCCTTTTGATTATTTCCTTATACAATAGTAGCCAATATGTGGGGAAATGTCAAGATGGTTTTTTATAGTTTAGAAAAATTCCTCATCGTTTGAAATCATAATTCTTTTCATAGACAATCTGCAAATGAATATCTACTTGTTTTTTGAACAAAATTATATTATCATATAGTAAATAGTGAATTTACTGTCTACTGTATGATAGGAAAATACTTTGGAGTAGAGTACTGCTCCATATGCAACAAATAATTCTGCTAATGTATGGTAAAGGACAGTTTTGCGACGAGTAGGCAGAATAATTGCCTGTCACATATTAGGAAAAGTAATTTGGAGGAGGCTGTTTGTGAGGCTTTATATAATACGTCATGGCGAAACACAATGGAATGTCCTAAAGCGTTTTCAGGGGCATTCCGACATACCACTGAATGACGAAGGCAGACGTCTGGCGAGGATCACAGCAGAGGCGCTTTCAGATGTGACTTTTTCGAGAATATACACAAGTCCACTAAAGAGAGCCTTGGAAACGGCGGAAATTATAAAAGGCAACAGGGACATTCCAATTATAGAGGACAGACGTATCATAGAAATAAGTTTTGGAGAATATGAGGGACTGTGTTGTGATAAAGAACATTATAATATTCCCGATCCCGAATTTATGAAATTTTTTGATAAGCCTCAGGAATATAAGCCGCCACAAGGCGCTGAAACGATAGCGGCGCTGAGGGAGCGGACAACTGATTTTTTTGAAGAATTGGTGCATAATAAGGATATAGAAAAAGAGACAATACTTATTTCAACACATGGGGCTGCGCTTAGAGGGATTTTGTCGCATATAAATAATCTAGGGATTGAAGATTTTTGGCGTGGCGGCGTGCATAAAAACTGCGCCGTGACTATCGTTGACGTAGATAACGGCAAAGCTTCCATTATTGCTGAAGGAAAGACTTATTACGACTAATATGGCATAGAATACAATTCGTGTTATTGCAGCAAAAATTACAATGAATGTGCTGGTATAAA
This sequence comes from uncultured Lachnospiraceae bacterium, assembly GCA_947626435.1. Lineage (GTDB taxonomy): Bacteria > Bacillota > Clostridia > Lachnospirales > Lachnospiraceae > COE1. The sequence goes on along the minus strand of CANQSB010000005.1, from coordinate 102,783 downwards.
TTAAAGTACATATTGTAACAAAAAATGATAAATGTACGGTTGTAAATGAAAAAGCATATTATAATTAAAATATGACGAAGGAAGGCATCTTACAGTGGAAAATGAATATAGCAAAGTAAAAGTAAACAATGAAATGGATTTTTGTTCTGTAACTGACATAGATGTTAAGGCAACTCTGGAAAAAGCATTCATGAAGGCAAGAGTTTCATATTTCCTAAGATGGGAAAAACCAAGCTTTTTCTCCAAAATCTTCGGCAGCGCAAAACCTAATATAGTATTCTGCATAAATTCCGCCCAGTTGGAAACCGCAGAGGAAGTTGTAAAGAGTCTGGGTGAGATGGAGTCGGAACTGAAAATGTTGCGCACAAAATCCAATAACCGTATCGGATTTTAAGTAAATACTTGATTCCAATATTTATGAGCACACCGGCTATATTTTAGCCGGTGTAATGCTCGTTAATCCAGCCGCAAGGCTGAACCAATGTCATTTAGAAACTCATGAAGTCATACGCTCTCAAAAGGGTCTACAACAATTCCTTCAACATCTTATTAACCATCGCAGGATCAGCCTTTCCTTTCATAGCTTTCATTGTCTGCCCGACCAAAAAGCCGATAGCCTTCTCCTTGCCGTTACGGTAATCTTCAACCGACTGCGGATTGTTTGCGATAACCTCCTCGACAGTTTTCTTTAGCGCACCCTCGTCGTTTACTGTCCTAAGCCCTTTCTCGTCAACATACTTTTCAGGATCAATGTCATTTTCAAACATCGCCTCAAATACTTCCTTCGCGACTGAAGAATTAATCGCCTTACTGTCCACAAGCCCTATGAGCTTTGCAAGATTTTCGGGTGAAAAGCGTATGTCCTCAGCGTCCATATCCTGCTCTTTTAAGAGCCTCAACGTTTCGCCCATAAGCCAGTTTGACACTTTTTTGGGTTGATTGCAGATAGACACAGTCTCCTCGAAAATATCCGCCATATGCTTCGAATCTGTGATAATACCTATATCGTAGTCAGGAATGTCAAACTCCGCCTTGTACCGCGCCATTTTCTCCTCGCGAAACTCTGGCAGGCTTTTCTTTACCTCATCGATCCACTCGTCACTGATATACACAGGCACAAGATCGGGATCCGGAAAATAGCGGTAGTCCTGCGCGTCCTCCTTTGAGCGCATCGCATATGAATATTCCTTGGTATCGTCCCAGCGTCTCGTCTCCTGAATAACCTTTTCGCCAGCCTCCAAAAGCTCTATCTGACGCTCGCGCTCACCCTCTATCGCGTGCATGATAGCCTTAAATGAATTAAGATTCTTCATCTCGGTACGCGTGCCAAATTCCCTTGCGCCCATTTCACGCACAGAAAGGTTTACGTCAGCTCGCATCGAACCTTCGTTTAGCTTACAGTCGGATGCCCCAATATACTGTGCGATCATGCGGAGTTTTTCAAGGTACGCGATAACCTCGTCAGCGCTCCTCATATCAGGCTCGGAAACTATCTCGATAAGCGGCACTCCCGAACGGTTATAATCAACAAGCGAACAGTCTTCCCACTCGTCATGGATAAGCTTGCCCGCGTCCTCCTCCATATGGATTTCGTGAATGCCTATTGATTTTCTGCCCTCAGGCGTCTCTATATCAACATGCCCGTTTCTGCAGATTGGCAGATAGAGCTGGCTTATCTGGTAGTTCTGCGGATTGTCGGGGTAAAAATAGTTCTTTCTGTCAAATTTACAAAATTGAGTGATATCACAGTTTGTCGCAAGCCCTACGGCAAGCGCATAATTTACAACCTGCTTATTCAGCACGGGCAGGGAACCAGGCATGCCTGTACACACAGGACAGGTATGCGTATTCGGCGCTCCCCCAAACTCCGTAGAGCAGCCGCAGAAAATTTTTGTCTTGGTCGCAAGTTCTACATGCACTTCAAGACCAATAACCGTTTCATATTGCTTTGCCATTATGCCCTCTCCTTTCTGCTCTGCTCATAGGCGTATGCCGCCCTTATCAGCTTTTTCTCCTGAAAACTGTCGGCTATAAGCTGCATTCCTATGGGAAGCCCCTTGGCGTCCTCGCCGCACGGAACTGAAATCGCGGGAAGTCCTGCCAGATTTACGGAAATAGTGTAAATGTCGCCAAGGTACATTTTCAAAGGATCGGAAAGGCTCTCTCCAAGTTTTGGCGCTGTCGTGGGCGCGATAGGTCCTAGTATCAGGTCATATTTTTTGAAGGCATCGTCAAACGCTTTCTTTATCATAGCCTTTACCTTCAAAGCCTTTAAATAATATGCGTCATAGTAGCCTGAGCTTAGCACGAACGAACCGAGCATTATCCTGCGCTTTACCTCCGCGCCAAAGCCCTCGGAACGCGTCTTTTTGTACATATTGTGAAGTCCAAGCCCCTCAGCGTCAGGCGTTCGGTAGCCGTATTTTATGCCGTCAAAGCGCTCCAAGTTTGAGCTTGCCTCCGCTGCCGCGATTGTATAATATGTCGGGATAGCATACTCGACAAGGCTCAAATCAAACTCCTCGATTACAGCCCCTTTTTCCTTCAAAGAGTCTGCCGCCGCAAGCACAGCCGTCCTTACCTCGCTGTCCAAACCCTCGCCAAAATAATCGCGCGGTATGCCGACGCGCATTCCCTTTACATCATCTACAAGGGCAGACATAAATTCCGTGTCGTCGCGCTTTACGGAAGTCGAGTCCTTTTCGTCGTGTGATGTAATTGCCTCCAAAACTGCCGCGCAGTCGGCTACGTTTTTAGCCAGAGGTCCTATCTGGTCAAGCGACGAACCGTAGGCAATCAGCCCATAGCGCGAAACAGTGCCGTATGTCGGTTTCATGCCCACTACGCCGCAAAAACCCGCGGGCTGCCTTATCGAACCGCCCGTATCTGAGCCAAGTGCAAAGAAACATTCCTCCGCCGCCACTGCCGCCGCAGAGCCGCCTGACGAACCGCCAGGGACATACTGCAAATTGCGAGGGTTTCTCGTCACGCCGTAGGCGGATGTCTCAGTGGTAGAGCCCATGGCAAATTCGTCCATATTTGTCTTGCCGATAACGACAGCGCCCGCTTTTTCAAGGTTTAAGACTGCCTCCGCCGTGTATGTCGGCACAAAATTTTCAAGTATTTTTGATGAGCAGGTGGTGAGCAGCCCCTCCGTACACATATTGTCCTTTATGGCGGCAGGCACTCCCGCAAGTGCGCCTGTAAGCTCTCCCTGCTCGATTTTTTTCTGCGTTTGAGCTGCCTTTTCAAGCGCACGCTCTTTGTCCACGGTGACATAGGCGTTTATCTCTTTTTCCTTTTTGCCTATGCTTTCCAGTACAGCCTCCATCGCCTCGACAGCCGTGGTATTTCCTGCCTTTATCGCTGCCCCAAGCTCCACGGCGCTGTATGATAAAATATTTTCCATTCTTTTACACCCCTTGCCCGTTTCAGCGGACATTTAAAATCTAATCAAAAATTTAATCAAACGTCTTAGGTACCATAAACATATCGTCCTTCTGCGCAGGCGCATTTTTCAATATGTTTTCCCTGTCGTCGCCGTTTGTCACAATATCCTCGCGGAAAACATTCTGCACCGAAAATACGTGCGACATCGGCTCGATTCCCGTCGTGTCAAGCTCGTTAAGCTTATCAATATAATCAAGCATGCTGCCCATATCCTTTTTTGCCTGCTCCTTCTCATCTTCAGAAAGCTCCAGCTTTGCAAGAATGCCTACATACTCAATTGTTTCGTCTGAAATTATATTGTTCATAAATCAGCCTCTCCTATATCTTCGCTAATCGCGGACTTTTATATGCACTTCCCTAAGCTGCTGCTCCGTCACGTCGTTTGGCGCGCCGCACATCAGATCCTGCGCTGAGCCGCTCATTGGGAAAGCGATGACCTCGCGGATATTTTCCTCGTTCTTAAGAAGCATCAACATTCTGTCTACGCCTGGCGCCATTCCTGCATGTGGGGGCGCTCCGAACTGGAATGCCTGATAGAGTGCGCCGAATTTTGCCTTCAGCGTCTCCTCATCATATCCTGCTATCTCGAATGCCTTTACCATTATGTCTATGTCGTGGTTTCTCACAGCGCCGCTTGAAAGCTCCACGCCGTTGCACACAATGTCATACTGGTACGCGAGTATGTCAAGCGGATCTTTGTTCATCAGCGCGTCAAGCCCGCCCTGCGGCATTGAAAACGGATTGTGCGTGAAGCCGATCTGCTTTGTGTCGGGGTCAAGCTCAAACATCGGAAAGTCATTCACATAGCAGAAGCGGTACGCATTCTTTTCGCAAAGGTCAAGCTTATTGCCAAGCTCTATCCTTATCTGTCCCGCATAGTAGTTTGCGCGCTCCTCCTTGTCAGCGATAAAGAAAATCGTGTCGCCCGCCTCAAGTCCTGCAGTCGCGGCAAGCTCTGGCTTTAACTCGTCAGGTATAAACTTGTCGATAGGTCCTTTGTACGACATATCCTCCGCCACTTCAAGATATCCAAGCCCGCCCATTCCAAGCGACGTGGCAAAGCTGAGCAGCTTTTCATGGAAGCCCTTTGACATCTCGGCATGTACTTTGATAGCACGTACTGTTCGCTTGATAAACGGCTTAAATGTGCATTTCTGGAAAAATTCCGTCACGTCGATTATCCTGAGCGGATTTCTCAAATCGGGCTTATCAGTGCCAAACTCTAGCATCGCCTGCTTATAGCTGTAAATCGGGTATGGCGCTTTCGTCACTTCAAAGCCCTCGGGCGCAAACTTTTCAAATGTCGCGGAAAGCACTTCCTCGCCCGCCTTAAACACGTCCTCCTGCGTCGCAAAGCTCATCTCAAAGTCAAGCTGGTAAAATTCACCAGGTGAACGGTCAGCTCGCGCGTCCTCATCCCTAAAGCATGGGGCAATCTGGAAATACTTGTCAAAGCCCGATACCATCAAAAGCTGCTTATACTGCTGCGGCGCCTGCGGGAGCGCATAAAATTTGCCCTTATATTTTCGTGACGGCACGATATAGTCGCGCGCGCCCTCCGGCGACGACGCACACAAAATCGGCGTCTGAATTTCCAAAAAGCCCATTTCCGTCATCTTCTGGCGCAGGAAGCTTATCACCTGCGAGCGGAAGATTATGTTGTCGCGCACCTTTGCATTTCTCAAATCCAAGTAGCGGTATTTTAATCGGATATCCTCCCTTGTCTCCTTTGAGGTCATTACCTCAAATGGAAGCTGATGGTACACTTTGCCGAGCACTGTTACCCTTTTTGCCTCAAGCTCAATTGTGCCCGTGGGTATCTTGGGATTGTATGTCTCCTCGTCACGCTTTTCTACAGATCCCTCGATAGAAACGCACATCTCCTTGGTGATGCCCTTCAAAAGCGACGTGTCGCGCATAACCACCTGTAAAACTCCGTACATATCGCGCAGGTCAATAAACGACACTCCGCCGTGGTCGCGGATATTTTCCACCCAGCCCGCCACCTGCAGCGTCTGCCCGATATGCTGTTCGCCGATTTCCTTCATTGTAATGTCTCTGTACATATTGATACCTCCGTTCTTATTCAGTAAAATCCACATATATCAAACAGGGACACTTTTTTCCCTATTCGCCGCACGGCTCACGTGCTGCGTCAACAGCCGTTTTCCTTACGCATGTCCGCACATAAAAAAGTCCCGAAATACAAAATGTATTTCGGGACGGATATTTTGACAATCTCAATTACCCGCGGTACCACCCGCATTGATAAATCAACATTTACATTGATTTTATCCTCTCTTACGCTTAACGCGCGTGACGTATTACCCTAGTAAGCTTTTGTCCTGCCTTTCAGATAATCTGCTCCAAAGTGTTCCCTTTGTTATCTCCCGCTGACAGCGCTCTCAGCCGGTGACGCCGTCTTCCTGTCGCTTTCCTTAACAAGAGTCTTTTTCATAGCATTTGGAAGTCTGTTTCATTTTTATTCCGAGTCTTAATTTAAGTATATGGAAATTTAACTTTTTTTATAATAGCACAAGGGGTTTTTAATTTCAAGTATTTTTTGACCTAAGATTTTCACCCAATATTTTCACCCGTTATTTCCACTAGACAAATTTTAAGAGATCGTCAACACTTTTTCTCTTAGGTGCGTCGGGTGCTTCATCGGCATAGCCTACAGCGACAAGCGCCGCTACCTTTTGTCCTTCTTCAACGCCAAGGATATCCGCCACCTTGTTCTCGTCAAAAATTCCAAGAATTACTGAACCGATACCTTTGTCATGCGCCGCAAGGCAGAAGGTCTGTGTGGCAAGTCCTGTGTCAAAAACCTCCCAGCGGTCTTCCTTGCTGGTCGTGTATGAGCCGTCGCGCTCAAAGCCGCTCCTGCCATGCACGAGCGTAACTACGACAAGCGCCGCCGCGCCGTTTATTATGCCTTTATTGTGTTCAAAACCAAGCACTGCTTCGTCTGCGATTCTGCTCTTTATGGCAGCATCCTCAACTACGACATATCTTGTGACCTGTGTGTTTTTCCATGACGGCGCATATGCCGCCGCGCCGATTATCTCCTGCATGAGCTCATGCGGTATCTGCTGGGTTTTAAATTTTCTGATGCTTCTTCTTGTCTCGATACATTTTATTGTTTCCATATAAAATCCTCCATTTCTGATGAGAATAACGCGCCGCCAACATAACGCAAACGGCAGCGCCTGCTTTGCGGTTGCTTTAATGCCGATTATCAGCATATATTAAGTATAACTAATATTTGGAAGAATTGCATTAGTTTTTTTCAATTATCTATCGCTTTCCGAAAAAAAACAGTCTTGATGAATACGGCATAACATTTAACTAATTGGCTCTTATTTCCAGTATTTCCTTATCAGTTCATCTGCCTCTTCTTCACTTTTTTGATACTCCTCAATAATATATCTGCGTGTATCTTCCTGTGGAATCTTGCGCCTTTTATCAGCACGAATGATTCCTATGATCTCACCTTCAAGCATTCCCTCTTCCCTGATTTCCTGAATTGCAACACACATATCGACATTCTCCTCTCCTTTGGGGTATTTGATTTTTGAACCTGTCACAGCGTTAATTACATCTACCGCCTGCCGCTCAACGCTTTTAAAGCGTTCATCTGAATTTACCATGTTCCTAAACTTTTTGCCATCCGAAGAATACTTAATGTACTTCATAATTTCACGAAAGCTGGTACTGAATTCATCTATTTCTTCATCAGACAATAGGCTTGGAGCAATCAGATTTATGCGGTAGTCAGCTGCATATTTCAATATCTCCTCATCACATTCCGCATACATTTCCCTTAAGCACAGCGCACCGTCCCACGCATCCGCTCCAAAATAAATTGTAAGCGTAACCACTGGCAGCAATCTGTCGTTTTTCCAAAATCCGCTCAGATATTCATCGGCTGTTGGTCTGATATCATTCCTGTATGGCTTTTTGTGTGATTTCGCCGTTTCCGTCACCTGCCGAGAAAGCTGTAGGAAATCATACAGCCCGTTTTTAACAGGCATCGCATAGTTAATTTTTGACTCATTCTCTATTGCCAATATACAATAAGCCACTTTTCCGTCAGTCATTGATGCCAACAGCTTTATTACATCCCTGTATTTCTGCTCTGGTACATCCGCATTATCTGCTCCATATGGAAGAGCAAGCTCAGTCGTATCCAGTTCTACCAGTCTGTCTGAAACAATTTTTTTACTGCCATGATACAGGAATTGATTAAACACATCCGCAAATATATCAGGACGCCTTATATAGTCTTTTGTTATAATATCTGCTTTGCCCATATATATTATCTTGCCCCTTTTTATTTTATGTACCAATGATAACACATCTTGATTTAAATCTCAATCAATTCTTGTTTCTAACAGTGCTGAGCTGTATGCAAAATTAGTGAGAATTATTTTTTTCTTTCAGGGACGGGATTTATATATTGAAAACAAATTCAGCCGATTTTTCCAGTAATAACAGACTTAAATCTGTCTAAATCCGCCTGTGTAGTGATTTTAAAGTTGTTTTCGTCGCCTGCAATCATTGCTATGTCCATTCCTGCAAGAACTGCGGGTTCGGTTGAGCCGTTTATTTTCATTATATCATCCGGCATCAGCGCTATATTTGCCTGATAGTATTTTTTTAAATTAAAAAGCTCGGGCGCCTGCCCGGCGAATATTTTTTCCCTGTCTAAAAGCTTTGATACAGTGTCACCGTCTTCGCTTAAATATACCGTGTCCTTCATTGGCAGCACCGGCATAACGCCATCGTGGCATTTAAGAGCCTTGAAACAGTATGAAATTTGACTTTGGGTAAGCAATGGACGGGCGGCATCGTGGATAAATATTGTGTCGCAGTCATTAATTGCATATGTGCTCATTGCATCTGCGCCCAGTGCGTCTGTATTCAATGCATTATTTTTTCGCTGCAAAATTCCCTGCATTCCGCTCAATATAGAGATCTGACGGTTTGCGCCAGGGCTGGAGAAGCCCTTCAGCTTGTCTGCACGGATTTTATGTTTCTGCGCGTCTGATATGATGGCATCACGCCATTCCTGCGCTGATACTATCTGTATTTCATCAATAAATTCGGAGGCGGACAGCGTTTCGAGCGCGTATGTAATCAGCATTTTACCGTTTATGCATATATATTGCTTTGGCATTTCCGACTGCAGGCGGGAACCGATGCCGCCTGACAATAAAAGCGCTGTGTTCATATTTTTCACCCTGTTTTGAATAATCGGAGTTATTATTGCCGGTGTGACTGCGGCAGGAAGGAATTAAAATTTTAATTCGCGTATGTTCTGAAGTGTCTCGCCATATGGCCTGTCCTTGCCAAAAAGCAGCGTCGTGCCGAGGACAAAGCCCTTTACTCCTTTGGGAGCGTATTCTAAAATACGCTGCGCGCTGCAGGCTCCGTCCCAGTAGAGTTCAAAGTCCATGTCCTCCTTTAGCGCAAGGAGTTTTGTGATTTTTTTGCCTACATATGGAAGATACATCTGACCTGCGTTGCCGGGATTTACTGACATGACGAGAACTTTTTTTACTATACGGAGCATCTCCATGACAGTTTCCACGGAAGTGCCGGGATTTATCGCTATGCCTGGTATCATGCCTGCGTTGATGATTTTCTGCAGGGTAGTTGACGGGTGGTATTCCGCCTCTGGGTGAATATATACTGTGTCGCCTTTGCGGAGATTTTCGAGGAAAAGGGCGATTGTGTTGTTTGGGTGTTCGACCATTAAGTGGACATCAAGGGGCTTGCTTGTCGCGCAGGCTATGTAGCGCATGTCGTTTAGGGACATTGCGTAGTTTGGGACATAGCGACCGTCCATTATGTCTATGTGGAATGAGTCTATGCCTCCTTCTTCTAGCGCTTTTACTTCATTTTCAAGACTGCCGTAGTTGGCGCACATCATTGAGGCTGTCAGTTCAAAGTTCATCATGGTAGTCTCCTTTTGTTTATTAATTGTCCGCATTAAAATATTTCAAAATCGCCTCTGTTATTCTTTTTGAAGCAGTTCCATCACCATAAGGATTGACGGCATGGCACATTGCCTGATAACTGTTCTCATCTGTAAGCAGTCTTTTGGCTTCTTTATATACTGTATCCTCATCTGTCCCAACTAATTTTAATGTTCCTGCCTCAACACCTTCCGGGCGTTCTGTTGTATCCCGCATAACAAGCACAGGTTTCCCAAGAGCCGGGGCTTCTTCCTGTATGCCTCCGCTGTCAGTCATAACAAAAAAGCTTCTTGCCATGAAATTATGAAAGTCAAACACATCCAAAGGCTCTATTATGCGAATCCGCTCCTCATCAGCCAAAATTTCATGCGCAATTTCCCTAACTTTTGGATTTTTGTGTATCGGATAAATCAGTTTTACATTTGGGAAATCATGCACAACCCTTTGAACTGCATAAAAAAGGTGCCGCATAGGTTCACCTATATTCTCCCGTCTATGAGATGTAAATAAAATCATACGGCTGTCTCCTGCCCACTCAAGATGTTCATTATAATAATCATCCGTAACCGTATTTTTCAAAGCATCTATTACTGTATTTCCCGTAACAAAGATATGCTCCGGCTTCTTTTTTTCATTCAAAAGCTGTTTTCTCGCAAGCTCTGTTGGTGCGAAATACAATTCTGAAATCAAGTCTACAGCTTGTCTGTTAAATTCCTCCGGATATGGCGAATCCATATTATAAGTACGGAGCCCTGCCTCCACATGACCTATAGGAATGTGTCTATAAAAGCCTGACAGCGCCGCCGAAAAAGACGTAGATGTATCACCATGGACAAGAATGATGTCGGGACGGTCTTCGTCTAACACTTTTCCCAGCTTATTCAGTACATTTGCAGTTATAGATGTGAGTGTTTGACCATCACCCATAATATCTAAATTTTGATCCGCCTGAATTTTAAAAATCTCCATTACCTGATTTAACATTTCCCGATGCTGCCCGGTTAAATACACCCGACAGTCAATCTGCTCATGTTTTTTCAGTTCTAAAACAAGCGGGCACATCTTTATCGCCTCGGGACGCGTACCAAAGACGACGGCTGTTTTGATTTTTTTCATTGTTGCACCCCGTCTTCCATATCAGCATTATCATACACAAAATATGCTACATTATTTTTTTCAAAATACTCCGCTGCTTCCTGCCCGATTTTTTCACAACCAAATAAAGTGTGTTTTCTCCGCATTTAATATATGAAGATAGTTACTTTTTCCTAAATACATACCCATGACTGCCTAATTCTATTGGATGACTGGAATAAGGATTTAAGTATCGATATGCAATCAATTCAAATCCATTTCTCAAATATATTCGTTCATAATTCTCCTTTGCCCGATATATTGCGCTGTAATTTGGTTCATCATAATAAACATCATCAGGCTCATACATATTGAGCGTATCTCTAACAATCAGATACCCTCCTACCTTTATGCTTTCTGCCACGGTTTTAACAATTCTATCTGCTGTCTTGTCATCATCAATGCATGTAAGCAGCCCCAGCATCATAATATGGTCATATCTACATTCAAAACGCACATTAAAAGCATCCATATACTGATAAAAAATATTGTTTAACCGCTTTTCCTCTGAATTTTTTCTGGCAGTTTCAAGCATTTTTTCGGAACAGTCAAATCCGTCTACCCGTTTCACATAAGGCGCAACAACTTCACTCCATAGTCCATCGGCACAAGCAAAATCGCAAACCACATCATCCTTATTTAAATTCCGAATAAAATATGTTTCCAAAAATTCCTGTTGCGTTTTCTGCGTCTGCACAGGAGGTTCCCAAACAATTTTATTTTTCCAAAAATCCTGTAGATTCAATACTGTCCGAACCTTTCCGGAAATTTTAATGGAATTTGTAAAAATAGCATATCCAAAACTTATCCATGTGCTGCACTTTTCAGTTCCTAGCCAATCTAATCTGTATACCCCCCCCCCCCGTTTCCGCAAAAATCTCCAACAATTCCAATTTTGCTTGTGTTAGGAAATATTACTTTTTCCTTTTGAATCCCTTGCTTTTCTATTTCATACTGTATTTCGTCTGCATGCGAATTGATAATAGCAATAACATCACAATCTATTTCTTTAATTTCATTTGCACCATAGACCTTTTTCCCACGAAAAAAATCTTTGCTTTTTTCGCTTTCTACAAAACCTATTATTTCGTCCTCATTTCCTATCACTGGCAACAACCTGTCTGCCCATTCTCCTGTTCCCCAAACCAATACTTTCATCCCAAAATCTACTCCTTTCAAAATTACTGAAATTTATTCTTCACCCATTTAGTCGCTCGTTCATAATCATTGACTGTATCTATTTCCCTTGTTCGCAGCTCCATAAATGCTACTGGGAGATATGGTTCTATGAGTTGAAAAACATGACCGCTGCCATTAAGCATTTTGCTTGAAAGCATCTGCGTGATTCCATTCCATTCATAATTACCCATACAATGCGAAAAAGCACTTACCATTTCACAGCCATTCTGCCAATATGTCTGCAGCATCCATGGATCATCTGATTCTATCGGATTGCCGCCAACAAACTCTTGCTCACACGCCAAAATCTTCTGCATATCATCAGGATGAACCAGCATATCTCCGTCTAAAGACAAGATATATTCGTTTGCATATCTGGAAGCCAATGCCACACTGGCACCCGTTCCAGTATTTCTATAATCATGGTTAAATACAAACAGAATATCTTTGCGATATGCATTTACTGTTTCTATTACTTTTTCCGCCTGATATCCAACCACTATCCTTATATCATTTTCATCTTTCAAATATTCAAGGTGTCTGATAATAAGCGGCTTTCCATCAATTTCCAGTAATGCTTTAGTCGTTCCAAGTCCCAAACGATTTCCCATACCTGCGCAGCTGATAATAACTGTTCTTGAAAAACTCATACTTTCTCCACCCTTCACACTAATTTATGTAAAAAATCCACCAGCTTATCTTCCTGATATACTATATGTGTGGCACAGGCAAGAACAGAAGGTGCAATCGTCCGTACACCACCAAATCCAATTCCAATTTCTGCCGCCTCAATCATCTCCGCATCATTATTACCATCACCCACGGCTACAAACGGAAGTATCATTTGTCGTATCACAGCATCTTTATCCACAATGTTAAAGACTTCCTGCACATAATCATTTTCCACTAATGCTTTGGAAGAAAACACATTTTTCTCCATTCCCAATTTCATCATCAAACCATCTATCCACACATCCAAATTCCCTGTAACAATATAACTTCGGCTTTTATTGTCTTCTATAAATTCCACTAAATGTTCGTTTAGTTTTATATGTGATACAATATCCTGTACTTTCGATACCGGAATCTGCTTTAACAATTCCACTCTTTGTAGGAAACTCTGTTTAAAAGGCACTTCCCCTTTCATACTGCTCTCTGTCATACGCCTCATTTGCTCATATACACCAACTTCCTTAGCAATGGTTGGAAGTATTTCCTGTCTTGTAATCGTAGAATCCAAGTCAAACAAAAAAATATATCTGCTCATAACCTATTTTCTTACTCCATTATCTTTTTCAACTTTTTTATAGTCAGGAACAAAGGATTCCAAAAATGAAACCGATTAATTTCTCCCGAAAACGAACTCTTCCTTATAGCGTCTATCAAAACAGGAAATTCCGTACATCCTAAAATTATTTCTTTACATTCAAATTCATGTAAGAAATCAATAAATCTTTGAAAGATATTTTCGTTCAGGACATTTTTCTTTACGCTTTCAATAAAGTACCTAATCTCCTCATAATACTCTTCTCCCGGATTCACGCAGTCTAATCCTTGCAGATACTCTGAATAAAGTCCTTGCTTTAATGCTCCTTCCGCCGCAATCACTAAAACCTTCGAAATACCTTCCGCTATCAAATTATCTCTCAATATCTCAATGATGTTGCACACTTTTGTTTTTACTTCCGGGACTATTCTGTAAACATCCGGCAAAAACGCATGCGCTGTTCCGCATACCAGCACAATATGATCTGCGCCAAGCATTTCCATTTTTTTCATAGAATCTGCTATCATGCAGACAATCTCATTGTATGATACGCCTCCTCTGTCATATAAAAGCGCTCTTGTTCTACTCGGCATCGTAAAATCATTGTCCATATAAATATGTGGATAATTTCTCTCACTGTCAGAAGCAAATTGCTCCAGTATACTTTGATAAAACGCAAGTGTCGCATATGCTCCGAAGCCGCCAATAATTCCAATAGATTGTTTATACATAATCATCTCTCCAAAATAAAATAATATTGTGCAGTTTCTTTGCGGTTATTTAATTCGTCATCTGAAAACAAAAATCCACTTTGTGTCATCCGGAATCCTGCTTTTAACAAGGTGTTATGCAGTACATTTACCACTTCGGTTCTAGTCCTATAGATTGCATTGTAATGATCCTTCAGCTCTTCTGAATAAAAATCTTTTAATGTCAAACGCTCATCAATTCCTAATGGCTCTCTAATACATATGATCGCATGCTCTGCAGACACCTCAATCAACTGCTCCATAACAGACACCAACTCTTGATCATTTATGTACATGAAAATCCCTATCATAAGAATCCTGTTAAATTTCCCTTTTTGATTTGAAACAAGCACATGCTGAAGTTCATTCGCCGAACCCACAAGGAAAGAACGATTTGCTGCATGTGACCTTTTTTGAGCTAACTCTATCAAATTTTCACTAAAATCTATGCCGCAATACTCATCAATCTGCGTTGTAATTGCATCAGACCACCGCCCAATTCCACAGGCAACATCCAAAACCCTAGATTCAACATCCAAACGCAACAAGGGCAGCAATTTGCGCATCTCAGCTTTATTTCTTTCTTCTACAAGCACAGGGTTGCTGTCTTGATACATGGTTACAGAATATGGGTTCGATTCCTGATACTTGTCTGCTCTTTTATTAAAAAAGAGTCTCGTTTGCTCATAATCAATACTTGTTGGTACTTTTTTTATTCTTGTGCTTTTTTTTCTCTGCTCTAATGCCAATGCAAACAATTCCTTGTCTATTTCTTTCTCCTCATATTCCGTCTCATTAATGCAAGCAAAACAAGGGGTATTCTGAATCTTTCCCTCTGTATGGAGTGCCCTAATAGCCTGCATTTTTTCACCCAACCATGCCTCCTTAACATCCTTTTCATTTAGATTTTCCACAATTAAACGATTATCAGATTCACTGCAGCATAATGATAAAAAGCCTTCGCATGTGATATTGATAGAATTCCATAAAACCGAACATGGACAGGTATGTTTAATCTCAAATGTTTTAATATCAAGTTTAGACAAATCACAACGCAACTCTTTTGCCAACTGGTTGTTCTGTCCAGCATAGCCGCAAGGATAGTAAAAAACAACCTCATCACATAATCTTTCTGCATATGCTGCAAATTCTTCCAACTCTGTATAATTATCCTTTGTTCCAACACATGAAACATAAATTTTGTAATTTTTCCTGCTCTCCTTCCGGTATGCTGCGGCAAACTTCAAAGCATGTATTGCTTTTTCAAAATCATCTTTCCCATGAATTTTCAGATAACTTTCCCTTGTTCCTGCATTGATTGAAAATTTAATGCTATCCAAGCCTGCATCAAACAAAGCTTTTAACAATTCGTCTGTAGCAACCGATCCATTAGTGGTCACAAAAGAATATTCATATCCCAGCTCTTTTGAGAGTCTTACGAGGTCAGGAAGCTGTCTATATAAAAGAGGCTCCCCATTCATATGAAAACATATCTTTTTCCCTGTTCCAAGGAAATCCGCACACTCACGCATAACCTTTACAGCGAATTCATAAGGCATCATTTTTACAGGTCGGCTACTATATTCATTCGGACAAAAATAGCATTTATGATTGCATGCGTTTGTTACCTCTATCTGCAAGAGAATATCATTTAGTTCTTCTCCCGCTTTTGCAATCACCGTTTTCTTCTCCAGTTTCTCTCTGTATCGTTCCGACAGATTCATCTTTTATTCCTCCGTTTTAATATACTCAAAAAATCTTCAAGACAGGTTTCATCTGTCGTTTGAAAAATATCCTCTATGAGTTTTTTCCTTCTCTCCTTGTATCTGTCATGCCCAAAAACACTATTACAGCTTTGCTGTAGCTCACTTGGCTCTTTTACACAGCATGCAAATTCAAAAATCTCTTCTTTGAAATTATTCTTTTCAGGCAATGGAGAAAACAAAAGAAGTAAATCAATATCTGAATTCAGTAACGGAACTTCCGACGCTGATCCTGACATTGCATCACATACAGCTATATCTCCTATTTCAGCAATCGTTTTCAATTCATCGTTTCCCAAACAAATAATATCAGATATTTTCTCAATTATGGTTCTGTGTTCCTGTTCAGACTGCAATCTTGCAGAACAATGATGCAGTTTAGTAATGACGAAAAACTTTTCCTTCAACCGCATCATCTCCTGCCAATACCAAGAAATAGACGAACCCACATCCCAAGTTGGGAAATATATCAATATAGGCTTTTTCTCTATATTTTTCTTCTTTACTTCTTTTTCTATATCCTGCGATTCATCATAAATTGCAGGGAATTTCCACATATGCCTTGGATATCCCACTATATACACTTGTCCATCAAACGCTTTGCTTTTCAGCATATTATATGTATTGATTCCATGTATGAGCTTATAATCAAATCCATCAAGCGTATTTTCTGATTCACAAAACGAGTATCTGCCAAATGAATATCCATATACAAGATGCACTTTCTTTCCCTTATATTTTCTCAATATTTCTGCCGTCTGCGTAGTAAAAGCAAAATCACAATTTATATTACATTCCTTCCCATAGCGCACCTCATTTAAATCCAACAGTTTTACTGCCCGTTCATAATCAAACCACTTCCCAGATGTATTATATTTCTGCGGTTCTGCAATAAATTTCACATATATTCCGTTACGTTCAAACAAACGATACAATGGAAGAAAATGGTATATTTCAAAGGCGTCTATAAGATAAAATTCCACACTTGGATAATTTTGCGAAAAATACTCCTCTTTATACCATTCATGACTTGTTATTCCCATATCCTTTGGGTAACTCATATAATCAGGATATTGATATTCCAAAAACGCGTTTTCATCCTTCGCCGTCCAAAAATATGTGTTCTCAAAAAGGCATTTCTGTAGTGGGAAAACACTGTCCGTTTCTACCCATTTTTTTGTCTGGTTAATTCTATAATATCCCTGCATGCTGTCGATTCCTGGAAATACATATCTTGTTTTCTCTACAGAAATATTTGCATTTCGTTTAATCTCCATTCGCAAAAATTTGACAATATCCGAAATGATATCAATCTCATTTATCTTTTTCTTGATTTTTTTTAAATACTCAAGATGTTCTTCTATACCATAATCTTCCTTATAATAGTCATACGCAAAGAAATCTATGGCAATTCTATCTAAGCCTGAAGTCCCCTTCATTACCTGTATCTGATCTACGCTAATATCCAACAAATATTGATTCGGATATTTTTTCACCAAAGCATCCATCCTGATTAAATGCTTTTCATTGCTATATTCACTCAGTTTTTCTGAATTAAGTTCAACATGATGGTTCTTTTCAAAGTATTCTATCAATCTGTCATATTCTTCTCTTATTAAACCAAAGTCTAAATCATCATCCCATGGTATAAACCCACCATGCCGTACTCTGCCAATAAGAGTCCCCGCAACTATAAACGGATGAAGGTCTAAATGTTGAAAATCTCTCATAAAAGCTTCTACGAACGCAATCTGCTGCAATTGTTTTTTCCTGACAAAGCCCGTTGCAGGTTTCATCTTTGTAATATCTGTGTGATTCTCAAAATACTCTATTTTATCCTGTAACTTCTTTAACGCTTCGTCCATACATAAGTACATCCATCTATATATGCTGACACTATCATTACAATCAGATATGAACTCCTCAACAGAACTTTTTTTCTCAAAATATCTTTTTAATGCTTTATACGACAAGAAACAATTTATATGAAGTTCTCTTTGCAGCTGATCCCCCATCGCATCACATATATGCTCTTCTGCGGCAAGAATTATAATTAAACTCTCTTTATAATGCTTTAGTTTTTCAGGTGCAATCACCCTTTTGCCAAGTACTTCTTTTCCCCATAATTCTGAGTTGTTGTCACAAAAGCAAAAAATGTTTTCTTCGCCAAAATACAGCAGTGCTTCTTTTCCTATATTGCCTGCTCCAAATAAAATAATCTTTTCCATTGCTCTGTCTCCATCCTCATTGCTTTGCAATTTATGGCATTTCTCATACAAATTATTTATTTTTTCAATACCCAGGCATTAAACAATCCATCCGCAATTACATTTTCATATGACACATTTTCTATAATCTTCAAATTACATTTTTCTTCTTTCGCAATTCTCTCAAACAATTCATCCGTAAACCACTGCTCCCACTCATCTATCTCAAGCAACCCCATCGCTGATTTGTTTTTATCAATAACTACTAGCTCGCCGCCCGCTTTAGTCACCCTAAGCAGTTCACGCAGCGCATTATCGGGAAAAATACTATGCTCTAAGGATTCTACAGCATATACCAAATCAAATGTTTCATTTTCATATGGAAGCTGTGTCAAAATGCCTTCTTTTTTCTCTATCGGTGCCAGAATATCTGCCATCACATTCACAGACAAATCCACCCCGCTATATACAGCATCAGGAATTGCTTTTTGCAGATTTTTCAGATATCTCCCTTTTCCACAGCCGACATCCAAAACCTTCTTTGCGTTATGATTTTTAACTTCATTAAAAATCACCTGATATCTACCGTCTTCTTCCTCTATATAATCAGAAAAGCTGTCCGCCTGCTGCTCAAACTCCAGCTTATTTTTAAAATATACAGCATCAAGAAAATATTTCACTGCCCAGCTTATTTCCGCATCTGCTATGTAATCAGGATATTCTTTCCTATCAGACGCTTTTGGATTATCAATCGTTGGATAGCTTCCGTACCATCCGCCGCTTTCATTCTGCAATTTTGCCGCATAGTTTAAAGCTTTATTCCCATGCTCCAAATCCCCCAGTTTAAACCACACAATCGCAAGTTGAAACATTCCTGTCGAACAGACCCAGTTCACATCACGATAAGCCGGGACATATCCCTTTTCGTCCAAAAGCTTTTCAAGCTGTTTCATAGATTCCCTAGCCAGATTCTCTCTGCCAATGTCACACAGAGCCTCCATAACATAGGCATAAAAATGTGACAGAAATCCAAAGTTTCTGATTTCTTCACCGTGCTCTGTAATATAGTAATCAGCCACCTTGTCAGAAGCTTCGCGGTACTTTTTCTCTCCAAATACATCAGCCGCCTCATACAACGGCGACAAGCAATACAAGTGAATCAATTCTGAACATACGCCTTCTTCTCCCCATTCTTCCTTTGATGGCGTAGTCAATCTTCCGTTTTCCTTTATATTGGATAAAATCCAGTCGCACCCCTTGCGAATAGCTGTATCAACTCCGGCAACCCTGTCTCTGACAGCCAGCAATCCTTTCAATATTTGCGCGGTATCAAACACATATGGATTTTTGCCTTCAGTATCATACCATGCACCATCCGAGTGCTGTATAGAACATAGCCATTTTGCATAAGACACTGCTAACTCCAAAAATCCCCATCTCATCAGTGTCGGAATATAGTATCCGGTCACCTCGGGATAGCTTTCAGGCAGCTTGCTGTTATTGATAATACCGCCGCCCGATATGCTGTTTTTTTCAATCCACTTTCTTGCTTTTTTACAGACATCCAACCACGCAACTGCACCCTCCGATGGCTTTTTCAGATGATTTACAAGCTCTAAATAAGCCACATATTCCGTAATTCCATTTTCTTCAAGCTGTGCTGCAAGCGTCGGCACTTTCCTTGCATCCACGGATATGACGATCTGGTATTCATCTTTAATTCCCATAAAATGCGAAAATGAGATAACTTCTTTACCATTGACAAAACTTCCCGCCATTGCCTCATTATTGTCCAAATAATAAGCAACTCGCTCTTCACCAAAATAGTCAAGCGCCTTTTTCCCAAACGCACCCGCACCGAATAAAATTATTTTTTTGTTTTCGTCCATTTCCCTTTTCCTCTCTATCCACCGCAGCGACTGTGGAAGACCTCCGTTTACAAAAAACTTTTCCTTAAGGTATTCCTTTCTGCTTCCCTTCTGCCGCCACATATCCCAAAACAAACGCTCTTTTTCACATTCATCTGCATTGGCGAGCAAAAAATCAATCTCACGATAACGCAGTTTCTCCAGTTGTTTGGCAATCTCTCTTTCCCGTTTCTGTGTCAGGCTTTTGCCATGCTGGCGGTACTCATACAGACATTCAGCAAGGTGGTTTATACCATAACGCTTTGCAAATCTGAGCCAATAATCATAATCTTCCACAAGGAACATATCAGCGTCATATCCGCCTACTTGGCGAGCCGCGTCACTGCGGTATAAAAAACAGGCGCCTACCGGATTGCAGCTGTATATTTCATTTTCATTCCGTGATAAATGACCTGTTTTTCTCCCCGCCTCATCTATAAAATCCATATCCGCATAAACAAAACTGCCTTCATTGTGCATCTCAAGGAAACGCCTCATTTCTTCCAAGGCTTGCGGCTTATAACGATTGTCATCGGATGTCCATGTATAGTATTTTCCCCTTGCCTGTGAAAATCCAATGTTTAAAGAACCCGGCAGTTTCTGATTCGTTTCATTGTGAATAATCCCGATCCGCTTATCCTTTGATTTATACTCTTTCATAATTGCAGGCGAAGAATCCGTAGAACAGTCATCCACAAAAATAAGCTCCCAGTCTGCAAATGTCTGCGCAAGAATGCTTTCAACTGCCTCTCTCAGATAGGCTTCCCCATTATACACGGGCATTACGATACTAATTTCAGGTCTGCTTTTTTGGCTTACATAATCATTTTCCATCTGCTCTCCATCTCGAAACCATTCATTTCTTTATTCTGTTTCCAAAATCTGCCTGGCTTTCTCTAACAAATCCGCCGTTGGCGCGATATAGTGAATCCTGTCTGCACATATTCCCTGAGTCACAAGTTTTTCCGCGATTTTTTCACATATCCGCATATCTAAAACAGCTATAAAAATACTGTCATACTCGCAGTCTGAAATTTTACTAACGGCACTTACTGACAACCCAAGCTCTTGATATGCCTTGTATTTTTGATCTGCCCACAGCACGATCTCACATGTATTTTTTTCTGCCAACGCGCGATATATTGCCTGTCCAAAGCCGCCCGCGCCATACAAAACAATCTTTTTATTTGTGAAGTATTTCATAAAAGTTTCACAATCCATAAAGCGCTCTGCTGATTTTAAAAGCAATATGAAAAGCATGTACTTATAAAGCTGCGGTATCAGCATTTCTCGCTGTGCGCTCTTTTCAAACGCTCTCTTCAGATCACGATAAAGACACTGAAGCTTTGGAAAAGCTGTATTCTCCCATACCATAGAATCATGTCTTTTACGGTAATGGTACAGTGCATAATTCACAATCTGCACACTTTCCACTTCAAGCAGCAGTTGATATGTGCAGTCTGCGTCCTCGCCAAACGTTACTTCATCACCGACCATTTGCTGTACTTTTAGCAAAACTTCACGTTTGACTAACTTACAAAATAAATTCGGTATAATTCCAAATCGAAAAAACACATCGCTGCAAAGCATTTTTGGATATAATTTTTTCGCAATTTCTTTTCCCACATAATATCCTTCCTCAAACAGATTTGCTTTTTCTACAGAAACATCCTCATATTCTTCTGTCAGACCATACAAAATCAAATCTGCACTATTCTTCAACGAGCTGTTTAAAATCCTCTCATACGCATTTATATCAATCCAATCATCCGCATCCACATAGGTTATATATTCTCCTGTGGCATATGATACACCTGTTTTCCTTGCCCTCACCAGCCCTTCATTTTTTTTGTGAACCACTTTTATCCTGTCATCAGTCTCCGCATATTTATCGCATAATGCCGGGCTTTCATCTGTTGAACCGTCATCAATTAACAAAATCTCCAGATTTTTATATGTCTGCTTTACCACACTGTCCAGACATTTCTTTAAGTAGGGCACAGCATTATACACAGGTATGATCACGCTGAGCAGCGGATATTGTTTTTTGCTTACTTGTACGTCAATCATTTTCTTCTTCCATTCGCTGCAAAATTGCCTGATACTGCTTCTGCGTCTTTTCTCTCTGCGCCTTTGCCTTATCATCAAGCCAGCCGCCATTAAAATGATGTATGGAAAATGTATTTTTTGTCATAGTCAGTTCGCCGCTCATATAATCATAAGGATGAAAATAATCAGATGAATAAACTGTCATGCCACACACTGTCTGCACCTGATTATTTACGCGCATCCCTTCTTTGATAAACGGCTGTGTCTCATATATACCGCAAGTTTCCAAATTCAGGCTGCCATCCTCTCTGATAAATGAAACATTTTCCCTTGCCTCAATCAGCCGACGAATCATAGGGTGTCCCTTCACCGCACCGCTGCAGCCACCCATATTGATATTGCCCCATTTCTCTACGCCGCAGAAAGCCGGCTGGTATAACAGCTCGTCCAGATTTCTCACAAGCTCTACATCCGTATCAATATAAATACCGCCATAATTATATAGGATATCAAGCCTTGCATAATCAGGCACAAATCCCCATTTTTCTTTTTCATAAGCTGTCTTCATATACTGGTTTTTGGTGATATCATAATTGCCCTCATCCCATCTTCTGATTTCATAATCAGGGCAGTACTTTTCCCAGCTTTCGATACAGCGCTTAAAGCTGTCAGGCATCGCTTTGCCTGAAAACCAGCAATAGTGAATAACCTTAGGGATAATTGGCTTTTTTGATGACCGGATTGGCGCAGTTTTTTCCTCTTTTTTTCCTTCTTCTATCTGCATAATTGGTAAAATACAGGCTTCAATGCCATCTAATTCCGCTAAACTGTCCAGCGCGGCTGTGACTGGCTCAAAATGGCTGTTGGTTATAAGAAGCGTTACATTTTTATTTTTAGAGCAATATGACCGCAAAGCCTCCGGCATTTTTATCTCGTACCCGCAATTGCCAATCGTCACAGTCTTTCCAAATTTATAGGGATCGGCATCTACATAAAACAGCAGATAGTGTTCCAGATTAAATCGCTGCATCAAATCAGGCACAGCAATCTGCCCTATCATTCCCGCGCCGTATATAATAATTTTTTTATCTTCACGCTTTATTTCCCGCGACCAGTCCATATAAGAAAGATTTTTCAGCTTTAACATCCTTTTACCTCTTCCCATATATGAACGCCCGCTGTACCGTCACTGTTTGCATACAAACTTCTGAAATACGATTTCATTGCCGAATATGTATGCTCCGACTTTATCAAAGCATCACAGACACGCTTAAGGGTGTATATATTGCCCTCGCTAATTTGATAAGCATAGATTGAGGTATACTTTTCCTGTTCCAGTCTTTCAAATATCTGATTATACGCAATCCTCTTTTCGTCTGCACAAGTGCTCGAGTACTCAACAGCCATCTCACAGGCATTATTAAAAAGCAGGATAAGACTGCCTGTATTCATCCTTGACGCAGAAACCGCTATTCTGCCATCCGACAACAGGAGAGTATTATCTATATCAACTACTTCCTCACCAAAAATCCGACTCATTTCTAATACGCGTGTTATCTGTTTTTTATTTTTATCAAAACATAAAATTGCATTTCCTCTATAAGGAAACAACCATATATAATTATCCGCACATACCAAATTCTTAAAGCCCCACGGCGCTGAAAACCCCTTAGGGTAACTGTCCGCATCGCTCTCATTAACCTGCTTTCCATTCCAACACACTACACCGAGTTTATCGTTATCCGGCAAGAGCCAGAAATAACTACCGTCATATGTCATTCTTTGATACTGATTTTTCCCATCTCCAATATGTAGTAATTTTGCCTGTCCATGCTCTATATCACACACGGCAATAATATTAGTGTAAGCAATCAAATAATAAAGATTCCCATATATCAGATAAGAGTCAATACTATATGACTCATCACTTTTACCAAACCTTTCTTTCTGTTGATAAAAAATTTCCTTTCTTTCCAGCTTTTTTGCATAAATATCCATGCACCACAGCGTTTTATAGTCAGAAGAAATCATATATATTTTATCTTCCGCCTGTGCATAACTTTTAATTCTGTCAGGCAAATCATATAACTCCCATTGACCTGTTTCCAAACAATACGCCGCGAGCGCATGCGCTCTTGAAGGCACAAGCCATATCGTTCCATCCCGAAAAAACATCCCACTGTATAAAGATGTTTCCATCTTCTGTTCGCCCGGCACATCCGACACAGCGATAATCCGACCAGTGGACATATCTATTCGGTACAGATAATTGTATTCCAAGGCAAAAAAATAAATATCTCCTGACACCTCACAAGAAATCCTATATCTGATACCCTGCGCCGTTCCAACTATATCATCTGCAGCCAAGCGATAAATATTCTGCATAACAATCGGTTTTCCCTGCACTCCATACAGATAAATAACAGAGCTGTCATCCCCATAGTACATATCCGTCCAAATGACTGCCCTATGCAAATCTGCCGTATCATCAAAAATTCCTATGCCTGATTTCTTATAATCCTCAATAATCGCCAAATACTCATCAAAAAGATAATTCCGCATAGTCTGTACAGTAGCACCAGCCAGCGGATGAGGGCGCCACCACAGGACTACATCATCACGCTTTGCAAAAAAAGCAATAGTATCTTTTATCTTTTTTAATTCCTGCTCATTTCCATTTAATATTCCCGACACACCCGTGTTATATAGCACGGCTTTCTTACCATCAAGCTTCTTTTTCCATTCTTCCGGAAGCTCATAATCTTCCCGTTTTCCATTTACAACTTTATCTATTTTTGGTGAGCCTAATGGCAAAATCTTTTTTTGAAGTATATTTTCTATTTCTGCTTCCCTAATATCGGTATCCTTCATATAAGACTTCTTCATGTGTCTTATATAGTCTTCCTTCGCCGTCTCAGAATGAGCTATTACAATATTTGATGACAATGTTCCCTGTGTCACGCACATGCTTTCATACATACCTTCCCCAAGTACAAAATACGGTATATAAACCAGCTTATCCGCATACTTCCTCAAATTCTCCGTATAAAAAAACGGCTCCACGCTCGTCACAAGGTTATATTGGTCATAAGGATTATGGAAGAACACAATATCAGGATGCCTCTCTTCAAAGTCATACTCCCTATAATCCACCACAGGCACATCCTTCGGATATTCATCTATCTCATAGTGCCACTCCTTCAAGCTCCCATCAGGGTTCTTATCATAATATGGTATAGGCACAACATACGCGTCGCATCCTGCATCGGCGTCCGCCGCTCTCCATACACTCTCCAAACTATCCCACATCGAAGCCTTGTACGGTATGAACACGACCTCTTTCTTTACCGCGATATCATTTGCCACGCTGTTTGACACTCTCACTATCTGCTGCCTCAAAATCTTGTAAGCCTTATTAGCGCCGACTTCTTCGCCATTTGAAAGCTTATCATAAATCTGATACGCCATCTCGCAGTATTCTTCAAGCATAGACACAGCTTTAAGACCATCTCCCTCAGACTTTTCTATCATAGTTCCAAGTTCAATAGCCTTCTCCTGACAATCAGCCAGCAGCATAAGAGCGCTCTGAACATCCTGTTTTCCGATGTCATTTCTTATCTGGTCATGCGCCTGCTCCAGCAGCTTTATTAAGTTCTTAGCCAGTTCCTTCTGCGCCGTTCTCATAATTTTCCTCCGAAAATTTTTCCTCCGAAAATTTTTTCCTCTGAAAATATTCCGTATCTTCTTATTATCATACGGATTAGCTTGGCTTACGCCTCCGCAGAGAAAATCAATCCCCCGCAGTTCGCTCCATGTAAAGCCATGGTCTTGGCATACAAGCAGAGTCTGTCAGGACTCCTGATAATGCCGTTTATTGCTTTATCATTAACTGTTGTTTCCCGTGATACGCATTCGCGTTAAAACAGCCTTTCGGATGTTCATTCTCAGGTCATACAGGTTTAACCGTTTTGCGGTGTTGCCGCTTTTTCTATATTTTTAGCCGTATTTACAGCTATTGTCGTATGCAGTCCGCAGGCGGGGCAT
Organism: uncultured Lachnospiraceae bacterium; assembly: GCA_947626435.1. Classification (GTDB taxonomy): domain Bacteria; phylum Bacillota; class Clostridia; order Lachnospirales; family Lachnospiraceae; genus COE1. The sequence goes on along the minus strand of CANQSB010000005.1, from coordinate 77,053 downwards.
ATAAAATTTTCCCTTTCGCGCTTACCCTCGCTGCCGCATTCGGAACATATGCTTCCTGTTCCCTTTGAGTTTATTTCCACAAGCTCCACGCTGTTGATCTTGCACTTATAAATCAGCGTTTCCCTGATATATCCTCTGAAATTCCTTGTAAGCCGCCTGTTGAACGCCTTTGAATAATTCTTAGTCCTGTTCTTGGTTACCGGTTTCGTGATCACTATCCGTGCCGGTTTTTCTTCTCTGAACATTCTGTTTATCTCGGCGTTGATGTAATTTTGAGTTTTTTCACGCTCGCGGCGTTTGCGGTCATCATACTTCTTCCTGCCAAGATTATTGTTGTCAATGCGTTCTGTTTTTGTTTTTTCGCCGCTTTCCTCATACATTCTGTAAGCCGAATATGCTTTAGCGCGTTCCCGGTTTTTGCGGTTTAATCTCTCGGTTTCAGGTCCCACCATTTCATTCAGCGCCGCACCGTATATATTCCCGTTCGATAAAGTGAGCATATCTCTGTATCCTATATAGGCATATACTGTATTGTCATAATCGCTGTGTTTCCTTGGACGCATATCGATCGGGATGGCAAATCTTGCGCTGCTGCCGCTGATACATACGCGTATCTGCCTGTCTGTCGTCACATCATCTTTTAACGGTATAAATACACGCTTTCTCGGTGTACGGCTCACAAGATATATGCCGCCGTCGCCATATCTGTAACCTGCGGGCGACACGAGAAAATTGTCAGCTTTCTGCTGCCTTGGCGTCTTTATATGCCTCCTTACCAGCCTTCTGATAAGGTTGTTAAGCTTCTTCGTATCAAGCTCCAAGCCTGAGACTTTATTTGGCATATCGTATTCCAGACAGTTAAGCACAGCGTAGAAAGTGCTGTTGATCTTAAGTACAGTCCTGATATACATGCGCTCATCCGCATTCAGTCCGTCATTGGCATCTATAAGGCTGCGTACCGTATTTTTCAATACTCCCCACATCGCCTTTATGTCAGTGACTGCCTCTGTAACAGCAAGCTCATAATACACCACCGGAAGCTCGAGCTGCGACCTGAGTCCGCAATAGCGCATCTGCGTCAGGATATCATATACAGGCGTAAGCTTGTCCAAACTTTTGATGCCCGAATATCGTCTGTACACGTAATTTTTCACCTTGCAGTAATCCTGCGCTATTCCATTCAGAAATTCCAGGACTTCGCCCGAAAGCTCCCTGCTGTACTGTGATATCGTCTTTGTAACTGTCTCCACACTCTGCCTCTGCCTTCGCTTAAATAGTGAATTTGTGAGCGTTAAAGTCTTTCGGCCAAAAAGTATACTTTTTTGTTGTTAAATTTTGGATTGTTCACATATACGAATTGCACAAAAAAAGAGTTGACTTTACCATGATTTTTTTGTAAAATAGCATTAAATTTGTGAGAGTTTTGCCGATATATAAAATGAGCCCAAAAGTATACTTTTTGGCTCATCATTTTTTCTCCAATCAAACACAGCCTGCCCAAACCCGCAAAAAACAAGAAACTGCCTGATATACTATCAGACAGTCTCACCTTTTTTATCAGAAAAATTTCATACTCCTTTATACGCCCAGATACTCTTAATCTGCCCCGCGATTTCATCATAAGTCCATCTTTCCCTGCTCCTTGCCACGCAATTCGGGTCGTTCACCATAAAACCATCCTCATCATATCCATAAATCACAATAAAATGCCCCGCCGTCGTAAAATCGCCTGCGCCCATTGCGCATATTATCACATATCCGCTGTCAAGCACCCCTGTAAGCGCCGTCCGCGAAAGACTAGGCTTCGTCACCTTCAATTCATGAAACGGCACATTTTCCATCAGCGCCCATGCCGTCCCTGTCCCCTCTACATAAAAGCCGTTTTTCATGCCATAATCCGCCACCTTATCAGGCGTGCATGACGCGTCCCCAGTCAAATAAAACAATACCATCGAAAGGCATGTCGGTCCGCACCCTGCAAGCCCGATGCAGCTTTCGCCATACGGCTTATATCCCCATCTCCTGTCCCACTGCAAAAATAAAGGATACACCTGCGCCTTCTCGCCTTCAGTAAGCTTTGAAAGCTCGTCCGCAGGAGGTTCTTTTATATACTCACGATAATTTGCGGCAAAGTCAGCCATCTCAGGATTATTTGCCAATGCCATCAGCAAATCCTCGGGATATTCCGCTTCGTTTTTTACGACCCACGCAATGTCGTCATTGCCGTCAGCCAACTCTTTAAGCCACTCTATAGCCTCAGCCCTTGTGCGTTTTACAGGCTTTGCAACCTCTATCGCCTTAACGCTCTCCATATAAATGCCTGTGCCTTGTCCATTACCGCCTGCAATACCTGAAAGCTGCCGCCTTTCCGTTTCATAAGCCGCCTGCGCCTTTTCCAGCGCCGCCTTTACCTCTTCAATCTGTATATTTGTGTCCTTGATTTTAAATGCCATCAGCACAAAGCATGTCAATACCAGACCAAAAAGCACGCGCTTTCTCCGCCTGCGCTTACGCATTTCATAAACGCGCCTTTTCCTTCTTTGATTGCTTCTTACTTTGCTTTTGGCATTAATCCTATTGTCCGTTTTTCCGCTGCGTACCCTTTGCGCCATATTTTCCTCCGTATGAGCATAATTATGATATACTTAATGAACAAAATCATTCTTACATATCTATATCTAAATTAGCTCTAAAAAACAGGCTATGTCAATGTAAAGTATTATTTTTGCGCATTCGGGTGCATTTACGGGCATGAAAAAAGACGCTTGGCTTATAAACAGTCAAAGCCTTGCGCCTTTTATTATTTCCTCTATGATATTTTTTGTAATTTCGCGCTATGCTCGGCGATTACCTTTTTCATAATCTCGATATCCGCAAAAGCTGCCTCCATCCTATCAGCATAATTCTTATACCTGTCATATGTAGATGTATAGCAGGCTTCTATATTTTGCAATCTTGGGACAATATTGTTTTCCAAGGTCATCTCAACCTTTTTAAGCCTATTTTCAATCGGCTGTAGCTGCGAGCTAAGTTTTTTATCCATCATATTCGATATCGCCAACAACAATTCATTATCACTCATACCGTCATTCCTCCATTTTTACTGTCCATTCCTACTAGCGGCTTCCTACTTCCCGACACCATCAAACGCCTGATTAATGTCCTCTATCATATCAATCACCGCCTGCCTTGACGCATCGGCAAAATTCAGCGAGCCAAATTTCTCATACTTCTCATTCTGGTAGGCGGCAATTATTCCCCTTGACGAATTGATAATAGCCCCCAAACGGTTATCGTCAAAGAAATGTATCAAGTCTTTGCCCTTGCCGCCCTGCGCTCCATATCCCGGCACGAGTATAAACGTCTTGGGCATAAGCTTACGCAGTACGCGCCCCTGCTCGGGATAAGTCGCTCCTACCACGGCGCCGACGCTGCTATAACCGTTTACGCCCACAAGCTGCGCCCCCCACTCCGCCACCTTTGCGCCTACTATCTCATAAAGTGGCCGCTCCGTATCACCGTCCCTCACAAGGCGGTCCTGAAACTCACCGCTACTGGGATTCGAAGTCTTCACAAGTATAAAAATTCCCTTTTTCTCCTCACTGCATACATTTATAAACGGCTGTATGCCATCGCTTCCAAGGTATGGATTCACCGTCGCAAAATCTTCATCAAAGCCTGCATATGAGCCATCGCCCACCTTGACCTTTCCAAGATGCGCCGCCGCGTAAGCCTCCGATGTAGAACCTATGTCCCCGCGCTTCACGTCACCTATCACCACCAGGTCTTTCTCCTTACAGTAATCGACCGTCTTCTTAAAAGCCAAAAGTCCCGTAATCCCAAACTGCTCATACATGGCAATCTGAGGCTTCACCGCAGGTATCAGGTCATACGTCTTGTCGATAATCTCCTTATTAAAAAGCCACACAGCCTCAGCCGCGCCCTCCAGCGTCTCGCCCTCCTTCTCAAAAGCAAGCTTCTTTATATGCTCGGGCACAAACTTCATCATAGGATCAAGTCCTACGACAATAGGCGCTCCCGTCTTTTTAATCTTATCTATAAGCCTGTCAATCATTTTACCATACCCCCTATCACACGCCATTCGCCATACCGCGCCGCCCGGCTATCCGCCGCAGTCTACTATAAAAACGCCGCCTTTGCGTTTCTTAAACTACGGTCTTTACAAAATCCGCATATTTTTTGATATTTGAAACATTCACATACTTTTGCCGCGACTGTCCCGCTTCTATGACAAGTGTAGGCGCCTGCATTACGCCGTACTTTATGGCAAGCTCTGAGTTTTCTTCAGCGTCAATCACCGTATAATCAATATTTTTGAGATATTCCTTTGCAAGCCTGCAATTCGGACAAGTCTTCGTAGTAAACAGGAAAGTCCTCACGCTCATGCCCGAACGCGCACTGGCACGCCTCTCCTCTGCCGCCTTCTTCTCAACCGCCTTTACATTGAGCTTTTCATGAGCCGCATAAACTGTATTCCCCATCTTGTACTCTGTCCTGTTGGCATATTCCTGAAGCTTGCCGTCATTCCAGTTCTGTACCGGCCTATAGTAACCCGTAATACGACTGTAAACCTCCGTAACCTTGCCGCACTTAGGGCACTTCTTCTGCTCGCCGCTGAGATACCCATGCTCCTTGCATATGGAATAAGTCGGCGACAGAGTATAATATGGCAGCTTATAGTTCTCCGCAATTGTCCTTACAAGCTTTGCCGCCGCTTTCCAATCAGGCAGCTTTTCACCGAGAAACGCGTGAAAAACCGTACCAGAAGTATAAAGCGTCTGCAGCTCGTCCTGCACGTCAAGCGCGTCAAAAATATCCGTAGTATAATCTACAGGCAGATGCGATGAATTTGTATAGTAAGGCGTATCGCCTTCATTTCCCGCCGTAATGATATCAGGCCACTTCTGCTTGTCGTGCTTTGCCAGCCTGTATGTCGTACTTTCCGCAGGCGTAGCCTCAAGATTATATAAATCGCCGTAAAGCTCCTGGTAATCGGACAGCCTCTCACGCATATGGTTCAATACCGCCTTGGTAAACTCCTGCGTTTCCTTGTGTGATAAGTCCTTTTTCAGCCAAGCCGCGTTAAGTCCCGCCTCATTCATGCCGATAAGCCCTATCGTGGAAAAATGATTGTCAAAGCTGCCAAGATATCGTTTAGTATACGGGTACAATCCCTCGTCCAAAAGCTTTGATATAACGTTTCTCTTTATCTTCAGCGAACGCGCGCTTATATCCATAAGCTTATCAAGCCGCTTGTAAAAATCAGCCTCGTCCTTTGCAAGGTATGCAATGCGCGGCATATTTATGGTGACTACCCCGACGCTGCCCGTACTCTCGCCGGAGCCAAAGAAACCACCTGTTTTTTTTCGGAGTTCCCTCAAATCAAGTCTTAAGCGGCAGCACATACTCCTCACGTCAGAAGGTTCCATATCTGAATTGATATAATTTGAAAAATACGGCGTGCCGTACTTTGCCGTCATTTCAAATAACAGTCGGTTGTTTTCTGTGTCCGACCAGTCAAAATCGCGTGTTATTGAATATGTAGGAATAGGATACTGGAAGCCTCTGCCATTTGAATCGCCCTCTATCATGGTTTCGATAAACGCCTTATTTATCATGTCCATTTCCGCCTTGCAGTCCTTATAGCAGAAATCCATCTCCTTGCCGCCCACAATCGCAGGCAGCTCCGCCAAGTCGTTTGGCACCGTCCAGTCAAGCGTGATGTTGCTGAATGGTGCCTGAGTCCCCCAGCGGCTCGGCGTGTTCACGCCGTATATAAACGCCTCAATGCACTTTTTCACTTCATTATATGAAAGATTGTCCGCCTTTACAAACGGCGCAAGGTATGTGTCAAAAGACGAAAACGCCTGTGCGCCCGCCCATTCATTCTGCATTATGCCAAGGAAATTGACCATCTGGTTGCACAGCACTGACAGATGCTTTGCGGGAGCAGATGTTATTTTACCTGTAATACCGCCAAGCCCTTCCTTTATGAGCTGCTTTAACGACCAGCCGGCACAATACCCCGTAAGCATGGACAAATCATGGATATGTATGTCCGCGTTCCTGTGGGCATTCGCTATCTCCTCATCATATATCTCGGACAGCCAGTAATTTGCCGTTACTGCACCCGAGTTTGACAAAATCAATCCACCTACCGAATAAGTCACCGTAGAATTTTCCTTCACACGCCAGTCCTCGACCTTGACGTAGCTGTTTACCACTTCCTTGTAGTCAAGTATCGTGGATTTCATATTGCGCATTTTCTCGCGCTGTTTCCTATAGAGGATGAACGCCTTTGCCGCGGTGGTATATCCCGCCTCCTCCAGCACCTTCTCAACGCTGTCCTGAATGTCCTCCACATGGATTGACTCGTCCTTGATTTTGCCTTGGAAATCCGCCGTAACTCTCAGCGAGAGCAAATCGATTACGTCCTTATTGTACTGTACCTGTGTAGCGTCAAATGCTTTTATAATGGCGCCTCCTACCTTGTCAAGCTTAAACTCGGCATAGCTGCCATCCCTTTTAATAACCCCAAACATTTAACCATACTCCTTCCTTATCTGTAGAATCCGCGTCCTGATTCCGAACATTTCCAACGACGCGAACCCTATATCCAATAATAGCAGATAAGGAACGGTAAGTCAATCGAACACTACTAAATATCATGTGTTCTTTATTAATCAGGCACTACATCTTGTGTTTGCGTAGTAATCCCGTTACCTCGTGCTCAAAAAATCCGCCTCGCGCTTTGCATTGGCGTCGTCCGGATACATGGAAAGGTATTCATTCATCATGGTTTTGGCGCTTGCAAAATTTCCAAGCCTTTCATTCGCGACAATCAAATTATATTTGAGTTCCTGAAGATAACCGGTGTTACCCAATGCCGCCCCCGCCTCAAACGCGTCAAGTGCTTCGCTGTATTTCTCCTGCTTCATAAGGCAGATGCCAAGGCTGTTGTATATCGCCGCGTCCGGCGCATTCGCGTCAAGATAAGTCTGGTACACTACCGCCGCATAATTCATGTCCCCGAGCTTCTCATAGGTTTTACCCAGTATCAGCGAAGTCTCCGCGCTGTCTCCATTTACTGCCGAATCCAAATAAATACGCGCGTTATCATAATCTTCAAGGTAATAGTATATCATGCCTTTCTCGCTGTCCTTCAAGCTTTTTTCCTTGCTTTCCATCAGCTCGCTAAGGTATACCTTTCCCTCCTCAGTATAACCCGCCGCCTGCATCTCCGCATATGCGTCAATCACAAGTTCAAGATTGTCAGGTTCAAGGGAGAATGCCTTCTCAAAATCAGCTATAGCGTCCTCGTATCTGTTTTCCTTTAAAAAAACACATGCTCTTAAATAGTAAGCGTCAACTTCTTTCTTTTTAAGCCCGATTATCGCCGTATATATCTGCTCCGCATCACCGTACTCGCCAAGCTTCATATGCGCCGCCGCAAGATAATAATTCGTGTCATATTCAAGCGCCGTCAGCCCGCTACCCGCATATGTGAGGGATTTTAGAAAAGCCTCCTTGGCGCTCTCATAATCGCCAAGCCCCATATAGGCAAGCCCTTCCCCCCTGTATAAAAGCTGGTCGTCTTCCTCATAAACAATCGCTGCCTCAAAGCTTTCAAGCGCCGCCTGATAATCGTACTCCTCCAAAAGCTCCATACCCTTTGAAATATTAGTATTTTCTGCCTCTTTGCCACACCCCGCAAGCAAAGCCGCGGTCAAAAACGCAGAAACAAGCGCCGCAACATGCGTTATTTTTTCACGTCTCATAACCCATCCCTATCTATTCCAATCCACTGCCACCGCATTTTTAGTCGCGTCCAAACAAATCACGCGTATACACCTTGTCCTCCACGTCCTTCAACTCCTCGGAAAGTCTGTTTGCAATAATCACATCACACTCCGCCTTAAAGCCCTCCAAGTCCTTCGTAACCCTTGAATTGAAGAAACTGTCCTCCTTCATCGTCGGCTCATACACGACAACCTCAATACCTTTAGCCTTAATACGCTTCATGATACCCTGAATCGCGGAATGTCTGAAATTATCAGAGTTTGTTTTCATTGTAAGCCTATAAATACCTACCTTCCTAGGCTTTCTGTTAAGAATCATTTTCGCTATGTGGTCCTTACGAGTAGTATTCGCCTCTACAATCGCGGAAATAAGATTGTTTGGCACATCCGCAAAGTTCGCGCGAAGCTGCTTCGTGTCCTTCGGCAGACAGTACCCGCCATAACCAAACGAAGGGTTATTGTAATGCGTGCCAATCCTCGGGTCAAGACACACCCCTTCAATAATCTGCTTCGTGTCAAGCCCCCTCACCTCTGCATAAGTGTCCAGTTCATTGAAATACGCCACACGCAGCGCCAGATAAGTATTCGCAAAAAGCTTAATCGCCTCCGCCTCCGTCGAACCCGTAAACAATACATCAATATTTTCCTTGAGCGCTCCCTGCTTTAAAAGCCCCGCAAAAACCTCCGCTCTCTCCGACTGCTCTCCCACGATAATTCTCGTAGGATAAAGATTGTCATACAACGCCCTGCCCTCGCGCAAAAACTCAGGCGAAAACATGATTTGGTCTGTGGCATACCGCTTTTTCAGCTTTTTCGTATAACCTACAGGAACCGTCGACTTTATAACCATCACTGCATCAGGATTCACCCTCAGCACAAGCTCCACAACCTTTTCAATCGAGCTCGTGTCAAAATAATTCATATCAGGGTCATAATTAGTCGGCGTCGCTATAATTATATATTCAGCATCCCTATATGCCTCTTCACCGTTTGTCGTCGCCTTCAAATTAAGCGGCTTCGTGCCCAAATATTCCTCAAGCTCCTTATCAATAATAGGCGACTTTTTATTGTTTATCATGTCTGCCCTTTCCTGCAAAATATCCACCGCCGTCACCTCATTGTGCTGCGCCAGCAAAACAGCATTCGACAATCCCACATAACCAATCCCAGCCACCGCAATCTTCATATCCTCAATACCTCCACATCCTAATCAAAATTCATTACACTAATATCTCAACATTACCTTTAGTTTACCACAACACCACTTTACTTGTCCACCACCAAAACACCACAACCAGCAATAAGAAATAAGCAATAAGCAACAAACAACCATCAATAATCATACACCCAAAAATTATTGCGAAAAACAAGCCCGAGCAAGGTCATACACCCCATGAAGACCCTTGGGAAACGTCGGCACTTAGCGAAATAAGCTGCAAAAGCGTAGCTCCTTTTGCAGCGCCATTGAGCTTAGTGTCCGCTACGTTTCCCACAGAGTGCAAACGCGTCTGAATGGGGTGTATGACCCTGCTCGGGCGCCCCCATGCCACAACCTAAAACAGACAAACGCCGAAAACCTATTATAAATCAGATTTCCGGCATTTATCTTATTTCATTAAACTATCGCCCGGGTAGACTCCCTCTCCAACAGCTCCGCCTCATACACAATATGCTGATGCTGCCTCTTCCCCGAAATAATGTCAAACAACAACCTAGCAGTATCCCTCGCCATCCTCTCAATCGGCTGCCGTATCGTAGTAAGACTAGGCGTGACATAATTAGCCAGTTCTATTCCATCATACCCCGAAACAGAAACATCCCTCGGAACAATCCTCCCTGCCTCATATAAAGCCCTTGCCGCGCCTATCGCAAGCGTATCAGCCACCGCATACAGCGCCGTAAACTCCTCGCCACCCGCAAGCAGCTTCTTTGCCGTCATATATCCGCTGTTCATCGAAAACGGAATCATCTTCTGGCTCGTATGGCATACAAGCCTCGGATTTATCTCGATATCACTGTCCCGCAACGCGTCATAATACCCCTCCAGCCGTAGCCTGCCAATACTATGCTCCTCCTCTGCTTCCGCAACAAGTATCGCTATCTTCCTGTGCCCTAATCCAATAAGATAGTCAACCATCCTCTTACTCTCCCTGCGGTCGTCCACACATATATTGGAATAAAGGCTTTTGCTTATGTTTTCAGGTATCGCACCCACTGTACTGAACACAAAAGGCACGCTCAGCTTTTTAAGCTTTTCCTCCGAATGTGAGAATATACCGCCCAAAAAGATTATGCCCCTTAAGCGCTTCTCCTTTATAAGCTTTTGCGCCATGTCCACCTCGTCTTCATCAGCTTCAAGGTAGGAAAGCTCCATCGAATAATGCTTCTTCTTACATTCTCCCTCAATAATCTCTATCATATTTGCAAAAAACAGATTTGACATTCCCTTTACAAGCACTGCTATCGCCTTGGCGTCAGCGCGTTTAAGATTTCTCGCGCTGTTATTTGGCACATAGCCGTACTCCTCTATAGTCTGCAAAATCTTCTCTTTCGTTTCAGGATTTATGTCAGGGTGATTGTTAATCGCCCTCGATACTGTGCTCACGCCCACGCCGCAAAGCTTTGCTATGTCTTTTATTGTAGGTTCAAACACGTCTCTGCTCCTTTTATTTAATCTTTTTAGCTTTTTCTTTTTTGGGACGCGGCGCTCTACCGTAAAGCAGCGACAGCTCCAGCATTTCGTCCTTCAGCTCCTGCGTAAACGCCTCCGCACTCACACGCCACTCCCAGTTGCCGCCAAGCGTTGACGGCGTATTAATCCTCGCCTCGCTGCCAAGCCCCAGATAATCCTGCAAAGGTATGATTGCCGTATCCGCCACGCTTGCAAGCGCAGACCTGATAAGACTCCTGCAAATTTCGGAATTTCTCCTAATCCCAAGGAATCTTTTCATAAATGCTAGGTCTTTTCTTCCTACTTCCGCAATCCAACCATTTACCGTATCATTGTCATGTGTACCTGTGTAAACCACGCAGTTTTTATGGTAATTATACGGAAGATAGTCATTATCCTCCCTCGAATCAAACGCAAACTGCAAAATTTTCATACCGGGATACCCCGTCTTTTTGACAAGCTTCAACACGCTCGGCGTAAGAAAGCCCAAGTCCTCAGCGATAACCGCCTGATTGCCAAGCGCCTTTTTCATCGCCTCGAAAAGCTTATAGCCCGGTCCTTTCCTCCACTCGCCGTTTTCCGCCGTATCATCACCATACGGCACTGCCCAATATTCGTCAAAGCCCCTAAAATGGTCGATACGCACCACGTCATATATCTTGAAGCAATACGCAAGACGCCTTAACCACCACGCAAAGCCCGTCTCCTCGTGATAATCCCACTTGTAAAGCGGATTGCCCCAAAGCTGTCCCGTAGCCGAAAACGCATCGGGCGGACAGCCTGCCACCGCTATGGGCACATTTTCCTCGTCAAGCTGGAAAAGCTCGGGATTCGCCCAAGTATCCGCGCTGTCAAACGCCACATATATAGGAATATCGCCGATTATGCTGATGCCTTTTTGGTTGGCGTATGCCTTCAGCTCACCCCACTGCTTCGCAAAAAGATACTGCTGAAAAGCGTAAAACGATATTTCACCTGAAAGCTTTTTGCCATATTCAGCCATAGCGTCAGGCTTGCGCAATCTTATATCTTCGTCCCACTCTATCCATGAAATGCCGCCGAGTGAATCCTTGATTGCCATATACATAGCATAATCCTTAATCCACTCCTTGTTTTCCTCCACAAATTCCAGATAGTCGGGATTTGTCTTTATATTCGATCTCTCGTAAGCTTTTCTAAGAAGCTTAAAGCGCGTATTGTAAATTTTTTCATAGTTTACTTTATCAGGCTCATCACCGTAGTCAACCGCTTCGCACTCCTCCTGCGTAAGAAGCCCCTCGTCAATAAGCGCGTCAAGACTGATGTAATAAGGACTACCCGCAAATGTCGAAAATGACTGGTAGGGCGAATCCCCATAGCCCGTAGGTCCGAGCGGCAGAATCTGCCAAAGCGACTGCCCCGCATCCGCAAGAAAATCAACAAAATCATATGCCTCTTTTGAAAAGCCGCCAATTCCAAATCTTGATGGCAGGCTTGATATCGGCATCAAAACACCACATTTTCTCATAAATATCCCCTTTTCTGCGCTGCTCTTTATACAAAATCATACCTAGACTACAGCTTGTGCCGACAGCGCAGGCACAAGGCTGTGCATGAAAATCAAATCCGCTTATGCGTATTTTCTTAAACATATTTTTAATAAATTTGGTAACGTTTTCGGAAACGTTACCATTACTATCATGTTACCATTATGCCAATACAATTACAATAGCTAATCGTATTGGAAAAATACTGAATTTTTTTATGATATTTGCACAAGCCTTCTTCCTCTGAAATCACTCCTTCTCCTTATTGCTATTGTGCGCAAAAAACAGCGGCGGAAAACTTCACCGCCACCGTTTTTTGAAAACATTATATATTTTATTTTAGTTAAGCTTCCAGATATCCCTGTTGTACTCTGCGATTGTCCTGTCTGATGAGAAGAAGCCTGCCTTTGCGATATTTACAAGCATCATGCGTTTCCATTTCTCCTCATTCCTGTAGTCCTCAAACATACGGTCCTTTGCCGCGATATAATCCTCGAGGTCAAGCAGCGTCATAAACCAGTCCTTGTTGATAAGCTCCTTTTGAAGCCTTACAAGACGCTCCTTGTTTCCTGCAAGCAGCGCGGACTTGCTTGTGATAAAATCAATCGCCTCTCTTATAACCTTGCTGTTTTTGTAGTAATCTTTCGCCACATAATCAGCCTTAGCGTAATGCTCGATAACCTGCTCTGACTTCTCGCCGAAAATATAGATATTGTCGTCACCTACAAGCTCATGGATTTCTACATTCGCACCATCACTTGTGCCGAGCGTAACAGCGCCGTTCAGCATAAACTTCATGTTGCCCGTACCGCTTGCCTCCTTTGACGCGAGTGAAATCTGCTCCGAGATGTCGCAGGCAGGGATAAGCTTTTCGGCATAGCTTACGTTGTAATTTTCAACCATTACAACTTTCATGTAATCCTTTACGTCCGAGTCATTGTTTACTATCTCCTCAAGCACGAGAAGTAAGTGAATAATGTCCTGCGCTATCGTATATGCAGGGGCAGCCTTTGCGCCAAAAATAAACGTAATCGGCGTAGAGGGCTTTTTGCCGCCCTTTATTTCAAGGTACTTGTGTATGATGTAGAGCGCGTTCATCTGCTGGCGCTTGTACTCGTGAAGTCTCTTAATCTGGACATCAAAGATTGAATCAGGGTTAATCTCCTGCCCTTCATTTTCCTTGATGTACTTGGCAAGCTCAGCTTTCTTTTCTTTCTTGATTACCTTTATCTCTGACAAAAGCGCCTCGTCATCAATGTGCTGCATAAGCTTTTCAAGCTCTGCCGCGTCCTTCTTGTAGCCGTCGCCTATAGCATTTGAAATGCAAGCCGCAAGCTCCCTGTTGCACGAAAGCAGCCATCTTCTGAAGGTGATGCCGTTCGTCTTGTTGTTGAACTTTTCAGGATAAAGCTTGTAAAAATGATTGAGCTCGCTGTTCTTCAAAATCTCCGTGTGGATAGCCGCCACGCCGTTTACCGAAAAACCATAGTGGATATCTATGTGCGCCATATGCACTCTTTCATTCTTGTCTATAATCTGCACTGCCTCCTCAGAATGTTTAACCGCCACGCGTCTGTCAAGCTCCTTGATAATAGGCATAAGCTGCGGCACAACCTTCTCGAGGTACTCGACGGGCCATTTCTCGAGCGCCTCTGCAAGTATCGTATGGTTTGTGTACGCGCAGGTCTTGCTCACGACGTCAATAGCTTCGTCCATGCTAAAGCCCTCCTGCTCCGTAAGGATTCGGATAAGCTCAGGGATAACCATTGTCGGATGCGTATCATTAATCTGGATAACGGCGTGCTCATTGAGCTTGTGAAGGTCGTAGCCGTTGTCCTTCATCTCCTTTAAAATAAGCTGCGCGCCGTTGCATACCATAAAATACTGCTGGTAAATACGGAGCTGCTGCCCTGCCTCGTCTGAATCGTCGGGATAGAGGAAAAGCGTAAGATTTTTTTCAATGTTTTCCTTATTAAAGTCTATGCCGTCCTCTACTATGCTCTCGTCAACCGTCTCTATGTCAAACAAATGCAGCTTGTTTACGCCCTGCTCATAGCCTACTACGTCAATGTCGTACAGCCTTGACATAACCTTTCTATTGCCAAAGTAAACAGGGAAGGAAATGTCTGTCTTTGTAAGCCACGACTGCTCCTCAATCCAGCCATTTTTCTCAGCCGTCTGCTGTCTGTCCTTAAATACCTGCTTGAAAAGTCCAAAATGGTAGTTAAGACCTATGCCGTCGCCCGCAAGTCCAAGGCTTGCAATAGAATCAAGGAAACACGCCGCCAGTCTGCCAAGCCCGCCGTTGCCAAGCGAAGGCTCTGGCTCTATCTCCTCGATAACGCTAAGCGACTTGCCTTCCTCCTTCAAAGCCTGCTCTAGCTCGTCATATATGCCAAGATTTATCAGGTTGTTTGACAACAGCTTGCCGATAAGAAACTCCGCTGAAATGTAGTAAACCTTTTTCGTGCCCTTAATCTGTCCCTTGCCGCTCATCATGTCCTTTGTCATGTTGAGGACTGCAAAGTAAAGCTGCCTGTCGTCAAGCTCTTTGATGGCTTTGCCATACATTTTCTGCGCCACTGCCTCAAGATTCGTCTTTACGCTCATTTTTTACCTCTTTCCGCGCATTCTGCGCTTTTGCTTATATTATTTTTACCAAATTGAAGCCTTATGAAACAAAATTCCATGAAAATCCGTCTATCATCTCCGCTTTCTGGTTTGCGTATCCGCCCACAATCGTCTTAGTATAATCTCACCCCGTCAATGTGAATATCCGCTCGCAATCGTTTTTAACACACTGCGGCAATCCGCTTATGATATGACATCAAGATACTTTATCCTGATAAGCTCGTGCGGCATTATTATCTCCCTGCCGCTTTCGCCCTCCATAAGCCTTGAAAGCTCCTCGACCGCGCTCGCGGCTATGCTGCTGAAATCCTGCTTTACGGTATGCATCTGCTTGCCAGCGTAGCCCATAAGGCTCACTCCGTCAAATCCGCATACTGGGCGGTATATGTCCATATCTATCAGCGCCTTCATAGCGCCTATCGCCATCAGGTCCGAAGCGCATATTATCGCGTCTTTGTTTTTGGCGTACTGCATTGTGAGCTTCCTTGCCTCGAGCTCGCTGAAATTCCCTGTCCTTATAAAGATTGTAAGCCCGAGCTCATCGGCAAGCTGCCTTATGCCTTTCAGCCTTTCCTCTGACACATAGCCGTTTTTTTTACCCGCTATGTAAAGTATTTTTCTGCTTTCGCTTTCAAGTACGAATTTTTTTGCCACCTCATACTGCGCTTTCGTGTTGTCGATATGGATACTTGACGTATTTGCGTCTACGCCCGGAGCGTCTATAAGCACTGACTTGAATTTGCCACTTTTGACGAGCTTATAAATTGCTTTGTCATGCTTGGACAGCCCGCATATTATCAGCCCTTCTATGCTCTGCGACTGGAAATAGCGTATCATCTCATCAACGCTCATTTCCTGTATCATGGTGAAAAATACCGTGATTATGTCGAGCCCCAGCTCCTTTGCCTTATTAATCGCGCCTACGATGTACTGCATAGGGATTTCGTCCACGCTCTGCGCATGCTTATCCATATCGAGCACCAGAGCCAGCCGTCCTGTCTTTTTTGAGGACAGGGCTGACGCTATGGAATTTGGCACGAAGCCAAGCTCCTCTATTGCCACATTTACCTTTTCCCGCGTCTCTGCGCTGACGTTTGGATAATGGTTCAGCACCTTTGAAACTGTAGAGATGGCAACTCCTGCCCGCTTTGCTACATCTCTGATTGAAACCAAAATTTTTACCACCTTTGCGGTTTTATTTTTTTGACTGAATATAGGGTCGGAGTGTGTCTTTTGTGTCGTATGTGTTTGAATTTTTGGAAAACGTTTTCCTGAAAACGTTTTCTTAATAATATAACATAAAATTGGATTTGTCTAGGGGGTTTTGAAAAATTTTTGGAAAAAATGCTAAAGGACGAAGACGGTCAGCATTGGTGCGGGCGGACGAGGCGAAAACAGCGTATTTCCTAATACAATGGATATAAGTGTTCTAATGCGGACGAGGTCGGCGCTAGTCGCCTTCCATGGCTCCAAGCGCCTCAATTTGCCGTCCGGGCAAATTGACCTCTAGTGTTCTACCATTGTATAAGGAAATACGCTGTTTCCACCTATGCCCGCCCGCACCAATGCTGACCGTCTTCTAGGTATTCGCTGCATTTTACTTTTTCATGTTTTTAAGTCTGCCAACACCTAGAAACCGCTTAATATTCTTTACATTTTTCTTTCTATATTTCTAAGCCAAACAACACTAAAAAAACGCTTGTCATTCTTTGCATTTTACTTTCTATATTTCCAAGCCCAACAACACCCAAAAACCGCTTAGCATTCTCTACATTTTACTTTCTATGTTTCTAAGTCCGCCAATATCCAGAAAC
Source organism: uncultured Lachnospiraceae bacterium (assembly GCA_947626435.1). Taxonomy (GTDB): domain Bacteria; phylum Bacillota; class Clostridia; order Lachnospirales; family Lachnospiraceae; genus COE1. The sequence continues at coordinate 60,591 of CANQSB010000005.1, read as the reverse complement.
CGCTTAGATATGTCTGCTGCGCATGCCTAGGCTGCGGGGGCGGATTTTCTTATACAATGACGAACACCCAGAGAGCGATTTGCCCGGACGGCAAATCGAGGCGCTCGGAGCCATGGAAGGCGACTAGCGCCGACCTCGTCCGCATTAGAACACCTACATTCATTGTATTAGAAAATCCGCCCCCACAGCCTCGCATGAGCAGCAGACATATCTAAGCGGTTTCGTCCGGTTCGGTTCCCACACAAAAAAGCCCCTCCAAGCCGCTCCCCGCAGCTTAAAGGGACTCACATTACCATATAAAACTACCTAGACATAACCTTATCAATCGCCGCAATCAACCTATCCTCCACAAACGGCTTAACAATAAAATCCTTAGCCCCATACTGGATAGTCTGCGCCACCATAGCCTGCTGCCCCATAGCCGAGCAGATGATAACCTTTGCAGCCGGCTGAATTTCCTTAATTCTTTTCAACGCCTCCACGCCGTTCATCTCCGGCATGGTAATATCAAGCAGCACTATGTCAGGCTTGAACTCGCTGAACTTCTTGACTGCCTCCACGCCATTTTCAGCTTCAGCAATAACAGTATGACCATGCGGCTCAATCATCTTTTTAATAGTCATGCGCATGAATGCCGCATCATCAACCACCAAAATCTTAGCCATAACTACTCCACCTTTCACCCTAAAATATATTAAAATAAAGTCCAATCTTTCCAAATCCACCATTATCATAACATATTTTGCCATACAATGGAATAGAAAATTAAAATTTTAATTATGCTTTGTTACAAGCGCGATAACCACGCTTCTGGGACACATAAGCAGCGTATCGCTTCCCGTCCATTTAGTGAGCTTGTGATAATCAGTGTCCGCCGTATGCTCAAACTCAGTGTTCATGACAATGTGCCACTCCCTGCCAAGTGGGAGCTTTGGAAGCTGTATGTTCTGATTTTCCCAAAACGTGTTTATGCCGATGTAAATAATGTCATCCTCTATGTTACCCTCCGTACGACCCGCAAACATAATTCCAATCATATGCGTGTCAGGAGTGCAGACACTGTTCCACGCTGTCTTGTTGTGGATTGACACCTCGGGGAAGCCGCAGCCGCTGGGGCCTGAACGCCCGCGCAGTATCGGATGCTTTTTGCGAAATGCAATCATATACTTGCAAAATTCAAACATCTCCTTATACTGCTCTTTCCTTGTCCAGTCAAGCCATGAGATGATGTTGTCCTGACAGTAGGCGTTGTTGTTGCCAAACTGCGTATTGCAGAACTCGTCACCCGCAAGGAACATCGCCGAACCGCGGCTGCACATCAGCACAGCGAACGCGTTCTTGCGCATACGGTTCCTGAGCTTCAGAATTTCCTCGTCATCAGTATCGCCCTCGGCTCCGCAATTCCAGCTGTTGTTGTCGTTTGCGCCGTCAGTGTTATTCCAGCCGTTCTTTTCATTGTGCTTTGTATTGTAGGCGTACATATCATAAAGAGTAAAACCGTCGTGACAGTTGAGGAAATTGACCGTGGCATTCTCGCCGCGGTTTTCCTTGCCGTAGAGGTCAAGAGAGCCTGTGATGCGGTTTATCGCCGCCTGCGCCATATTGTAATCGCCCTTCAAAAAGCAGCGCATATCGTCGCGGTATCTGCCGTTCCACTCCGACCACCTGTTCCATGAGGGGAAATTGCCCACCTGATAAAGTCCGCCCGCGTCCCACGCCTCAGCGATAAGCTTCACGCGCCCGAGAATAGGATCAAACGCAAGGCTCTGCAAAAGCGGCGGTTTGCTCATAGGCGAGCCGTCCTCATTCCTTCCCATGATAGAGGCAAGGTCAAATCGGAAGCCGTCGACCCTATAATTAAGCACCCAGTAGCGCAGGCACTCCAAAATAAACTGCTGCACTATCGGATGATTACAGTTCATGACATTGCCGCAGCCACTGAAATTGTAATATTTACCGTCAGGCGTGAGCATATAGTATATATTGTTGTCTATCCCCTTGAATGAAAAGCATGGTCCCAGCTCATTACCCTCCGCCGTGTGGTTAAATACCACGTCAAGGATAACCTCTATGCCGTAGCTGTTGAGCTCGCGCACAAGCTCGCGCAGCTCTGTCCCCTCCTCATTGTATTCGTGCTTTGAGGCATAGCTCGTGTTTGGCGCAAAAAAGCACACAGGACTGTAACCCCAGTAGTTTATCAACCTTTCGCCGTCAACCACTCTCGTGTCCTCAAGCTCGTCAAACTCAAAAATCGGCATAAGCTCTACCGCATTGACGCCAAGCTCCAGAAGATACGGGATTTTTTCCCTGATGCCGTCAAACGTGCCTCTATTTGCCACGCCGGAAGACTTATCCATCGTAAATCCCCTTACGTGCATTTCGTATATAATCATGTCCTTCGGCTCAAGGTTGGGACGGTCAAAATTGCCCCAGTCGTCGCACTCCCTCACGACACGTGCCTTGTAAAGATGCTTTTTGCTGCTCTTTTTTTCGCCCCATGTGCCCTGGTCTGACACAGCCCTGGCGTATGGGTCAAGTATGTATTTGTTTTTATCAAAAATAAGTCCCTTCTTAGGGTTATATTCTCCGTCAAACTGGTACGCGTACTCAAACTCACTGGGATCAAGTCCCAGTACTACCATTGAATAGGTATTCCCCACGCGGAATTTTTCCGGAAACGGAATGATGGCGTATGGTTCATCCTCATATCTGTGAAACAGACATAAATTACAGGAGGTCGCTCCGTTTGAATGTATTGTGAAGCTCACGCCGCCATCAACAATCATGGCTCCGTTCCTAAGGTACTTCCCCGGCCTTACCTTAAATCCGTTGATTATGTCTGTCGCGGCATAAATATCCTTATTTATGTAGGGTCTGCCAAACATATGAATTCCCCCTTTTACAAATGTTGGTATATTCCTATATTACTTTAGTTTGTCAAATAATGCAATATATTGTTTTCTTTTTTGCAAAATTTGACACATGCAGTTGTTGAAAATTGTATACAAAAGCTTTCCAATCTTCGTGAATTAAAAACAGGGCATCCACTTCCATGAACACCCTGTATGTTTACCGTCTGAATAAAGCGCGGATTACATCAAATCCTGCATTGCCACGCCGTCCATATCGTCAAAGTCCTGATTTTCGCCTACCATGCCCCATATGAAGGTATACGCGCGGCTGCCGCTGCCTGAGTGGATTGACCAGCTCGGAGAGATTACCGCCTGCTCATTTCTCATGACAATATGCCTTGTCTCCTGCGGCTCGCCCATATAGTGCATTACAAACGCATCCTCGGGCATATCAAAATACAGATATACCTCCATGCGCCTGTCGTGGGTATGGCATGGCATTGTGTTCCATACGCTGCCGGGCTTCAACGCTGTCATGCCCATAACCAATTGGCAGCTTTCTACCTGTCCCGGCAATATGTATTTGTTGATTACCCTGTGGTTTGCGTCCTCAAGGCAACCAAGCTCAACCTTGTTTTCGTCCTTGATGATTACCACGTCCTCGCTCGGCTCGCCCTCGGGCTTGATAAGCTTAGTGGGATACGCTTTGTGCGCGGGCGCACTGTTTAAGTAAAATTTAGCGGGATTTTGAGGGTCGGCCGACTCGAATGTGATGTCCTTTGAGCCCATGCCGATGTACATGCCCTCCTTATGGCCTACCTCGTACTTTTTGCCGTCAATCGTGATTGTGCCTGCGGGTCCTATGTTTATGACGCCAAGCTCGCGCCTCTGGCAGAAGTATTCCGCCCTAAGCTCATCTCCCGCTGTGAGCTTAATCGGCTCAACAGGCACTGCAGAACCTGTGATAATGCGGTCAATATGGCTGTATACAAGCTTGATTTCTCCCTTTTTAAACAAATCATCAATCAAAAATTCTTCTCTTAATCTCTGTGTGGTATAATTTTTAACATCCTTTGGCGATGCCGCTGTGCGCAGCTCCATAAATATCACCCTTCCTTTTACCTTGATTTAATAAATTAATAACCAAAATCCGCATCATTTTTTGTAAGCACTTACATTTTATCCTATCGCAGCGGCATAGTCAATAGAAATTATCCCGATTGCTCTATAAATATTCTATAAATTTTGGTAAGATAAACAAATATTTATTATTTTTACGCTTGATTTTAGTGTATATTCATAGTACAATTTAGTTGGTTTATGGTAGTGCTTACATTGTTTTTACATTGATGTTTGTTTTATCTGCCGCAATAGGCACCAGCCTTTTACTTTACTATATTTTGCTGACGGGGGAGCAAGCTTTTCTATGACGATTTATGATATTTCCGAAAAAGCAGGAGTTTCCATAGCGACAGTGTCAAGAGTTTTAAACGGTTCGGACAACGTGAGCCCGCAGACGCGCCAGAGGGTTCTTGACGTGATTGAAGCATGCGACTACACGCCCAATGTTTTCGCCCGCGGGCTTGGATTAAATTCAATGAACACTATAGGCATCCTATGTGCCGATGCCTCTGATTTGTATGCTTCAAGCGCCATTTACTACATTGAGCAGGAGCTGCACAAAAATAATTACACCTGTCTTTTATGCTGTACGGGATACGGGCTTGCCGATAAGCAGAAATACCTTAATCTTCTTGTAAACCAAAAGGTTGACAGCGCTATCCTTATAGGCTCCACCTTCATTTCCGACAATGAGGCTGAAAACGAATATATCCGCGAGGCAGCCAAAGACATTCCCCTTTTGCTGCTTAACGCTGACTATGACTGTGAAAACGTCTACTGCGCTCTGTGCGATGATTTTAAGTCGACTATGCAGGCGACTAACTTTATTATAGGGCAGGGCATCGAAGATATACTGTACCTGTATAATTCAAATTCATACTCTGCATTGAAAAAGCTTTCAGGTTATCAGAGCGCCCTCACACAAAAGGGACTGCCGCTGCGGACTGAATATATGCAGCATTTCCCTGAAAACCACGCTAACCTTACTGCTATCGCTGATTTTTTGTCCGCGCTCGACGGCACGCTCAAGTATGATGCCGTAATTGCAGGCGATGACAACCTTGCGATTGGCGCAATGAAGTTTGCGCAGAAAAAAGGGCTTTCCATACCAAACGACCTGTCAATTATAGGCTACAACAATTCAATTTTGTCAAGGTGCTGTGAGCCTGAGCTTACCACTGTAGACAACTGTCTGGAAACGCTCTGCCACCATATAGTCAAAACACTCATAGGCATTTTGAGCGACAACGAAATGCCACAAAAGGTTATTTTTTCAGGCGAATTGATAAAAAGAGGTACAACTCTTTAAATAAAATTTATAGGAGGAATTTTATATGAAACCATTTATGGATAAGGACTTTTTGCTTCAGACCAAGACAGCAAGCGACCTTTATCACAAATTTGCGGAAACTGCCCCGGTGCTTGACTACCACTGCCACATAAACCCTGCGGAAATCGCAAACGACCGCAAGTTTGACACGATAACCCAGGTATGGCTTGGCGGCGACCACTACAAATGGCGTTTCATGCGCTCGTGCGGCGTGGACGAGAAGTTTATCACTGGTGACGCTTCTGACAAGGAAAAGTTTTTCAAATGGGCTGAGTGCGTCGGAAAGGCCATCGGCAATCCGCTCTATCACTGGACACACCTCGAGCTGCAGCGGTATTTCGGCTACAATGGCATATTGAATAAAAATACGGCTGAGGAGGTATGGAATCTCTGCAACGCTAAACTTAAAGAAAGCTCAATGAGCGTGCGCGGGCTGATCAAGAGCTCAAACGTGACGCTGATATGCACGACCGACGATCCTGTCGATTCGCTTGAATACCACAAACAGATTGCCGAGGACAAGAGCTTTGACGTGCAGGTGCTTCCCGCATGGCGTCCTGACAAGGCTATGAATATTGAAAAGCCTGAATATTTTGACTATCTTGCTAAGCTTGGCGAAGTGAGCGGCGTAGCAATCAACACATTCGCCGACTTGAAGCAGGCGCTCTTAAAGAGGCTTGATTTCTTCGCGTCAATGGGCTGCTCTGTTTCAGACCATGCGCTTGAATATGTAATGTACCAGCCTGCTTCCGATGAGGAGATTGAGAAGATTTTCGCCAAGAGAAAGAGCGGCGCCGCAGTGACAAGGCAGGAGGAGCTGCAATTCAAGACGGCGTTTATGCTGTTTGTGGGCAGACAGTACCACAGGCTCAACTGGGTAATGCAGCTGCACTATGGCTGCAAGAGGGACAATAATACCCTGCGTTATGACCAGCTTGGACCTGATACGGGTTATGATTGCATTAACAACTACGCTCCTTCCGCGGAGCTTGCTGATTTCCTCAACGCGCTGATTAAGACTGACGAGCTGCCAAAGACTATTATATACAGCCTTAATCCAAATGACAATCAGGCGATTGGCACAATTCTTGGCTGCTTCCAAGATTCTACGGCATGCGCCAAGATACAGCAGGGCAGCGCGTGGTGGTTCAACGACCACAAGACGGGTATGCAGGATCAGATGATTTCGCTTGCCAACCTTGGCAACCTGTCGGGCTTTGTGGGAATGCTCACCGATTCGAGAAGCTTTTTGTCGTATACAAGGCATGAGTATTTCAGGAGGATTATGTGCAACCTGATTGGCGGTTGGGTTGAAAACGGAGAATTCCCTGATGATATGGAAACGCTTGAGGAGATTGTAAAGGGGATTTCTTATAATAATGCTGTGAAGTATTTTGGGTTTGATTTGAAGGCGGTTTAAGGTTTGCGCTTTTAGTTATGTCTTCATTTAACAGGCATCCATATTTGCCTGTGCGACATAAATTTTTTCGTTCTGCCTGTTTACAATTCTACAATGTAATAAGTTTATAAAAGGCTCGGGGCTGTGTATTGACATTGGCCTCAGAGCCTTTTTGTAACTGCTTTCTGTGGTATGAGAAAACTTTTTCCGCCTCCCAAAAAAGCATAGATTCTGCAACATTTTCAACATACTTAAGCATGGGAAACTATGTCGTTTACTATAGTTTATTTTAGCGGCATTTTATATTATTGCTATGGTATTATTTCAGCATTGCGCTGTTGTTAATCAGGATTGTGTTGTACAGGAAAAGTATGTCGGCGTCTTCAAAATCAACATAATTGCCTAGCAAGGATGAACTTATATAGCGCAGGTCTATGAGGGTTATTTCGCTGTATGCGTCCAAAAGCAGCGGAGCTAGGCTGCCTGCGTATGAGTCACGGAATATTATCAGGCGTCTGTCTGTGGCGGCTTTGGGGCTTTTTATTATTTGGAGGGCCTGCGCGCCGCCAAGGAAGATGTCGTATTTGTCCACGCTTTTTGCGTCCGTCAGTTTGCTTAAGTCATAGACTTGGGTTGTAGTATTGGATTCAAGGTTCCATACCATGGCGGAGGATATTGCTTCGTCTGTGAATAATGTGATTGTGTCAGGATTCATTGGGAGGGCTGCCTGTCCGTAGTAAACGCCGTAAAAATCGGGGATTGTCTGTATTTCATAGGCGGATTTATTCGTTGGAAGATATTCTGCCACGCCCAAAGCTTCCACAATTTTTTTCGCCGTAGGGAAGATTGCCTCCTGCCGCCAGTGGGTATCGGTTCGATAGTAGTCGTCAAGCGTCAGGGTATCGAAAATATCTATATATCGGTAATCGTTTTCGGAAAGATTTTCACGCAAAAGTAATGTCATTTTCGGGTAGTCGATTGACGGATATCTGTTTTGAGCTGCTGTGAAGTAATTTTTATCAGGGATTATGCTGTAGTATGCTTTTGTGTCTGGAAAATATTGAGCTTTTAGAGCTGTTAGTTTTTTGGCTGTGTTTAGGACGGAATTTTCATTCAGTGGGTATTCAAGTTTTATGGCACTGTTTTGAGTGATGTATATGCTGTTGTTTTCGTTTTGATGCAAAATATTGTATGCGTAAAGGGCTTTTAGGCGGCGGAAGACTTCTCGACGCGGAAAATGGTCTAAGAGGTAGCTCTCGGTATCGTCCATAAAGGTCTTTGTCTGGATAGTATCTGCTGCCAAAGTCGGAAAAGCGACGAGATGGCGGCGTTCTGACAATGAAATGCCTGATTTCGGAGTTAAAACGAATATGATAGGGGTTAAGAATATTATTGTTAAAAACGCTATTGCAGGTAATGAAAACGCCTTAGATTGTGTGATTTTATTTTTCATTTCAATTGGCGGCTCCTTTCGAACTATAAATGTTTTTAGCGTTCACAAAACTCTATTCAACAACGTAGAATTTAGGTAGGCAAAATATATGAGTATAGTCCTGTACATTCAACACTATATCTATAAACAGCTTCCTATTCAATGAATACTTAATGCCAAAATTCAGACTATCTTTTTCCAAAATAAGTACGATATTTACCATATATGCAAAAAGAAGTTAGAGATTTGTTTATCTAACTTCTTCTATAACTTATTTTGGCTTTGTTGTTCCATTTCCTCTATTATTATATGCATCAATCATATATCTTTATTATAATCTCTGTTTTTTACGATGTAAAGAACTATTTTGTTTGACTTTTCCCCATTTTTTACCACACTATAAAAATGGGGAAAGCCAAAGGTAGATAGACCTTTACATATTATCCCGGCAACGGTATAATAAAATTACAAATTAATAAAATACTATAAGGGGAGCAGAATGGCGAAAGAGAAAACAAAGGCAGAAAAGAAACAAAAGCTGCAGTGGCATCCCGCGTTTGCGGCAGCCCTTGAAATGGAGCTTTGGGAGAATAAGGACGACTTGGAATTTGAGATGGAACATAACCTCAACAGAAAGCCCCTGCTGATAGACTGTCTGGTAATAAAAAAGAAAAAGAATGCAATCATCAGGAACGAGATAGGAAAATTTTTTAAAAAGTACAACATACTTGAGTACAAATCAGCGAGAGCTTCACTGTCCATAGATGATGTATCAAAGACACAGGGATATGCTCATTTATATAAGGCATACGGCGAAGGCATTAATACTATAGGATTTGATGAAGTGTCAGTTACACTGATACGCGAGTCAAAGCCCATTGGATTGTTCAAGTATTTTGAAGAAAACAGCTACATGGTATCAAATCCCTACAAGGGGATATATTACATAGAAAGCGGGTTAAAATTCCCGACACAGATAATCGTAGGAAAAGAGCTTACCCATGAAAACCATGAATGGTTTAACCTGCTGTCGGATAATGTAACGAAGCAGGAAATGGCAAGAGCCATCGAATATTCCAGGAAGGTAAGTAACAAGAAGGAAAGGGAACTGATAGATGCTATATTCGAAGTGGGCGCATTGGCAAACAAGAATATAGTAGAAGAATTAAAAATGGGGGATGAGGATATGTGTCAGGCATTGATGGAAATAATGAAACCAGAGATTGAAGAAGTTGTAAATACAGCAGTATTGCAGGAACGCAGGGAAACAACGGAACGCGTTGAAAAAGAAACTACAGAACGCGTTAAAAAAGAAACTGCGGAACGCGTTGAAAAAGAAACTACAGAACGCGTTAAAAAAGAAACTACAGAACGCGTTGAAAAGGAAACTACAGAACGCGCCATTAAAGTAGCAGTCGAAATGCTTCGCAGCTTAAACTTAGGAAATGTTGAAATTAAGAAAGCATTGCAAAAGAATTATAAGCTTTCAGAGGAAGAAGCGCTTTCTTATCTTAAGTAAACCCTAAATATGTACTGTAGCCGATATATATAATAATAGACGAAGCAGAAACAATAAAGCTCCCATCAACAAAGCTGCGGGGTATCAGAGGATTTCCTTCTCTAAAAAATAGGCATATGCTGTAACAGTTCAGCCTGATGATATTCTGCTGGTAAAATCGCTTTGTACGCGATTTTGCGAGTTGCGCAAATGTCAAAATGCGGCTTTGGAGTATTTTGTGTGCATCATGCGTATCAGTGAATCAAAAGGCTGAACTGTTACATGCGCTTTTCATCTATACTGTTTTAAAGCCGAAAATTTCACTGAATTGTCCTCGGCAAACAATTTGATTGGTTTTCCGCTCGCGCCGTATATCCTGACTGTGAGTGCCGCCATGCCGTCGATATAAAAGACGCCTACTGAGCCCTCCTGTATATATGTAAAGCTATACTTTTCATTAGGCTTCAAATCCACCTGCGTTTCCGCAATCAGCGTCCTTCCCTCGTTGAAAAGCAGCTGCAGCTTGTTTTCGGCGGGCGATATGGATATCAGCTTGTTCTTTTCCGTTTCACCGTTGTAATCAAAGCTTAAGCCAAAAGCGCCCTCTCCCTCATACTGAAATTCCCCTGTAATCATAAAGCTTTCGTAACAGTTAAATGCGTCAATATATTTGAACCCTGAAGCATTATCCGCCGCAATGTCAGTTTCCTCAAAATCAAGCTTCTGGGGCTTTGAAAAATCCGCGGCTACATTATCGACAGGCGCAAGCGTAAGCTCTTTGTTGTCCTTCTGGACTATTTTCTGTACGACAAGATTTCCTGCCCAAGCCGAAACGCTTGTGTTGGAGCTTACTGACTCCGACCTTCTCGCCCAGCCCGCCATATAAGCGTTTTCGCCGTCTTCAACGTGCTTTGCCGCATAAAACAGCTTGCCGTCCATCCGCTTTGCCTCGCCGTAAGGTCCATACGGCGTATCAGATGAGGCATACCACAGAGTATCGTCCTGCGCCGAATATGTTATGTACCATGTATCGCCCATGCGGAAGGTATCGCTGCACTCCAGATTCCAGAAATCCCCCTGCGTATTTGTAAATATAATCCCGTCATATGAAACAGTCTGCAGGTCTGCGCTGAGCGTATATTTCAGTATTCTTGCCGTGCCGTCTTTTGACGCTGTGACCGTCATCTCAATCGCGTCGCTTTCAGGATTATAGTACGCCTGCGAATCGCGGAAATCATTTTTCTGTCCAAGCTCATCGGGAGGCGCGATTTCCCAACCGTCTATCTTTTCAAAGCTGTACGGGCTGTCCCCCTTTGCCGCCATTATCTTTTCCTTGTATTCTCCCGAATCAGTGTGCCCTGTATAGAAAAAATAATATGTTTCCCCAGTCTTTACCACCGAACCTGTCCCGATCCAGTCGTCCTGTCCCCCGTCGGGCGACGCTTCGATTATGGGGTCGTCGTATTCCTTGTATGCCACAAAATCCTCTGTCGTCGCAAGGTATGCCGAATGGTGGTAGGAATCGCCCTGATCCTTTAGGTAATAAATATAGTAGACGCCGTCCTCGTAATAAGGCATCGTGTCTCCCACATAGGGCTGGCTTGTGCCATCAACGGCAGGCAGGAAAAAACGGTTGTACGTGTACGCCTCCTCCTGCTCCTTCGCGGTAGTAAGCTTTGAAAAATCCTTTTCGCCATGCCCGCAGCCGCCAAGCAGCACGCCCGCTATCAGACACGCCATTATAATCTTTTTATTCATAATTAATTCTCCATTCTTGATACACAGTGTGAAAAATTTATTTTTCACACTATCCCCACATTCTTGATACACCTGCGAATTTGTGCCTTCAGCATAAACTTGCGTGCAAAAAATTTATTCTTCACACTATTTTTTTCTTTAAATAATAAAATCCATAAGGGGAAATATTTATTTCCGCCGCTGATATACCCTGCCCGCTGATTAAATCCTCATACTCCCCGTCTATTTCCTCTATGCGCGCCGTCTTTTCATACTCGCTGAAATTAAATATTCCAAGCACCTGCTCCCCCTCAAAGCATCTCCTGATACACAAAATCTCTTTTTCACCCGTGTCCAGCGTGCTTGTATCTGCGGCAGCGACGAAAGCTTTTTCACTCCTGCGTATCTGCTCAATTCTGCCAAGACCTGAAAATATCCTGTTTTCCACAGTACCCTGTTTTTCAGCCAGAGCCGCCTTGTCCCAGCGCATTGCGCCTCTGTGGATATAGCGTGAATCCTGTGATTTCTGCGGATCGTTTTTGTAGGAGCAGTCGTTTGTCTGTCCGATTTCATCTCCGCTGTACAATACGGGAATGCCCGACTGCATAAACATGCATGCGTGGAGCATTATGTCCATTTTTATGGCATTATCCATCATATCCTCGTTTTGTTCATCAGCTGCCTTTTCAATTCCGCACATCGAAGCGGTTGTCCCGCAAAATCTTGCGTCCTGCGTAACAGGATCGTCATTGTAAAGTTCTCCGCGGCTGCTGCTGTTCCCCGCAAGCCCCATGAAATAATCGTTAAGGTATTTTTTGTGGGGAACCTCCTCCATTCCCTTCTGCAAAAGCGCGGGGTAGTCAAGCCCCCAGCCGATGTCATCATGGCAGCGCAGGTAATTGAGGAATATATAATTTTTGGGCAGGCTGTTGACGATGTCAAGCTGCTTTTTGAGCAGATAAACGTCTCTTGTGGCAATCGTGTGCCAGGTAGTCGCCATAGTCGTGACATTATACAACATATGGCATTCGGGCTTTTCTACAGTGCCAAAATACGGCGCAACCTTCTTTGGCTCCATGACAACCTCGCCCAAAAGCAGCACGCCAGGGCAGACAATCTCGCTAATCATTCGCATCATGCGCACAATCGTGTGAACCTGTTTCAGATTGCGGCATGATGTCCCAAGCTCTTTCCATATGTACGGCACAGCGTCAATGCGCACAATATCAATCCCACGGTTTACCAGATACAGGAAATTGTACATCATCTCGTTGAATACTCGTGGATTTTTGTAATTGAGATCCCACTGGTACGGATAAAACGAAGTCATCACATAATGGCTAATCTCGGGAATATACGTAAAATTCCCAGGCGCCGTCGTAGGAAAAACCTGCGGCACTGTCTGCTCATAGCGCTGGGGAATATCCGCGTTGTCAAAAAAGAAATAACGGCTCATATACTCGCTCTCTCCCCTGCGGGCGCGCACTGCCCACTCATGCTCCTCCGACGTGTGATTCATAACAAAATCCATGCAGACATTTATATTCTTTTTGTGGCAGGCGCAAGTGACCTCCTCCAAATCCTCCATTGTCCCCAAATCCCGCCTTACTTTTCTGAAATCAGATACCGCATAGCCGCCGTCAGAGCGCGAGCGGTCGTCGGGCGTGTCAAGGAAAGGCATCAGATGAATGTAGTTGACATTGCACTTTTTGATATAGTCAAGCTTTTTTCTTACACCTTTAAGATTTCCCGCAAAATTATCAACATAGAACATCATGCCAAGCATATCGTTGCGCTTATACCAGTCGGGATTGAGCTCCCTTTCCCTGTCCATGCTTTTCAGCGCGCCGCCGCGCTCATCATAAAACGCCCGCATTGAGCTGCACAGCTCCGCAAACATAGCGCCGTTGTCATACAGCTCCATATACAGCCATTTAAGCTCGTCTATGTGCCTTGCAAAACGTTTTTCATATTCATGCTCCATATTTTCTGCCGCCTTTTCCATAACTGCAGACCGCCTTTCTGCCGCCCTTTCGCCGCTTTTGAAACAAATATCATTTTTCTGTTTATCCGCCCTGCCGCCCTACATGTTTTGGACAATCTCCTCACGCTCGGGCATTACGCGCAGCGCGCCTTTTTTTGTTGTGATAAGCGATGCCGCGCTGTTTGCAAACCGCAGCATTTCCTTTAAGTTCTCCTCTGTCAGCCCTTCAAGCCCATGCTCCAATACATAGTGCAGCACGCAGCCGCAGAAGGTATCTCCCGCGCCCGTGGTTTCAATCGTTTTTTCGTTGAGCTTTGCGGGCGTTTCAACCATTGCGCCGTTGTAATAAGCGCGGCTCCCGTCTTTTCCCATTGACACGAGAATAAGCTTTATCTGGGGGTAGCGCGCCTTTATCCACTCAGCGCCCTTTGTGTAATCCTCCGCGCCTGTAAGCCACGTAATCTCATTGTCCGATATCTTCAAAATATCGCAATACTGCAGGCCGCACATCACCTGCTCTTTTGCCTCGTCAAGGGAACCCCACAAAGGCGGGCGCAGATTGGGATCAAAGGAAATAACCACATTGTTCGCCTTTGCAATATCAAGCGCCTTTTTTGTCGCCGCGCGCACGCCCTCATGCGTCATTGACAGCGTTCCAAAGTGGAAAATCTTCGCGCCTGCAATCAAATCCTCGGGAATTTCGCTCTCAGCAAGCATCATGTCCGCCCCTGGATTGCGGTAAAACGAAAAATCCCTGTCGCCGTCAGGAAAGGTATGCACCAGCGCAAGCGTGGTATGCACGTCCTTGTCCATATGCAGGTAATCCGCGCAGATGCCGACCTCCTGTATCGCGGACTTTAACTGTGTGCCGAAAAAATCCTCCCCGACTTTCCCGACAAACGCCGTGCCGTGCCCAAGCTTTGAAAGCATCGCCAGCACATTACACGGAGCGCCGCCTGGATTTGCCTCAAACAGCGGATTGCCCTGCGCGCTTGTTCCGTTTTCGGTAAAATCAATCAAAAGCTCTCCCAGCGCCACAACATCAAAAACCTTCATGTATAAATCCCTCCATCTTTTTACACTAACACTTACGCCAACACTAATTCTGTATTTTATACTTAACTAAATCCATATGCACTGTGCCGTCAGCATAGAAGGAAATGCCCTCCGCCTCCTGCTCGGTATAGAGAATGGCGCTAAGCGCCTGCTCGCCGTCGTTTACGAATATCTCCACGCTGAACCTGTCAAGGATTATCCTAAGCTTTAATTTCCCACCGCTGCTGTTTACGCGGCTGCGCCTCTGGTGTATGATTGCCCTTCTCGAGCCCGAAAATTTCCTGTCAATTTTGAGTATAGAGTCGCTCGGGTGAAAGCTCAAAGACGTATAGTATTTTTCATTCTCCGCAAAGTGAATGGCAAACTTCTGATAAACGTCCTGCCCTTCCTCCTGCCTAAGCTCTATTTCCATATCAATCATACGCCCGCTCACGCCGTCAAGCCTTATCTCATCTGAAAAGACAACATCGCGGTACTCCTTCTTTTCACTGCGCAGGTTTTCAAGCTCACGGACAGGCTTTTGGTACAGTCTGCCGTTTTTTATCGAAAGCTCGCGCGGCAGGCTCATCTGCCCGAACCACAATATATCCTGCTCCCTGAAATTACAGGTGTCCCAATTCTGCATCCAGCCGATCATCACCCTGCGTCCGTCAGGCGTGAGCATCGTCTGCGGCGCGTAAAAGTCAATGCCGTAATCAACCGACTGGTCGTGCTGCTCGGTAAAAACTCCCTTTTCCTCGTCAAAATCACCTATAAGACAGAGCGTGCCGTTTCCGTTGTGGTATTCAAACTCATACGGGAGCATATCCTGCGGGCTTGTAATCAGCACCCATTTCCCGTCTAATTTAAAGAAATCAGGGCACTCCCACATTTTCCCAAAGCGGTTTTTGTTGGCTATCAGCACATTTTTGTACTTCCACTCAAAGCCGTCCCTGCTTGTGAAAAGCAATATCTGCCCGCTGCCGTCGGCAGGGCGGTTTCCAGCCACGCAGTAATATGTACCGTCTTCACTGCGCCACATTTTCGGATCTCTGAAATCATTTCTGCTGCACCCCTCGGGCAAATCCTTCGTGTCAAGCACGGGATTCAACTCATATTTTTCATAGTCCACGCCGTCGCCCGTGGCAAGGCACTGCGTCTGTATCTCGCGGTACCCGCCGTTGCTCTGCCGCTCCCTCAGCACTCCCGTGTACATCAAAAGCTGCCTGCCGTCAGACAGCTCAATGGCGCTCCCCGAAAAGCAGCCGTCCCTGTCATACACCTCGTCGGGCGCAAGCGCCGCGGGAAGATACTCCCAGCGCAGAAGGTCATCGCTTACCGCATGCCCCCAATGCATAGGTCCCCACTGCAGGTCATACGGGTGATACTGGTAAAACAGGTGATATTTGCCGTTGTAATACGAAAAACCGTTTGGATCGTTCATCCAGCCTGTGCGCGTGGACAGATGAAAGGCAGGGCGATCCTTGCTGTCTATTAATTTTTCGGAAACCTCCTCATATTTTCGCGCTTCGCGTAATGTTTGACTTATCATAGCAACCTCCATGTCTTTGCTCCGCGCCCGCCGCGCGCCAATATCCAAAGGCAGGGCGGGCGCCGATTTGCTCAAATACCCCACATTGAGCTGCGGGGTATTTGTTGTTTCTTCATATTTTAATTACTGCTGATAATATGCGTCAAGATACTTCTGGAAAATCTCAAGCATATCATTGAGTCCGTATGCGTCAAGGCTCTTTAAATAGTCGTCCCAGTCGGCGTCTGTAAAGCCGTTCATAATCCATTCAGACCTTGCCGCGTTGATTGTCTTTGTGATGTCCGTCTGGAGGTTTGACAGCTCCTCTGTGTCCTCCTGGCTCATAAATACGTTGGGATAAACATATTTTGTATTCATGTCAGGCGTATAATAATCCTTAATCCAGTCAAGACGGTACTGAGCATCGTCAGGACATGTCACATACACGCCGTAATACTCATCCAAAACAGCCAGAGGTCCGTTTACGCTTTCAGCCTCTCTTACTTCTACAGGAGAAGCATCGCCCAGAGGCGCATGCTGGAGCATATCCTCGCCCTTGTCGTTTTTGCCAAGCACAAAGATGTCAAACTCGTCATCCTCGCCGTATGTACCCCAGTTGTTCTGCGGCGACTGGAACGGATCATACATCTGGTCAAGCCATGCGCATACAAGCGCGGGATTTTTTGCTACAGCGGTTACTACGCATCTGCCGCGGTCATATCCGCTTGTGAAGGAGCCATTTTCGGGAGTGATGTTTCTGGTGTCTGCCGTCAGCGCGGGGAGCGGAACCCAGTCAGTGATGTTGTCAATATTTGCAACGTCCCAGCTAAAGCATACGCCGTAGCGCCCTGATTTGCCCTTTGCAACATATGTCGCCCATTCCTGCGTAAACGCCTCAGGATCGATCAGCCCCTGCTCATACAATGAATGAAGCCATGCAATGCCGTCTTTAAAGCCCTGCTGCGTTGCAGTGCATATTACCTTTAAGTCGTCCGTAACCGCGATATGCCTGCCCTGGTCGCAGTCGCCGTAGCCCTCGCCAAATCCGTTGATGAGGATTGCGGGATCCTGATTTCCGTCGTTTACAATGCATGACATCGGGATAATGCTTCCCTCAATTCCAAATTCCGCCTGCAGCTCTGATGCGTGGTCGCGGAACGCTATCAAGGTCTGCTCAAACTCGTCTACAGTCTGCGGAATATCAAGCCCTAAGAAATCAAGCCATTTCTTATTTATAAAGCTCATATCACCCACTGTCTGGATTGCCGTCTTTTCAGAGCCAAGCTGCTCAATCCACGGCAGCGCCCATATATGTCCGTCGGGAGCCGTGCTCATAGACCTGTATTCGGGATATTTGTCAAACACTGTTTTGAGGTTAGGCATATAAGCGTCTATGTACTCCTCCAGCGGAATGATTACTCCCTGATCCGCGTACCTCAAAAGGTCGTTGTCGCCAAAGCCCGCCGTAAACACAAAATCCGTCAGCGTGTCAAGATTAGCCATTGCCAGAGTAATCTTATCTCCCCACTGGTCGCCCTGAATAGCCGTCCACTCAATCTCTACGTTTGTCTTTTCCTGCAGGCGCTTAAAGATTGTACGGTTGTTCGGATTTGACTCCGTATTTGCGGGATAGCTTATCATACCTGTCAAAGTAGCCTTCTCCGCAAGCGGGAACTGAAGCTCCGCCAGGTCAACCTCCTGCAGCTCGCCCGTATTCAGCTCAGGCTTTTTAGAGCCGCCGCATGCCGTGAGCGACAATATCATGCCTGTTGCCAAAACCATAGCCATAATTCGTCTGAAATTCCTGTTTTTCATACTAATGCATCTCCTTTTTTGTTTTATGATTTTCTCTTTTACACATTATTTTACGCTTTACACAATTGCATAAGTCCTAGCCCTTTACGGAGCCCGCCATAATTCCGTTGTCAAAATATTTCTGGAAGAAAGGATACATTACCAAAAGCGGAAGGCTCGAGATAATGATTGTCGCGTATTTCAGCAGCTCGGCAAGCTGTGCGCGCTGAGCCGTGCTCTGCATATCCGAAATCATTCCCGATTCGGGCTGATTCTGTATCAAAATAGCCCTGAGCACAAGCTGTAAAGGCTGTTTTGCCGCGTCGTCAAGGTAAATCATCGCGTCAAAGTAACTGTTCCACATTCCTACGAACTGCCACAAAGCCAATGTCGCGATAATCGGAGTACATACGGGCAGCAAAATCTTAAAGAAAAACGTCAGCTCATTCGCGCCGTCCACGTCAGCCGCCTCGCGAAGCTCCCCAGGTATGCCCTGATAATAAGTCCTTGCGATTATCATATTCCACACGCTGAACGCGCCAGGCAGGATAATCGCCCACATACTGTTTAACAGTCCCATATTGCTGATCAGCAAGTATGTCGGTATTAGTCCGCCGCCGAAAAACATAGTAATCACGAAAATCACGTTGAAGAATTTTCTTCCCCTGAAATCCGCCCTTGACATAGGGTAAGCGGCAAGCATAGTAATCAAAACCGAAACGACTGTAAACACAACCGAATATACAACCGCATTCTTAAAGCCAACCCATATCTGCTTGTTGGAAAGCACGCGCTGGTATGCGGTAAGCGTCCATTTGCTGAAATCAAACGTAATGCCCTTGTTCTGCAGCGTGATAGGATCGATGAACGATGCCACGATTATATAAATCATAGGAACTATAATCGCCACCACAAACAGTCCCAGCAATATGTACCCCACCATAAGCAGCGCCTTATCCTGTAATGAATATCTTGCAAATTTGCTTTTCTTTTTCATATTAGTCTCCATTCTGCCGCTTTAGCGGCTCAAATAGGTATGTCTGGCAGCACAATTCTATAGACCTTGGCCCTCGTTCATCTGCGAAACAATCTTATTCACAGAAACAAGCAGGATAACATTGATTATCGTGTTGAACAGACCTACCGCTGTTGAAAAGCTGTAGTCCCCGTCGATAAGACCTTTCTTGTAAACGTAGGTCGAAATTATTTCCGATGAAGCAAGGTTTAAGTCAGTCTGCAGTGCATACGCCTTTTCAAATCCGATACTCATAATATTGCCCGCCTGCATAATAAACTGGATAATTACAGTGCTCTTGATCGCAGGCCACTCAACGGCTTTGATCTGCTGGAAGATATTCGCTCCGTCGATAACCGCCGCTTCCTTCAGCTCCTTGCTGGCGTTTGACAGCGCCGCCGTGTAGATGATAGAGCCCCAGCCTGCGCCCTGCCAGATGCCGCTCGCTATGTAGATTGTCCTAAATGCCTGCGGCATAGTCATAAAATTGATCTGGCTGCCAAACAGAAGGTTTACAGGTCCCGTAACCGACAGGAAAATCCTTACGATACCGCAAAGCACGATTACCGAGATGAAGTTCGGCATATAAAGCGCAAGCTGTATCTTTTTCTTTACCCCTGTTCTCTCAATCCTGTTTAACAGAAACGCAAGAAGTATGGGAACAGGAAAGCCCCACAGCATACCGAAAACGCTCAGCTTCAGGGTGTTCGCCAGATAGCTTAAAAAGTCGGGCGACGACAGGAAACGTTTAAAATGCTTTAAGCCTACCCAGTCGCTCCCAATGATTCCCTTGATCGGGTTGTACCTCTCAAAGGCAATCAGTATGCCGCCCATCGGTATGTACTTGAAAATAATCGTCAGGGCGAATGCTGGCAGCAGAAAAAGCGCGTACAACTGCCAATGCTGTACCACATACACAAAAGTATTGTGAAGTCTTGTGTCTTTCGTTTTGGTACTTGTTTTCATTCTTTTTCTCCTTTCCTCCTTTATTTTACATATGCATATATTATTTCTTTTGCATTTGTAAAATAAAATATTTTTGTTGTAGTTATATAATATCAGCAGATATACGTATTGTCAATACTATTTTTACACTTTTTGTTAAAATTCTTTTACATTTGAACAAATTTATTTTTATTATACGACAATTAGTGTTCAAATTACACATACGGTTATTACATTTCTGAAGGTTATTCATAAATAATTTACATTTTTACATTTGACTACTTTTTACTTATGTAATATAATGTAAATAATCGGTATTACATTTGTATATTTTACGTTTTATCTGCTGATATTTATGCCGAATACATATTTAAAAAGCCGTATTCCGCATACGGGGCTTTCCTTTCTGCTGCATGCGGCTGTAATTAATTATACGGAGGAACTATTTATGGCGGATAGAGTTACCATTCAGGACATAGCCGACGCGCTTGGCGTCTCCAGAAATACTGTGTCCAAGGCAATCAACAACACAGGAATCCTTGCCGATTCAACCAAGGAAAAGGTTCTGCAGAAGGCTGTGGAAATGGGATATAAGCAATTTTCATATATTGATGTCCCAAGCATGAACCTGAACAAGTCAGCGCACCTGCAGCAAGACGGCAGCGCAGCGTGCGAAATCGCCCTTTTTACTACCACTTTTCTCGGCGGTTCGCATTTTGCCTCCACTATGCTGGATAAGCTGCACAAGGAAATAGCGCAGCTAGGCTACAGTCTCACCATGCATCATGTTACGTCTGAGGAAATTGAAAATCTAAGACTTCCCATTTCATTTAATAAAGAAAGAACGGCGGCTGTTCTGGGGATTGAAATGTTTGATTACAATTATGATAAGATGCTATGCGAGCTGGGCACTCCCACGCTGTTTGTCGATACTCCCGTGTCCGCAGACGAGCCTTTAAAATCGGACCTGCTCCTTATGAACAACCGCGACGGCATATACAGCTTTGTCGTGGAAATGCTGCGCAGGGGCAAAAAGCGGATTGGCTTTATCGGCGAATACCTGCACTGCCGCTCATTTTTCGAGCGGTATATGGGCTTTAGGGATGCCATGTACCTGATGAAGCTTCCGATTATCGAAGAATACTGTATCACAGGCAACAAGGAGGGGGCAAAAACGCCAGGATATGATATTTACCGCGAATATCTGTATGAAAGCTTCCAAAAGCTTGACGAGCTGCCCGACGTATTTATCTGCGCAAATGATTTTGTGGCGATAGACGCCTTGCAGGCATTTAAAAGACTAGGAATTTCGGTGCCTAAAGACGTATGGCTCTGCGGATTTGACGACTCGCCCGAGTCAAAAGTCACTACGCCTTCGCTCACGTCAATCCACATACACAGCCAGATTATGGGAGTGTGCGCGACGCAGCTTCTGCTCTCACGTATAAAGGAGCCGTCACTGAATTATCGGACAGTCTATACGGAAACCAATCTGGTATACAGGGAGTCTACCGAGGACTAGCGCACAGCGCGAAAGGGGAATTTTATGAATAATCTGTTTAATCCTGAAGGACCTGTAATACAGTTTATCACCAAGATAACATACAGCGCGTACCTGAATATTTTGTGGTTTATATGCTGTATTCCCATTTTTACGGCTGGCGCTTCGACTACGGCGCTGTTTTATGTCACGCTGAAAATGGCAAAGAATGAGGAGGGAAATATCACGAGGGCTTTTTTCCACTCATTTAAAGAGAATTTTAAGCAGGGGACAAAAATATGGCTTATTCTGCTGGCTGTGGGAATAGTGCTTGGAGTTGACGGATATGCGCTTTATCATCTGAGGTTTACTAATATATTCTGGACTATTATCACTGCTGTATTTGTGATTGCCGTCGCCGCGTATGCCATTATTTTAATGTATATTTTCCCGCTGCTGTCAAGGTTTCAGAATACCACGATGGCAATGTTCAAAAATTCCATTATGATTGGAATGCGCTTTCTGTTGTGTACCGTCCTGATGGCGGCTGTGTACTTTTTTATGGCTGTCATTATAATAAGGATTTTTACGCCCGCCATTATTTTCGGCGAAGGGCTCTGCGCGCTGATATGCTCTTATCTGCTCTCAAACGTGCTGCTGATGTGCGATGGAAAGGGTGAGGATTGAAGCGCGGCGCGGAAACGGAGAAAAAGATGAGACAGGATAATGAAAAAGATAATGAAAAAGATAACGACAAGACAAAATCGCTTGAAACTCTGCGCAGCCTGCATGGAGTTAAAAAATTACAGTACATATGGGATTACTACAAGCTGCCGCTGTTTATAACGGGGGTTTTGCTGTATGCCGTCATATATGTAGCATACAGGCACTTGACTTATAAAGACACTTCGCTTTATGCCGCTCTGGTTAATGTAAACGCTGGTGAAAGCCTGACAGAGCAGCTCGAGAATGGATTTTTAGATGCCGCTGGCATAGATGCCTCCTCAAATAAGCTTCAGCTTTACTCAGGGCTTTACTTAACAGATGATGCTGACAGCCCCTACTTTGAATACACCTATGCGTCGCGGGTAAAAATTCTGGCTGCAATTGACGGCGAAATGCTTGATGCTGTCCTGCTTGACAAGGAGGCGTTTGACGCATTCTCGCAAAACGGGTATCTGTGCCGCATTGATGAGCTGCTTTCGGAAGAATACCCTGATTTTTACAGCGACATATCGCCTTTTATTGAAAATAACATTTTCATAAAGGAGGATAATTCCTCTGAGGTGCTGCTCGACTCCTCCATTACGTACAGCGCGGTCACGGAGGAATATCCTATGGGCGCGGATTTGTCGCAGGCAAAGCTCATCAGACAGGCAGGATTTGATGAGTCCGTCTATTTTGGGATTATCGCCAACTCACCGCGCAAGGATATGGCTGTCAGGTATCTGGAATATCTTTTTTATGGAGAGTAGGATTTTAGTTATCCCTCTCGCTGCCCCAAAAGAACAGCGCGACAGTGCCTGGGCCTGTATGGCTTCCTATCACTGCGCCGATTGGGAAAATCTTCACTTTGCCGTCAAGGTTTTTGAATTTTTCCTCGACAAGCCTTGCGACTTCTTTTGCGTCTTCAAGACATTCTGAATGGCTGATGAAGCATTTGCCCGAATAGTCCAAGCCGTCTTGGGCGTTCTGTTCCATTTTTTCCACTATGCGTTTGATGGTCTTGCTTTTCGTGCGCACCTTTTCGCGCGGTATGAGCTTTCCTTCATAATCCACATTGAGAAGCGGGCAGATACCCATGACCGATCCGATAAAGCCCGCGGTCTTGGAAACACGCCCTCCCCTCAGACTGTCCGAAAACTAACGGCCGATGTGACTCTATCCCATTTTTATTGCTATTTTTAGTCGTAAAGTGGGATCTACATTGGGAATTTGCTTCTATTTTCCCATCACCAGTGGGAGAAAATTTTGCACCATTTGAGTTTTCGGACAGTCTCCCCTGATGTAAAAGGTGAGGTCTGATGAGAAGAACCAGTGGTGGACATTACGCCTGTGGGCAAGAGCCCACTCATACAGCTCGTCTATCCCCGCGCCCGAGTCGCGCATATCCGCAAGCGCGTCCATAAAGAGCCCGTATCCGCTGGAAGCGCCAAGCGAGTCTACTACGTATATCTTTCTGTCGGGATAGTTTTCCGCAAGCATGTCCCTTGCCACGCAGGCTGAATTGTATGTGCCTGATATGCCCGTGGAGAGCGTGACGTGCAGAATGTCTTTCCCCTCTTTTAAGGCTTTCTCAAAAAAATCGGAATACTCGCCCGCGCTCACCTGTGACGTCTTTGCCTCCTCGCCCGCAAGCATGCGGCTGTAAAGCTCTTGAGGCGGCACTGACGCCCCAAAATCGTCAATGTACTCCTGCTGGTTCAGCGCAAAATGAAAGCATAAATATTTTATATCTCTTTTTGTTAAATATTCTTTTGATAAATCTGCCGTAGAGCAGCAGCTTAATACATATTCGCCCATAGTTTACCCTCGCATTTCCATATTATTAATAAGAATTTACAAAACTCTATTCGACAACGTAGAATTTAGACAAAATATATAAAACAAAGCGGCGTCTTGCAGCTTGCTGCACCCATGTACTGTATCTGTGATACAGTACATTGACGCGATTTTTATATATTTTGGCTAAATTCGGACGGCTTAGAAAACATTTCGCAATTATCTACCACTTATTAATAAAAAGCGGTAAAGCTAATTGTTTTACCGCTTTGATATTTTTATTTTATAATTATTAGGAAAATTTTGCAACTGATTTTCGATATTTAATTTTTCTATTTATATCTCAAATTCCCATTCTGCAACATTTCCAGTTTGCCATCATACATCTCCTCAATTAGCTGCTCACACAAAACTCTGCACACCCGCATCTGTTTTGAGGCATCATAAACCTTAAAAACTGTCTGATTGTGTTTTCTGCATTCATCAAGATATGATTGAATATATGGTTCTGCATCCGCTTTTGACAGATTACCATCCCTGTTAAGCCGCATAAAAGCAGAAAGCACACTGATACACCTTGCACCTCCAAGGCTCACCATACCATTCCGTGCATTTTTATCATCAGAACAGAAGACATATATCTGTTCGCCCAATTTTGCACTCAACATTTGGAGCAGGACATAACTCTTTAGTTCTCCCAGATTTTTTCTCGCACCGATTATACTGCAATCCGCTCTTAATTCTTTAAGGAAATGCTCCTTTGACACCGTCAAATAATCCAGTTTTTGTATACGCGTGAAGTTTTCCTCAAAATATCCTCCCTTAAATGCTTCACAGCCATTCTTAAGCATACTCACATACGCAGCCTCTGCCGAATTCAAATAAATGCTATGGAGTTCCTCTATTATTTCTTCGTCTGTAATACAATGAATCAATCCGCTTGAAATCTTAGTATTCAGCCACTCAAATGCATTACTTATATTATGCCTTGCCAACTCAGCCTTTATCTGTTCATGGCAATAAAACCGATAGCCCTGCATTTCCATTATACGATCGATCATCGTATTCTTATCATCCTTACGAATCAGATGAGTCTTAGATATAAAATCAGTATCCAAAAGAGCATATTTTTCTTTTGTCATATACCTGCCTTGCCTTTACTGAGAAAGTCCTTTCTAATTTTTTCCAAGTATTCTCTGTCAGATTTCTCCCGGCTGTCTGTCAATAATTCATTTTCACTGTTATAATCCATATCATCAAGCAGGCTGCCAAAGTATGAAAAGCTGTCATGCTGCCACGCATAAGCTTTCCCGGTAAGCAGTATACGCTCTGATACGGCAGAAGCATCAACCTCCAACAGCTCATGAGTTTTGGCTAATGTAATGTCATGCTTTTCAGCAAGACGAAGCACAACCGCCTTATAGGGAAGCGCAAATAACTCCATCAATGTCAGTACATCGTCTACCGATATCTTTTCACCGACAATGCCATACAGCATAATCTGCTCCTCCAGCATAATGTCGGGCATCAACAGCAATCCCGCAAATGCATTTGCTTCAAGATCCTCCTGCGTCATTGCCATATCGGCAGCAGTTTTTGAATCCAACAGTGAACCACTTGCAATCGTATCAGAATCGATATCTTCCGCATAACAGTGAATATGATATAACTCATGTGCTGCAGCAAAAATCTGTTTACAAATAGCAAGCCCGGAGTTCACGCAAAGAAACAGCGTTCCTTTTTTTACGAATGTAAATGCCCACAATTCTTTATCTTTAAACGGATACCTAAGTATTTCTACGGCTAATTCCCGCTTTCTCGCATAATTTTCAATAATGCCAAATATTGAATCCCGAATAATCGTATTTCCACAATAATTTGCGGCAAAGGCTTTCGCTTGGGTATTTATCTTATCATATTGTCTGGGCTGCCTGACGAATAAACTTTCCTCAAAAATATCTCCCATCAGTCATCACCCCACGCATCCATCATGGCATTTCCATTTTCACGAACCCGCCTATGGAACAGAATCATATCCGAAAGCTCATCGGCAATCTGCAACGCCTGTTTGGCATGTTCAGACTGAACCTTTCCCATAAATGCGTGAACAACATTAGTATCTGCATGTCTGGAAGAAATTTTTGTCAGTTCCTCCATCTTGACGCCAAGATACTCTGCAATAGCTTTAAGCTCTGCCGCGCTAATTGTGCGCATGCCATTAAGCATCTTGTTCACAGTCTGCTTATTTGTTCCAAGAGCGCCTGCAAGCTCAGTCTGCTTTTTATTTTGTTTTTTAAGCAGTTCAAGTATATTGCCCGCAATAACCGTATTCATATCAATCATGTTAATTGTCTCCTTCTCTTGTAAGACTTCCACTTTCTTTCCTGTATTATACGCTCGATAATTATTTTGGTCAATATTTTCTTTACTATCTTTATTTTTTTCTATTTTAGTCTCTATTATATTTACTGTTTTAATTCTTTTGCGCAGTATATATTACCATTTTCGCATGTGTCTCCGCAAGCTACCCTACTATTTAAACACAGTATACTAATTTTGTTGCCCCAACCACTATACCGTCAAATGTTGAGGCTTCCAGCGCCCGCTCAGATAATGCACTGTGAACATTACGAAAAGCAGCATGTTGTGGGCAATCATGCAGCCCCATGCCGAAATGAGTCCATAGCCCAAAACCTGTGTGCAGATGAAAGTGCCTGTAATTCTTGCGCACCACATTCCGAGGACATTGTAGATAAACGGCGGGACTGTGTTGCCTACACCCTGCATAATCCCTTCGATTACTATAGGCACTCCGTAGAAAGGTTCTGATACGGCGACCATTCTAAGTACGGAGGTGCCAAGGGAGATTACTTGCGTATCCTTTGAAAACAGGTGCATGAGCTGTGGCGCAAAGACAAAAAGCATACCGCCCGATACCACCATAAGACCTACTTCCAGCGGAAGTATGCTGCGGGCAAGTCCGTTTAGCCTGTCCTCGTTTTTGGCGCCCCATGCGTTTCCCGCCAGTGTCGCCGCCGCAGTCTGCATACCCCAGCCCGGGATATAAAAGGCGGATTCAACTGTGTTGGCTATGGTGTGCGCCGCTGTAGCCGTCTCACCAAGTGAGTTAATCATTGATGCAAAAAACACATACCCCAGAGATGTGGCAAAGCGCTGCAGCATATTGGGGAACGCGACCCGCATACATGGCGCAAGTACTCGCGGATTAGGTGAAAAACTCTGACCGCGCGGCGATATTTCTTTATGACGCCAGAGCATGTATGTAATGGCTATTCCGCCAAAGGTATATGCGACGGCGCTCGCCATTGCGGCTCCCTCTATGCCTTTTCCGGCACCAAAAACATTTATACTCATTCCGCCTAACTTGAGTGTGCGCGTCGGATAAATAAGGAAGAAATTCAGCACTATATTTATCAGATTTACAATAATGCCTACCTTCATAGGCGTCTTGGTGTCGCCTGCCGCCCGAAGGAGTGTGCCGAAAATAATGCTTGCCGTCCTAAACAGCATCGGCAGATACAGTATCAGAAAATACCGCGACGCCATTGTACGGATATTTGCGTCAACACGCATCCAGACGGGTATTTTTCCGCTTAGTCCCGTAGTCACAAGCGTAAAGAGAAGTCCCGCGATAACCACCACAAGCACTGCCTGCCCTGACGCTTTTCTTGCCCTGTCTATGTCACGCGCGCCGATTGCCTGCGCAATATAGGCAAGAAAACCCACGCCAATCGCCGACAATGTACTGCCAATCAGCCAGTTGACCGTGCTTGTCGCGCCTACTGCCGCCATCGCCTGCGTGCCCAGCGAGCCGACCATAGCCGTATCAATATACTGCACCGCGGTCTGCATAAGCTGTTCGAGCATTGTCGGTCCCGCGAGTATTAAAATTTCCTTATACATAGCCAGACGGCTTTTCTTTACATCAGACATCGGCACTTTTGATATCCACTCCGTCCTTATTTTTATACGCTGCAAAACGCGGTATTCCCGTTTCTAATGCGCAGTCTTATTTATCAATTTCTCAATCAGCGCATTAACCCGTTTCGGTGCGTCTGTATTGGAATTATGTCCTGCGTTTTTAATCCATGCAATCGGTATGCCTGTCTTTTTGTGCCATGCCTTATTGTATCTGATGCAGGAACCGGCATGGTCTTTCTCGCCGCAAATAAGCAGCGCCGGACATTTGATTTCATAAGGAAGCTCCTTCTCTATCGCTTCCGCCAGAATCTTAAATCCATGCCCTGCAAGGCGCACATATCTCTCCTTGTCGCCGTCATAAACCATCATCATGCTCCGCATCAGCGCCCGCCCATATCCGGAAACGGCAACGCCGTTTGTCCCCTGCTTCAAAAGCCATTTCCATGGATAATAGCGGTAAACCGGCTCCATGCGCTTTAACAGCCAAAGCTCTGCGGCAGTAATATAATCTCTCTGCAGAGGGGCAGAATCAATTGAAATAAATCCCTGCAGCTTTTCAGGAAAAAGCTGTGCATACATCTGCCCCACATAACCACCCATAGACTGCCCTGCAATGACAACATTCTGCATATTTTCCCGTATCAGAATCTCATTCAGCCACTTCGCCTTATCTTCAAGGGAAAAAGTCAAATCAAAAGGCCACGACGCGGCATGTCCCGGCGCGTCCCAGACAAAAACAGGACACTTCTTTTTAAAATATGCAATCTGCCGATTGAATAATCTGTGGTCGGCAGTCAACCCCGGTAGAAACACAAGGGAAACACCCATAGCGTCTGCCTCTTTTTCTACCCAATAATGAATCGTGCCGCAAGGCGTTTTATATGTTTTTTCTGTCATTTTCCGACTTTCCTCCAATAAATAAGCATAAAGCATTGACAGCGCATAAAATCAAGTATCATGCACTAACTACCTGTATTCGCAGTATTCCCAATGGTCATTGATGACTCCGATGCTTTGGAGATAGGAATAGATTATTGTCGCTCCTACGAATTTAAAGCCGCGCTTTTTCAAGTCCTTACTTACCTGTTCGGAAAGGTCATTTTTAGCGGGCATCTCATTACAGTCAAGTAAATGGTGGTCTATGACTTTGCCGTCGGTAAATCCCCATATATAGCTGTCAAAGCTGCCAAACTCCTTCTGTACCTTTAAAAATGCCTGCGCGTTTGTGATTGCCGCTATGATTTTGCTTCGGTTGCGGATAATGCCTGCGTTCTGCAGCAGTTCCTCAATTTTCGCCTCGTCATAGGACGCCACAAGCTCCGGATTGAACCCATCAAAGGCTTTTCTGAAATTGTCCTCTTTATTGAGAATCAAATCCCAGCTTACCCCCGCCTGCATCCCTTCGAGGACAAGCATCGCGTAAAGCTCATTATCATTGTGCTCCGGCTTGCACCATCTGGTATCATGGTAAAGGATGGCTTTCTCCGAAACATGGTGTTCCTTTGTGCCAAGGCTGAAGCTGCATCTCTTTTTTTCCATAGATGGTCTCCTAATCAATCATAAGTGCATGGTTTATCCATTTAGCTTTGTCCCGTCGTGAAATGCTTCGCCGACACGCTCCGACACCTTGTAATATCCATGTGTATACGGGTCAAAGGCAATGGCATTTACAAG
This sequence comes from uncultured Lachnospiraceae bacterium, assembly GCA_947626435.1. Lineage (GTDB taxonomy): Bacteria > Bacillota > Clostridia > Lachnospirales > Lachnospiraceae > COE1. Next base: position 31,319 of record CANQSB010000005.1, on the reverse strand, counting down.
CGACATGTCAAGCTTTCCGTCAGGCATAACACTCTCGTCAGCAGTAACATTCACGACCTTGCCGATAACACCGCAGCCGTATTCGTTATTTTGGTATTCGATAAATTTACATTCAAGGCAAAGCGGAAATTCATTGATAACAGGCGCGTCCACGCTTTCAGCCCTGACCGCGGTAAGACCTGCCTTTTCAAGCTTGTTTGCGACCTTGTTGCCTGACGCGATGCCAAAATAGTCTGCCTCCGTCACATGCGCCGCATCGGCAATACTCACCGTAAACGCGCCTCGTGCCTTTATATTTTCGACCGTCTTGTGAGTTTCCGTAAGGTTGAGAACCACAGTGTCACGCTCCTGCATTGTACCCCACGCGGCATTCATGACATTCACACTCCCATCTTCATTGTAAGTAGCAATCATCAACACTGGCATAGGAAAAATGCCCTCCGTAATATTCAATTTCTTTCTCATAAATAAAACCCCTTTTCCATAGATTATTTTAACAGCAATTTGCCGTCAAATATAATTATAACTAACAAGCAAAAAATAGCAAGCCCCTCATCCCGCTTTAACGACTCATTTCACAATAAAAACTCAAACATTCCGCCAAAACAAACGCATCCCCCAGTCCCCGCCAAAAACCAAGAAGTCAGCCGGCTATGTCCGCGCAAGTGCCTTGGCGCGAATGGCATATTTTCTTATGTAATGCAAGAACACCCAGAGGACAATTTGCCCGGACGGCAAATTGAGGCGCATGGAGCCATGGAAGGCGACTTGCGCCGTTCCTCGCCGCCCGAAAACACCTACAAGCATTACATTAGAAAATCCGCCATTCGCGCCACCGCACGCGCGCGGACATAGCCGGCTGACTTCGCCGCCTGCCACACCACTACTCTCTCAAAACCGAAAATACAAAAACGGATTAAACGACCCATCAATAATATAAGCCGTACAAATCCCCAAAATCATCACCACACCCAGCCCCTCAACCACCTGCAAAACCCCCTTCCCATACTTATACCTCAAAATCCACCCACAAAACCGCTTCCACACCATCGCAGGCACCGGCGTAGCCGCCACAATCCCCACAGCCAACACCACCCACCTATTCCTCACCATAAACTCCGACACCATCAACACATTGGCATCCTCCGTAACCAACCCGCCACAATTCACCAGACTCGCAATATCCAAAACCGCCCTCCCCAAATCCGTATTATGAAAAACCAAAAAACTCACCAACACAAACCACAACACATAAACATGCCTCACAACCGAACCCCCAACCGCTACCACGCCATTCCCAAAACCGCCACCCATCCTTTCCCAAGTCCGCCTCACCATCTTCTCAAACACCAAAAGCCCCGCAAACATCAACCCCCACAACACAAAATTCCACTCCGCCCCATGCCATAACCCGGTAAACGCCCACACCACCAAAACATTAAAAATCCACCTCATAAACCCGACGCGACTCCCGCCCATCGGAATATATACATAATCCCTAAACCACGCCCCCAGCGTAATATGCCACCTTCTCCAAAACTCCCCAATACTCCCCGAAATAAACGGATACCTGAAATTCTCAGGAAACTTAAACCCAAGCATCGCCCCAAGCCCGATAGCCATATCCGAATACCCCGAAAAGTCAAAATATATCTGCAGCGCCACAGCCACCGCATAGCACCACGACGCCAAAAGCCCCCTGCCCGAAAGCCCCGACACCTCCGACACAAACTCTCCAAGCACATTCGCCAGCAAAACCTTCTTCCCAAGCCCCATCACAAACCGCATAACCCCATATTCAAAACTGACACCACTGTCACTTTTCTTCCCGCCGCCACCGACAAGCGCCACCTCAACATCACTGTACCTGACAATAGGCCCCGCCACAAGCTGCGGAAACAAAGTGACATACGCGGCAAGCGTAATCAAATTTTTCTGCCTCTCCACACGCCCCCTATGTACATCTATACAATAGCTCACAAGCTGAAAAGTATAAAACGAAATCCCAATCGGAAATTTACTGGAAAACTTAAAGAAAAACAAAAGCCCAAACGGCACAATAACAGAAAGGGCATAAAAAACCTTACCCTTTAGCCCCGTCATAAAAAAACAGAAAACAATCTCCGCCAGCATAAGGAAAACAAACTTAGGCTCGCCCCACGCATAAAACAGCACAGACACCACGAATAAAAATAAATTTCTGCCCTTCCCCCGCACGATAAAATTCAAAAGCAGGACAAAGGGCAGAAAAAAATACAAAAAAACTATGCTCGAAAAAATCATAACGGATTTACCTTTTCAACACTATCAGAAACAGCCATGCCTCTGCTTTCAGCCGCCTTAGACGCGTTTGAAAATACATCGTCAGCTGCGTCAGCCGCACCCATCACAAAGAACACATCGTTTCCAAACACAGCGCCAATCTCCTTTTCAGCCGTCACACAAATCCATTTAGCGGGATTCACCTTTTCCATAAGCGCATCAAGTATCTGCTGCGCGTCCGCCTCGTCATTAGTTCTGATGTACATTGCACTGTATGCAACCGAGCTCATCATAGACTCCGATATATAAATACTCTCAATACCGCTCAAGTCATCAAGCCCCGTATGATATGAAACCGTATCCGCGTCCGCAAGGTCAAGCTCCGATGTCTCAAGATTGGCGGGGAGCAGATCCTGCGCCGCTCCCCCATACACCTCGTCAAAAAGTGCCGAAACCTCATCAAGTCCCTCCAAATGCACCATTCCCGAAGCGTCCATACCCTGCTGTGTCTCAACCTCGTCAGAGCTGCGTTCACTTCCCGAACAGCCCGTAAGCACAGCCGCCATCACTGCCATCACTGTAAATGCCAAAATAAATTTTTTCTTCATAAATATTTAACCCTCCTTTTTTGTTTATCTTTCCATATTATGAAAATATTATGCAGAATTTTTTCCAAATACTTTTAAATCTTCTTTTTAATATAAAAGCCTTCATACTTCTCTCACTCATACCTTTATAAATGCGCATAAACATCCGTCGGCTCCGCGTATTTTACCCCGTTTGAGCCCGTCGCAATATAAAATCGGCCAAATACGCGGCAATCCGCGTCTATACTGTTTATCTCGCCATACATCTGTTTTTCGGTATTCAGGCGTTCATAGCTTTTGCCATCGTCAAGTGTCCTGTAAAAACCATATTCGCCATCTATCACTCCATTAAAATACACTGCTTTTTTATCCCTGAAATAGTCGCCGCCCTCGCTTCCTATTCCCAGTCCCACTCTGTATACGGCATCCTTATCACTGCTCAGGCGTACAGTTTTTATGACATCTGTGTCACTTTTATATTCCAACTTCCACAAGCCATACTTTCCAAGCGCCATATAAAACACTCCGCTTTTTCCTGCCTCACCACGCACCTCTGTCTTATTTGCGCAGTCAATAAGCCCAAAATCCGCTATTGGGAAGTCATCAGAGAGCCTTTGCTGATAATATGTCCTGCCGCAGTCGCTGCTCACATAAAATTCCGAATGGCTTCCAAAACCATAAAATATACTGCTGCTTACCCTGTCTGAAAACACCTTTATATTCCCGTCCGTTACCTGCTTTTTATTCAAATCGTATACTATGCACTTAACAAAACTGACACCCATGTCATTACTTGCTATCAGCCTGCTTATCGGAAGCTCTATGCCTTTGGCTACAGACCATACTATATTCCGCGAATCAGGAGAAAGCGCTGCCCAGCCTGAATTTACATTCGGCGTTTCGATAGCTTTCAGGGCATCATCAAGCTCAGGTGAAATTCCAAACGGCATATCCAGCCGCCTGAAGGTTTTTCCATAATCCTCTGACATAATAAGCCCGCCCTTTGTTTTTCCTGTCCAGTTGCCGCGAGGAGTCACTATTATGTTTTGAGGCTTCAAATCCGAGAAGTCCGCGTTTATGCATGTAATATAGCGGTTTCCATTTTCATCGGCAAAGGAATTTTCACATGGCTTATCAAGCTCCGAAAACGCAAAACCTCCTAAATCGCCAAGTATGTCTATTACCTGTACCTCTCCCTTTGGCAGACTATATACATTCAAATGAACCGTTTCCTCTATCCCGTCGCACCAGTCTGAAAATTCGCAGCGCTTATTATCTTTAAGTGATGTAGTCCTGAATACCCCTGTTCCCGAATTAAACCATGCCTCATTGTCATTGTGCGGATTTATTTTTATATCGCTCAGCCAATGTATAAGCGAGTGCCCGCCATTGTATTCAGGCCGCATATATGACGCTCTAAACATCATTCTGCCGACGGACAGGTCATATAAAATTTCCTCCCAGCTTTCGCCATAATCATATGACCGATAAACACTGTCCCCATCATCCTTCACTATAGTAGTGCATACCAACATTCCACTTGTAAGCGCCGATACATCTATACCCGAAAAACCATATTCAAGCGGCTGCGGATTTGTATCCGCGCCATTTTTCAAAATCGGCGTTATCTCCTTGAATGTACCTATTGTACCGTCCGCACATATTTCATACCGGGCTATCCTTCCGTCAATCGTATCGCCCGAATCACAGCTGTAGCCGTTGTCTGACACATATGAGCGCCTTCCGGTAGAAGCAAATGTTATATATAAATATTTGTCATCCGCTGCCCATCTCTGCGCTGCCAGGCCATTAAGCTTACACCCCTCTATGTGCCTGCTTTCAGGCTGCGCAAGCTCTTCAAAGCTCATGCCATTATCATATGATATGTACAGACTGTGCCCACGCATATTATTTTGTACATCCATTGTCGAAACGCCTGCAGTTCCTACAAGCAGCGCACTGCCAATTTGTGACACGAATGTCAGATATTGTTCCTTCAAAGCCGCGAGCTTCTTCCATTCACTGCCTTTATCATGGCTTACCCACAGCCCTTCCTGCTGGCTTGCAAAATACAAGGTATCCGCGTCATACCTGTCAACTATCAAGCGTTCTCCCGTACCTCTGCCATTTAGATTTCCATGAATCAATACGGGAATTTTTTTGTAAGTAAAGCTTTCGCCATAATTTTCGGAAACCGCAAGCACTCCCGATTTTTCGGCATTCACGCCGCATGCTATATAAAGCATATTTGGCTTACCGTCATCAAGCGCAATCGATATAGGAAATGTCTCGCTCAAATCCTCCGCCGTAACATGCGGAATAAGGCTTATCCATGTCTGCGTTTTTGTATCAAAGCGGTATGTCCCGCCTATGTCTGTACGCGCATATAATATGTCTTTCTGCTTTTTATGAAATAAAAAACCAGTCACATATCCGCCTCCCGGAATCGGAAGATTTTTATACATATACTCAATACTTTTCATTTTTATACTCCTTATGCTCCCTGTCCGCCTCATGCGTCAATCAAAACATTTTGAAAATTTACTTTCAAGCTTTTCCCTCTGTGCTTTTACCAATCAAGCTTTACGGCAAATTCCGCCTGCACCGCTGCAGACAGCAATTCACAACCTTTCCTGCGCGGCAAATCGTAATATACCTCGTCTCTGTATGGATAAACCACAAGCTGCAATTCCTTGGGATATCCGTATCTTTTCAATGCTACATACCACTCATCGCCGTTTGAAAACCAGTCGTCAATAAGCCTGTCCCCGCAAAAAAGCTGCGCCTTGTCGCCGCCAAACGATAAATTCAAATAAACATCATTCAAAGCCGCTCCCTGCGGCAAAGCTTCCTCACATTGATAATCAAGCGACACTCTGTATGTTCTGCAGCTTTTATCTGCCGGAACATCATTGTACTTATCTGCAGCCGCCAGTAGCTTTTCCTTTTCCTCGTCCCTGCTTTCCTGCGTTTCCACAGATATTCTTGCTGCTCCTGTTTCTATATTAATGCCCTTTTCCAAAAAACTATTTTCTTTATACATGCTATAGCGCACAGAGCCGCAATCTCCGTCCAAAAGCATATATAATCCGCCATCCTTTTCATATAACAGATGCTCAGAAATATAAAGCGTATCTTTGAAAACATACGCGTTTTCCGCCTGTTCCTTTGTCAAAAGCACAATATTCCTGCCGGTCAGAGCCGCAAACTCAAAACGCGGTTTTTGCGAAAATTTTTCGCTGTCATAGTAAAAGAAATACTGTGAGCCTGCTTTTGTCAAAAGCGAGGCATTCGTACTTATAAGCCTACCCTTGTCTATTTTCAGATTAAAGGGGATTACCGCACACTCACCACCCGCGCAGTTTATGTCCCTTATGGAAAGCCTCCTGCCGTCCGCAAATTCAAGTTCAACCTCCAGCCCGTTTATGTCCTTCATTTTTCTAAGCCGCTGGTGATTGTTTACGAATAAAAAGCCCTCGCCCGTATCGTGATTGTATCTCGCGCTTATTCTCGGCGTCTGCATATCCTCCGCGCTTTTAGGCTGTTCGTCGGGAAAATATGCTTCAGCGGGAGCAAGCCGCTCCTCAAAGGCGTTTATCATCAGATGCAGCTTTTTAAGCCTGCGAAAGCTTTCGTTGAATCTGCCGCTCTCGCGTATAGGCGCCTCAAAATCATAGCCTTTTATCGGCAGGTCGTTGAAATAGTTTGTCGCCTTTGATTCCTGATATGTAGAGTATTTATTTTCGCCATTTCCGTCGGGATTGAAACCCCCATGGTACATATAATAACCTAAAAGGTTTGCACCCGCGGCAAGCATGCATAAGCTCTGCGCCTCGATATCCTTCGCGAACGGATATGTACGCCTGTGCGCCGTCGCCTGCAGACCTCCGCCAAGCTCCGCCGTAAGGTACGGATTATCCATTTTAGCCTCCTCGTCAGGCGGCGTGATGAGGAAATTTTCCGATGCGGGCAGCTCATTTATGCTGTCCTCCCAAGGCGCGTCGACATAACCGCCAAATACGGGAAGCGTTTCATTATATACCGAAACCGCGCCGCCCCAGCCTGTAGTCGTATAATACGGCACATCAAAGCCAAGCTCACGAGCGAGCGCTTTTAATGTCATAATATGTTTTCTGCCCTCGTCCTTGTCGCTTGGTCCTCCCACATGGCAGTATTCGTTTTCAAGCTGAATGCCTATCACCGCGCCGCCGTCTTTGCACATCTGCCCTCTTGTCTCCTCGGCAAGCCTTTTCCAAAAGCTTCTCACATAGCTTAAATACGGCTCGCTGTCCGTCCTTGCCACAGTGCCAAAGCCTCTGTCGCCAAGCTCCTCCACAAGCCAGTCGGGAAAGCCTCCGTTCCTACATTCGCCATGTGCCCATGGACCTATCCGCAGCCATACGGGCATGTTTACCTCTCTACATATTTCCAAAAATCTTCTGATATCGCGGTTTCCTGTAAAGTCAAATTCGCCTTTCTTCTCCTCGTGGTGAATCCAGAATACATATGTCGCAAGTATTCTGATGCCGCCCGCCTGCATTTTTAGGATTTCGTTCTTCCACTCGTCTGCCTCGTAACGCGAATAATGGAACTCTCCCATTACAGGCAGTATCGGTCTGCCGTTTTTAGTCAAATATTTGCTGTTTGCCCCGTATTCATTTTTGTCACTGTCGCTGCCGCCTATTTTAAGCTTTGTTATTTTGGGCTTTTTTCCTATTTTGATTATCATCTGAGTCCTCCGTCATCATATGTCCTTGTGTTTTTATTCTGCATTGGCTACATATTATCAAATCGCTTTATTTCTAAATCTTATTGTCAAGACAGACTGCCAACCGACTGCCTACATTTCGATATAATCAAATCCAACTAATTATCAATATCCATTATGTCGCATATTTTATATGCTTCCTGCAATATATCATTATTCGGCGAATTTATCCTTACCGCCGCTCTAAGCGCTATGTCGCTCACATTGTTTTTCCTAAGACAATCCGCATACTCACTTATTTCATCCGGCGTAATGCCTGAGTTTTTACCGGCGATTTTTACCGCCATATCATTGAGCCCTCTGAAAAATATGACAACCGCGTCATAATTATTTATGCGCTCCAAAAAACTATGCCCATATGTTTCAAGCTCTAACCCCGCCGTAGAAACCGCCTGCAGGCACAGCTTACATTCACCCGTAATGTCAGACGCCTCCATAAGCACATCCGGTCTCTGCCTTAAGCGCAAAGCGAAATATTCCCTCGCTCCCGCCACATCCTTTTTGCGAAAAAACTCCGCCATCTTTTCCTTTATCTCACGCGTTTCTGTCTTTTCCCCGATAATCGCCACGCGGCACTCATACGCTCTAAGCTTTCGCACAGTCACCCACACATAGAGAAGAAACTCCGAAATAAATCCAAACACCCTCTTGTGGTAGTCATCCTCAAAGCTTAAATCTATGCGGTTTTGCAGCTCAAATAATATATCAAAAAGCCACTTTGCATACTCGTCAAAAAGCGTCTTTTTCGCCACCATTATATTCCCAAAATATGTCTTGTTTTTGTCGGCTAAACTGACAAATGTGTCATAATATTCAGGATATTTTTCCCTGATTATCTCTCCCGTCCTGTCAAGCGTTGATATGTCATGATGCGCACCAAATCCATAGCGATACGAGTTTGGCAGTTCAAGCTGTTTTGTCGTAATTATATCGTAGCTTTGAAGCAATTGCTCATACTGACTTTGCGTAAACACATAACCGTCTTCCCGCGTGAGGTATCTCCTGTAATGACATACGCCCACGCTGTCGATGTCATGCACATTTTTCCAAACCCAATACACCCCCGAAAGCTCGGCATAATAACAGTTCAAATCCGATATATTGTCGCCCGTATCATCACCAATATAACCAAAATCCTCCTTCGCATTTGCATGCCCCAAATGAAGCGGAACATAAAGCGCATCATTTGGCACATCAAAACGCTTATGCGTCATCGCATATATATGTAGTGACATTTTGATAAATCTCCTTGTTGGCGTTTTTTTGCATTATACATTTGTAAATCCGTCTGATAACGCAAAACAGCGCCCCATCCATGATTTTTGCTGCCTCTCTGACAGGAAAGCAAGCTTGTATGCGGCTGCCTCTTATTGAATCCTGATATTTTTCGTTATCTTTTCTGCTTTTGAGAATGTCAGGCATTTGTTTGTTCATCCTTTTTTCAAGTCAAAATGTTCTTTTTTCCTCCAGTATATTTTTTTCGTTTGCTTTGGTAAAATCGCTAAGTCTGTATGACCTTATTCTCTCCTTTACGATATTGGGAATTAGAAAACCATTTGCAGACAGCTTGGCGCACCTGTTTATGATCGTTTTATTGGAAACCCTCATCATTCTGCTCACATCGATAGGCGTAAACTCATACAAATGTCTTTCCACTAAAAAAAACAAAAATTCTTTTTCTTTCATACTTAAATAAGAAAGTGCGGCATACAGCTCATCATGGTTTGTCTGCAGCGACAGACTGCATACTTTTGATGAATACAACTCAACCATGCGCAGGAAATAGTCAATCCATATTTCAGGATGCGGCGGGTTGTCCCTGCCTGAATAATACAGCGTCGGCAAATCCATTTGCAGGGAATTGTAGTATTCATCCGGATCATATGCAAAATACTCTTCCAAAGAGCCAATGCCATTAAAGCCATATCCGTATTTATCCAGAATAAAGCCGGACAATAAACGCGCTGTACGGCCATTGCCGTCTTCAAACGGATGTATTGTCACGAGCTGATAATGCACGACTGCCGCAATTATCAGCGGATGATCGTCAGTGGTATTTACATATCTGACCAGTTCATCCAAAAGCGGCGGAATATCCGAATACTCCGGCGGAATATAATCCGGAATGCCCGTCTCAGAGTCATATACGGCAAACAATACGCCCGGGGGCATTTCCCCGCGCAGACCTGTCTTTTCCTTTGATGCCCCTTTTTCAACCAGAGCCTGCACTTCCAGTATCAGCTCCTTTGAAAACGCGGCATTTTCTTTTACCTTTTTTTCCAGAAGGTTAAGCGCCATATAATAATTCCTGATCTCCTGCTCAGGCTTCATAAAATGCCTGTGGGCGTCACTGTCTATCGCTTCATCAGACTGTTTCTCGGTAAGCGGATTGCCTTCTATTTTGTTAGAGGCAAATGAGCTTTTCTTTTTGGAATTTTTCCTAAGCTTATTAATGACGCTTGGCGGAATGGATGTCCTGCTTAGGGAATAGCGGTTATTGTCAATAGCTGATATTTTTTTCAGGATATCATTATTAAGAGTAACTTTTATCACGACAATCACTTCCGTCTTATATTATATGCTTTTATTATATCCTTTTGTCTGAAATAATTCCATTATTTTTTCACTATTTTTCCACTATTTTTCGACCAGTATCAATCGCTGCAATCAGTCTTCAATGCCATGCTCCTTACAGTACCGCTTTGCTTTTTAGCACAGGCATTCCAAGCTTGCGGTTATTTCGCCAACACTCGCCTTGCTGTTCAAATAACCTATTATTTCCTCAACAGAGCCGCTTTTCATGAAATTGCTAAAGTCCAATCTGCCGCGGCTTTGGCATTTCCATCACTGATTTTTTTGAGCCTGACAAGAGCCTTGGCGGGCTGACGAACGAACAGGCGCAGTGCCTTTCGCTTTTTATGCAGCTTTCCAATGAGGACAGACAGCTTGTGCCGGCGTATATAAAGGGGCTTTCAAAGAAATTATAGCAGAGGGGCGAGTACGATTTTGGAACTTTTTCCATGGAGCTGATAGATAAAAACCGCCAGCAGATGAATGTTTGGCATCTGCCAGCGGTTTTTCCAGTGTTGGAAAATAAAATTTTCGATTGGACAATCGCAGTATCAGTAGTATTTGCCTATGCCCATTGTTTCTACTGTGTCTGAAATACCTTTGCAAATCATCCTTCTCAGATAAAGCGTTTGATGTGCCGGTTGTTGAAAAACGGCTCATACTTTCGGTACTGTTTTACGATTTCGCTGTCGTTCATAATGTTTTCCTCCTGATATATCATTTAATAAATTAAATATTTTACCGTTGATATAGATGCATGTGAATGGGCTTTGCTTGCACACTGTTTTAAAAGACTTGGCAAAACTGCCCTCTATGGTATAAATATAAAAAATCCTGATATAAAGCCTTGTAGATTCCATACTTTATATCAGGATTTCTTTGTATGATTATTTGCTGTATGTCCGATGAATGTCTACTCCCCGATAAGGACTTCCCTGCCTTTAAACGCGAAACCGTAGCTGAATATCCTTTCTGGCGGGATGCCTTCCGCCGTAAGGGCTGCGGCATATTTTTTCTCCTGTATCTGCTGCAGCGCGGCTTTTATGGTATCGTCAAGTGACTTGTCCCGGCGCGGGTTAAACACTTTAAATTCTATGATAATGGCATTGCCGCCCTCGTTTTTCGGCTTTAGCATTATGTCATATCTGCCAAATCCGCTCTCGCGGTTTGAGGTTATCACGTATCTGTCCTTTAGCTCGACCATAAGCCCTAGGACAAAGCCGTAATAGAAACGTTCAGGTTCTGCGCTGTCCGGGCTGCCGCCTGTGTCAAAGCTGCTGAATGTTTGCAGCGATACCTTATTCATATAATCGTTCATCGCATCTATGTCGCCCAAAAGCAGCGCCTTGATAAAATCGCTGTAGCCGCCCGCCGCCTGAAACCAGCCTTTTATCATGGTTTCAAACATTTTGCGCACTTCCCTGTTTGTCAGCGCAAGCACATACTCCCTTTCAGTGTCGTCCTCATCCTCGTCATAGCTTGTGTATTTATCAATGCGCAGATACCCTGATGCGAGCATAAGGCTCCACAAAGTCCTTGCGCTGCCGTCAAGCTGACTGTAGACGATCTGCTCGTCTATGTCAGCTTTCACTGTACCGCCGTCAAGCAGGATTTCAAAATCCTTTTTAATGTCCGCGTTTGCCTCCTGCACAAGCTTGTTTATGAGACTGTTCGAGCTTGTGTCCGCCCAATATGTGCCGAATTTCCCGCTGTCAAGATAATTTATTATTGACCATGGATTGTAAATGTCGGTCTTATTGCCGAATGTAAAGCCGTCATACCAGCGCTTGACGCCGTTTTTGTTTGTCAGCCCCAGTTCGTCCATCGCGTCAAATACCTCTGTTTCGGTAAAGCCAAAGACATCTGCGTATTCGTCAGAGGTTGTCGTCACTACCTTTAAATTGTTCAGGTCAGAGAAAATCGACTCCTTGCTTACGCGGGTGATGCCTGTCATTATGCCGCGTTCAAGCCATGGATTTGTCTTGAATGTAGAATTGAACAGGCTTCGGATAAATGAGACAAATTCATCCCAATAGTCTTTGACATATGCTTCCTGCATGGGCGTGTCGTACTCGTCTAATATTATTATTGCTTTTTTTCCATAATATTTAAAAAGGAACTCGGACAGGCGCTTAACAGCCATTGTCGCAACGGCATCATTCATATCAGGCGATACCATGTCAAAAATCTGCTTATCCGAATTTTCCATGGCACTGCTGTTTCTCACAAACGAATATTGCGCATAGAGGCTGATTATAAGCTGGTACATTTTTTCTTTCGCCGCTTTACAATTTTCTTCCTTTATCTCGGAAAAACTTAGATAAATGACAGGATATGTCCCCTGCATCCGGCGGTATTTCTCGTCCTGCCATATGGAAAGTCCTTCAAACAGGTCGCCACGTCCTGCATATTTTACGGAAAAGAAACATTCCAACATGCTCATGGCGAGTGTCTTGCCGAAACGGCGCGGGCGGGTGATAAGCGTCACGCTGTCACCGCTTTCCCACCATTCTTTTATAAATGCCGTCTTGTCTATATAGAAACAGTTATTTGATATGATTGTTTCATAATCCTGTATCCCTATGCTGACCTTCCTCGCCATACCTATGCCCTCCATTGAATGTGCTTTAAATGTACTATCCAAGCAACATACTAAATCATTTATATTCCAGCAAACGCCCTCCGCAGCCCGCTGTATATGCTACAATATTAGCATAACTAGCACGCAAATAAAAGCAGTTTCTGATATAAAGCATGGAATTTTCAAGGTACATAACCAATTTGCATAGTCAATTATCCGGTAAAGCCACCCTCACCAATAAAGCGCTGGATGCAAAAGAAAAACCCCATACAAAAACCTGTCACAGTTTTTATATGGGGATATTTTAAGAAATTTTCTGAAGCTTCTTACTGTGTTCCTCGACTACCTTCTTTAACAGCTCTGTATCATCAAAATTGGCTTCCATTCTTTCCGCATAGTTTTTATATCGGTCGTATGTACTTGTGTAGCAGGCTTCAATCGTATTTAAACGCGGTAAAATAACATTTTCCTGAAACAGCTTTACATTGTGCAGCTCGCCTTTTAGGGTTGTTACTTCGTTATTTAAATTTGATACGTCATTCTTTAAAACTGATACGTCATTCTTTAAAACTGATACATCATTTTTTAGTTCTGACACATCGCTCTTTAAGCCTGATACATCATTCTTTAGCTCTGATACATCACCCTTTAATGATTTAATATCATTTTCTATTGGCTTTAGTCTTGAATCCAATTTCTTATCCATCATATTGGAAATAGCCAGCAATAATTCGTTATCTGTCATAATATTCCACTCCTTGTATTCGTGCTGCGTCCCTTCGTGTGTGTATCATTATAGCAGACATCTTATTTGATGTAAAGCATTTATTTTTATGCGCCAAAGCTATCTTTTTAGGCAGACCGCCGCTTTATGCGGCAGCCTGCCTGACTGTTTACAACATATCGCGTCTGCATAGATAGTCTATCCGGCATATCTGACAGACTTTATCGCAGCCAATACCCTTTATTACCGATTAACCTGCGGCATCTCCCAAGCATTATGATCCGTATGCAGCAGCATATGCGCCTTGTGCGAAAGCGGCTTTTCCATAAACTCCTCGTACAGCTTCAGCACCGAAGGATTTTCATGCGAAAACCTGATTGGCGCGTTCTCGTCAAGCTGCCTCAAATTCACGCTTCTGTTCGTCGCAAGCTCATACCCGTCTTTTATCGGCTGACCGCCGCCGCCGACACACCCGCCAGGACATGCCATAACCTCAACAAAGTCATAGTGAACCTCGCCCTTTTCAAGCGCGTCAATAAGCTCCCTCGTATTGGCAAGTCCGTTGACAACCGCAGTCTTGACAGTGATATCATCAATTTTGAACAGCGCTTCCTTCCACTTAGGCTGCTCCCTGCTGCTTCTTACCTCCTCAAAGGCATCGGCATCAGGATTTGCGCCCTTAATCAGATAGTAAGCCGATCTAAGCGCCGCCTCCATAACGCCGCCCGTAGTGCCAAAAATAACGCCCGCGCCCGTGCCGTCCGTCATAGGCTCATCGCAGGGCACGTCCTTCAAGGTCTTAGGATCAATGTGCGCCATACGTATCATGCGCGTAAGCTCCCTCGTAGTAAGCACGATATCAACATCCTTGCCCGCGTACTCCTCATAGAAAAGCTCCATATTGCTCTCGCCCTTCTTTGCAACGCACGGCATTATCGAAACAGTCACCATATCCTCAGGCGCTACGCCGATCTTCTTTGCGAAATAGCTTTTCATAACCGCGCCAAACATCTGCTGCGGCGACTTTGCCGTAGACAGGCGCGATACAAGATGGGGATATTGTGATTTCACAAACCTTACCCACCCTGGACAGCATGAGGTAAACATAGGCATCTGCTTTGTGTCGCCCTTTTTAAAACGCTCTACAAACTCATTGCCCTCCTCCATAATAGTAAGGTCAGCCGAAAATACAGTATCGAAAACATAGTCAAAGCCTATACGCTTCAAGGCGTCGGCAATCTTGCCCATAGTCGCTTCCTCTCTGGGAATGCCGAATACCTCGCCCCATGCGGCGCGCACGGCAGGCGCTACCTGCACAACCGTCACCTTTTTCTTGTTTTCGATTGCCCACCAAGCCTTTTCAGTGTCGTCACGCTCACGCAGCGCGCCGACGGGACAATGAGTGATGCACTGTCCGCAAAGCACGCAGTCCGACTCCTCAATCTTTCTGTTGCCCGATACATAGACGCCCGTGCGCGAGCCCGTTCCTCCGACATCCCAAATCTTTACGCTCTGGATTTTGTCGCAGACCTGTATGCAGCGCATGCACTTTATGCATTTGTCCGCGTCTCTGATAAGCGGGAAATTTTTGTTCCACGGCAGCGGGAAAAGCTCCTTCTCATACGGAACGTCTAAAATATTCAAATCCCTCGTGATTGTCTGTAGCGAGCAGTTTCTGTTTCTCGCGCAGGTCACACAGTTGCTGTTGTGCTGGGAAAGTATCATCTCCACAGTCTTTTTGCGGTTTCTGCGCACCTTGGGGCTGTTGGTATAGACCACCATTCCTTCTTCCACCTGATTGTTGCAGGACGTGACAAGCTTTTCCTTGCCCTCTATCTCCACCACGCACACGCGGCATGCGCCGATTTCATTTATATCCTTTAAAAAGCAGAGCTTTGGTATGGGAATACCCGCGATATTAGCCGCATCCATAATGGTGCTTCCCTCTGGCACCTCCACAGCTTTATTGTCTATTGTAAGCTTTACCATAATGTTTTGCGCCCTCCTTTAAATACTCCATATCCAAAATGATCGCAGCGTAAGCACCTTGATGCCTCCTGCTTGCACTCCGCCTCCGTCATAGGCAGCTCTACGCCGTCAAAGTCGCATATCCTCTCGCACGCCTCACGCTCTGTCATATTCACGCGCCCGCACGGATTTCTGTCCGCGAGATTTGGCTGCGGCACCTCCACGCCGCTCTGTATGATATGGTGGAAACCAAGGTACTCGTCAATATTTGCCGCGATAACCTTAGCCGCGCCTATTGCCTTGATAACGGTGGCAGGTCCCGTCGCGCAGTCGCCGCCCGCAAATACGCCTGGCAGCAAATCAAAGCCCGCATTCCTTCCCGTCTGAATCACTCCTCTGTTTACAGGCACGCCCGCGTCCGCAAAGTGCTTTGACTCGATGTCCTGACCAATAGCCACTATCACGGTAGTGCAGGGCAGAAGCACCTCTGGCTCGCCCGTAGACTTGACGCTCGCGCGCCCTCCCTTTATCTCACTGATCATCTGCGGCTGTACCCACAATCCCTTGACGTTGTTGTCGCCGTCTGTCTCTATTCTCACTGGCGCTTTGAGCGTCTGTACCTCCACGCCCTCGGCTATCGCGCCCTCTATCTCGTCATGCAGCGCCGTCATATCAGCGACGCGCCTGCGGTACACAATGCTGACCTTCTTCGCGCCAAGCCTTACCGCAGTCCTGACAGCGTCCATTGACACGTTGCCGCCGCCGACTACGCATACCTCCTGCCCTTTGAGGTCTATAGCCGCGTCCTTTCCGACATCGCGCAAGAACTTGACCGCAGAGATCACTCCGTTTGCGTCCTCGCCGTCTATGCCGAGCTTTTTGTCCGTGCTTGCGCCGATAGTGATGAGTACCGCGTCATATTGCTCCCTTAGCTCATTTATCGTGATATCTATGCCTATCCTAAGACCGTGCTTTACCTGTACGCCCGTCTCCAAAATGGCGTTTATGTCGTCGTCGAGCCTGTCCTTTGGCAGGCGGTAGTTGGGAATACCGTAGCGCAGCATGCCGCCAAGCTTTGGCAGCATCTCATATACTACCACCTGATGCCCCATAAGCTGTAAATAATAAGCAGCGCTCAAACCGCCTGGACCTCCGCCCACGATGGCAACCTTTTTGCCTGTAGAGGGTTCGCACGCGGGAGGCGCGACTTTTCCAGCCAAATCCGCCGCCATGCGCTTTAAGCCACGGATATTGATAGCGTCGTCAACCATATTTCTGCGGCACCTCGCCTCGCAGGGATGCTCGCATATAAAGCCGCAGGTCGTGGGGAAAGGATTGTCCTTCCTGATAAGCCTGATAGCGTCCTGATAGCGCCCCTCAAGCACAAGCGCGATATAGCCAGGTATGTCCACGCCTGCAGGACACAGCGACACGCACGGCACGGGCTGCTTGTATGTACAGTTGCATCTGCCAAGCTCGATATGCGACACATACTCGTCATAAAAGCCGATAAGCCCTTTATAAACCATATTTGCCGCCTCATAGCCAATCGCGCAGTCTGCCGTTTCCATAATGGAAACAGCCGTCTCCTTCATCTCGTCAAGAGTCTCCATTGTCGCCTTGCCGTCAAGCACGTCTGAAATCATGTTTTTCAGCTGTTTCAGCCCGACACGGCACGGCACGCACTTTCCGCAGGTCTGCGCATGGCAAAGCTCCAAGAAAGCCTTTGTCATATCTATCGGACATAATCCCAGCGGGCTTGCCTCGATCCTTCTCTCCAAGTCCTTATAAAGCTGCTCTACCACTGTCTGCGCTTTATCAGGCACGGGAATTTCAAGTCTGCTCATTATTAACCTCCTAATATAAAATATTTTAAAATGCTCGACCACATACTCCGGACACGATACAATACCCCACAAATACCGCGCAATTACAAGCATGTAAGCCCTTACATTTTATTCTACACTGAAACGCGTAAAATGACAATAATTGTTATTTTATAGACAATTAAAGACTTTACGCAAAAAGCGGATATATGCCATTATACGCAGGGCATTATATCCGCTTTATTTTTAATAAATCAGGCTGTTATTATTAAGCCGATCCCGCTTTTCCAAGTTTTTACCATCTTAAGAATGCCCTGTAGCCCCTTACTGCCTCATATACATCAGCCTTGCTGCTGACCTCATACGGCGCATGCATATTCAGCACTGCCACTCCGCTGTCAATCACATTCATGCCGTATTTAGCCATGATGTACGCAATCGTGCCGCCGCCGCCCGCGTCAACGCTGCCAAGCTCTGAAAACTGGTATGAGACCTCTGCCTCGTCCATAACCTTTCTAAGCTGCGCGATATACTCCGCGTTGGCGTCATTGGAGCCGCTCTTGCCGCGCGCGCCTGTATATTTATTAAACGAAATGCCCTTGGATAAAAACGCCGCGTTATTTTTGTTAAACACATCTGCATAAAGCGGATCATAGCCTGCGCTTACATCTGATGAAAGCATTCTTGACCTCGCAAGCGCCCTTCTCACAAGGAGCTGCGACTCGCCCTCCGTAGCCGCTACAAGCTCCGCGACCGCATTTTCGAAAAACCGCGACTGCATTCCTGTAGCGCCGACACTGCCAATCTCCTCCTTGTCCACAAGCAGACAGCAGGTCGTACTCTCGGGATTTTCGACATCAAGCATGGCAAAAAGCGATGTGAACGCGCATATCCTGTCATCCTGTCCATACGCCAAAATCATGCTCCTGTCCAGACCTAAATCGCACGCCTTGCCCGCGGGTACAATCTCAAGCTCCGCCGAAAGGAAATCCTCCTCCTCAATTCCATAAGTCTCCTCAAGGATTTTGAGCATATTCGCTTTAATGTTTTCCTTTTCCTCTTTTTCAAGCTCCTCGTCCGAATCCAATGGACAATTGCCGATAAGAATGTCAAGATTCTCGCCCGTCACTACCTCCGTCGCTTTCTTTTCAAGCTGCTTGCCCGCAAGATGCACGAGCAAATCAGTAATAACGAATACGGGCTCATCCTCCCTTTCGCCGATGCTTATGGAAACCGTCGTCCCGTCTTTTTTTGCCACTACGCCATGAATTGCAAGCGGCACTGCCGTCCACTGATATTTTTTGATGCCGCCGTAATAATGCGTGTCAAAATAGGCAAAGCCTTCCTTTTCATAGAGCGGATTCTGCTTGACATCAAGACGCGGCGAATCAATATGCGCGCCAAGAATATTCATGCCCGCCGAAACAGGCTTTTTGCCGAGCACAAAGAGCGCGATGCTCTTGTTCATCTGAACCACATAAAGCTTGTCACCTGCCTTTAGCTTTTCGCCCCGCTCAATCACGCCGTAAAGCTCTCTGTAGCCCTTTTCCTCAGCCATCCTTACGGAAAGCGCCACGCATTCCCGCTCCGTCTTCCCCTCGTCAAGGCACTTTTTGTAAAGGTCGCAGATTTTGTCAAGTTCCCCGCCGTTCTCCTTTGCTTTTCCAAGCCATAGGCTTTCTTTTTTCATATCTTACTTCCCCCATTTCTATAAAAATATGGCAATATATTATAAAGGAGCGGTAACGTTCCTCATAACCGATACTATCCGTAAAACTCTTTATACCACTCTGCAAAGCTGCGCAGACCGTCACGCAGGCTTGTCGAGGGCTTAAATCCAAAATCGCGTTCGAGCTCACTTACATCCGCATAAGTAATCTCTACATCGCCCGGCTGCATGCCTACAAGCTCCTTATGCGCCTCAAAATCATAGTCCTGCGGCAGCACCTTTGCGCGTTTCAGCTCGTCCTGCAGTATCTCTACAAAATCAAGGAGATTTTCAGGCTGATTGTTGCCTATATTATAGACCTTGTATTTGACGCCGTCGTCATTTGGCAGCGGCGAACGCTGCATAACCGCCGTAATGCCTGTCACTATATCGTCAATATAAGTGAAATCCCGCTTACAGTTCCCGTAATTGAAAATCTTTATCGTCTCATTTTTTACAAGCTTGTTTGTAAAACCGAAATACGCCATATCAGGACGCCCCGCGGGACCATAAACTGTGAAAAAGCGAAGCCCTGTTGATGGTATGCCATAAAGCTTTGAATACGCGTGTGCCAAAAGCTCGTTTGATTTTTTTGTCGCGGCGTAGAGTGACACAGGATTATCAACCTTGTCGTCTGTGGAATACGGAATTTTTTTATTGCTGCCGTAGACGGATGACGAACTTGCATAGACAAGGTGCTCCACTCCTGCTGCGCCTCCGTCATAGCTGTGGCGGCAGGCTTCGAGTATATTGTAGAAACCGATTAAATTTGCCTCAATATACGCGTCAGGATTTTCTATGCTGTAGCGTACACCCGCCTGCGCCGCAAGGTTTACGACTATCTGCGGCTTGTATTCTGAAAATATTCTGTTTATTTCGGGCTTATCCGCGATATTTCCCTTTATAAATTCAAAACAGCCGCTCACAGTCTTTTCAAGCTCATAAATCTGCTTTAGACGAAATTCTTTTAACGACACATCATAGTAATCATTCATATTGTCAATGCCAACAATGCGGACATTATCAAAGCTTTTTAAAAGCGACAAGGCAAGATTTGAGCCTATAAAACCTGACACTCCTGTCACAAATATCGTTTTTCCTGCAAGCTCTATATTTTTTTCGAGCATTTTTACCTCATTTCCACCGCCTGCGCGGTTATTTTAAAATTTATACGCCTTTCACAATTATACTTTATTTTCTGTACCATTTCCATAATTTTCCGCATATAATAATATGAAAACATATGCAGAATCCATTTCAGTTATGAAAAATAAAACTTTCAATATTTTATACGCACTGTGCTTTATCCTCGCGCTGTCCGCTCTCGGCAGGCAAGCCAAGCTCTATGCCACAATGTCTTCCAATGCCGACGAGATAAAACGCATAGCGATTACATTTGACGACGGACCGCATCCAGTCTACACCAAAAGGCTGCTTGACGGCTTAAAGGAACGCGGCATAAAGGCAACCTTTTTTGTCACAGGCGAACACGCCGAACAATGTCCCGACATTATAAAACGCATGCATGACGAGGGGCACCTTATCGGCAACCACACCTACAGCCACATACAGCTCACTGACGACAACCGCGAAAAATTCAAAAACGAGCTGCTTCAGACAAGCGAAATAGTAAAAAACATCACAGGCGAAGAACTACAGTATGTCCGCCCGCCATACGGTTTGTGGGATAAAGCGCTTGAAGCCGAACTTAACATGTTTCCCGTCCTTTGGAGTATCGACCCGCTCGACTGGTGCACTTCAAACGCATCCAAGGTAGCGCGCTCCGTCATACGGGAGGCTGAGGAAAACGACATCATCCTCCTGCACGACTACTATGCATCCTCAGTGAGTGCTGCCCTAATGATTATCGATGAGCTTACACGACAGGGATACAGTTTTGTGACCGTCGACGAAATTCTTTTTGATTAGCGCGCCATATGATTTTTGCGATACGCCAATCCACAGCACATCAGACAAACTGGTTTTTGTCGCCGTCGTAGTGGTAATCTATCGCCTCAAGCGCCGCAATCACAGCCTCCTTGTCAGCGTCCATGTCCTCACACAGCGCGTCAAGGCTTGGGTAAAAGTCACGCAGCTTTAAATTTAAAAAGCTCAAAAGCATCATCGGGTCTTTTGGAAGCATAACAACCCCTCCTCTTTAATTAATAATACATCTAGGCATCTACGAAACTCTATTCGACAACATAGAATTTAGTCAAAATATATAAAATAAGCGGCGTCTTGTAGCTTGCTGCACATATGTACTGTATCTGTGATACAGTACATTGACGCGATTTTTATATATTTTGACTAAATTCGGACGGCTGAGAACACTTTTCACAATTACCTATTGATAACACACATCGCTTACCATGAAAGCATTTCCCTCATCAAGTAAATCTATCCTAACTTGCCTGATTTGCGCTCAAACCCACTATAATAAGCTCCACACTCATAATATCGGACATTTTACCCGTCTTTACACTTTCATCCGCCTCTACACAGCTTTTCAGCGCACTTTTAAGCTGTGGCAGCTCAAAGCTTGCCGCCTGAGGAATATATTTCTTTTTGAGATAATATGCATTCAATCCTGTCTGCGCCGCGATATTTGCCTCAGAGTATCCTTTACCCTTCATCTCCTTCACCTGCAGCAGCATATTAAACTGCCGGGCAATAAGTGAAAGAATTTTCATAGGCGCTTCCTTTAGTGCAATAAGGTCATAATACAGGTCAAGCGCCCGCTTTTGGTCTTTCCTTGCGACCGCCTCCACCATGTCAAAAATTTTGTTTTGTACCTGAACGACGCACAGCGCCTCCACATCGCCCGCCGTAATACCCTCGTCATAATACCTGTAGCAAATGAGCTTCTCCAGCTCGCGCCGTATGTTTTCCATATTCGTACCCGTTTTTTCAAGCAAAAGGTTCAAGGCATCGGGAGTTATCTGCTTATTTTCTTTTTTCAGCATGCCCATTACCCATTTTTTCAGCGTCGCCTCGTCCTGTGCCTCACATGCCGCGGCATAGCCCTTTGACGCTGCCGCCTTGTAAAGCCTGCCTCGCTTGTCAACTTCTTCCTCCGCAAAAATAATATATGTGGTATCGGGAATATTCTTTATCAGTTCGACCGCCTGCTCATTGGCGTTTTTAAACCACCCGCTATTTTCGATGACGATAACTCTGCGCTCCGCAAAAAACGGCATTGTGCCTGCAATATCAATCACTTCGTTTATATTGATGTCCTTGCCCGAATAAACGGCGCAGTTCATCGTATCACCCTCGGCTGAAAGCGCCGACCTTAGCTTTTCGCAATACTGCTTCCTAAGATATGCCTCGTCCCCGTAGAGCAGGTAAACATTGCTGAACCTGCCGCTTTTTATATCCTCTGCTATGCGTTTCATTTTCAGGCGCTTATCCTTTCAAAATTTGTGTTCTGCAATATTATACCACCGCCGCCTAAAAAATACAATGCCGCCCGCGCAACTATCCCTGCCCGATAAATGACCCTGATAAATGGCGTTTCCCAAACCGCCAAATTCCGTAAAAAATTAATTTTTCTTTTACTTGCGCACAGCATAATTATCAATTATAATAATTTGTATAAAATCTGATGCATTAACTTTGAAATTGAAAATAATTTTAAGGAGGTGCTATCTTGTCGGACAAGTATAAAGACATTTCAGTCAAACAGATATGTGATGTGATTGATATGCTTCACCCCTGCATGGACGACTATGTCTATGTGTATGACCTGCAAAATGACTACTATTATATTTCCCCATCCGCCGCACAGCGTTTTGCGCTGCCTGCTTCGGAATTTAACGATGTCGTCAAAAACCATGAGCTTTTTGTACATCCTGATGACATAGCGGAACTTAAGAAGGATTTGGACATGATTACGCAGGGAAAAAAGGAATTTCACAATCTCCAGTACCGCTGGCTGTCAAAGGACAAGAAGCCGATATGGATAAACTGTCGCGGCTTCGTGGTAAGCGACAACGGCAAGGCGCTCTATATGATAGGCTGCATAAACGAAATCGGCACGCGCCAAATGGCGGACAACATAAGCGGACTGCTCGGGCTTTCCAGCCTGAAAGCGTATTTTGAAGAAAACTTCTATATGATGAACAGCGGATATATACTGCGGCTTGGCATCGATGATTTTAAGCCTATAAATGAACGGCTCGGCATCGAATACGGCGACATGCTGCTCAAAAAGACAGCCGACAATATCGCAAATTGCCTCTATCCCGACCAGAGGCTCTACCGCGCCATGGCGGACGAGTTCCTTGTGATTGACTTTGCAAACCGCAATGTGGAGGAAGCGCTTGAACAATATGTGAATATCAGATATTCCATAGACAAGCTTGTCGAAAAATCGCGCTATGAAGCCGTATTTACAATTTCAGGCGGCATACTTACGAGCGACGCGTACAGAGGCTGTACTTTCAGTGATGTAATGAAGTTTTCCGAGTTCGCGCTGAGCGAGGCAAAGCGCGGCGGCAAAAACCGATGCTGGATATTCAACTATCCCGCCTATGAAAAATTTTTGAAAAGCAGGCGGATGATACAGCTTTTGAGAAAAGCGGTCAACAACGATTTTGAGGGCTTTGAAGCGTATCTGCAGCCGCTTTTCAGCGCGGATACGGGAGAGCTTTACGGCGCGGAATCGCTTATGCGTTTCCATACCGAAGAATTTGGCACTGTTTCGCCAAATGTGTTTATACCGCTTTTGGAGGAGACATGCCTGATAATACCCGTCGGCAAGTGGATGCTGCACAAGTCGCTCGAGCTGTGCACCGAGATACATAAGGTCAACCCCGATTTCAAAATCAGCATAAATATCTCATACATTCAGGTATTGAAGAGCAATATTATCTCGGAGATACTTACCGCCGTATCAGACTACAATATCATACCATCAACGGTCATCATCGAGCTTACCGAGAGCGGCGTGCTCACGCCGGACAGTCGCGTCGCCAAGCTGCGCTCGCGCATGAAGGAACAGCACATCAGCCTCGCGCTCGACGACTTTGGCACAGGGTATTCAAATTTTCATTATTTCAATGATTTGAAGCCCGACATCATAAAAATCGACCGCAGCTTTACGATAAAGGCAATCGAAAACGATTATGAGTTCAACCTTTTGCAGCTTATGATAAATATGGCGCACAAAATGAAGCTGCGCGTATGCGTGGAGGGCGTGGAGACGCAGCAGGAGCTGGAGCGCATCAAGCAGCTAAAGCCCGATTACTGCCAAGGCTACTACTTTGGACGCCCCTGCCCGTTTGACGAATTTATGAACTTATTTGTCATTGACAAGACAGGCTGAAAATAAAAAATCCTCTCTGAGAGAAAATCTCAAAGAGGATTTTTATTTTGGGTTCGCTTTTAATATTTGAATTTGTGCGCCTGCTCGTTTAATCCCTCGGCTACTTGGGTAAGCTCTTTACTCATGCCCGCCAAATCCGCGATTACGCCGCCCTGTGAATCTACTGCGGCAAGCACCTCCTGCGTGCCTGCCGCGTTCTCCTCGCTTGCCGCTGACACGCCCTCTATCATTGACACAATGACATTTTTGCTTGACATCATATTGTTGCTTGACTCATAAAGCATATCCGCGCTGTCCTTGACGCTGCCGAGGCACTGCTCTATCTGGATGAACTTCTCACGCGTCTCGCTTACGCTCTTTTCCTGCTGCTCAAAGATTTGAGCCATATTTTCCATATTTTTTGCCGCATCGTCCGTCTTTTCAAGAAGCTCCTGTATAATGCCGCCTATCTCGTTTGTAAGGGTGTTTGTCTCCTCCGCCAGTCCCCTTATCTCCTCTGCCACTACCGCAAAGCCGCGTCCCGCTTCGCCTGCGCGCGCCGCCTCGATTGCCGCGTTGAGCGACAGGAGATTCGTCTGGTCGGCGATATCGTTAATCTTTTGGCTCGTGAGTTCTATCTTGTGCGCCTGTTCGCTGTTCTGCTCCATTGCTTCCTTGACAACCGATATGCTCTCGCGGCTCTTTGCAGTCTTTTCTATGAGGTCGCGTATTGTGACAAGTCCGTCATTTTTGACCCTATCCATCTCCTCCGCATTCTTATGGAGATTTTTGGTGTCGTCGAGGTTTCTTACTATAAGCCCGTCAAGCGTGGCAACCTCCTGCGCGCCTCTCGATGTTTCCTCCGCCTGCATCATCGCGCCGCGACTGAGTTCGTTCATTGTATTGCTTATCTCGTCGGAAGAATTCTTGACCTGCCCCGTCCTGTCTGAAAGTGTACCTACGCTTTCGAGAAGCACGCTGGAAGAACCCTTTATCTGCTCTACTATCTCCTTTAGATTGTCCTGCATAAGGACTATGTTCCTGCAGATGCTGCCCACCTCATCGGTACGCGTAGTGTTTACCCTTACGGCAGCCATATTTCCTTCGGTGAGGTCATATCTTGCCACTCTATGTATCTCCGTAACCGCATTTTTCAATGGTATTATAAGCAGCTTTTGAAGAATTGCGGAAAGTATTACGAGCGCTATCACGCCAATCAAAAAGCTTATCAGTGTGAACACTCCTATCAGCCGTCTTACTGCCGCGGCTGCCTCATCCACAGAAATATTCATATCCTTTGCCATGTTTGCCTCTATCAGCTTGCATGCCAAAAAATCATTCAGCACAAATGCTATTGCCAATACTATAAACATAATGGCAGTGATTTTGAATATGATTGATACTTTTTTAAAAGTCTTGTTCTCCATGGGACTTCCCTCCTTTTACATTTTTCCACCATGTCGGCGGACATTTTAATTATACTCAATCAATTTGGAATTTTCAACTGTTATTTGCGTATATTAAAGCCCAATTATTGCTCCCAATTACGGCTCAAGCCTGTAATGTCTGACGCCATGAGATGGTACGGCGGCGGTTATTATGCCTCCGCTCGTCATGCTCTTTTCACCGCTCCATATATCGTACAATTGGCAATCGCGGTCAAGCCTCCATTCAAGTGTCCGGTCATCGTCACTCAGGTTGAAAAGCGCAACCTGCACCTCTTTCGTCTTATTATTTTCATTTTTCCACACTGCCATTTCATCGTTTCTAAATAGCTGCGTGCCATGGCTGCCATCGCCTAGCAGCTTCAAAAGCTCCCTGTTTGTGATGAGAGAACGCGTCCTGTCATCAAGCTTTGTAAGCTCCGCACCCAGCATAAGGGGAGAGCGGAACATACACCAAAGTGACAGCATTGTCATCTGCTCATCATGTGTAAGCCGACATTCCCATTCTCCATTGCCAAAGCCTCCGCCAAGCCTGCCCAGCGGAAGCATGTCGCAGTCAGGAAAGCACCCCTGCCTTACATGATCCTGCCACTGCTCACAGCGCCAAAACATATTTTTCAAAAGCTCCCAATTGTCCCAGAAGTCATCCGTTATGCGCCACATGTTGGCATTTTCACAGTATTGCCATGCCCTGTCTATGTGAGCCGGACCGGGCGAAAGACTGAGCACTATCGGTCTGCCTGCCTTTAATATTGCCTTGTGCAGCATTTGTGTTTCGTGCCAGCCTGAAAATCTGTCGCTTGGGTACATCCAACTGTCGCATATGTCATCGCACTTGATGAAATCAACACCCCAGTCGGCATACATCTGAATAACCGAATCGTAATACGCCTGACCTGCCGGAGTATTGCGCACGCCGTACATGTCCGGATTCCAGCCGCAGATTGATGAGGGATCCGCTATCATATCGGCGGTAATATCCGTACCAAGAACCTTTGAATGCGCTTCCGCGGCACAGCGGGGTATTCCTCTCATTATATGTATGCCAAATTTAAGCCCCAAGCTGTGTATATAATCCGCCAATGGCTTAAAGCCCTTACCGCCCGCTGAGGACGGAAATCTTTTCGGGCTTGGCTGCAGCCGCGAATACTCGTCCATCTCCAAATCGCCAAACGGGATATACTGAAATTTATCGCGCATAGAGCCTGCGTTATTCGCATACCATTCAATATCGACTACGATATATTCCCAGCCGTATTCTTTCAGCTCTTTTGCCATAATGTCCGCATTTGCCTTTATCTGTGCTTCGGTCACTGTGGTGTCATAATAATCATAGCTGTTCCACCCCATTGGCGGTGTTTTTGCAAATTCATTTTTGTTCATTTCTGCTTTCATGTTATATCTCCTTCATTCTAAAATTTTTAAGCAGCCGCAAAAAGTTCGACGACGCCTTGCAGTATTACAAAATCCCTGATATTTGTACTTATAAGCTTATTATACAAATCGCAGGGATAAGATGTAAATAGATTTTGAAATATTTTCTTCACTGAAAATAAAGAACACCTAAAAATAATGGCAAATATTAATGGCAATAAGCAGTAAAGCGTGTTAAACTATGTGTATAAAAGATATTTAAGGAGGCGCTTATATGGCTCGGACGGTAGGCATCGGCATTCAGGATTTTGAGACGATTATCAAAAACAACTGCTTTTATGTGGATAAGACTTCTTTCATAAAAGAATGGTGGGAGAGCTGCGACAGCGTTACTCTTATCACACGCCCGAGGCGTTTTGGCAAGACGCTTACCATAAGTATGCTTGAAAAGTTTTTTTCCATAAAATGTGCCGGACGGGGCAATTTGTTTGAAGGGCTTTCCATATGGAATGAGCAGAAATACCGCGAGCTGCAGGGCACTTATCCTGTTATCAGCCTGAGTTTTGCCAATGTCAAGGAGGTTTCATATCCAAATACGGTTTACCGCATATGCGAACTGCTAAAAAAGCTTTTCGAGCAAAATCGGTTTCTTCTTGACTGCCCGCTTTTGTCAAGGCAGGAAAAGGAATACTACGAAAGAATGACGGGAGAAATGACGGAGCTTGACGCGCCCACTGCAATCAACCAGTTATGTGATTTTTTGCACAGATATTATGAGAAAAATGTTATAATCCTGCTTGATGAGTATGATACGCCTATGCAAGAGGCATATGTTGGCGGGTTTTGGAACGAGCTTGTCGCTTTTACCAGAAGTCTGTTCAACTCCACCTTTAAAACCAATCAATGGCTTGAGCGCGGCATTATGACCGGCATAACCAGAGTTAGTAAGGAGTCAATATTTTCGGATTTGAACAATCTAAAGGTTATAACTACCACTTCAAATGAATACGCTGCCGCGTTTGGGTTTACTGAAAGCGAAGTATTCGCGGCAATGGACGAATATGGAATTGATAAAAAGGAAAAAGTCAAATTCTGGTACGACGGTTTTACCTTTGGAAACACGCACGACATATATAATCCTTGGTCGATAATAAATTATCTTGATACCCAAAAATTTAATACCTATTGGGCAAACACCAGCTCAAACAGTCTTGTTTCAAAGCTGATACAGGGGGCTGAGGCTGAAATTAAGGAGGACTTTAAGGGGCTGCTGCTTGGAAAGCCTGTTGTAAATGAAATTGACGAGCAGATTGTATACAACCGCCTTAACGGCACAAGGGACGGCATATGGAGTTTCCTGCTCGCATGCGGGTATTTGAAAATATTGAATATGGAAGGCTTCGTGGAAATCGGCTTGGAAGAATGGAAGCATCCGCGCTATGAACTGGCGCTTACGAATTTTGAGGTGCGCTGTATGTTTGAGGGCATGATTAAGGACTGGTTTGGCGCTGTCGCCTCTGATTACAATTATTTCATAAAGGCGCTGCTTAAGGGTGAGCTTAAGGCTATGAACGAATATATGAACCGTATCACTTGTGAGGTTTTCAGTTTCTTTGACACTGGGAGAAAGGGGTCTGCAAAGACACAGCCTGAACGGTTTTACCATGGCTTCGTACTGGGGCTGTTAGTTGAGCTTAGGGAAAATTATGTGCTCACTTCCAATCGCGAAAGCGGCTTTGGGCGTTATGATATCATGCTTGAACCCAAAAATGCATGTGATGTTGCGATTATAATAGAATTTAAGGTACATGACGATGATGACGAGCAGACATTAAAGGACACCGTCAAATCGGCGTTGCAGCAGATAAATGATAAAAAGTATGAGCAGACGCTACTCGCAAAGGGGATACCTGATGAGAATATACGGAAATATGGGTTTGCGTTTAATGGGAAAGAGGTTTTGATTGGTAATTGATATACGGAGAAAAGTGTTTTGTCATACTCATATCTTAAAATAAATGTTTTCTAAGCCGTCCGAATTTAGTCAAAATATATAAAAACGCGGCTAGGTGCAGCAAGCTGCAAGACGCCGCTTATTTTATATATTTTGCCTAAATTCTATGTTGTCGAATAGAGCTTTATAAATGACTCTTTGTATTTGAATATAGGGAATCTATAAAAGGCTGCCACTTTTATGCGGCAGCCTTTTTATTATGGTTGTTTGTTTTGAACTCTCTATAAGTCTGATTAGCCGAGTAATGAGAGTACGCCCTGGTTAGACTGATTAGCCTGTGCAAGCATTGACTGACCTGCCTGTGAAAGGATGTTGTTGTTAGAGTATCTAACCATCTCGTCAGCCATGTCTGTATCACGGATTGCTGACTCTGCA
Source organism: uncultured Lachnospiraceae bacterium (assembly GCA_947626435.1). GTDB lineage: Bacteria > Bacillota > Clostridia > Lachnospirales > Lachnospiraceae > COE1. The sequence continues at coordinate 1,808 of CANQSB010000005.1, read as the reverse complement.
GATGTCGTGTTCTCTACGATGTTGTCCAAGTTGTTGATTGTATGCTCTAAGCGGTTCTGAACTGCACCGAGTGCTGAACGCTGTGTTGATACAATCTTGATTGCCTGTGAGATAACTGAGATAGCGTCTGTTGCCTTGTCACCATTCTCTCCATCAACCCTTAAACCATTAATTCCAAGTCCCTTAGCTGTAAGAGCATCAATACTAATAGAAATCTTGTTATTGTTTGTACCATCTGCTCCTACATGGAATTTAAGATTTAATGCTCCCATCTTATCTTTAGTCGCTGATACAACAGTACCCGACACAGTTTTTTCTGTACCTTTAGAATCTTTAAATTTTACACTACTCTCCGCCAGTTTTACTTCCCTTCCAAGTGCATCATATACCTTGTTTGCATCAGCTCTTGCTTTCGCCGATGCATTTGCCGCTGTACCTGAACCCGTAAAGTAATCACCTAACGCATTTGCAGCAATCTTATTGCCATCCTTATCATAAAATGAGAATATCTCATTTTTACTTACAGCAGCACTTACTGTTGCCGCTGTAATTATTGCGCTGTCACCTGCCTTTAGACCAGTTTGATTCTGAAGCGTAACAGTTGCAATCTTGTCACCCTCAACATTATAAATATCAAATTTATTTGTATCATTTGTGGACCTTACTTCATAACTACTCTTTGCATCGCTTCCATTGAGTTCTATAGAATACTGTGTTTCATTATTTACAGTTGTAGCTGTGATTGTAAGTCCTTGATCGCGAAGTGCCTTAGCCAAATTATTCTGATCTGCAGTTGAGGACACATTACTTTCAAATTGGATATCTGCATTTACACTCGTCGCTGCATCTTTACTCATTGAAACCGTTGCCGCTAAATAATTAGTTGATTTGCCATAAGCAAATGTATATCCTTTTTCAACATTTGCATCACCCTTTAAAAGATATGTTTCATTAAACTTAGTTGTCTCAGCTACACGGTCTATTTCCTGCGAAAGCTGGTCAATCTCATCCTGAATGTATGAACGGTCATCCTGTGAGTTCGTGCCGTTTGCCGCCTGAACTGCCAGCTCATTCATTCTCTGAAGCATATCGTGAACTTCCGTCAATGCACCTTCTGCCGTCTGTACAGATGAAATACCATCCTCAGCATTTGCAGATGCCTGTGTAAGTCCTCTAATCTGCTTTCTCATCTTCTCAGATATAGCAAGACCAGCCGCGTTATCTGCCGCACGGTTAATCTTGTAGCCGGAAGAAAGCTTTTCTGTTGACTTTGATAATGTGCCCTGTGTGATACCGAGCATACGATTTGAGTTCATTGCCTGTAAATTGTGCTGTACTACCATAATACTACCTCCTTGTTTTTGCCGTGGAAATTTCCGTTTCCCACCGATTGTTTTTTTGTTCCTTATTTAATTTTGATTTATAATATCCAAAGCCGCCTGTTTCTTGGCGCGCCTGCTTTTACAGACAGCCTTGGTTATTAACTTTTAAGTTTTAGTGATATTCCTGCCAATACTTTGCAGCCTTATTTTCTTATACTTCCTGTCTATTCTCCTCGCCCTGTTTCGCCATTCTTTTCGCGGCACGCTTTTTTATCGCCTTGCCCCTTGCGATATTCACATCCTTGGGAGCGTCTATCATCACGCGGAACTGTCTGTCATTACCTCCCAGAAAGGTTATCTTGATATTTTTTCCTATCATCAGATACTCTTCCTTGGGCACTGTGAGCATTAACATATAAAAACCTCCTTGTTTTATTCATCCTGTGATTTTCCTAAATGCAACATTTTATGTAAAATGTTGCATTT
>CANQSB010000004.1 GCA_947626435.1 uncultured Lachnospiraceae bacterium | reverse complement strand
TTGTTTCCCCTAGCGGTAATAAACATTTCAAGCAATCCCTTTTTCTTGCCGTGTCTACCTTATAGGGTACATTATAGACAGCTTCTGCTTATTGCTATTATATTCCGCAAAATTATTCTCATGTGAGAAAATATAAAACGGAATAAGCATCAGCAAGCCTTTTCCAAAAATATCGTCAAGCGAATATGCCTGTACTTTCATTATCGGCACATCATACTGTACTGTCCCGCCTGGCGTGATAATCACGTATTTCATTTTATCGGGCGTCTTTTTGTATGTCCTAAGGTACAGCACCGCTGTATTGGGGAATATCACTGTAAGCGTTTCCTCCGTGACCGTTCCCTCGTCAAGCGCTATCTGTGCATCATACTCAAAAAGCCTTATAGTGATTTTCCCGTCTGGAAGACTGCTTTCGCATTCAATATGGTACTTTTTCGGCGCTTTCCCGAAAACCGTAAAATTCGTGTCCGTAATCCGTTCCTTATCTGCTTCGTCCATCTGGTTCAAAAAATGTTCGTTGGGGAAAAAACGGATTTCTTCTTTCCCTGTATAGTTTTCCCCGAAAATTTCATTTATTACAGGTATAATAAGCTGCCTGCAGTCATTCAGTATTGTCCGAAATGCCCCGTCGTATATTGTCGCCATATGTCAGTCCTTTCGTGTTTGTAGTTTTATCATATCATTTCAGGGCTCCAAGTTCAAGAATTTCATTGTACTTTTCCATCTTTCCATAGTGATAACGGAATAACCTCAATGGAAAAGAAAAGCGGCGGAACATGACATTATGCGCTGTGTTCCGTTGTTTTTGCATTTTAGGCAATCAGAAGTATACTTTTAGAGCAGTGGAAGATTATGCAAAATTTAATAGCAATAAAGATAAGAGTGTGATAACATAAACGAGGTTAAATTATAAAAAAGTATTTGAGGAAAAATTTAGTTTTAAATTTATACAATAATTTATAATCTGAAAAGTGACTAGAAAAAGGAGCAGATAAAATGAAACAGTATTAGTGAACATTTAGGTGGAAAATAATGAGGTCAATTATTCTTATTTCATCAAATGAAAATAAAATATTGAGTTTGTATCAGCAGTGGAGTGATAAAGCTCAAAATGTATATAAGGATAATGATAAACTAAATATGGTGCTTTCTGGAGAAAGGATTTATATTGATTACTTGGAGGATGGGCGGAATGAGTATGAGGAGTCTGAATTAAATCAAATTGATATTCCTGAGCCAGCGTTTTATTCCATTGCCTATTCAAATAAAGAGATAATGAAGGAATTTATCCAAAAAAGCGTTTTTAGTAAAGGGAGTTATATAGATAATGATTTTGGAGAAATTATCTCTTTAGATGAAATTTAGCCATATCAAAATCTAACCGTTTCAGGCTCCTTTGTAAAAGAGCTGAAAGTCGCCGTCGCGTCCTTTATGTAAAACACTTCCGTGTTCCCGTCGTCCGCGCTGTACATGCCCTGCAAAGACGGATATGCTTCAAGCATTGCCACGCGCACCTCTCTCCTGTCGTCCTCAACAAATGTCCCTGCCACGCGCAGCCATTCGCCGTCTTTAAACGCGCATATCTCGGCTTTCGGATTTTTGTGGAGCTGCTTTGACACGTCCTTTACCTTTCCTGTCTGGATATACAGCCTTCCCTCAAATTCGTTGATAGTGCCAAACGGACGCACTCGCGCCTGATCGCCGTCTATCGTAGCCAGATAATATGTCCCTGCTTCTTTTAAAAAATTTAATACTCTTTGCATTTTAATCCTCCATTTTGACGCTGTAAAACGGCATATTACATATACATGAATATGCTGACAGCTCCTTTGACTATCCTATTGTCTACAAAAATCCTATACGGTCGGAAGTGCCGCCAGCTCCTCTACTTCCTCAATACTCAGCCCCGTATCTTCCGCTATTTCCTCAACTGTCATCTTGCCTCTTTTTAACATTCTAAGCGCTGTTTCTTTTTGGTTTTGGTTTATGCCTTGGATTAGTCCTTGGCTTAAAATATTTCTTGCAGTCGTTTCAATTAATGGTCCGCTCATAATATCACCCACGCCTTTCTGCACGTTCTCATATTTCTGTGCGATTTCCTTAATAACGTCACCAGAAAGCTCTATAATGGTACGTTTGTCAAACGCCCCGATTACTCCCTGTTCCTCCAGACCGTCAAGCCTTTCCAAAATTTTCCTATACTCTGCCTTTAATTCTGCCAGTTTCTGCTCATTGCCATTATATTCCGCAAAATTTTTCTCATGTGAAAAAATATAAAACGGAATAAGCATCAGCAAGCCTTTTCCAAAAATATCGTCAAGCGAATATGCCTGCACTTTCATTATCGGCACATCATACTGGACTGTCCCGCCTGGCGTGATAATCACATATTTCATTTTATCGGGTGTCTTTTTGTATGTCCTAAGGTAAAGCACCGCTGTGTTGGGGAATGTCACTGTAAGCGTTTCCTCCGTGACCTCTCCTTCATCAAGCGCTATCTGTGCGTCATACTCAAAAAGCCTTATAGTGATTTTCCCGTCCGGCAGACTGCTTTCACACTCAATATGGTACTTTTTCGGTACTTTCCCGAAAACCGTAAAATTTGTGTCCGTAATCCGTTCCTTATCCGCTTCGTCCATCTGGTTCAAAAAATGTTCATTTGGGAAAAAACGGATTTCTTCTCTCCCTGTATAGTTTTCCCCGAAAATTTCATTTATTACAGGTATGATAAGCTGTCTGCAATCATTCAGTATTGTCCGAAATGCCCCGTCGTATATTGTCGCCATATGTCAGTCCTTTCGTATTTGTAATTTTATCATATCATTTCAGGGCTTCAAGTTCAAGAATTTCACGCCAATTTCCCTTGCAATATACTACTTGCTATGAACCTACTTGCCATTCTGTAACAGTGTTCCACATAAATCAAAGCTATGTCATTCTCAATGTAAATTTCCCGTCGCAATAATTTATTTGCGGCTCATCTCACTTTTCTATAATATACCACCGTCTTTGCCAGACAGCAGACAGTTACCGCCAGACTTATAACAAACTCGATGCGGTAAACGTCGTAAATATCCCAAAGCGTGTTTGCCATTATCATAAATATCGGCATGGCATCTACCACAAGATGCATTATTCCACCGAAAAACATTCTTAAAAGCACAGGCGCACACCACAAAACGGCCGAAATAACGACAGCGCCAAACGACGTGGCATTATGAGCCGACACGCACAGGGTAACGGCGCAAAGGCAAAGCTGTGAAAACAATCCTGCCGCCAGCAAAATACGCAGATAATCTGCAAATAAAATCTTATCTATCAGCGTCGGCGCTTCCATCTTTCCCTGAAAAACCATTCCCGATATGCTTCCAAAGCCGTCCAAGCCATAACCCGCTGCGCATAACGCCAAATCAAATGCCGCAATCCCAGCAAATACAAGAAACGCCAGTGAAAATGCAGCCATAATCTTGGCAGCCATATCCTTTCTCGGACCTTCCCATGTGGTAAAAATGAGAGGATACATTCCTGTCTGTTTTTCATCTGCAAACAAAACCGAAACGCCGCATATCACAAGTATGCTCCCCATCACAAGCCCAAACTGCAGCATATCGCAGAATACCGTCCAGCCCTTGACATATGAAAGCACAGGTGCAATTCCGAGCTTTTCGTGTGCCTGTCCAAATTCTGTTTCAGCAAGCGTATAGCGCCTGCTTATGGGCGTATTATTTTTCCAGTTTCCATCGGTGAAATATAACGCGACAAAATTATTCAGATAATTCGCATCCTGCCAGCCTGGCATATTGTCTACATATACAGACGGCAATCCATATTTTTCCACAATGCCGTTGATTTTTTCATCTGTTATCTCCCCTTCAAACTCTCTTGTGATTTCACGATCCATTTTCACGGCTTCATACCCCAAATATATCTTGTCCCCCACTACACACCTTTCCGAGCTCACGCTTATAAAAAAATAAAATGCCATAAGCGCTGCTGTTATTGCAGCCCCCGCCAAAAACAATTTTTTATGGCAAAGCTTATACATTTCCATTCTGTATAATTTCATCATTTTTACCCTTCTCCTTCCACAGCCGCCTATTTCAAAAAACCATGATAAAGATACGCTTCCTCCAGCGTAGGCTCCGCAGCCGCCGCTCCCTTTGCAGGCATCTCATCCGCAACAATTCTAAGCTTCGCCCCGCCTTCGCAGTTTCTTATGTTGCTTACAATATACATTTCCCTCATCCGCTCTATGTCCTCCGCGCACACATCGCAGCTCCACACGTGCCCCTTTGCAGCCTTCACAAGCTCGTCAGATGTCCCTGACAAAATCAGGCTTCCGTCTTTCATAATCAGTATAGTATCCGCAATATATTCAATATCAGACACTATATGAGTTGATAACAGCACCATTCTGTTCTTTCCAAGCGTGCTTATGATGTTTCGGAAATTCACGCGCTCCTTTGGATCTAAGCCCGCTGTCGGCTCATCAAGGACAAGTATTTCAGGCTCATTCAAAAGCGCCTGAGCTATGCCCAGCCGTCTGAGCATACCTCCTGAAAAGGTTTTAAGCTTCCTTTTCCTCATTTCTGACAAGCCTGTCAGTTCCAAAAGCTCCTGTATTTTCAGTTTTGCGCCACTACTTGGCAATGCCTTTAACGCCGCCATATAATTAAGGAAGCGCTCCGCCGTAAAATCACCATAATATCCGAAATCCTGTGGCAAATAGCCAAGCAGACCGCGATAGTCCGCGCCCATGCGCAGTATATCAATGCCGTCACATCTGACCATCCCCTGTGTCGGCTGCAATATCCCGCATATAAGCCTCATCAGCGTGGTTTTTCCCGCGCCGTTTTCGCCAAGCAGACCATATACGCCTTTTCGGAAAATATAGCTAAAGTCTCCGACCGCCGTTTTCTCCTTATATTTCTTTCCAACCTCACACAGCTCTAATTCGTACATAACAATTCCCCCTTGTCAATCCGATTAAATAATCTCCAAATCTGCAAAACATTCAGCACAGCCGATATTCCAAACGCTATCAGCCATATTCCTGCCGACGATGCCAAAAACAGGTCTGGAAAAAGCAACGCCGCCGCGTATGCCACTGATGTAAACAACGTCCCCGCTGCAAACAGATACGGATTTCTCCTGCCTGCGCCAGTCGATAATATTCCCACTGCCACGGCGTCCGATGTTAAATACGGCGTAAATATATACAGCCCCGCCCTGACAAAGCTGACGTCAAGACTAATATTTATATAAAATGTAAAAAATAGCAACAGCGCCAGACATATAACTCCCGCAGCCGCCAAATATGCAGCAATGCACTGTTTTGTGCCAAAATAACAGCTTTTGCCAAGCTCCGCCATTTTTCCAAAAAACAGCTTGTCTATGAAAATAATTGAAGCCGCGCTTAAAATGCACGCACCTGACATATATGTGGCGATTATCGTATTTTCATTAAAATTTGCCCATTCGCAGAAATACATTCCCGCAGCTCCGACAGAAAAAAGGATGGCATATACCGCGAAAAAGGATTTGTCCATATATCTAAAAAGATTTAACAGTATGTTTCTTCCTCGGCGCGTCATATTATAATCCGATGACAAAAACGCCTTACGCCTAAACAGCTCTGACGATGCCGCTTCATATGCCTGTTTCTTTTTTTGCGCGTCAGTTATCATTTCCTTATCCGCCCGTAAAAAAAGGGCTTTTAATTTTCTGTCTGCCATAAGCTTACCCCTCCTCTATATTTTTTCGTTCGATATCCGCTTTCTTAGCTGCTGTATGCCAAGTCTGTAGCGCGACTTTGCCGTAGATGTCGTGCAGCCCATCATAGAAGCGATATCCTTAAACTTCATTTCCTCATAGATACGCAGGACAACGGTTTCCCTCACCTCAAGCGAAAGCTCCCCCAAAAGCCCCATAAGGTAAAGCGAATTTTCAGCCTGCAATATGCCCGCGCCCTTGTCAGACAACTGCGTTTCCTCCAGATTTTCATTCAGTAAAACTGCTTCTTTGCCTTTATGAAAATAATCAAAGCACAAGTTTCTTGCTATTGTCAGCAAATAGCCTTTCAGGCTTATGTAAGTAAAAGACCTGTTGTATTTGATAAATTTCAAAAAGGTTTCCTGTGTGATGTCGTATGCGTCGCTTTCCTTCTGCAGCATATAAATGCAAAAACGGAAAACGACTTCGTAATATCTCTCTATGATTATCGAAAGCGCCTCTTTATCGCCGTCCCGCAGCCGACTGAGCAATTCATTGTCGCTCATAGGTTTCCTCATTTCTGCGCTGATGTCTGCGCATATTTGTATTTTTTGCTTTATATATTATATAACCTGAATTTTTGCCGAAAGGTTCACTTTATTATTTAACTTTTTTACCGTTAAAACAATCTTCAAGAAATCCTTATTTGACATTTCAATATATTTCTTCTTGGGAAACGTTTATTGACCTTTTCCTTATAAGTAATTACAGAATCCATATCCAAATCATCAATCGTGAAATATTCTATTGACAAACTGTCCGATCACCCTCACCTGTTCTGATAAATGCATTTTCTCGCTTTCCATTGAAGTAAACAGGCTTCATTGAATCAGGAGCTTATTTTATACCCAGTCTTTTAGTTACATTTCTTAAAAAGAAGAAACGCCAAGACAGCATTTTTGCCGTCCCAGCGTTTCTTAATGTTTTATAATACATTTCAATTCTAGTCTGGGCGTAAAGCCCTAAGCACTGCTCCTTTACCGCTCCTTTGGGAAAATCTTATCCCATTCCATTGTAAGCTTTGATTAAATAAAAATTTTCATCGCTTGATACACTATTTCAGCACCTGCGACCAATCAGTTATTCCGATAAAGGCTTTAGCCCAGGCATCCATAGCCGCCTCATTGGGTGTCCCAAAGCTGGCATAGACCTGCTGTGACCGCCCCGTAAGTCGTGTGTCCAGCATGGGTTCGCTGAATGCTTCAATATAGATAATCTCTTCCACAAAGGGATTGTTTTTGGCCGCCATATAAGAAGCCATCAACGCCGCCGCCTGCACGTCCTCTCCTTGCGCGTTGGTAATGCCGAGCTCACTTAAAATGACATGCCGCACGTTTCCCGAAGGACTAAGCATGGCAGGCGTCTTAAGGTAATCGGTAAGCAGCGAAAGGTTCTGGAAGGTCAGCATCTTGCCGGAAGAAACCTGCGCTTTCATATAGCCCCCGTCCGGGCAGCCGCTCATATCCCAAAACTTGGCATAGGTCAGCGGCACCGGATAAGGATGCTGCGCCACGCCCCAGTCGATGTTCCCCTCTTTGGAGATTAAGGCGTTGAACTTCTCCAGAAAATCCTTTCCGTCGATATATTCATAATACTCCCCATGGCTCGCCGGGCGGTTCCTGTCCCAATTCTGGTCGATGCAGACGAACACGTGGGCATTGGCGTTCTGGCTCTTAATCGCGTTATACGCCACCCGGAACGACTGGGCGTATTCCCGTATATAATGATCCCAATCCGTCCAAATCATATAATTCCAAGTACGCACATTTACCTCATTGCCCACAATATAGTTCTCTACTGTAGAGGACGCCGCACATCGGGTCAACTCGGACGCAAGCGCTGTAATCCCACCAGGCTCGGAGGCATTGAGCATATAATAGCGGGGCGTCACAGGATGCGTATCCGTCGCCAGAAGCTCCGTCCTTGAATACGGGTTTGTAAGCCCCTGATTGTTCCCCTTGTTCATAATCTGAGCCGTCGTGTAATTCCCGGCAATCACACCGTTTATGTTATTGGATAAAAACAGGTTGCAGAACTGGACGCCCTGAACGGAATTAAGGGCTCTTGCCTGCCTGCCCCTAGTATGGGTCGCCAGAAGCTCCGGATTCGCAATATACTGGGGACTGGCAATCATCACATTCTGACCGCCCACCTTCACGGCAAGAGCCAGCTTCGTATAAAGCCGCGCCTCATTATATGGCAGCGTAATCACTGGCGATGCTGTCGCCGGGACGGAAGCTACCGGGACGGCTCCCGGCGAAATCTCGTATTCATATGGCTGCAGTTCGTACAGGTACAGCACTCCGTCGTCACTGTCCGGAACGCCGGGCAGCGACGCGGTGTAGGAAATCGTCGCCCTGTCCAAAAGCACGCTGCCTGCCGAATTGGCGTACGCCTCATTCAGCGCCTTTGCGGCTTGAACGCGAGTACCGCTTAGCAACATTCCCATGGCGACAACAGCCATAAGAAGCCACTTTCCGAAAAGCGTTAAGATTTTCTTCATGATGTTTTCCTCTCTTTCCGCGCTTTTTGCGCTTAATTTGTTAATATAAAACCTATCCTGCAAACTCACACATTATCGGGCACCTTGCTTATCACCTTTTTCCATGTGAGCACAAGGAAAATGGCTGATACGGTGAGCGACATCGTCTCCGCTATGGGGAAGGACCACCACACGAGGTTGAGTCCTCCGATTCTGGCGAGGATATATGCCGCGGGAAGCAGGATTACAAGCTGCCTTGCCACAGATACGACAAGGCTGTACACGCCGTTGCCTACCGCTTGGAATACCGAGCCCGCGATAATGCAGAACCACGCGACAAGGAAATGTACTCCGATTACCCTCAGCGCCTTTACGCCAATTTGCAGCATCTCCTCAGAGGCGTCAAACAGTCCCAAAAGCGTCGCGGGAATAAGCTCAAACGCCAAAAATCCAAGGAACAGCAGACAAAACGCGTACACCATCGAATATTTGATAGTGCTCACCATACGGCTGCGCTTGCCCGCACCGAAGTTGTAGGCGATAATCGGCACCATACCGTTGTTCAAGCCGATAACGGGCATAAAGAAGAAGCTCTGGAGCTTGAAGTACACGCCGAATACTGCTGTCGCCGTCGATGTAAACTGTATAAGAATCAAATTCATTCCGTAGGTCATCACAGAGCCGATTGCCTGCATTATTATAGAAGGCACGCCGACTTTGTAAATTTTGCCGATAATCTGTCCGTCAGGCTTAAAGCCCTTTACCGAGAGCTGTATCTCGTGGTTTTTCCTTATGTTGAATATAAACGCAAGCGTTGCGCCCACGCACTGTCCCATTACCGTAGCTATCGCCGCGCCCGCAACTCCCATCGCGGGGAATCCCAGCAGACCGAAAATCAAAATCGGATCGAGCACAATATTTGTCACAGCGCCCGAAAGCTGAGAAATCATGCTGTAAAACGTCATTCCCGTAGACTGTAAAAGCTTTTCAAAAATAAACTGCGCAAATACGCCGAACGAACATATGCAGACTATCGACAAATACGAAATACCCATCGTATATATATCCGAATCCGTCGTCTTTACCTGGCTTAAATAAAACGGCTTTACCGCGAAAATCCCTACAAGCACAAACGCTATAAATCCCAACACCGCAAGAAAAATACCGTTCATAGCCGTTTTGTTTGCCCTTTTGAAGTCCTTCTCGCCAAGCGACTTTGACAGCAGGGCGTTCACGCCGACATTGGTGCCCGCGCCGACCGCCACCAAAAGTGTCTGTATCGGGAACGCAAGCGATACCGCCGTAAGCGCGTCCTCACTCACCCTCGCCACAAAAATGCTGTCCACGATATTGTACATCGCCTGCACGAGCATGGACACCATCATAGGGAACGACATATTTAAAATAAGCTTGTTTACGGGCATAACGCCCATTTTATTTTCGCCTGCCGCCGCTTTTTCTGTTTCTTTACTCATATGTAATTATCTCCATTCCGTAATAAAATTTTGTATTTAGTAACTATCAAAGACGCGTAATTACAAAGATAGAATATATCGCCTTTATCGCCGCCTCAAAGTCATCGTTTGATACGCCGATTATAATGTTAAGCTCGCTTGAGCCCTGGTCTATCATCCTTACGTTGACGTTTGCGTGCGCAAGCGCTGAGAAAATCCTGCCCGCCGTACCACGCTGCGCTTTCATTCCGCGCCCTACCACAGCGATAAGCGCCAAATCCGACTGAATGTCGATGCTGTCAGGATTTACCGCCTTGTTTATGCCTGAAAGAATACTCTGCTCCTTATCGACAAACTCGGACTGATGAACCATCACGCTTAATGTGTCAATGCCTGAAGGCATATGCTCAAAGGAAATATTGTACTCCTCAAATACCTGCAGCACCTTTCTGCCAAAGCCAATCTCTGAGTTCATCATGTCCTTTTCTATATTAATGGACGCAAAGCCCTTTTTGCCCGCAATGCCCGTAATGACATACTTTGACTTCTGGCAGGTATTTCCCACAATCCAAGTGCCCTCGTCCTCAGGCGCGTTCGTGTTCTTGATATTGATAGGTATGCCCTCTTTTCTGACGGGGAAAATCGCGTCCTCATGAAGAACCGTCGCGCCCATATATGAAAGCTCCCTGAGCTCTGCGTAAGTGATTATGTCAATGCCCTGCGGCTTGTCGATGATGCGCGGATCGGCAATCATGAAGCCTGAAACGTCCGTCCAGTTCTCATACACGTCAGCCTGAACCGCCTTTGCCACAATAGAGCCTGTAATATCAGAGCCTCCGCGTGAAAAGGTCCTTACAGTGCCGTCAGCCATAGCGCCGTAAAAGCCCGGGATTACCGCGTTTTCCATGCCGTCAAGCTGCTTTGATAGAAGCTTGTTCGTAAGCTCCGCATCAAAAACGCCAGCCTCGTTGAAACGGATTGAATCCGCGGCATCTACAAATTCAAAGCCAAGGAAATTCGCCATGATAATGCCGTTTAGGTATTCGCCGCGGCTTGCCGCATAGTCCTTGCCCTTCTTCTTCTTGAAATTGTCGATTATCCTGTCAAACTCGCCTGTAAGGTCAAGGTCAAGCTTTAAGCCTGTGATAATCTCATTGTACCTCTCCTCGATTTTTGACAGCTCCGGCATAAAGTTATGGTCCTTTTCCGCAAGCGCATAGCAGGCATAAAGCATATCCGTCACCTTCGTATCGCCGTCAAAACGCTTGCCCGGCGCGGACGGCACGACAAAGCGCCTTCCCTCGTCTGCGCGTATTATATTGCCCACCTTCATAAACTGCTCGGCGCTTGCCAATGAGCTGCCGCCGAATTTCACTACTTTTTTCATAATATATTCTCCTTTACACTAACCTGCATTATTTATTTTATTACGCCAAACGGCAATTTCTAGTCTACCCTAATCATGCTTATAACATTGCCGTACTGCGCCGCTTTTTCTTTGTACTCTTTTTCAGTCATCTCAGGCGTGACAAATCCGCACTCGCCGCCGGCAACGCCCGTCAATATGTCCGCCTCGCCAAATACGCTCTTAATCCTCGCCTCGTCCGTATCTGAAACACGCACGAAAAATCTTCTAACGGCTCCGTCAAGTGGGGATATTTCAAGCTTTTCGCTGTCCCATTTCACTTCCAAGTGCTTGCCGATATGCCTTGCGCAGTCCAGCACATCAGAAACCACCGCGCTCGCCGTCGCAAGCTTTCCGGCGCCCTTGCCGTAATACATCGTCTCGCCGCCCATATTTCCGTTTACAAGGATTGCGTTAAACACTCCGTTTACGGCAAACAGCGGATTTTCAGGGCTTACGATAAATGGTGCCACTATCGCGTAATATTTATCATTCTTCTTCATGCTCTTGGCGAAAAGCTTAATCGTCGCGCCAAGCTTTTTCGCATAAGCAAAATCGACGTCCTTTATATTGGTAATGCCCTCCGTCGTGATATCTGAAAAGCTCACATTCTTACCATATGCAAGCGATGTAAGAATCGCTATCTTGCGGCAGGCGTCAAAGCCAAGCACGTCAGCGTCGGGATTTTTTTCAGCATAGCCCTTTTCCTGCGCACGCTTCAGCACGTCGTCAAACGCAAGCCCTTCCGTCTCCATCTTCGTCAGAATATAGTTTGTCGTGCCGTTCAATATACCTGTGATTGAAAGGATTTCCTCCTGCGCAAGAGAAGTCCTAAGCGGTCTTATGATAGGTATGCCGCCGCCCACGCTCGCCTCAAACAGATAGCTGCAGTTGTGCGCCTTGGCTATCTGTAAAAGCTCAGGCCCGTATTTCTCGACAAGCTCTTTATTGGATGTGCATACGCTTTTGCCGTTTTCAAGCGCACGCCTCGTAAAATCATACGCAGGCTTGACGCCGCCCATAGTCTCGCATACGATTGATACTTCCGGGTCATTTAAAATAATATCCACGTCATGCACCAGCACCTCGCTTACGGGGTCGTCCTCAAAGTCCCTCAAATCAAGCACATACTTAACCTCAAGCCCCTCGGCGAACTTACTGCTAATCACGTCTTTGTTTTTCCTGATTACCTCAAACACGCCGCTTCCGACCGTACCGTATCCTAAAATCGCTACCTTAATCATCTCAACCTCTCATTCCGCCGCACACGCGGCTTTCCTTTTTATTTTATACTTAAAAATCCCTGCCATACTATTGTCTCGCCAAAATCTTCACATTGCGCACGCCGCTTATCTGCTCCATGCCATACACCATTTCCGACACATTGCCCGTAGTGTCCAGTATCTGTACGCTGAGCGAAAGCGACGCTATCCCGTTAATCGGAATAGTCTGGTGTATCGTGAGGATATTCGCGCGAAACTCCGCCACCACCCTCAGCACATCAGACAAAAGACCCGGCTCGTCATCCATCTGGCAGGCAAGCGACAGCGTCGTTCCCTGTGCCGAGTCGTGAAAGGGAAAAATATCGTCCTTATACTTATAATAAGAGCTCCTGCTTATCCCGACCTTGTCCGCCGCCTCCTGTACGGACGCGGCCTTTTTTGTCTCAAGCAGACGGTTTACCTCCACGACTTTCAGCAGAACCTCCGGCAGTGCCCTCTTTTTTACAACATAATAATCTGCTGCTTCTTTCATTATTATACCCCTTGCCGATTCAGTGCGCGTGTTTTTCCTTCAAAGACATTTGTGCGTCACTGTGATACATATTATCATAACGCACAAAAAAGTGCAACACATTTATTGCACTTTTCATCATTTAATTTTAATGTTATTTTTTTTATATGCTGTTTTTCCCGAAACATTATGTTATAATCTATTATAGCGTTTACTATTTTTTATTTCAATAACAGGAGGAACAGCTATATGGCTCACACAAAAACACGAACAGTCAAGGGAAGCGTATCTTTTTTCGTTGCTGTCTGCATTATGATTATCATTATTGTTTCACAGATTTCCGTCAGCATTATCGTAAATGGTATTTTAAATGACAGCAATAAATCCGAGCTTATGTCAGAGGCTTCGGAAAACGCTGAAATAATCAACGGCTGGCTCGAAAAACAGGCAGGCATCCTCAACACTATAAAAGATGCCCTGGTTTACCAAAATGACCTCGATCCTGAAAATATTATGAATTATCTGGAGCTTAACCTTCCACAGAATGAAGACGCCCTGATGTATTATGCCTGCTTTGAATATAACAAAAGCGTCCTCCCTGCCGATCACTCAACGCTTGATTTGGACCCTACGACAAGAGTATGGTGGACGGCAGCTATGGAAGCGGGCGGCATAGCGTATACCGAGCCCTATGTGGACTTTGCGACAGGACAGATGATCGTAAGTATCGCAACGCCCTGCAAAATCGCGGGAAAACAGGCTGTCGTGCTTGCGGATATCACGATTGACAGATTGGTTGAAATCGTCAACGGAATAAGCACAGACCCGAGTGTTCAGGCATTTATGCTCGCAGCCGACGGCAGCGTCATAACGCATGAAAACAAAGCTTTCCTGCCCAAAGAGGAAGGAAACACAATACTTACAGAATATGTTGATTTGAATCTGTCCGCGCAGGAGACAACCGAATTTACCGATTATGACGGCAAAGAAAAATACGCCGCGGTCAGCACCATAGACGCGACTCAGTGGAAAATCGGCATAACAAAAGAGCAGTCAGTAATACGCAAACAGGTAATTGATGCTCTGCAGGTCACATTTATCGGAAATATTATTTTAATGATCGTATTCACTCTGCTCTTATTCGTCAGGGTAAACACTATGCTTAAACCGGTTTCTGAAATACAACAGGCAGTCGTACATATTTCAGAAGGCAACTTTGCAATCAAAATAAGCAAAAACAATCAAAAAAAGAAAAATGAAATCGGCGTACTTCAAACGGCAAGCGCAGAACTGGTGGACACGCTTTCAAATATCATAAGCGACGCAAACAGCATCCTCGGAAGCATCGTAAACGGCGATCTTACGAAGCACGATATGAAGCCGTACCCCGGCGAGTTTAACAAGCTTTCAAAATCGGTAAACTCAATCCGCAATACCTTGAATTACCTGCTGCTTGCGGTACAGGAATCCACCTCCAGCGTGTTAAACGGCTCATGCCAGCTTATGGAGGCGGCCGACAAGCTCTCGGAAGGCACGCAGACACAGTCAGATTCCATACAAAAGCTCGAATCCGAGGTAGACGGAATCACACAGCGCATTGACAACAATTCCGAGCACTGCCTCGTCATAAATGATAAGCTTGCAAGCCTCAATACACTAATCGGCAATGGTAACGACGAAATGGTAGAGCTTTTCCATGTTATCGAAGAAATAGAGAGTATGTCATCCGACATCAGAAAAGTTGTCGGCGCGATAGAATCCATCGCATTGCAGACAAACCTGCTTGCTCTCAACGCTTCCGTTGAAGCGGCAAGAGCCGGAGAACATGGAAAGGGCTTTGCAGTCGTGGCGGATGCCGTAAGAAGCCTCGCGATACAATGCGGCGAAGAATCGAAAAAGACTGCCGAGCTTATTGACGGATGCCTGAACAACATCAGCAAGAGCAGGGAATACGCGGACAAAACCGCCGTCTGCCTTCACAGCATAGTGAATGATTCCGCTGAAATTTCAGAGGCATTCCAATCAATCACCCGGGATACGTCAAAGCAGGCGGACACTATGAAGATCATCCGCAGCGAAATTTCCAACATTTCAGACGTAGTGCTGGAAAACACCGCAACAGCGCAGCAGACGGCAGCCGCCACAGAATCATTGTCAAAGCAGTCCGAAAATCTTGAAAAGCTTGTGAAAGGCTTCAAGGTCGCGAATTCCGACCTTGACAACGACTGATAATTATTTTCGATTATATTCTAAAAGAAAACCGCTTGAAAGTCTTAATTGACTTCCAAGCGGTTTATATTTAGTGAGACACGCGGGAATCGAACCCGCGACAACTTGATTAAAAGTCAAGTGCTCTACCGACTGAGCTAGTGTCCCGTATCATATCTGAAAGCTGCTGCCACTGACAGCATGCCTTAACTTATCCTGATATTTCATAAAAAAGAAACTGGGCTAGCTGGATTCGAACCAGCGAATGCAGGGATCAAAACCCTGTGCCTTACCGCTTGGCGATAGCCCAAGAGGGTGGGTACAGGGATTCGAACCCTGGGCCTTCAGAGCCACAATCTGACGCGCTAACCAGCTGCGCTATACCCACCATATATGAGATAAGGCAAGCTCAATCTCAAAAGCGTGCTCGAAGGGATTCGAACCCCCGACCCACGGCTTAGAAGGCCGTTGCTCTATCCAGCTGAGCTACGAACACATTCGCGGCATTCCCTACAAAAGCAATCCATCCACCTAAAGTGGATGAATCCTTAATACGACGGGCAATTTTCCCGCTAAGCGGGTGATGGGAATCGAACCCACGTATCTAGCTTGGAAGGCTAGTGTTCTACCATTGAACTACACCCGCATATAATTATAACAACTGTAAGTCGGGGTGACAGGATTCGAACCTGCGACCTCCTGGTCCCAAACCAGGCGCTCTAGCCAAGCTGAGCCACACCCCGATATCCGTATAACGACACCCTGCATATATGCTAAGCATTATTTCTCACAGCGACGAATATTATTATACATAATTAAACTGTGCGTGTCAACACATTTTTCATCAATTCTAAATATTTTTTAGCATTTTTTTATTTTTGCCGTTACTCCATAAAATTAAGCGCAAAATGAGCCTCGCCATTGCGGTCAAGTTCCATGATTATGTATGACGGCTTTTTATTTTCCTGCCTCGGATATGACAGGCTTCCGGGATTTATGGCTATTATGTCTTTGGAAATGTCTATGACGGGTCTGTGAGTATGACCGTACATCACTATATCCATCCCTTGCGCCACGGCCTCTCGTTTTATCATCTCATTGCCCATTCCGATATAATAGCGATGCCCATGAGTAATCCAAACGCGGTATTTACCGATATAAAATGTTTTCTCCGTAGGCAGGTCACTAAAAAAATCATTGTTGCCCGCCACCATCTCCACGCGGCAGCCTGATGCCTCGCTTATGATTTCCTCGCTGCCCTCCACATCGCCAAGGTGTATCACCATGTCCAGCTTGCCAAGCTTTTTTATAAGCTTAAAAAAATTTTCATCTTTTCTATGTGTATCGCTTATAACCAATATCCTCATATCCGCCGCACTTTCCTTATTTATCCGCAAAAGTTTTACTGTTTTTCAGGTACTCCTTCATCTTTTCAAGTGCTTTTCCTCTGTGGCTTATGCGGTTTTTCTCATCGGGCGCAAACTCCGCGGAATATTTGCCATACTCCGGCAGATAAAAAATCGGGTCGTAACCAAATCCGTTTGCGCCTTTCTCCTCATATCCTATTATCCCCTCTACGGTGGCTCTTGTATGATATGACGTCCCATCCGGCATCACTGCCGCGATAACGCACACAAAACGCGCCGTACGCTTCTCATCTGGCACGCCCTCAAGCCGCTTGATGAGGCTTGCGTTTTTGATGGAATACGGCGTGTCCTCGCCCATATAGCGCGCCGAATATACGCCCGGCTCCTTGCCCAGATAATCTACCTCCAGCCCCGAATCGTCAGCCAGCACTATCACCCTCTCGCCCCGCCTTGCAAGCTCTTGGGCGATTGCCTCCGCCTTGATTTGCGCGTTTTCCTCGAAAGTCGTGCCGTTTTCGTCTATAGGAATGTCTATGCCAAGCTCCTTCATTGATTTAATCTCTATATCCAGGTCAGACATTATCATCCGTATCTCTCTCATTTTGCCTTCATTGCCTGTGGCAAACACTATTTTCATTGACGTAATCCTCCAATATATTCAGCCGCTGCCGCAAATGTAGCTTTGACAGCCTCTATTATGCTTTCGTTTAATTCATAGGCTTCCTCAATGTCAACCGCGTCACTAACCGGCTGAAATATTTCGATGGCTGCGGCAGGGATTTTCGCCGTTTTCACCAGAATATCCTCATCATCACACTCGCGAAACCCGTCAATCGAAAGCCTTGTTTCTTCTATAACCGCCTCTGCCGCCGCTATGGCAAGCTGCGTACTGCCAAAATCCGGTATAAAATACTCGCTGTTGCACACTATCCGCGCGCTCTCGTCCGTAACGCCGCTGTCCGTATACACGCTGACGCCAAGAAGCATATCGGCATCTATGTCATTGGCAAATTCCACGACATCCTGCTCCGTATAGCTTTCCTGCATATTATAGGAAAGGAAAAGCTTCAGGTCGTTATCCGCCGCATAGCGCGACAGCGCCTGCTGCCACTCGGACATCACCAAACGGTTTTTGTCCTCGTACGGCACATATACCACCGCCGTATTGGCATACGTATTTTTGATGTCATCAAAGGAAAACGAAAGCGTCCCCGGCGCATTGTCCATTGCCCAACTGTAGCTGTCGTTGCAGTAAACCTCCACCACGACGTCCTCGCCCTGTCGGTATACTCCTACCGCGTCCATTATCGTAGAATCGCTGACAATGTCAACGCCGTCGCTTATATCCTCGGACTCTCCCAAAAGCGTAATGACAAGCTTATTGCGCGTAAATTCCTCCCTGACGCTTATATTTTGAGTGGAAATCGGCTTGTCAAGCCTTATCGAGAGCCTTGAATGTGGCTCGTCCACAAAGTCTGCCTTTACATTAAGCTTTGGCAGCAAAAGCTTTTGCTGCTCTTCGTTCAGGCGTTCCATGAGGAAGCTTATGCGGCTGTTTGCGTCAAAAAAGCTTTCATTAAGCTTAAAGCCCGTCATAAGCAGCGCCGATAACGCGAAAAACGCTATAGCGGCGTACTGCGCCTTTCTGTAAAGGCCGCTCATTTTTTCCCTTAAAAGGCTTATTTGTTCCGCTTCGGTAAGCGTAGGGGGGACTTCCGTTATATTATTTTCAGGATTCTCTTCTTCAAGCGTATTTATGCTTTCTTCAACCTCAACTGTCTCCATGACTGCGTCCCTTTGGCTTTGGTCCCATAAACTGATAATAGTAGGTCTTTATCATGCCATTGTATATTTTGCGGTTTTTATCCGCGCGGCGCCCTATCGCCTTTTCCACACCCTCGTATGAGGTTATCAGGTACAGTGACCATTTGTCGAGCAGCTTAAAGCGCTCGCCTATTTTTTTGTAAAGCGGCGGGATGCCTTCCTTTTCTTCGAGGCGTTCGCCGTATGGCGGATTGGTGATGATGAAGCCGTATTCGCCATCGTGGGAAAGCTGCGCGATATCCCTTTGTTCAAATTTAATCATATCGGCTACGCCTGCCAGACGCGCATTCTGACGCGCGATGCTTATCAGGTCGGAATCTATGTCAGAGCCTTCTATGCATACCCTGACGGTCTTGTCCACCATGTCGTGAGCCTCCTCATAGCAGTCGTCCCAGACCTTTTTGGGTATGAGGTTCGTCCATGTCTGCGCCGTATAGCGGCGTTTCATGCCCGGGGCTATATTTGCCGCCATAAGCGCCGCCTCTATGGGGATTGTGCCGCTGCCGCAAAACGGGTCTACGAGTATTCTGTCAGCCCGCCATGGCGTAAGCATGATGAGCGCCGCCGCGAGGTTTTCCGCGATTGGGGCTTTTGCCACAAGCTTCCTGTAACCGCGCTTATGCAATGACTCGCCTGTAGTGTCCAAACCGATTGTGACTATGTCCTTCATTATCGACACTCTGATGGGGTAGGACGCGCCTTTTTCCTCAAACCAGTTTATTTTATACGCCTGCTTCAGGCGTTCGACTATAGCCTTTTTCATGATTGACTGGATGTCGGACGGTGAAAAGAGCTTGCTCTTTATTCCGGCTGCCTTTGTCACCCAAAATTTGGCGTCAGATGGGATGTAGTCTTCCCACGCAAGCGCTTTCGTGCCTTCAAACAGCTCGTCAAATGTTTCCGCCTTGAAGCTGCCGACCTTGATGAGTACGCGTTCGGCCGTCCTTAAGCCTATGTTTGCGCGGCATACCGCCTCGTCATCGCCTATAAAGGTAACTCTGCCGTCCTCGACCTGCGATATGTCATAGCCTAAGTCTATTATTTCTTTTTTTAATACTGCCTCCAAGCCAAAGTGGCATGGGGCTATCAATTCATATTTTCTCATAGGTATATATTAATTTACTGATTAATAACTGTCAATTACTTTTTGGGGGAAATTTTTTGCACAAAAAGGCGGCTTGTTTTCTAAGCCGCCTTTTAGGGAGAATCCGATTACTTGCTGCAGTTCTGGCTCTGATTCTGGTTGTTTGAGTTCTGGCTGTTTGAATTCTGCTGAGAGTTCTTTGAATTCTGCGTGTTGTTGTCATAGCTGTTTTTGCTGTTTGACTTGTTCTGATTTTGTTCGTAATTGTTGTTTGTTCCAGACATCTTAAAATACCTCCGATAATACTGGGATGATTCTCCCTATTTTATTTATCCGTAACACTTTTATATGTTACGACAATAGGATTTGCACAATTACGCATTTTTATACATGAAATTTATTTGCATAGTTATAATTTCATTAGGAACTATGCCCAATTCTCTTGATTTTACTTTGTTAATTTTTATTTATTGACCTTTTATGGGGAATTTGCTATAATATAGAAAGTAAAGAGATACTCCTTCAATCCTCTTTACAACCCTTATATATTAATTATTTATACTCCCCTTAATGAAAAGCAGCCGCTTGACGACTGCTTTTCTATTTTTATATTTTATTTTTGGTTTTATAGCCTAAGCCATTTTTGTATGAACTTTACCGCACCGCTTATCAGGGCTATGGCAATCAGCAGCGGCAGGAAGAAGACAAACACTCTGAACACTATCATTAGTACTGCTATTAATATAATTATGACAATGCCTGCCACAATCCAGCCTTTGAGCTTACTATGACTGTCGTCTGAATTGTCGTCCGGATATACGCTGCCTGAATATTCGCCTGACGAGTAGCTGCCTGATGAATAGGGGTTTGATGAGTAGCTGCCTGAGCTGCCCATATTGGAAAATATATTCTGCTCCTGTCTATCGGCGAACTGGCTGCTGCCTTCAATGGTCTTTGCAAGCAGTCTTGGGTCGCCAAGCATATCAAGCACGTCCTCCTCACGCTTGCCTGCTCTTACCTGCTCGTCGATATACCTTCTGTAATAGTTTACGTTATCACTGATTATTACTTCGGGCACTCTGCCTGCAAGCGCCTCCTGCAGTCCTGTTATAAATTCCTCGCTGCTCATGTTTTCCTCCAATTATCAATCTTATCTATCCATTCCTCTGCCTGATGTCAGGCGTTTTATGTACTCGGCGGGATTTTTTCTCATTTGTGCCATATCCATAAACGCGTTTAGAACCATTCTGTCTTTATTGCAGGCTGATGTGTTTTTGCCCCAGTCGCCGATGAGGTTATAGCGGTCCATTTGCCACACATACAGGTCTGTAAGGCTATAGCCTTCACAGTTGACTTTGTCGGTCAGATAGTGGTGGTCTAGGTAAAATATGAGTTCTTCAAGCAAATCTTGTGAAAATACTATTTCTTCCCAGAGTTTTTCGCACCATTCGTCGGTCATGCCTGCTGTTCTGCCAAGTGTTTTTAATTTTTCAAATGCTTTGACGAGTCTGGCGTCGTATAATATGCCTGACAATTTTTCCGCCTTCTTTTTTTGTGTGGTTTTTTGATGATAGAAAAGGTAGTGTTTATGTCTTATTTAGTTATAGTAACATATTATGTGGATTAGGTAAATTAATCAAATATAAAATTTACGGGAATAAAGGATTAAAAATTTGGGATGGGGGGTGGGCGGGGGGATGGCGGGCGGCGCCCGAGAGAGGTCATACACCCCATTCAGACACGCTTGCGCTCTGTGGGAAGCGTAGCGGTACTAAGCTCAATGGCGCCGTAAAAGGAGCTACGCTTTTACGGCTTATTTCGCTAAGTACCGACGCTTCCCAAGGTTCTTCATGGGGTGTATGACCTCTCTCGGGCTTGGTTTTCCAATAAAACTTGAGATTGCTTGTGGATTGCCTATAATGTGGAAAAAAGGACTGTCGTGTGACAGCCCTTTTTTGAAGACAAATACTATTCTCTATTTGTACTGTATCGAAATGTTTTTTGAATCAGCCCTTCACGCTGCCTAGCGCTACGCCTTGGACTATGTGCTTTGACAGAATCAGGTATACGAGTATGACGGGGAAAATTGAGAATGCTATCATGACATATACTTGACCCATATCAAATTTTAGCCAGTCTGCTGAACGCAGTTGCGCTATAAGGATTGGCAGGGTTTTCTTTTTGTCCTCGTGCAGGATGAGCGCGGGGGTGAAGTAATTGTTCCAACTGCTTACAAAGGTGAATATTGCCTGTACTGCGATGGCGGGGCGCATCAGTGGAAGCACTATTATATTGAAGGTATGGAACTCGCCGGAGCCATCTATACGCGCCGCCTCTATCAGTGACAGGGGGAGGGAGCTTTCCATGTACTGCTTCATGTAAAAGAAGGTAACTGGAGCTGCTACTGACGGTACTATAAGGGGTATGAATGAATCCTCCAGTTTCATGTTTGATACCAAGCGCACGAAACCTAGCGCTGTGACTTGTGTGGGTATCATCATTATCATAAGTATGAACGGATAGATGAATTTTTTCAGCTTGAAGTCATAGGCGTGGATTGCGTATGCTGTCATTGTTGAGAAGTATACGCACAGCACTGCGCTTAATGCCGATATTATAAAGCTGTTTACGAGTCCGTTCAATATAGGAAGCGTGCCATGATACAGGTTCAGCCAGTTCTTCCACAGGTTCTTGCTTGGAAGAAGCGTGAAGCCTGACTGGAGCTCACCGTTTGAGCGTGTCGCGTTTATAAACAGTATGTAAAACCAAAACAGACAGAAAAATGTGATTATGCAGAGTACGACATATGCTATTATGCGTCTTGTCTTTATGCCAAGCCCTTTGCTTACCTCATTATTTTTTGCCATACCGCTCACCCCTTTCTCTTGTCATTGCCTGTAACCTTAAATACTATAAGGCTAAGGACTGCGGTTATGATAAACAACAGAACTGATACCGCACCTGCCATACCGTAATTCTTACTGAACAGATGCTTATTTAAGAACATAATCAGCGTCATTGTAGAACGCATCGGGTCGCCTGTACCGTTTGTTAAAATCTGCGGTACGTCGAAGAGCTGCAGGCCGCCGATTAATGAAGTAATCATTACATATACCAAAATCGGGCGAAGCAATGGCAGGGTAATCTTGAAGAATACCTGCGTAGATGTCGCGCCGTCAACCTCCGCCGCTTCAAAGAGCGAGGTGTCGATACCCATCATGCCCGCCATCAAAAGAATCGTAGTGTTTCCGAACCACATAAGGCAGTTCATAAATGCGATAAGCCCTCGTGCGCTTCCTGTGTTTGACAGGAATTTGTACGGCTCCGAGATGAAGCCTATCTGCATCAGCATTGAGTTTATAGGTCCGCCGTCCGAAAACAGTGTAAAGAATAACATTGAAAATGCCGACGCCATTATCAGGTTTGGCATATATATTACTGTCTTAAAAAATCTCTGGCCTTTAAGCTTTAAAAGCGTGTCAGAGAACCACGCGCCAAGCAGAAGTGAAAGGATTATCTGGGGAATAAAGCACATAATCCACAAAACCATCGTGTTCTTGGCATATATCCAGATATCTCCGTCCGAAAAGAGCTTTTGATAATTTCCCAAGCCTACAAACTTCGGTCCTATCTGCGTAAGGCCTGACATATAGTTTTCAAAGAAGCTGTTGTATATGGTGGTAACCATTGGGATAAATTGGAACACCACATAGACAATTATGAATGGCAATAAGAATATATAACCCCATTTGTTATATCTCACCGCTTTTGATTTTTTCATAAACCGCACCCTTTCTGCTAAAACAGCCCAAACCTGTCTTACTGTATTGTCCGACAGGCATGAGCTGTGTGCTTAATTACCTATGCCTAAAGCTGATATGTCAAATTAGTATGTTAATTCAGGATACTTCTCAACAACTGACTTATAGAACAGGTCGAGAGCTTCCTCCTTTGTCGCGTTGCCCTCGAAGTAGTTCTTCATTGCATGCTGGAACTCCTCGTTGCAGCCCTGGTCATATGCTGAAAGGTTGCTTAAATCAAGTCCGTCAACACCTGCGCAGTACATAGCGAGAGGATTCTGACCGCCAAGAATCTGGCTTGTGTACTCATGCTCCTCTGTCTCGCCTTCTCTCATTATCTTTGTCTCACCGCTTGCAAGCGCTTCCATAACCGGCTTGTTGTTTACGAAATCATCATCCTTAACAACGATGTCTGTCATGATAGCGTCATCTGTCGTCATCTTGAGCATAATGTCCTTTACGATGCTTGCGTTGTCTGTGCCTGTTGCCGCGCATACCCATGTGCCGCCCCAGAAGAAGCCCTGAGGACCTTCTGTCGCTGCCCAGCCGCCTGCGTTACCGATGCTGCCTGCCGTATCCGCTGCCATTGAGAAGTTTACAAGCCAAGCGGGTCCAAAGTAAGCAAATACCTTTCCTTCAGGATAGAAGCCTTTGCTCCAGTCGTCACTCCAAAGGTCATGTGTGCCTGTAGCGCCTGCGTCAACAAGCTCCTTAGAGTCATCTACCCACTTCATGATGTTGTCGTCAATGTTAATCTTGCCGTCTACTACCCACTTAGATGTCACATTATTTGAGTATGTGCGGTATGTGTCGTTTACTGATGAAACGATTGAGTAGCCTGCATCCTTGAGTGTAGCGGCTGTGTCATTGAATGTATCCCAATCCTTTACATAATTCTGAATCTCAGCGGGATCGTCCGTACCGAATACTTCCTTCGCAACCTCGCGGCTGTAGAACAAAACACCCGGGCAAGCCTGCCATGAAAGGCCCTTTAATACGCCGTTTGAATCAGTAACGATATCCTTTGTGTACTGATACTGCTTTGAAAGGTCTGCGTCTGTGATGCCAAGGTCCGCTACAGGCATTGTATAGTCTGTATCAACATACTTTAACGCGTAGTCAGCTTCTACAAGGAAAATATCAATCTTGTCATCTGCAGCCGCGTCAGCCTGCTTCAGGAGTGTAGCGTCAAGGTTGTTCTGATATGCGTTGTCATCGTTAGGAGTAATGTTCCACTTTACAGTAACATCACCTATTGTACCTGTCGTAGCGTCAACTTCCGTATAATCAGGATAATGGTCTGTAATACGCGACTTAAATTCTTCATTCCAGCAGTAAATGTTTAATACCGCGCCGTCATCTGCTACTGCCGCCGCGCTGCCGCCTGTCGCAGCATTATCGCCTGTCGAAGCATTGTCGCCTGTTGACGCATTGCTGTCCGCCGCAGGTGCGTTTGACTCTGTGTTTGTGCTTGTGTTGTCAGCGGGTGCGTTGCTGCTGTCGTTATTTGAGCCACCGCCGCAGCCGCCGAGAATTGTCGCTATCATCGTTGTTGATAACAATACGCTAATGAGTTTTTTCTTCATTTCTTAATCCTCCCATTTAATTATAGAAATTGATTGTTGCTTTATATTAATCCGCATGATGTGCGGAATTAATATCGCTGATGCTTTTAAATTTTTCCTACCGAACTGCCTTCGATAAGCTTTCCCTGAATGGTGTACTGGACTATGGGCGTTTCCTTCGGCGTCTCTATAAGGCTTATCAGCTTTCTTGCCGCCTCAATCCCCATGTCTACTGTATTCTGCCAGTATGTTGTGAGCTTTGGCTCAAGCTGCCCCGCCATTGTAATGCCGTCAAATCCCGCAACAGAAATGTCTTTCGGTATTTTTAAGCCCCTATCCTTTATCGCGTTCATACCGCCGATTGCCGCGAAATCATCGGCATACATTATGCAGGTAGGCGGCTGCTTTAAATCAAGAAGCCTGTTCGTGATGACGCCCGCAGTGTAGGAATCCCTGTATTTGCCTTCGCACACATACTCGGCCGGTACCTCTATGCCTCTGCTGTGCAGGAAATGATAATAAGCGGAAAGCCTGTTTGTCGTAACCATCGACTCCTCGCCATACATATAAGCGATACGCCTGTGCCCGCGGCTGTATATATAATCAAGCAGCTCCTCCATACCGCTCACATTGCTCGACACGATAGAAATGCGCCCGTTGTATACATAATCAATGGCTACCACCGGCAACTCGCTCTGCAGCAGCTCGATTACCTCATCGTCCTTGTAATCAGCTATGGCAATCATAACGCCGTCCATTCCTCTGTAAATGCTGTGCTCTAAATAAGACATCCTATCCTTTCTTTTTTTTGAATTGCTGAGGAAAGTTATGTCATATCCTCTCTGCTCCGCCTCATTTTTAAAGCTTTCAAGCACTCTTGAAAAATAATCGTGCGTGAGTCCGCTTCCCGAGGCTTCCTTGTACAGCACGCCAAGATTATAGCTTTTGTTTGTTTTCAAAGCTCTTGCCGACGAATTTGGATGATATCCAAGCTCCCTAGCTATACGCCTGATTTCATCCTTTGTCTCTTCACCAATATCATCGCGGTTATTCAACGCCTTGCTGACAGTAGCTATCGATACGCCGCACTTTACCGCGATATCTTTCATAGAAGCCATAAAATCAATCCCCTTTTATGCTTGTCTCTGTACTTTTGACGATTGATTAATCTGTCTTAACTGCCTAAACTTTATCTTTATTGATTTCATTTGTTTCAGCTTATCATTCTTCATTGGTTGTTTTTTGTTGGTTGTTAATTTGTCCATAGGTGTTATTATGTTTACTTAATCGTTTGCGTAAATTCATAATACAACACTTTTTTATAATATGCAATAGTTTTTTTACATTTTTTCGCTTTTTTATTTATTCTTTTGCGTTTTTCAGCAACGGCAAAAAAAGACCGGAGTTTTTCGGGACTTCGTCCGTCAAAACTCCGGTCTTTTATAAATCATAAAATAAAAGCCGTTATTATTTAATTATAAGCATACGCTGATATTTACTGTGCCTTCCATGCGTCATACTGTGATACGAACTCGTTGTAAACATCCTGGAAGCCTGCCTCATTAAGAGCCGCATAGTATGCTTCTATAGCAGACTCTACATCCGACTCAGGAATGCCGCCGTTCTCAAGAGGGAATCCGTACTCCTCAAATACTGACTGGCATGCGCTGAACTGTGCGGCTACAGGCTCTTTGTCAAAGCGGAAGCCCGCTGCGCATGAAGTATTTGCGCTTCCGTTGAAGTCAATGTACAGATCCGCCTTGTTGTCAGGCTCGTTGTACAGAGGCGTAACGATAGTAGCGGAAGCTGACTCCCACATAGAATGGTTGTACTTGCCTGCATCCGTCTGCTTTACATGACCGTTCTCATCATAGTTGAAGTCCTCGCCTTCGATACCAAATGTATAGAGATCGGCAAGCTTTGAATCTGTATACAGAAGCCCAAGGAAGTCGATGCATGCCTTTGCCTGCTCGGGCGTGCTGTTAGCCGTTATCGCATAGCATGAACCAAGCGCGGATGTGGAGTGCGCATATCTGCCTGTAAGGGGCTGCATAACTACATCCTGATTGTAACGGGAATTAGCCTCGTCATTGACCGGAATATCCGTCCACCATGAGAAGCCCCAGTCCTGTGACTGCGTTGTGGTATCTGTTGTCGTCTTGGTAGCGTCATCCTCTGAGATGTAACCCGCGTCAGCCCATTTAGCCATAAGCGTGCAGAACTCTTTGTACTCGTCTGTAAGTATCGTCTCTACTACGGAATTGCTGTCCCTGTCAACCGCAACCCAGTTAGCCGTAGCGTCAGCCGTAAAGAAATCGAACTTGTCAATGTACCATCTGTAGAACATAGCCGTCTTCTGCGTCAGATAAGGGTATTTAAGTCCTTCCTCCTTGCAGTCTGCAAGCATGGGCTCGATGTCAGCCAGAGTCTTGACTGTTGACAGATCCCATCCATACTTGTCAACAAGCTCTTTGCGCGCCATGATGTCGTAGCCTTCCACATTGTCCTTATATACCGGAACAAAGTAGTTCTTGCCGTCATACTTTGAAGCCTCCCACTGCCCCTCGTCCATCGATTTGTAAAGCGGCGTGTCCGGAAGAAGATCTGTAATATCGTACACAGCATTGTTGGCATACAGATCGTTAGTTCCTACCGCGCTCTGCCAAGAAGCCGTCCAAAGAAGGTTGATCTCGTTGTTTGCCAGTGAAAGATTTACCTTGTCGCCATACTCGCCGGAACCAATATCCGTCAAAACAATCTGGACATTGATCTTGTCCTTGATGTACTCGTTGATAGCATCCTGTACCTTCTTAACCTGTTCCGAATCAGGAGTAGCCACATTGAATGACGCTCTTGTAAGATTGATAGTTACCGCATCTCCTGATGCCTGATCTGTTGATCCTGTGTTGTTTTCAGCTGTCGATGCTGTGTTGTTTTCAGCTGTCGATGCTGTGTTGTCAGCTGCTGCCGCATTGTCTGTTGACGCATCATTTGCCGGCGCCGAATTGCCGCCGCCGCATCCTGTAAGCGCCGTTGTCGTCATAGCGCCTGCCAATGCGAGAGCCATAAGTTTTTTGATTTTCATATCAAAAATCCTCCCTGTATTATTTTATTTATTTCTAATCCGCCGCACTATTGCATCGGATTGAAACCATATGTTATTAAATCATCCCTTTACAGAACCCACCGTAAGTCCCTTGACAAAATACTTTTGGAAGAACGGATAAACGATCATTATAGGTCCGATAACCACAAGCACCGTCGCCATCGTCGATGAATACTGCGGGATTGTTCCTCCCATCGCTGCCCTCGCAGACGCGGGAACATTTGAGTTATTGAGCAGGAATTCAATGCTCTTCTGTATATTTACAAGCAAAAGCTGCAGCGGCTTCTTGTTGTCGCTCGTGATATAGAGCATTGCGTTCTGCCAGTCATTCCAGTATGCCGTAGCCATCATAAAGCCTACAGCCGCAAGCGAAGGTTTCATAAGCGGAAGCGTTATCTGAAAGAAAGTGCGGTACTCCCCCGCGCCGTCTATCTTGGCTGCCTCCATCAGCTCGCTCGGAATGCTGTTGACTATGTATGTCCTTAGTATTATGACATTCATGGTGGACACGCACAGCGGCAGTATTAATAGCAGCAGGCTGTCCTTCAAATGATAATATGATGTAAAAATAATGTATCCTGACAATTGTCCGCCGTTAAACAGCATCGGTATCAGCAAGAAAACTGATAAAAATTTTGCCAGCTTAAATTCCGGACGGCTGATCGCGTACGCGAACATACTCATAATCAACAGACCTATCAATGTTCCCACTACAGTCACAAAAATCGTCACCCCGTAAGATGTAAGCAGCTGCCTGCCATATCTGAGGACGGAATTGATGCCTGCCATCGACCATTTCTCGGGAAAAAAGCTGAATCCGTTCTGACTTATCGCTTTTTCGTCCGTAAACGCCGCTATGAATACAAGCAAAATCGGCAGTCCGCAAAACAGTGTGTAGAGCAGGAGGAAAAAGCCTAAAACATATTGTCCGAACCCTTTTTTCTCTTTCTTTGACGGCAAAAGATCCGCCGCGTTTCCTTTTTTCTTACCCATGTTTTTTCCTCCCTATCAGAACAGTGCGTTTTCAGGCGCTATTTTGCGCACCAAGCCGTTAGATAACAGCATCAGCAGTAAGCCGACAACCGACTGGAAAAAGCTGGTAGCCGCAGTAAATCCGAAATTAGAGCTCTTAAAGATCGCGTTCAGCACATATGAGTCGATAACCTGCGTGGTAGAATACAACTGCCCGCTGTTCCTCGTTACCTGATAAAACAAGCCTGTATCGGATCTCATAATGTTTCCGACAGAAAGCAGCAGCATAACGGTAATCATCGGTATCAGCGCCGGCAATGTGATGTGCCATATCTGTTTCCACTTGTTGGCTCCGTCTATCTGAGCCGCTTCATAGAGCTCAGTATCAATACCTGCAAGAACCGACATATACAGCACTGAACCGTAGCCTACGCTGTTCCATATCTTTACTATCGTCAGAATGAGAGGCCAAAGTGAAGCCGTTGAATAAAATCTTGTCGATATGCCGAACGTATTGTTTAAAATACCCGTATCGGTACTGATAAACGCATACACTATAAACTGTACAGCCGCATAAGAAATAAACACCGGGATAATCATGATCGTCTGCATTGCTTTGGCCAGCCTTTTAAATACAAACTGGTCGATCGCTATCGCCAGCACAATATTCAAAAACGTGCCGACCGCAGTAAATATTACGTAATACATGATCGTGTTCTTCGTCATATTCAGGAAGATACTCTTGGATGCCACAAGGAACTTAAAGTTATCAAGTTCGCACCATGGGCTTCCCCAGATGCCCTTTGTAAAGTCGTAATCCTTAAACGCCATCGTAAGACCGGCCATAGGCACATACATAATGAAAAACAAAACCAGAAATACCGGTAAAGCCATTACCACATGCGCCCTGTGTTTCCATGTGTTTTGAAGAAAAGCCTTCATTTTGCCACACTCCTATCTTTTTCTTTTTTATTTCAGGTCATGCCATTTTGTTTTACTTAATCGTTTACGCTATTTATAATACTAAATTTTTATTGATATATCAATACTTTTTTTACATTTTCTATCTTTTTAGGTTGTTTATTATGCATTTTCCACCATAATTATCAGTATTTTTAAGGTTTTTAGCTTGCTTAATCGTTTAAGTTATCATCTATGTCAAATATTAGCCTTGCTTTTATTTATTTCCTTATGTATAATTTAATTGCATAGAGTTATTATCTAAGGTTAACTCAGACTTAATCGTTTTCTTTTCAGGCTTTGCCGCTTTGTCTTAACTTCAGGGCGGTCGCGCCATGTCATTTATTATTTATTTAATTTAAAGGAGCGCTGCGCATGCAGGCGTTCCGGAATGGAGGATAAAATTATATGAAATTCGGCTATTTTGACGACGCAAACCGCGAGTACGTCATTACTACCCCCAAAACTCCGCTTCCATGGATTAACTACCTTGGCTGCAAGGATTTTTTTACGCTTATATCCAATACGTGCGGCGGATATACTTTTTATAAGGACGCGAAGCTTCTGCGCCTGACGCGCTACCGCTACAATGACGTGCCTTATGACACAAACGGCAAATACTTCTATATAAAGGACGGCGATACCGTATGGAATCCCGGATGGCAGCCCACGAAGACTGAACTTGATTCCTATGAGTGCCGCCATGGCATCGGCTACAGCCGTTTTACTGCTTCTAAAAATGACGTGCAGGCATCAGTGCTTACCTTTGTGCCGATGAATGACAACTGCGAGCTTTCGCAGGTCAAGCTTAAAAACAGTGGAAACGCTTCAAAGACCATTTCCCTTTTTTCATATGTTGAATGGTGCCTGTGGAATGCTGACGATGATTCAAGGAATTTCCAGAGGAATTTAAGCACCGGCGAGGTTGAGGTTGTCGGCTCTACGATTTTCCACAAGACGGAATACCGCGAGAGAAGAAACCACTATGCGATTTATACGGTCAATACCAAGGTTGACGGCTTTGATACCAGCCGCGACAGCTTTATCGGTACATACAACGGCGCTGACAAGCCTGACGCGGTGCTTGCCGGCAAGTGCACAAACTCTATGGCAAGCGGATGGTTCCCTATCGCTGCTCACCAGATTGACGTTACTCTTGCGCCGGGCGAGGAGAAATCCTTCGTATTTATGCTTGGATATGTAGAAAATCCTGTAGACGAGAAATTTGAAGCTCCAAATGTAGTGAACAAAAAGCCCGCTAATGCCATGATTGCCAAGTATGGCTCTGACGCCGACGTGGAGAAGGCGTTTAAGGAGCTCAATGACTACTGGGCGGATTTGCTCAGCCGCTACACTGTGGAATCCTCAAATGACAAGGTAAACAGAATGGTGAACATCTGGAACCAGTACCAGTGTATGGTTACATTCAATATGAGCCGCTCGGCTTCCTACTATGAATCAGGTATCGGGCGTGGCATGGGCTTTAGGGATTCGTGTCAGGATTTGCTCGGTTTCGTGCACCTTATTCCCGACAGAGCAAGAGAACGTATTATCGACATCGCTTCTACCCAGTTCCAGGACGGCAGCGCATACCACCAGTACCAGCCTTTGACGAAGAAGGGCAATTCCGATATAGGCAGCGGTTTCAATGACGACCCGCTGTGGCTTATCGCAGGCACTAGCGCATATGTGCGTGAAACGGGAGATGTTTCTATATTAAATGAACAGGTTCCTTATGATAACGATATGAGCGTCGCCACTTCGCTTATGGAGCATTTAAAACGCTCATTTGACTACATCGTGAACCACAAGGGTCCACACAAGCTTCCGCTTATCGGGCGTGCGGACTGGAATGACTGCCTCAACCTCAACTGCTTCTCCGAGCATCCGGGCGAATCCTTCCAGACTTTCGGACCAAGCGAGGGACCTGTCGCCGAGTCGGTATTTATTGCGGGTATGTTTGTAAAATATGGCGAGGAATATGCCCAGCTCGCAGAACTGCTCGGAGATGAAGCCGAGGCGAAGCGCGCAAGAGACGAGGTTGCCATTATGTATGACGCTATTCTGAAGGACGGCTGGGACGGCGAATGGTTCGTGAGGGCGTATGATGCCTACAGCCACAAGGTCGGCTCCAAGGAATGTGAGGAAGGCCAGATTTACATAGAGCCGCAGGGCTTCTGCGTACTTGCGGGCGTCGGCGTAAAGGAGGGGCTTGCCGTCAAGGCGCTCGACTCCGTAAAGGAAAAGCTTGATACAAAATACGGCATCATGATTTTACAGCCTGCCTATACCAAGTATCACGTGGAGCTTGGCGAGATTTCTTCTTATCCGCCCGGATATAAGGAGAACGCCGGTATCTTCTGCCACAACAATCCTTGGGTTTCCATCGCTGAAACCGTTGTAGGACGCGGCGACAGGGCATTTGAAATTTACAAGAAGACCTGTCCTGCTTATGTGGAGGAAATCAGCGAAATTCACAGGACTGAGCCATATGTTTACTCGCAGATGGTTGCCGGACGCGATGCCAAATACCATGGCGAGGCTAAGAACAGCTGGCTTACCGGTACGGCTGCATGGACGTTTGCAAATATTTCCCAGTATATTCTCGGCGTATATCCTACGCACAAGGGCTTGCAGATTAATCCCTGCGTACCTGGTGATTTTGGCGACTTCAAGCTGACAAGGCGCTTTAGGGATGTGGTGTACCATATTGATGTCAAGAATCCAAACAAGGTGCAGAAGGGCGTGGCGGCTATGACTGTTGACGGAGTTAAGGTTGACGGCTGTATCATTCCTTTTGAAGCGGGTAAGAAGGAAGTTAATGTTGAAGTTGTAATGGGCTAAGCGCGAAAAGAAATTCTAATCACTCACGCCAATGGGCGTTTCGTGAAGAATTTCTATATTTCGCGCTGAAAAATGCCAAGGGCGGGCATTTTTCGTTATGTTTTCTTGCTGAACTATAAAAATGCTATTTTGTTGCTTTCTGTATCAAAGTGGATAGATGATTGTATTTAAAAGTAGAGCTGCACAAAAGTGCAGCTCTACTTTTAGTTTGTTTTTAGTATTTCGTCGATTTGGGCGCGTTCTTCCGGGCTGAAATTGAGGTTTGACAGCATTCCGACATTGTCAATGATTTGTGAGGGTCTTGAGGCGCCAATCAGTACGCTTGTTATGTCGTTGTCACGCAGTATCCATGCGAGAGCCATCTGGGCAAGGCTTTGACCGCGTTGATGCGCGATATTGTTTAATGCGCTGATTTTGGCGATTGTATTTTCGTCGACTGCCGTTTCTTTAAGGAAGCGCCCGTCTGTACGAATGCGGCTGTCCTGTGGGATTCCGTTCAGGTACCTGTCGGTGAGCAGTCCCTGGGCAAGCGGGCAGAAGGTAATGATACCGATGCCGTTTGCCTTCGCGTAAGCCTTTAATCCGTCCTTTTCAATGTCGCGCACGAGCATCGAATATTTCCGCTGGTTTATGATGAACGGCGTTCCCATATCCTTGAAAAGCTTTGCGATTTCGATGGTCTGCTCCTTATTATAATTTGATATCCCGATGTAGAGCGCCTTGCCGCTTCTCACAATATCGTCAAGAGCGCGCGCCGTTTCCTCCAGCGGGGTCTCGGGGTCGGGACGGTGATGATAAAATATGTCGACATAATCCACTCCCATGCGCTTTAGGCTCTGGTCAAGGCTTGCGATAAGGTATTTTCTGCTTCCCCAGTTGCCATAAGGTCCGTCCCACATATCATATCCGGCTTTAGTCGATATAATAAGCTCGTCGCGATAGCGTCCAAGTCCTTTGGCAAGGATTCTTCCGAAATTTTCTTCCGCCGAGCCTGCAACGGGACCGTAATTGTTTGCCAAGTCAAAGTGCGTGATACCGTTGTCAAACGCCGTATGGCACATAGCCTGCATATTGTCAAAGTTTGCGCCCGAGCCAAAGTTGTGCCATAGTCCAAGCGACACCGCAGGCAGCAGCAGGCCGCTTCTGCCACAACGGTTGTACTGCATATTGTCGTATCTTGTTTTTTCCGCAGTATACATAAAAACCTCCGTTCTTTTCCGCCTGCAAATATATATGCAGACAGAGCTTTTTTATTATGATGTTTTTGACATTATTACCTGAAATCCGGTGCTGACACGCCGCACAGCCTTTTAGCGGTCGGGACTGCCTGCGCTGATATCCGTATACATATCAAGCAGTCCGACTGTTTCTGTAGCGGGTCTGCCGTAGCTCATACAGCACTTGTGCGATACAGCCTTCTCCTCATCGGCATTCTCATCAAAATTTACGCTCATCCGCGCCGCGCCGAGCGCCGTCTCGCTGTCGAGATGCTTAAGCACCTCGTCTATCATTTTTTCGTCCATACTCTCCCCCCTGCTCTTATATTTTTCCCAATGCAAAGTCCGCTGTGTCCGTTTTGCTCCACATATAGCAGTACGCCTGCGTCCTCGCGGCAAAGCGGCTGGTCTTCAGCAGTTCGCGTACCTGCTCCTTCGTGTACCAGTGCGGCTCTATTTCCTCCACTGTGGAAGTGCTTTCGTGAAACTCCCCTCGCGCTTTTCCCACAACGCACACATTTATCTCATTGCTAAATCCTACCGCGCTGTAGCTCGGACCGATGAAATCATCTATCTCGTACAGTTCAAGCCCCGTTTCCTCCATGAGCTCACGCTTCGCGCTCTCTATCGGCTCCTCGCCGTCGTCGATAAGCCCCGCGGGAAAATTATAGACCCAGTCGCCTACTGCAAGCCTGAATTCTTTGTTGACAAGTATCTTCCCGCCGCTTTCATCAGTCGCGATAATGACCACTGCGTCCGCCTTTTTGCCATGCAGCGCTTCAAAGCTGTCCAAATTTTTCTGTCTGCTTATGATTTCATATACCTTTTCCTTATTGTCAACCGTTTCATAAGTAACGTCATATCTCGTTATAAATTTTCCCTCTTCTCTTTTAGTAAGTCCCTTAAATTTCATTGCAGTCATCCTATCATTCCATATTATTAATTCCGCCCGTCTTATCCCAAAAAAGCTTTACGCTGTCCGCCACGCTGCCCGCGTCCA
This sequence comes from uncultured Lachnospiraceae bacterium, assembly GCA_947626435.1. Classification (GTDB taxonomy): domain Bacteria; phylum Bacillota; class Clostridia; order Lachnospirales; family Lachnospiraceae; genus COE1. The sequence goes on along the minus strand of CANQSB010000004.1, from coordinate 117,564 downwards.
CTATGTCAAAGCCGCTCCACTCACGCGGAAAAAGCCTCCTATACTGCGATTCGAGAAAGCGCTCGTCCAAAAGCGCAATCACTCCCACATCCTCACTGGTGCGAATCACGCGCCCCGCCGATTGGAGCACCTTATTCATGCCCGGAAAGCGGTACGCATAATCAAAGCCGCTGCTGCCATGTGCGTCAAAATACTTTTTCAGAAGCTCACGCTCGCAGCCCACCTGCGGTATGCCGGTCCCGACTATGATTGCCCCGATAAGGCTGTCATGCTTTAAGTCTATCCCCTCCGAAAAAATACCGCCCATCACACAGAACCCAATCAGGCTCGTGCCGTCCTCGTCCTTCTCTATCTCAAAATCTATGCCAGCGGTCAAGTCGCACTCCTCATTGCCCTGAAATTTGAGTAAAAACTCTTCGCGGCTCGCCTCGCTCATTCTCTCCTCCTGGACGATACATTCCATAGTCCCTGAATCAAAAAAATTTTCCATAAAACACTCGTGTACCTGCTCGAGAAAGCTGTACGACGGCAGAAAAACCATATAATTGCCGCAGCGTCCGTCCACTATGCGTTTTATATACTCCGCAATACGCATAAACTCGTCCCTGCCGCGCCTTGTATATTTGCTTGTCACGTCATTTGCTATAAAAAGCGCCCGTTTTTTTTCATCAAACGTGGATTTGGCGTACACCTCGTAATCCTCTGGCTCTCCGCCGAGCAGCTTCTTGTAGTATTGTATAGGCAGAAGCGTCGCCGAAAACAATATCGCGCTGCGCCCGCGCAGCATACACCGGCGCAGGTTGCGCGCAGGATTTACATTGAAAAGCTTCAGCATAAAGCCGCCATCGTCCAAAAGCCTGCCGTATGTGACATAGCTGTCGTCCATTATTTCATACATGTTCAAAAAATGCGATACTTCAAAGAAGAACTCCAGAACCTCGTTTCTGCCTGAAAAGCTGTCGTGGTCGTCAAGAAAATCATCCAACGCGGAATACATGCGGACAAGCGCGTTGACAAAGCCGTCTATGTCCTCCTCCACGCAGTAATCCTCACAGCCGCGCTTCATAATGAGAAGCTCCCTATTGCACTTGTCAATCAGCTTTGCCACACGCGGTGCAGTATCCTTCAAAAGCTTCCTTATTTTCAAAAAATCCTCTTTGAAAAGCGCCGCGCTGTACATTTCCCTCCCGCGCTCCAAAAGGTTGTGTGCCTCGTCAATGAGAAAGATGTAATCGCGCTGCACACCTTCCGCAAAAAAACGCTTCAAATAAACGCGCGGGTCAAACACATAATTGTAATCGCATATTACCGCGTCGGCAAAAAGACTCATATCAAGGCTCATCTCAAAAGGACACACGTTATGTTTTGCCGCATAGTCAAGTATGGTCTCCCTCGTGAAATGCTCCTCGTTCGTGAGCATATCATACATGGCGTTATTTATTCTGTCGTAGTGTCCTGCCGCATATGGACAGACATCAGGATTGCACTCGGCAGACGCGTCAGCAGCGTTTTCCTTCAAAAAGCATATCTTATCACGCGCTATGATAACAACCGTTTTTAATCGAAGGCCGTTTTGTGACAACAGCCCAAAACATTCCTGAGCCACTGTGCGGGTAATGGTCTTTGCCGTCAGATAAAAAAGCTTTTCGGCAAGCCCTTCCCCCATTGCCTTCACTGATGGAAAAACAGTCGATATTGTTTTGCCCACGCCCGTAGGCGCCTCTAAAAATAACATGCGTCTGTGATATATGGTGCGGTAGACATTTGACGCGAGCTCCTTTTGACCCTCGCGGTACGCATATGGAAAAGCGAGCTGCTTTATTGATAACGTGCGTTTTTCATTCCAGTCAAACTGAAAATCAGCCCACTTTTTGTATTCGTCCATGAGCTCTGCAAACCAACGCGCAAGCTCATCATACGTGTAATCCTCATGAAAATATTTTATCTCTTCCGTATCAATATGGCAATAGGTCATGCGGATTCCTATATTGTCAAGCCCACATTCGTCGGCATAAATGAACGCATAGCATTTTGCCTGCGCAAGATGTACGCCGACAGGCTTGATAATTCGGCGCAGCTCTTTGTAGGTGCATTTTATCTCATCTATAATTACCCTATCATCAGCCTGTACGGCGGGCAATGTATTTTCATCGCCATTAGACGCTCCGCGGTTAAGGCTATGATGCTTTTCCCAGTCATAATCAATTATCCCATCAGCGCGGCCTTCTATTATAATGTCGTACTTAGGCGTTTTGTAAGTATGTCTAAGCCCGACCTCGGCATAATATTCGCCCGCCGCGCTTTTTTGTATCCTTCTGTGAAGGCGGCTGCCCTCCTGCATTGCCGTATCCGCACTGCCTGATTTCCTGTTGTCTATACTGCCCTCCCGCAGAATGAACTCCACAAGCTGGCGGACTGAAACACGTATCTCCATTTTTGCTTATCCCGACTATATTGATAATCTGCCTGTCCTGATATTTATACTATCCGTCTGCCCACTCACGCAGACAAATTTCAAGCCTAATCCTTCTTTATTATATAGTCTACTCTACCTTTTCCTGATAGTCAAAGCTTTTCAAAAACTTCTAAAATAAAACATGGCAATTTTTTAAGGAAATTTTCTTCAAAAAAGCTTTTTTTCTCTTTACTATTGTCAAAATATGGAGTAAACTCTATTGAACAAGCCTCAAAATTAAAACACATGAAAGGATTTTGGTGTGACTTATGACTGCTATGAAATGGTTTTACTCATTCTTGAAAAAGTACAATTTTAAGATGGCGCTGGGCATATTGATAACTACCGTTATCTCTGTGCTTGCCATTGTAAAGCCTATTGTGTCGGGCTCAATCGTTGACGACGTGATTACGGCAGGAAGGTATGAGCTGCTCCCGCGCCTCATCGCGCTGCTGCTTATCATCACTCTGCTGCGCGGTCTGCTGCGTTACTGGTCGCAGGTCATTTTTGAAACATGTTCGCAGGATGTGCTTTTTGCCATGCGTGATACTGTATACAGAAAGCTCCTGCAGGAGGACTTTAATTTTTACAACAAAAAGCGTACCGGCGATTTGCTCAGCCGCCAGACCGGCGATATGGATGCGATACGTCATTTCATAGCGTTCGTTATTTATCAAGTGTATGAAAACGTCTTCCTGTTTTTCTTTGCGCTCATAATGATTTTTACCGTAAGCTGGCGCCTTGCCGTTTGCATGTGCGTCGTCCTGCCGTTTGCGCTGCTTGTCACGCTCAGCCAGACAAAGGAGGGGCGTCCGCGTTTTCAAAAAATAAGAGAGCAGTTCTCCTCTCTCAACACCTTTGTACAGGAAAACGTCAGCGGCAACCGCGTAGTCAAGGCTTTCTCAAAGGAGGACTATGAGATTGGCAAATTCAACAAGGAAAACGACGCTTACCGCGATGCCGAGCTTGGCGCTGCTGAAATCTGGACAAAATATGTGCCGTTGTTTGAATTTCTCTCAAATATGCTTACCATTATCCTCATGCTGGTAGGCAGCATCATGGTCATCCAAGGTTATATGACGCTTGGAAATTATGTCACGATTAACGGCTACCTGTGGATGCTTATGAACCCCCTGCGACAGATTGGCTGGCGTATCAACGACATACAGCGCTTTACGACTTCAGTCGAAAAAATATACGCCACATACAGCGAGGAGCCGAATGTAAAGCGTCCCGAAAAGGCTATCAAATGCCCTCGCTTAAACGGCGACGTCGAATTTAAAAACGTTTCCTACAGCGCGGACGACGAGGATATCATACATAATGTGAGCTTCAAGGTACGCAGCGGGCAGACTGTCGGAATACTGGGCACTACCGGTTCCGGCAAATCCACTATCATGAATCTGTTGTGCCGCTTTTATGACGTAACGGACGGCGAGGTGCTTGTTGACGGCAAAAACGTAAAGGACTTGGATTTGTATAACCTGCGCCAAAATATCGGTATGGCTATGCAGGACGTTTTCCTTTTCTCTGACACCGTAGAAGGAAACATCGCTTACAGCAAGCCGGACTGCCCGTTTGAGGAGGTCGAGCGCGCGGCTGTGATGGCGGACGCGGATGAATTTATCCGCCAGATGCCCGACGGCTATGACACTATCGTAGGCGAACGCGGCGTAGGGCTTTCCGGCGGGCAAAAACAGCGTATCTCGCTGGCAAGGGCGCTTTTAAAGGAACCCTCGATTTTGATACTCGACGACACTACCTCTGCCGTAGATATGGAAACGGAAAGCTACATCCAAAAGCAGCTTAATTCTATCGGGCACAAATGCACTATCTTTATAGTGGCTTACCGCATTTCGTCAATCAAGGACTCGGATTTGATACTTGTATTAAATGACGGGCGTATTGTCGAGCAGGGAACTCATGATGAACTGCTGAAAAATAACGGCTATTATGCTACCGTTTTCCGCCACCAGTACGGAGAATTTGAAAAGTATGCGGCGGAACAGGCCGCGCGTCAGCTTGAGAAGGGAGGCAGGACTAATGGCACGAAATAAATATGACGTGGACGAGGTAATGGAAAGCAAATTTGACGTGCATCAGCTTGTGCGTGTCCTTCATTATGTAAAGCCTTATAAGGGTCAGCTTGCCCTCGCGCTGTTTTTGATGCTGTCGTCCTCAGCGCTCACTATGCTGTTTCCGTTGTTTATCAGTGAAATTATGGATAAGTACATACCTGCAAAGAATATAAGGGCGATAGTTATTATATCAATAATATCACTCGTTATTGTATTGTATTCTTGTGTCTGCATACATTTTAAGATAAGAATAACGAGCCGTATCGGACAGGAAATCGTGCATCAGCTCCGCTCCGATATATTCTGCCATCTGCAGGAGCTTCCTTTTTCTTATTATGATGAACGCCCACATGGTAAAATTCAGGTAAGAGTCGTAAACTATGTAAACAGTTTAAGCGACTTGCTCTCAAATGGTATCATCAACACGATTACCGACATGTGCAACCTTATCTTTATCATGATTTTTATGTTTGCCCTTCATGTAAGGCTTACGCTAATCTGCCTGTGCGGCCTGCCTGTATTAATCGGCGTCATCGTATTTGTAAAGAAACGCCAGAGGCACGCATGGCAGATACAAAGCAACAAACAGTCAAACCTTACGGCGTACATAGCAGAGAGCATAAACGGCATACGCGTCACACAGTCCTTTGTGCGTGAAAAGGAAAATACTTCTATTTTTAACCGTCTTAGCGACAGCTACAGAAGCGCCTGGATGCGCGCAGTGAAGTACAACTTTATCATGTGGCCATGTATTGACGGTATTTCAACCGTTACCACCGCTTTTATTTACGTTATCGGCATTGGCTGGATTTCGGGAGAACTGTACGGTGTCACTATCGGCATACTGATTGCGTTTACTTCGTATATTTCAAGGTTCTGGGAGCCTATAAACACGCTTGCGTCATTTTACAACTCCCTGCTTACCGCGATTGCCTATCTTGAGCGCATTTTTGAGACTATCGACGAACCCGTAAATGTAAAGGACGCTCCGGATGCCGGCGAAATGCCGCAGATTAGCGGAAAGGTTGAATTTAAAAACGTATGCTTCAGCTATGAGGACGGCGTACAGATTTTAAACAATGTGAGCTTTACCGCCAACGCTGGCGACACATATGCCATTGTCGGACCTACGGGCGCGGGCAAGTCGACTATAGTAAACCTTATCAGCCGTTTTTACAATGTAAATTCAGGCGAGATACTGATTGACGGCACTGACATATCGAAGGTAACGCTTAAATCACTGCGAAAACAGATGGGTATTATGATGCAGGACAGCTTTATATTCTCAGGCACGATTATGGATAACATACGCTATGGCAACCAAAACGCCACAGACGAGGAAGTTATCGCAGCGGCAAAGACGGTATGCGCACACGACTTTATCATGGAAATGGAGGACGGCTATCAAACGCAGGTCAATGAGCGCGGCAACAGACTGTCGGCAGGACAGCGCCAGCTTATAAGCTTTGCGAGAGCGCTACTCGAAAACCCCGCCATACTGGTACTCGACGAGGCGACCTCAAGCATTGACACCGAAACGGAGATTTTGCTTCAAAACGGCTTGAACAGGCTGCTTGAGGGAAGGACATCGTTTATCATAGCGCACAGGCTTTCTACAATAAAAAATGCAAGCTGTATCATGTATGTTGACAATGGGAATATTCTTGAAAAAGGCACTCATGACGAACTGCTTGCCTTAAAAGGCGAGTATTACAACCTCTTTATGTCGCAGTATGATTTTCTGTTGGAAAAGGGTGGAAACTGATATGTGAAAATGGCGGGATATCGGTCAATAATCGATACTCCCGCCATTTTTATATATGTACCACATTTAATGCATAGGTCAATCGCAGCCGCCAAAATTACGCACTTCGCCTGTAGCCCAAGGACTGCCCACATCGCAACGGCCATGGTGGTACTTGGCGCTGACTGTGCCTTGCGCCTGCTGCTCGGAAACCTCGACCTTTATACGGCTTACGCCGCCTGTGGTTTTGCTGTCGAGCATTTTGATGATGTCGTCTATTTCCTTTTCCTGCATTTTCTGCTTTTTTTCTTCAAGCTCATCCATATCCTCTAATCCGCCATAAAATGACATACAAATTCCTCCCTTCAGTATTCAGCAACACACATTTATTATGTTCTCTATATGAGAAATTATACTTTTTATATTCAGGGCTGTCAATTATTCGGGAATAGAAAATATTTGTTTTATGCTATCACAAAAAACCAGTACTTTCCCTGTGCGCTGCGGATTCTGCCTTTGGAAATCTGTTCCAATATATTTGGAAACCAACGCATTCCAATCGCCACATGAGCTTTCCAGTTATAGTCTACCATAATCACAGCAAAACAGCTTCCACCGTAAGAAGCAGCCAAACGCATCTGGCTATCAGACAGCCTAAGTACGCGATGCACCTCACTGTCTGTCGTATGCGTCTTAACCTCTATATAAAATTCTTTTGGCTGCTCTTCGTCAGAGTGCCAAAGCCTTATCCGGATATCCCACCCTTCCTGATGATATTCTTCCGTATCCGGCTGGTAAAGCTCTGCCATTTGGTATGTGTCATCCGCAATGCCAATCCAGTCCGCTCCGTCATTCCTGTCGGCAGCGTCCTCCGTCGAAAGCGCTGCTTGGCTGTCCTTCTTCAATTTGATGAGTCCCTGACTTTCACTTGTAACGCTCCACCCCTGCTCTTCAAACAGCTTCTTGACTTGTTCCATGACATAAAGCTCTCCTCCTCTGCCTATTTCCCTAAGTATGTCTTCACGCTCAGCTTGAGGCATTAAACCAATTTCATTTCCGAAAAATACTCCCGAAGCCTCATCATAGCCGCCTGCGGATTCGTCTTTGTCCGTCTTTCCTGCTGCCCCCACTCCCATTTCCATTATTTCAATAAGTTCGTCCACATCCTCTGTCCCCGCAATCTCCATAAGCTTATCAAGCCCTCTCGATTTTTTCTGCAGATTGACGACAGCCTTTGATGTAACCAGCTTTGCCTGCTCCTCCTCAGTAGAATATTCAGGGAAATATTCCTTCGCCTCACCGGGATGCTCCTGAAGCCATGTGAGCAGAAGCGTACATGCCTCCTGAAGCTCCTCCGGCGCATCGTTGAGGTTGCCTTCCGACAAAAGCCTGCTAACCGCCCTTGATATGCGTGAGGTCACCTCCTTATTCGCCATAACGCGTGGATTCCAGCCGCCATCCAGCTTAATCTGTTCATATAAAAGCTCTTCCAATATATTACAGTCTTTCTCACGCTGGCTGAAACAGCATACGATTTTTTTCAGTTCCTTCGCCTCGATTTTATCCTCATAAAGCTCCAAAAGCGTACAAAACTTTCCTTTCTGGTTGGGAAAAATTTTTTTGACGCTCAAACTATAAGCTTCATAATACCCAAGCGCCGCATTAAATAATCTGCTCAGCCAGTCAGCATCCAATTCCGCTTTGAGCGAGTCAATACATCCAGCTTTTTCCAAATCGCCAAAAATGTTATCTAACAGCCCTATATAAGAATTTTTCCACAAAGAATCCGATATTCTCTCATCCTCCAGCTTTTTATAATCCGGCAGTTCCTCCGCGTAAACTTGCCTGAATATATCATACAAGGGTTTATCCGGTCCGCAGCACAGCAGCTTTGTCCACGCATTACGCCACGCTTGCATATAAGTATTTCCATAATATGAAAATTGCTCCACCGGAAATCCACGCCTGCTGCGCTGTACAATATACTCTATCAGCGTTGACAGCGGATATTCATGCAGCTCCGTTAGATTTTCCGCCTTTATATCACTGTGAAGAAGTCTTTTCCTTATTTCTACCGCATTTGCCGCCGAACCGCACATGCCTCTCGACGCTTTCAGCTTATCCAGTTCTTCCGACACATCCTTCAAAACCTCCGGAATCCCGTTGTCACGATACAGCTCTGACACTCTATAGAGCTGCCTGTCATTCTCACATTGGTTTGGCAGTATTGCCACAGCGCTTGTGCGTATCAATGTCGCTGTTGCTTCATTGGAAATGCCAAGCTCATACAGCTTCTGACACCATTCTATCCGAGAACATTTGATTTTGCCCAGCACGCTCCATTCGCTGGCTTTTCCCAGAAGCCCTTCCAGCGAAATGCTCCTGCTGCAAGCCTCACTGTAATTTTCAAGCGCGGAATACCAGTCAACCTCTCCCTCCGGCACCAGCAGCCCGTCAATCTCAGCGCATATTTTAATCATTCCCTGCTGTTCTTCTGGGGTTGCCGCCTGCAAAATACTAAGGCTCTGGCAGTTTAGGCTCTGCATGCCGTCAGAAGTGTCAAAAATTTTTTCATCAGCTATGTGCTCGTATATTTTGTTATACAGGTGTGCTTCCACCCATAAGCGTGACCATTCTTTATTGTCCTGATATTTCGGGATATAAAGCACATTTTCAATTCCCGACAGCCCCATTCCCACTGCCTCTTTCAAAAATACTCCGTACAAACTGACTGCTTCATCCATTACCACCTTATTTTTTCGTGAGTCCTCTGACTGCTCCAAGTCGACAAGAGAAATTCCGCTGCGTGGCTCATTTGGATTCAAGCGCCTTGAATTTATCACCATAGGGAACGGAAATTCCTCCGCGCCGATTAGCGGAAAATCAATAAAGAGCCTGGGAGTGCGCTCTGAAAGCTTTAAGTATCCCTTTTGGGCATCATACTCCACCGCAATCGTAATTCCATTGTCCGACATATGCCTCAGAATATGCTGTTTACCGGATTCCATAATAACTGTTTCAGTTATGCGTCCGCCTGATACGATTGCCGAACTGCCGCGCTCATACACAAAATGCCGCCCTTCCTCCTGCAGCAACCCCTCTGCAAATTCAAGCTCCACACTTTTAATTGACTGCGAGAAAAGCATTATGTACAATATCGTATCACGCAAATCCCTCATACCTGTAAGCGCAATTTCCCTGCTGTGACTGCTCTCCAAATGATACACAAATGCCGTATTGAAATCATCCTTATTATAATCGCGCAGCTCTTCACCTTCATCGGCTATGCTAAGCTCTCGCATGTTTTTTTCAATAGCCTCGTGCAACTCCTCATGCGTCTTGCCGCTGCGATCCAATATGACAGAAAAACGCTTATATGGAAGCCCTTCCTCCTTTAAGACAGAACGAATTTCCACTTTTTCACTAAGCTGGTAGGTGGTAGTAAAGCCTGTTCCAAACTGACCTACCGTTTCCCCCGGATTTTTTGATGAAACCTGATTTACAATAGACAATATGTCCCTTACCCGAAACGGCATTCCCGTATGCTCGAATACCAACCGGTCCCTTTCCAAGCGAACCCGTACTCTTACCTGCCTGTCCTCATAAGCCAGATCTCCTGCATTCTGCAATAGTTCCATAGGCCATCTTCTTGCCTGCGTAATATCCGAGGCATTGCGTATCTTCCCCATGTGCTGCAATATCTTTGTTGCGATTCCTTTTTCGTATACTCCCTGTATGCTTTGTTCAATCAGTTCCTTGTATGACATAATTCCTCCTTAAAATAATTTCCTGTAATTCATTTCAAGCTGTATTTGCTTTTTACAATACAGCCTGTTGAAAGCGATAAACGCTCTCAATATATAATTGTATTTATTTTCGACATTTTGGGAATGACATTTGATGGCGTTTCTGTTATAATAATAGATACGTAAAGATACACAAGGAAATCTTTGGAACCTTGGCGACTTGGCGAAGGAGGTGGAATTATGTATCAATACCATTACAGCTTTGCCGATAATTTATGCAGATTGTGCAAGGAGCGTAACATCAGCACTGAAAAGCTTGCTGACGCTATCGAAAAATCGCCCCGCCAGGTAAACCGTTACCGCAACGGACATTGCGAGAATATTTCACTCAACACGATAGCAAAAATTGCTGATGCGCTTGATGTCAGCATCCTAGAACTTTTTTCTTCATAAAATTACGGCAAAAAAATATGACTTTGACATTCGGATTATTCCAAATGCCTAAAGTCATATTTTTTACCGCCTGCAAATACAGCTTCGTTGTCGTAATACTTAAAGGAACCTCTGATTTTTTCATAATCGTGGAATACGAACTCCTCTGTTTCCGCATTCATCATTAATGCGTTGATTCCCTGCGTTTCAGCCGCTGTGAGCTGTTTTACGGAATAATGGTATATGCTGTTGTTGTTATTGGTGCAGGGCTTAAAGAGCTCCAGCCTCATCGGCTTATAAAAATGCATAGCAAACTGTTTGCCGTCAAGCAGTGGCGGATAAGTAATCCTCGAATTGGCGGCCTTCATCGGGAAAAATGCTTTGAAATAAGGCGAAAAGCATACCAACGCTCTGGTGGGGGACAGCGGATAAACGCCGTAATTATCGCTGAATATTGTACTGCCATAAAGCATACTCATAATTTCAGCCTTCATATCTTCCGGCAGCCATTCCTTTTCGAGCCCCTCCTTTCTGTCCGCAAGGACAATGCTTTTATGTACTATGCCTTTATTGTCCATCTCTGATATCCCTTGAAGCCTTGGAAGAATAAACTCTTGTCCCGAATCAGTGCAGTCCCAAAAGGCAACAGTCGCCGCCATTGCATATTTTGCCGCAAAACTTAATTTAATCGATATTCCAGAGTCCTCCTTTGCTCCCGATATGTCCTCTAGTGATTCTATCTCCATAGCCTTTTTCAAATCGGAAATATATGTATTCTTTGAATATACGCTGTTAAACAGCTCCCGAAACTCAGGACTGAAACGACGCATAAACTCCGCCATGTGCACTGAAGGATGATTCTGTGTTTTTGTTATTTCTACTATTTCCTCCCATGAATGGTTTGTCAGAGGCGACCTTAATGCATTGATCATCATAAATTTTCTCATCAGCAGATTTTCTCTGCGGTCGATTGTGATTTTTTCACCTGACAGCAACTTATGGTTCAACAAATCGCCAAACGGTCCCTCCAGCTTTGTCGCAAAGGCGTTTTCCAGTTCTTCGTCAAAGGCGTCTTCCATGGTGAAGGTATTCTTTATTTTTTTGCGTGTGTATGATGCTGTGGCAGAATCGTACACGCAGACTTTATTTTCTTCTGCAAAGTGTTTCAACAGAAGACGTGGTATGTAATGTGTATTCATGAACGCATCCTCATAACAGCCTTTTTCATTCAAGTCCACAGTCTCCGCAAGTACACTGACCGCATCCTCTACCGCACTGTAAATCTTTTAGCGGATTGACCCCTGATATTTTCCAATTTAAAAAAACATAGCGTGCCTATTTTTTCCTTTTTCTTCTCTGTCTACATAACGATCACTCTGAATAGTATAACAAAAACTATCTGGTATTTTTATTTTTCTACTATAGTATACTTGAGAAATTCCTTATTTACAATAACCAAATAATAATAAAATTTTCTGCGCCAAGCTACCGAAATATGCTTTATAAAGGCGCCCAAACGCTTGCATTCCGCGCCCAAACTCGGTATGATATATGCAAGGCGCGGCTGCTTTATCTTCGATTTTTGCCTCGACTTACGCCGCAGCCCGCATTTAATATATCAAGGAAATGATTTGCGCTATGGATACAACTATTGACACGCTTACTGTTAATATCGAAAAAAGCCGCTTTAACCTCGGTGATGAACCCGATGCATGGCAGGCATGGTATGACGACAGTGCATGGGGTGAGGTTCGGCTGCCGCATGACTGGTCGGTATCGCTTGCATTTTCAAAGGATTACTCCAGCGGGACGGGATATCTTGCGGGCGGCATAGGCTGGTACAGAATACATATCGATCCGCAAGACGGCTGGCGCGGCAGGCGGATCACAATAAATTTTGACGGCATCTACAAAAACAGCCGCGTATGGTGCAACTCCGTATATCTCGGAGAGCGTCCGAACGGTTATATATCATTCAGTTATGATATTACAGACTGCTTTAATTTTGAGTCTGAAAATATTATAAGCGTATATGTCGACAGGCGAGAACTTTCGGATTCCAGATGGTTTACAGGCTCAGGCATAACACGCAAGGTCACGCTTACCATCTGCGAACCGATATGTCCAGAGGTAAACGGCATATTTTTCCACACTCAAAACGTATGCGCCGATCACTTCGAATATACTGTCGAAAGCATGATTGCAAACCATACAGATGCCCCCTGCAATGCCACAGTATCAAATTTACTCTTCAGTAATTCAAGCGAAAAATGCGTAAGCCAGACATCCTCAGACGTCACTATACCGCCAAACAAGAGCGTATGTGTGAAAAACACAGGCGCCATCGACAACCCTATGCTCTGGTCTCCTGAAAATCCGACGCTCTACACACTCAAAACCTTTATCAGATACAAAGGCGAAAGTGATACGCAATACTGTCAGGAATACTGTGCAAACACAACGCGCGTAGGCATGCGCAGCATTCGCTTTGATGCCGACAAGGGCTTTTTCCTAAACGACACTCCCTACAAGCTAAAGGGCGTGTGCGTTCATCATGATGCGGGGTGCCTCGGAGCGGCGGTGTATGCGCCTGTTTGGAGGCGGCGCCTTATAAAACTCAAAGAGATGGGCTGCAATGCAATCCGCACAAGCCACAATCCACATATGCCTGAGCTATACAGCCTGTGCGACGAGCTTGGCTTTTTCGTCATGGACGAGGCTTTTGACGAGTGGGAGCTTCCAAAAAATAAGTGGTGGCAGGGTCATAACGTCTATCCGCCCAGAAATCAGGGCTATTATACAAATTTTCCTGTCTGGCACAAGCGCGACTTAGAAGACATGATACTTCGCGACCGCAATCATCCGAGCGTGATATTGTGGAGCATAGGCAACGAAATCGACTATCCGAACGATCCCTACTGCCATCCGTCCTTTGACAGCATGACAGGAAATAATGACGCCCAAAAACCAGAAAACGAGCGTATGTATAATCCAAAGCGTCCCAATGCCGAACGCCTTGCCGTGCTTTCAAAACAGCTTTGCGACATAGCAAAATCGGCTGACATCACGCGCCCTGTCACTCTGGCTGCCGCATTTCCAGAGCTTTCAGCCAAGCTTGGATTTATCGACCCGCTTGACGTCGTCGGATTTAATTACAAGGAGCACCTGTACGCGGAGCACCACCTGCGTTTCCCAGGCAAGCCTTTCCTTGGCAGCGAAAACGGACATACATATAAAGCATGGCGTGCTGTGACTGATAATGAATATATATCGGGACAATTTCTCTGGACGGGAATCGACTATCTGGGCGAGGCGCGCGGCTGGCCTGTCCACGGTTCAGGCGCGGGACTTCTGACGCTTGCGGGCTTTGAAAAAACAGGGTATTTCCGCAGGCAGAGCTTTTGGTCCGATACTCCAATGGTACACCTTGCCACCGTACGGCTCGACGAAAGTCGCATCACTCCATGGGGAGAGGTATTTGACGACGCCGTATCATGTGAATTTTCTTCGGCAAGCGAATATTGGAATTACTGCAAAGACGAGCCTGTGTTAGTAAAATGCTATACAAATCTTGAAAGTATAGAGCTGTCCTTAAACGGCGAAAGCTTAGGAATTTTCAGCAAAGAAAAGGATGCTGACTGCATATGCGCCGTCACGAATTTTAAATCAGGAGAGCTTAAAGCGCAGGGAACAGGCGAATTTTGCGGCGTAAGCCACTCGCTTTACACCACTATGAGCGCCTGCCAGATATCCCTCAAAGAATATTTGTGCAATGACAGCGCGGTATCAGGGCTTCATCAAATCGAAGTCACCATGCTTGACGAAAACGGCAGACGCGTATACAATGACTCAACTATGCTTAACGCCTCTGTTGAAAACGGCACTCTCTTAGGCTTGGAAAACGGGGATTTGAGCGACATTACCGAATACAGCGCAAGCTATAGGAGAGCATACCGCGGACAGCTTATGATATACGCCTTTCATGGCGACAACGCGCGCGAAATGCTTGTCAAGGTTACTGGCGAACAGGTAAAACCTGCCTGTCTTTCATTAACCGTATAAAACCACTTAAAAGGAGCCGCATTGCTAAACCGTCATTGATTGATTAGCAGGCAGCTCCTTTTTTCAGCCTATATCAGGCTCATCTTTTAATTCGATTATTCCGCTTGATTTTCCCTCAGTCTCAAAAACTATTATTTCATTCAAGCCCTTGTTTAAAAGCGGCGCGGGAATATAAAGACGCTTCTGCGGTCCTATCTCCCAATAGCGCCCGAGGTTAAACCCATTCAGAAATACGCAGCCTTTCCCCCAGCCTGCAAGCTCCAGAAATGTATCTCCCAGCTCATCCACGTCGAGCTCAAAGCGGTAAAATGCGGGCAGCCCCTCGTCATATCCTTTTGAAAAATCAACCTTGTCAATATTGTCAAGCTCCAGCGGATACATTGTCCAGTTGTAATGCATATGCCCGTTTATCTGCACACAGCCTGCGATGCCCTTTCTCTGGCTCTCCATCATAGGGCCGAAGTTTACGCGCCCCATATTTTCCATGAGAATATCGATCGTCGCGCCTTGCGGGAAGGTTATCGGCTCATTCTGCTGCTTTGGCTCATCATCAGGCGCGGCGGCGTTCGCATCCTGCGCTTTTTTCACTGTGCCTGATATTACGTCGTACTCGCCCGTAAGCTCCCTGTCGTAAAGCGTCACTGCCCTTGCATTGTCCACAAAAATATTCGCCCTGTCGTTTGCTCCCCACAGGCGGATTTTTTCAATGTTTTTCTCTTTTTCAAGCTTTGAGCGGTACAAAATATAGCCGTAACTCTGCCCGCACTTTTCCATGCAGATTGGGAAAGTGTCCTCGATTGGAGTGGAAATGTCCTCAAGTACATTGAACAGTCCGACTTTTTCCTTTACTTCAAGCCTTCCGTATGCTTTCTTTACAATCTTGGTCGAAAACTCGACATTGGGAATATCGGCGTATTTTGATATAACCCTCCTGTAATTTTCATATTTCTTTGTAAAATCGCCCGCCTCCGTAAGCACAGCATCGTAGTCATATGAGGTCACATCAGGGGTAAGTTCGTCGTAATAATTTGAGCCGTTCATAAAGCCAAAATTCGTGCCGCCCTCAAACATATAGATATTCACATGACCTAAATCAAGCATATCGTCCAAATCCTGCGTGCTCTGCTCCAAATTACCCGTCATATGCCCGCCGTTTCCCCAGTGGTCAAACCAGCCTACCCAAAACTCGGCGCACATAAGCGGACCGCCCTTTGCGTACGGTTCAAGCACCTTAAAGCGCTCCTTCGTGCGGGAGCCAAAATTGCCTGTCGGGTGGGCTCCCGCAAGCACTCCGCAGGAAAGCGACTCCTCAAAAGGTCCGTCAGATGTAATGAGCGGAACTTCTACGCCCCTTTCAAGCATAAGGTCACGCATAGTCTCCATATATTTTCCGTCGTCGCCGTAATAACCATACTCGTTTTCAACCTGCATAAGTATCACGGGACCGCCCTCTGTAATCTGCAGCGGAGTGATTATCGGCAAGAGCGTGTCATAGTAGTCCCTTATATGCTTTAAAAACGGCTCATAATTGGCGCGCAGCCTCATATTGTCCTCCGCGAGCAGCCACGCGGGAAGACCGCCAAACTCCCACTCAGCGCATATATAGGGCGACGGGCGGAGTATCACATAAAGCCCCAGTTCCTGCGCCGTCTTTACAAATCGCACAAGGTCAAGCCTGCCCTCAAAGTTAAACTGTCCCTTCTTGGATTCATGGGCATTCCACGGTATGTATGTTTCCACGGTGTTTGCCCCCATCGCCTTAAGCTTTTCAAGACGGTCGCGCCAGTATTCAGGCACTACCCTGAAATAATGTATGCTTCCCGATATCAGCTTAAACGGCTTTCCGTCCAAATAAAAATTATCCTTGATCTCAAATTTTCCCATTGCAATCCCCCATGCCGCCCATAGGCAGCTTATCAATACTGATGAGCCGTCATTCTCGGCTTCAATATAATCCAAGGGCATACCGCACTTCACAATGAAGCATCAGTACGCCCTTGTCTTGCCGCTTCTATAATTAAATATAACACACTCTTGAGGTCTGTCAATAACCTGATTAAACATTCTGGACTGTCAGCCAGTTGGCATGACTTCTGTCTGGCATAACTTCTATCTGGCATAAATGCTATCTGGCATAAACGTTGACCGACATATTTACCGCTTGCATTTCAGGCGCACATGTACTATAGCCATATCTGCCGACGTCTTTTGGCATTCGGCGGCAATATGCGGTGAATCCGAAACTTTTCTCGCCTAAAACAAAACTAAAGACAGGCCGCCTGCCCATTAACATACAAAAAAGCGCTTCGACACCCAAAAGGCAGCTAATATAGACAGTATATTAGCTGCCTTCGTCCGCCTAAGAACACATTCCCTTCCAAACTACCCAAGCGCCACATCCAAACTCATCATCACCGTAAACCCAATCGCAAAAAACACAGTCCCCACATCAGAATGTTCCCCCTCCGACATCTCAGGAATAAGCTCCTCCACCACCACATACATCATCGCCCCCGCCGCAAATGCCAAAAGATACGGCAGCGCCCTCTCAATCAACCCAGCCGCCAAAATCGTAATCACAGCCGCAATCGGCTCCACCACGCCCGAAAGCACCCCATACACAAACGCCCTCGACTTCTTCATCCCCTCCGCCCTAAGCGGCATGGAAATAATCGCTCCCTCAGGGAAATTCTGAATCGCAATCCCAATGGCAAGCGTAAACGCCCCCATCACCGTAATCTGCTCATTCCCCGCCAAAAGCCCCGCATACACCACGCCGACAGCCATCCCCTCGGGAATATTGTGCAATGCCACTGCAAGCACCAGCATAGTAGTCTTTTTAAGCCTACTCCTGGGTCCCTCCGCATTTTGGCTATGCATATGCAAATGCGGAATAATGTGGTCAAGCATAAGCAGAAAAAAAATTCCAATCCAAAACCCCACAGCCGCAGGGACAAACGCCATCTTCCCCATATCCTCCGACTGCTCCATCGCAGGAATAAGCAGACTCCAGATAGACGCCGCCACCATCACCCCCGCAGCAAATCCCGTAAGCGCCCTCTGCAGCGCAATATTCATCTTATGCCTCATCACAAAAACACAAGCCGCCCCCAGCGAAGTACCCAGAAACGGAATCAAAAGCCCCTTAAAAACCTCAATCTCCATCCATACTCCTCCAACCCATACACAAATCTTTTCAACCTATTATATGCAAAAAAAGATTTGATGATAACACCAAATCCTTTTTTTAACATTTCTCACACATTACGCAATTACACGAAAAATGCCCGCCCTATGGCATTTTTCTAAACATTTAGGAAGTCTTAGGCAGCGTCCTTTGCTGCCTTAGAGTTCCTTAATGTTTTATACTTTGAACCCACTCATCAATTCCACCAACGCCTCAACCTGCTGCTTCTGCTCCTCGCTTATCGCCGCCGTCTCCTCGGATGTCGCCGAATTGTTGTCCACAATTCCCGCCATATTTCCAATGCCCTCGTTAATCTGCGAAATGCTCTCCAGCTCGCTCTTTAGCTTGTCAACAATGCCGTTTATGCGCCCCGTCGTCTCCTCAGCGCCCATAAGCATTTCTTCCATATTTACAGCCGCCTCCGCCGCAATGCGCTCTCCGACATCCACTGCATCCACAGTCCTGCGTATCAGGTCAGACGTCTCACCGACCGCGCTCTGTGACGCCTCCGCAAGCTTTTTAACCTGCTCCGCCACTACCGCAAAGCCCCTGCCCGCTTCGCCCGCCCTCGCCGACTCTATCGAAGCGTTGAGCGAAAGCATGTCAATCTCGTCTCCAATATCCGCAATAGCTGAAATAACACCGATAATCTGCTTTGAACAGTCATTTATCTCGTCCATCGCCACCTTAAGCTCATCCATCTTCTGGCTGCTTGCGACAAGCGTCGAGCTTGAAAGATTGGAAATCTTGACAGCCTCCTCCGCCTCCTTCTCATCATACTCTATCGCCTCGCTAAGCTCTCCCAAAAGCAGCATTAAATCCGAAACCTCGCCCGCCTGGCTTGTACAAGCGTTTGCCAAATCCTCAGCCGCTGATGCAAGCTGCCCCGAGCCCGCGTCAATATCGTTTGAAACACTCGTGATCGTTGCTACGGTATTTTTCATCTCCTCAATAATCTTGTTGAGCGACTCCTTTATCTGCACATACTCGCCGACATAATTATGCCCGACATCAACCCTGTAGTTGCCCTGTCCCATCTGTTCAAGCACAAAGCTTATCTCCTCGATAATGCCCGCAAGGTTATCCTTCATAAATTCTATCGCCTTGACCATGCTGCCGACCTCGCTGTCGTCCGCCTCCAAATCAAGCCGCGCATGCAGGTTGCCGTCAGCAAGCTCCTTCATCTGCTCCGAAACCTTGATAATCGGCGTCAAAAGCTCCTTGCGTGAAAAAGCTATCGCCTTAAAGCTTGACATCGCAAGCCATACAAAGCCCGCCACAAATGCTGCGGCGCATATTATCATAAATGCAAGAAAGCCCGACTTTTTAGCCTCAAGCCGCGCAAGTATTTTATTGATGGTCGTGTCGGTAAGCTCATTTATGCGCTGTATCGCCGTGCCGTACTCGCTGCCAAAGACAAAGTCCATAGCCGACTGCGTATCGCCCGCCGCCACTGCCGCCATCGCCTCCTCCTCAAGCGGCACAAGCCCGTTGGAAAGATCCGCTATCTCGTTGAGGTTAGTCCACTCCTCATCTTTAAGGCTGTTTTTCTCCAAACCTGCCCATGCAATATCCCTGTTTTTATCCTCGTTAAGCTCCTTCATATATGCGTCATAATATTGCATATCGCCCGTCACAGCATACGACTGAACCGCCGCCGTAAGCGTCTTCGAGCCTATCCTGTACTGATTGAGGTACATAGTGATTTCAAGCTGTTCATATGTATTTGCCACATAGCTTGCGCCTGATATAAACACGAAAAACAATAGAACCGCCCCTATGATAAGAGAAAGCTTTGTCCTTTTCGTGATTTTGCCAAGGCGCGCCACCTGGCTGTTTTCCCCCAGCGTATTTCGCGTTACAGTCTCATTTGCTCCTTCCATCGCCCAACATATCCTTTCAAATTAGATGTTCTTATAGATATTTATACATTTTTGGTAAATATCACTATAATTATACTTTACAAACTGTCAGCGGTCAACATATTGCACTAATGTTTTCGCATATTCTGAAAATCATTCCACATTTGCAAAACTATTGCGCTGTGGCGTCTATGTCCGCGCCTACGGAAACCTTGCCATACGCCTTAATTTCCACAACCAATTTATGCGGCAGGCAGATAATCGTTTCACCCGTTTTGGAAACCGCCCTATGCCGCACGCAATATTGGTCAGGGCAGTCCGCCTCCGAAATGCATGCCTGACCATCCGAAATAACAAGCGTATTATGCCCTAACGGTTCATCTATATCCACCACAGTATCTTCATACATCGGAAATTCCCCGTACAGCCTGCCGTCTATAGTAACCTCCGCCAACAATTTTCCGCCGCTGCCGCGCGAAATTCCCGTCAAAGCCATCACCGCAAAAATAACTCCTGAAAGCAGCGCGATGCCTGCCAGCAGAAACACATCATTTTTCTTCACCATGATATTAATTTTCCGCCGACGCTCCTGTGCCTTTGTTTGCCTCGGCGTCAAAACTGCCAAGCGCCTCCTCGATGTCGCTCCCACTGCCTATGCTCTGCAGCATATTCCACCACGCTGTGCGCGCGTTTGCCCAGTTTGGCGTGACCTGATAATAATCGCCCATATAGCGCATAAACATACTGTACTCATTCATAAATTCATCATTCGCGTATATCGCGCTGCCGCTTCTTGCGGGGAACTGCGCCGCCGCGATTACCGCCTTGCTGTACTCCGTCTCATCCTCGGTCATAAATTTTATAAAGGTTTTCGCCGCCTCTATTTTTGCCTCGTCGCCATTGTCAAATATGCCAAAGCCCCATATGCCGCCCTGCAGCTTTGGCTCGCCGCTGTCAGTGGGAAATGTCATCGGCATTATCTCAAAATTCAGATTCGGATTGTTCAAGGTCTGTGTAAGCTCCAGAGACGCATTCCAGCAAAACGCCATCGCAAGCTCGCCGTTTGTAAATCGCTTCACCTCATCGCCCCCGACAATGTCAGGCGCAAAGCTAATGCCGTCTAAATCGCGGAGAAATTCCAGCGCTTTTACATTTTCAGGATTGTTTACAGTGTATTCCGTATGCTCGGGATTTGTAAACGCGCCGCCATAGAGATTCGTTATCAGCGCCCTTGTCCCCTGGTCGCCGCCCTGTCCTCCGCAATATACAACACCGACATTCTCCTGACCGTATGCGACAAGCGCCTCCACAGCCTTTTTGAAATTCTCGGTGGTCCATGTGCGGTTCTCCTCATCTATGTACTGAAGCGCGTCTGCCGCCTTAAACATATCATAATTTATAGCCATGCAGTGCGCCGTCATGCACACGGGAAATTCATAGTATTCGCCGTTGCTGTGCCTGCATGCGGCGCGCACATTGTCATATATTTCACCCGCCGTGCCCTCGGTTTCCCATACATCAGTCAAATCGACCATGACCCCTCTGCTGCCCCAGTCAGCCACAAGGCGCTCAGGACCTTCAAAGACTAAATCAGGCGCCGCTTTCCTGTCAATCGCCTCGTTTACCTTGGCATCCCCGTCTTCATACGTCAGATAATCCACGGACACATGAATATTCGGATATTTCTGGTTGAAGTCAGTGAGCATTCCCGCCACAGTGCTCGGATTGCTCCAATTGCCCACAGGGTAAGTCCAAAGTGAAATCTCCACATCTTCCTTTTCCACTACCTCATCAACCACATCAGCCTCATCGCCCCCGCACGCCGTAAGCCCCATCGATAACCCCAATATCATTGCCGCCATTACATTTTTTTTCATCACTATATATCCTCCATTCTCCGCCCTCAAAGTTCCTCAATCACCCCGAAAACGCTGTCCTTTACAGCTTTTCATTACCTCTTAAAAACGCTGCCCTTGCGTTTTTATTAATGTTTTGGTGAGCTCATCCATATCTATGGGCTTTGCCACATGCGCATTCATTCCGCACTCCAGTGAGCGCTCCACGTCATCTGAAAAGGCATCGGCGCTCATAGCTATTATAGGAATTTTGCCCGCGTCGGAGCGCTCCAAAGCCCTTATCGCACGCGTTGCTTCATACCCCGTCATCACAGGCATTCTGATGTCCATTATGATAGCGTCATAATAGCCCTTTTCCGACTGTTCAAACTTTTCAACGCACACCTTTCCGTTTTCCGCCCTTTCTACCTCTGCCCCAAGCTCCGATATAAGCTCATGCGCAATTTCCCAGTTCAAATCATTGTCCTCGGCGACGAGAAATCTTTTTCCGCCAAAATCCATTGTCTTTTCCCCGCACTGCGGTTCAGCCGCGCCTGCATTTTTATCATACTGTTTCAGACAATAATACAGATTTGAGCGGAACAGCGGCTTTTCTATAAAGCCGTTTATGCCAGCCGCCTTAGCCTCCTCCTCATACTCACTCCATTCGTAGGAAGACGTGAGTATTATCGGCGTATCCTCGCCACATTGCTTTCTGATTTCCCTTGCCGTCTCGATGCCGTTCATATTAGGTAATTTCCAGTCCAGTATTATTATGTCAAAATCCTTGCCCTGCGCCTTGCGCTCTTTAACCATTTCAACCGCGCTCTCTCCGCTAAGCACCCATGCCGCCTTTACGCCGAGCGCCTTCAGCCCTGCGACTGTACTCTCGCACAAAAGCTCGTCATCATCAGCCACAAGCGCCTCCCACTCAGGCAGACGCATCTCAGCCTCGCTTGCAAACGCTTTCTCCAAATCAAGCGTCACATGAAACTCGCTGCCCTTGCCAAGCTCGCTTTCCACCTCGATAGTGCCCTTCATAGCGTCAACGATATACTTCGTGATGGCCATGCCAAGCCCAGAGCCCTCGGTCTTCTGCACGCGCGCGTTGTCCTCGCGCATAAAGGACTCAAATATTTTCTCCTTAAACTCAGGCGACATGCCGATACCGTTGTCCTTGACGCACAGATTCACCCTCACGTATGATGAGCCACGCGGCGAGTTCTCCTCATACAGCACAATCTGTATCGCGCCCCCATCTGGCGTGAATTTTATCGCGTTTCCGACAAGGTTAAGTATTACCTGATTCAAGCGTATGCTGTCGCAATATACGTTTTCCACTATGCTGTCGCGCACGTACACGTCAAACGACTGCTTTTTCGTCTTTACCTGCGGCTGCACCATATCCACAATATTCTGTATCGTGTCCTGCAAAGACACCTGTTCAAAATTGAGCGTAAGCTTGCCGCTCTCAATCTTTGACATATCAAGTATGTCGTTTACAAGACCAAGAAGATGTTTGCTTGAAAGCTCAATCTTTTTAAGACAGTTCTTGACCTGCGGGATATTTTCAATGTTTGCGCTTGCAATCGCCGTCATTCCCACGATGCCGTTCATCGGTGTCCTGATGTCGTGGCTCATATTTGACAAAAATTCGCTCTTTGCCTTGCTTGTCTGCTCCGCAAGCCTTTTTGCCGCTTCAAGCTCATGCATCTGCCTCCTCGTCAGGTAAAAATACCTCATAAACACAAGCAGCAGCACAAACAGGATAATCACGCACCCGCCCACGGCTGTCCGTGTCCACTGCGCGCCAAGCGTAGCGACAGTCCTGTCAAGCCTGCCATACGGCAGAAACATAATCATAAACCAGTCAGAATAAGGAAGGCTTGTACAGTACAGAAAACGCCTTTCGCCGTCTATCCTAAACTCACTGCTGTAGTTCCTGTTTTCCAGCATAGCCGCCGTAAGCTCTGATATAAACTGCTCCGCGCTCTTGCCGCCCACACTGTCGTAGCGGCTGCGCACGCGCTCAAAATAATCAGCCTCCTCAATGCTTTCGTCGCGCAGAATAAAGCTGCCGTCATTTCGTATGATTACATAATAAATAAGCGAATCGCCGATATCAAGCGAAAGCGTATCAGTGATATAGCCCGTCGGAAGTCCCGCGACAAGCGCAATGCTTTCCCCTCCGTCAGCCATAGGGTACACGGCGGGGATTCCCATCAAAATAGCTTCCCTGCCGTCCGCGTCACGCCCCACCGACATTTTCTGCTCTCCGCGCGTAAGCGACGCCAGAAAGCTGTCGGGATTGTCAATCGCAAGCTGGCTGCCGTACAACATTTCAAGCACGCCGTCACCCGAATACAGCGCCAGATACTCAAACCCCCGCGCCCTCGCGTTATATGTAAGGGTAAGGCGCATGGATGATTCGACGTTTCCGTTTGCAGGCACGGAATCCACTATCGCCGACACCTGCGACATCCTCAGCTCGATAGTCGTGCCGAAATGTCTTGCCGCCTGCTCGCTCATTCCCGATATGTAAATGTCGCCAAGCTCACTGATTGCCTCCGCGCTCCGCCTGCTCATATGAACCGCCTGCGCGGCGAATATCACCACGCAGAAAATCACAGTAAATATACCGCTTATTATCAAAAAACGTGTCGTTTTATCTTTCATTTGGCTGCTTTGTTCCCCTTTTTACTTAGATTAAAGTATACTGCTCTTATTTTATCAGCAATCCACCAAACATTCAACACAAGCAGGCTAAAATCTGAAAATGATTTCAAAACAGTATAAAAGCAGAAAGCCCGAAAATTCAGACCTTCTGCTTTTATTTTCCGCAATCCACTTATTAATTCGGTATCAAAAGCACCTGTCCGATATACAGTTCATTCCCGCTAAGACCATTCAGCCGTTTTATCGCCTCTACAGTCGTCCCATACCTCTGCGACAAAAGCCACAGCGTATCGCCGGATTTAACGGTATACTCAAAATACTGAGGCAGCTCAGAGCTTGGAATTTTAAGCGTTTGCCCTATGGACAGTTCATTCCCGCTAAGACCGTTCAGCCGCTTTATCGCCTCCACAGTCGTCCCGTACCTCTGCGACAAAAGCCACAGCGTATCGCCAGACTTTACAGTATATTCAAAATACCCTGCGCTTGGACCTGACGGAATATTGGCATTCCCCCGCAGATTCAAGTAGACATCATAAAGCGCTCTCCATGTGGCCGCGCCTACTATGCCGTCGGGGTTAAGCTGCAGCATCTTCTGGAACGCCTCCACCGCCTGCCGCGTCGCCCCGCCAAAAATGCCGTCCTGTGAGACGCTCGGTATGTTCGGATAATATTCCGAAATAAAATCAAGAAGGTACTGCAGCGTGAGCACATCATTTCCGCGCGAGCCCTGACGCAGTACGGAGCTTGGCGGAACAGTCCCTATCCCTGAAGCTATACCCTCACTGTCAAGCTCGGCAAGCCGCGCCACAGCCGCATACACCTGAGAAAGCTTATACCACGTCGATTTCCCGACCACGCCGTCATCGCCCAGATTAAAAATACTCTGGAATTTGCGCACAGCATTGTAGGTACTGTTTCCAAATACCCCCGCCTCATCGGTAATCTCAGGAATAGCGGGGTAATTCCTGCGTATTCTGTTTAAATAATTCTGTACCGTCTGCACATCAAGCCCTGTGCTGCCAAGCCGCAGCGCTGTACCTGGGTAAGACGACGTGATATCAGTAATCGCGTTTGTTTCCACGATTTCAATATCCTTCGGATAATATGAGCGCAAAATCTGCAGCGGCGTCATCCCCCTCTGCGCCAATGTCACAGTTCCCCACTGCGAAAGCCCATCGCACATAGACGTAGTACCATTGCAGAAGGATGTAAAATATGGCATATTCTGTCCCTGTCTGCTCACGTACTCGTTAAAAATCTCATCCACTATCACGCTTATCGACTCATAAATCTGCCTGCCATACACATACGCCATATCATACGCCGTGCTGTTGGTAATGTCAAAGCTATAGCCTTGGCTCCTGTACCACTCCGTAAAAATACGGTTCAGCGCAAACGTGATAATCGCGTAAATATTCGCCCGCAGCGCCGCGTCAGGCCACGTAGGATAAATCTCGCTGCTCGCCACGTTTTTTATGTAGTCCGTAAACGGCACCTGCACATTCGCCGCCCACGACGCAGGCGTGCCAAGATGCACTGTAATCACTCGCGGGATAACAGCCTGCCTCAGTATGCGCGCGTTATCAGGCGGCGCCTGCTGGAAACGCATTTCACTCCTTGCGGCGGCGGGCTTTTCAAGCTCGATTTTCATTATGTCGCCGCCGCGGGCAAACTCCTGCATCGGCATAAGCGTAACCGGCAGCACCGCCGTTTCACCCTCATATATCGCGACGCCCTCCACATAGCGCGTCTGAAAGCCTTCCCTGCGCGCAAGCACATTGTAGCTGACATACGGATTGCCCGCATAGTTTGGATCAAGCGAAAGCGCCATATCCAATGTTTCCAGTGAAACCACAGGCGCCTCGCCGTTTTCATCGGTAGTCACCTCATATATCTTACGCCCGTCGTCGTCCATTATGCTGACCTGCACGCCCGAAAGCGGCACAGCCTCATCAGCAAGCCTCGCCTGAATTTTCAGATAACCTATTGCCATAAAAAAATTCTCCTTTTTTGCTATGCTTTATTATATGAACATAGCCAAAAAAGGAGAATATCCCAGCGCCGCTATATCGCATTTCCCGCAAACTGCGTCATGTAAAGCTCATAATATTTCCCCTGCTTTTCAAGCAGCTCCTCGTGATTGCCGCTCTCGATAATCCTTCCCTGTTCCATCACAACGATAAAATCCGCATCCTGTATCGTGGAAAGCCTGTGCGCGATAATAAGGCTCGTTCTGTTTTCCATAAGCTTTACCATCGCGTCCTGTATGCGCTTTTCCGTGCGCGTGTCCACGCTCGACGTAGCCTCGTCAAGTATCAAGATCTTTGGCTGCGCCAGAAACGCCCGCGCAATCGCCAAAAGCTGCCTCTGTCCCTGTGACAGATTGTAGCCCTCGCCTGAAAGCTGAGTGTCATAACCTTCCTTTAAGCGCAGTATCATATCATGACAGTTGCTCATCTTCGCCGCCTGCTCCATTTCCTCGTCTGACGCGCCCTGATTTGAATATTTCAAATTGTTTCTCACGGTATCCGCAAAGAGCACAGTGTCCTGCAGCACTATCGCCGTATTGTCGCGCAGGTTTTGACAATCTATATCCTTGATGTTTACGCCGTCAATCAGTATCTCGCCGCTGTCCACGTCGTAGAACCGCATCAGCAGATTTACCACGGTAGTCTTGCCGCTGCCCGTAGCGCCGACAAGCGCAATCTTATGTCCCGCGCGCACTTCAAGGTTGAAATCATGCAGCACCTGCTGCCCCTCGACATACGAAAAATTAACATTTTTAAAGTTGATTACACCCTTTGCGCTGTCCATATTCTGGCTGCCCGACTTGTCCTCCCTTGGTTGGTCGATAATCGCAAACACCCTCTCCGCGCCCGCGATTGCCGTCTGAATCTGCCCGTAAATCTGCGCAAGCTCGTCAATGGGTCGCCCGAACTGTTTCGCGTAGACAATAAACGCCGAAATAATTCCTATCGAAATCACGCCGTTTACCGCAAAATACCCTCCAAACGCGGCAATAATCACAAATCCCACATTGTTTATAACATTCATCACGGGTCCCATTGAACCGCCCAAAATCTCGGCAAAAATCCCCGCCGACGTAAGCTCATCCGAAACGCTGTCAAACTTCTCTATCACCTCGCCCTGATGCTCATACGCCACGACAGTGCGATACCCCGTCACCATCTCCTCCACAGTGCCGTTGAGCTCGCCCAAAAGCGCCTGCCGTTTCCTGTAAAAAGTCCTCATCGCCTTTGAAAGCAGCTTAGTCGCCGCAAGCATCAGCAGCACTGTAGTGCAGGACAGCAGCGCAAGCGGCGGACACAGGTACAACATCATGGCAACAGTGCCGATAATCGTCAAAATTCCCGAAAACATCGAGCTGAGCGACTGTGATACCGTATTTGAAATATTTTCCACATCGTTCGTCATGCGGCTCATAATGTCGCCGTGCGAATGGCTGTCAATGTATTTCACGGGCAGATTAACCACGCAGTCAAACAAATCCTCGCGCATTCTGCTCACTACACGCTGGCTCAAAACCGCGCTGTTCCTGCTCTGCAGAAAAGTGCCAAGGCTCTGGATTGCATAAACTATAAGCATAGTCACCAGAATTTTCGGCAGCCGCCCAAAGTCAAGCGCCGTAATCGAGTCTATCGCGTCGCTCTGCAGCCTCGGCGCATACACAGACGCAATCACCACCACAAAAACCACGGCAAGCAGAAAAACAACCACTCTTATCTCGCTTGCAAAATACCCCACAAGCCGCCGCATAGTTTTTCTGCCTTCCTTGGGCTTCTCCACCTGTCGGTTGCGCGGCGTTCGCGAACCTGGCACCCTGTAATTGCTCATCGACTGTTCCCTGTTTTCAGCCATTTCAAGCCTCCATTCTATTCTGTAGACCTTAACCCATCCAACAATGTAGAATTTAGTCAAAATATATAAAATAAGCAGCGTCTTGCAGCAAACTAACTGCACCATATACTGTATCTGTGATACAGTACATTGACGCGATTTTTATATATTTTGATTAAATTCGGACTCATTAGAACACCTTACCGTTTCAACTGTGAATCATAAATATCCCTGTAAATCGCGCTGTTCTCCATCAGCTCATCATGGCTTCCACACGCCGCAAGCCGCCCATTCTCGATAACCGCAATCCTGTCCGCGTCCTTCACCGACGCAATCCTCTGGGCTATGATAATCTTCGTCGTGCCGCCATACTCTCTTTTAAGCTCCTCATAAAGCCTTGCCTCCGTCTTTAAGTCAAGCGCG
This sequence comes from uncultured Lachnospiraceae bacterium, assembly GCA_947626435.1. Lineage (GTDB taxonomy): Bacteria > Bacillota > Clostridia > Lachnospirales > Lachnospiraceae > COE1. The sequence goes on along the minus strand of CANQSB010000004.1, from coordinate 89,206 downwards.
CTCGTCGTATCATCAAAAATCAGTATTTCCGCGTCTTTCAAAACCGCACGGCTTATCGCCACCCTCTGCTTCTGTCCGCCCGAAAGGCTGTGACCGCCCTGCGCCACCTGCGTGTCAAGCCCGTCCTCCTTGCTGTCTATAAATTCAGACGCCTGCGCCACGTCAGCCGCGCGCCTTATCTCTGCCTCTGCAGCGTCAGGCTTTCCCCACGCGATATTCTCACGTATCGACGTGCTGAAATCTCGCTTTTCTGCAAAGCCACGGCTATTTTGCCACGCAGCGCGCCCAATGTATAATCCTTTACATTCACATCATCAACAAGCACCTCGCCCTGCGTCGCGTCATAAAACCTCGGTATCAGATTGACAAGGCTTGACTTGCCACACCCTGTCGCGCCTAAAATACCAAATGTCTCGCCCGGATTAATCGTCAGGCTGAAATCAGAGATAACCTTCTTTTCACCCATATTCGGGTATGAAAAGGACACATTCCTAAACTCCACCTTGCCCTTGACGGCAGTATCACCCGCAAAGCTCCCACCCTTAATCGACGGCTCACAGTCAAGCACCTCTTTTATGCGCTTTCCCGATGCCACGCCCCTTGACACGGTCTGGAAAATCATTGTCATTCGCATCACGGCGTTTAAAATCTGCGATATGTATGTAATCGCCGCCATCACATCGCCTGGCGTGACTCCCCCGTTTCCGACCTCTATGGCACCGACCTTTATCACCGCTACCACGGAAACATTGAGTATTATATTCATAATCGGCGTCATATATGAAAACAGCAAAAGCACGTCAAGCTGTGTGCCGACGAGCTCGCCGTTTGCCGCGCCAAAACGCCCTTTTTCATACTCCTCCTTTACATATGCCTTGACGACGCGCGCGCCCGCGACATTTTCCTGCATAACGTTATTTACCTTGTCAAGCTTTTCCTGCAGGACAGTAAACATAGGATTGGCCTTGGCGATGAAAAATATAACGCACGCTACAATCAGCGGCAGCGCGCACGCAACCACCACGCCAAAGCTTAAATCAAGCGTAAGCATGCACACGATACCGCCCGCAAACAGCAGAAATGTCCGCACAAAGCCCCTGATGCACTGTGTCACAAGGTTCTGCACCTGCGTAATGTCGTTCGTCACGCGCGTAATCAGTGAGCCCGTGGAAAATCTGTCGGTCTGCTCAAACGAAAACGACATCACTCTGCGGAACGCGTCCTTTCTGATATCGTTGCCGTAATTCTGGCTGCACAGGTTTGCGAACACTCCCGACATTATCCCGCAAAAGCAGCCAAAGAGCACAAGCCCAATCATCCTAAGCCCCGTATTTATTACAAGCCCCAAGTCGCCCACTCCGCCATGCGACAAGCCCAGCACGCCCTCGTCCACAATCTGTCCCATAAGGCGCGGCTGCAGCAAGTCCATGCTCACCTCGCCCACCATAAAAATTGGCGCCAATATAAAAAACAGCCAGTATTTTTTCAGATATTTAAGCATAGCTTCCTCACATTCTTCTATACAGTTTCCATAATTTTGCCATTTATAATTTTACATTAAGAAAAAATTTTTTTCAAGTTTATGTACGGCGAAAATTTTTATCTATCAATCATACCACATCACATCAAATCTTAAACAAATATTAAACAAGTTTTAATGGAGGTGTGTGCGCATTTATGGTAGGATAATACCACTGAACAATTCAACAATCGGGATTGCAGCAATCTTTTGAACAGTCACTCATATACAATATGTTCACAGAAAATTTTGAGAGAAACAGGGAGGAAAATATGTTACCAATTTCAGATATTCTTATCCGCTCAATAAGCGGGTATGTGTTTATAGTGCCAGTTCTTATATTTTATTTCTTATACCTTAAAAAATCGAAAGGAAAACAAAGCCCTTTTCATATTTGTGCCGTATTTTTGTTTTATTATTATCTTTTTGGGATTTTGACCGTAACAGGAATTGGTTATACAAGTACAATGTCATTCCGCCCCAAAATCTCTCTGATTCCGTTTTTCGGTATGATAAGCGGACCTACAGATACTATACTGAATATTGTTTTATTTGTTCCGTTAGGTTTTTTCCTGCCATTGCTGTACAAGAAATACTACCATATAAAGACCGTCGTATTAACTGGATTTCTGTTTTCTTTATCCGTTGAAATATTTCAGATGTTTGGATGGGGTTCAACAGATATAAATGATCTCATTACAAATACGGCGGGGGTATGCGTAGGATATTGGGTTTATTATATGCTATCCAAAATTTTACCTAATAATTTGAGAAAAAAGTTTCGGTCTAATAATGCCAATTATATGGTCGAAGTGTTCTTGTTTGCCATTTACACATTTATAATCATGGTTACAATTCAACCTTGGGTAATCCATAATCTGCTTAATGTCGGATAAATGTTAATTTACGTTGCTTGCCGCAATGGGCTTTTTTCTGCATAATGGTGTTGAAAGGAGGTATCACTTATGCTAAGTGAAAACATCAAAGCAATCAGAAAATCTAAAGGACTTTCGCAAGAAGAACTTGCAATCAAACTGAATGTGGTAAGGCAAACAATATCAAAATGGGAGCAAGGCTTATCTGTTCCAGATGCCACTATGTTGATTTCCATATCAGAGGTATTTGAAACATCTGTAAGCACATTGCTTGGAGAAACTGTTGCAGAGCCAAAGGCTGATGAATTAAAGGCAATTTCCGAAAAACTTGAGGTCATAAATCTGCAAATTGCACATCGGGAAGCAACGAGGCGAAAAGTAATCCGTTGGCTTTTTATTTCATTTTGTGTGAGTATAACGGTTGTATCTGCAGCTTTAATAATGCTAAACAGTCCTTACCTGAACTGGGATTATAATGAACCCGAAACGGCAGTTGCGGGAGTATTATTTCACGCATTTGAGTGGTTATTCGTTAGAGTAGCGCCATTTGCTTTGATTGCGGCAATCTTTGGAGCTAGGTTTTCGCAATAGTTCAAAAACAAGCTGCTGCTTTGCAAATTATTAATCATTTGCAAAGCAGCAGCTCATTATCAGCTATAAGCTATTAACTGTTAATTCCCCGAAAAAAGCGGCGTAGACAGGTATCTGTCGCCAGAGTCTGGAAGCAGCACTACTATCGTCTTTCCAGCGTTTTCAGGTCTCTGGGCGAGGATTGACGCGGCTTTAAGCGCTGCCCCTGATGAAATGCCTACCAGTATTCCTTCGCTTACCGCAAACGCCCTGCCCTCCGTAAATGCGTCATCATTTTCAATCGGAATGATTTCGTCATAAATCTTTGTATTTAGCACATCAGGCACAAAGCCTGCACCGATTCCCTGTATTTTGTGGGCTCCTGCCGTTCCCTTTGACAATACGGGGCTTGAGGCGGGCTCGACTGCCACTATCTTAATGTCAGGGTTTTTCTCTTTCAAATACTCGCCAACGCCTGTGAGCGTACCGCCCGTGCCTACGCCTGCGACAAAGATATCGACCTTTCCGTCTGTCTGCTCCCAAATCTCAGGTCCTGTCGTTTCCTTATGTATTTTGGGATTGGCAGGGTTTACAAACTGCCCCAGAATGATAGAACCCTCTATCTCCTTATTAAGCTCCTCCGCCTTTGCAATCGCGCCCTTCATGCCTTTTGCACCCTCGGTAAGCACAAGCTCGGCGCCATACGCTTTAAGGAGATTTCTGCGCTCTACGCTCATGGTGTCGGGAAGCGTGAGAATCGCCTTATAGCCCTTTGCAGCAGCCACAGACGCAAGCCCGATTCCCGTATTTCCTGAAGTCGGCTCTATAATCGTAGCCCCCGGTTTAAGCAAGCCCTTCTGCTCCGCGTCTTCAATCATCGCCAGCGCAATCCTGTCCTTTACAGACCCCGCGGGATTAAGATATTCAAGCTTTGCAAGTATTGTAGCATTTGTAATTCCAGCCTTCTTTGAGTATCCGTTAAGCTTTAATATCGGCGTGCCTCCAATTAATTCAAGCGCGCTCTCCTTAATTTTTCCCATTTTTAATTCCTCCTTGCCGTTTGGACAGCTAAATATTTTTATTGTTGTTCCAGTCTTTATTTCCTATTATTTAAGTAGGTTTTGTATGCTTTTGATTATATTCCTATAACAGGATATTGTCAACTATTATTTATATAAAATTTTCATCCTCAGATTAAGATTCCCCCTTTGAATAAAAAACATCTCAATCCCAATCCGGGCTCTCGACCATTTAACCACCCGACTTAAAGATTCCCTTGATTAAAAACATATCGATCCCTCTTACTTTACACTTCCGCCGATTAGTACCTTTTTCCCCTCAAATGCAAAACCATACTTTTTGATTTTCCCCATGCTTATGCCATTATCAATCAATGTCTGCGAATACTGCCTTTCATCTATCTGCTTTAATGCCGCGTTTACCGTATCGGCAAGCGTCTGCTCGTCGTCAGTGTCACGCACCTTAAACTCCAAAATAATCGCGTCGTCATCCTTGTTGAGAGGTTCAAGCATTACGTCATATCTGCCGAAACCGCTCTCCCTGTTTGAAGTAAGGCGGTATCTTCCCCTCAGCTCCACCAACAATCCCAAAACAAAGCCATGGTAAAAACGCTCGGGTTCAGCCTTGCCGGACTTTCTCCTGCCTGTGTCAAAATAGCTGAAAACCTCGCTCGATACGCGGTTCATGTATTCATTCATTGCTTTTATGTCGCCTGACAGAAGCGCTTTGACAAAATCATTGTAATCCGACTCGACTACGCCAAACCAGTCCAAAATCATCGCTTCAAACATAAGGCGCACTTCAAAATTCGTCAGCACCAGCTCATACTCAGGCTTTGCCCCGCCCAGCCAGTCTATATCGTCATATGTCTTTAGCCTCTGCACCTTTAAATATCCGCTCGCAAGCAGCAGGCTCCATATCGCGTTCGGTCTTACATCAAGCTGATTGTACACAATCTGCTCATCAATATTGCTCACGACAGGCTCTCCATTCAGAAGACCTTCAAATTTTTTCTTTACGTCCGAGCCACCCTCGCGGATAAGCTTGTTGATAAGGCTGTTTGAGCTTGTGTTTGCCCAATATACAGACACCTTGCCCGTATCAAGAAAATTTATTATTGACCACGGATTATAAATGTCGCTGAGCTTACCGAAGTTAAATCCGTCATACCATGCCTTTACCTTATCCTTATTATCATAACCAAACTCGTCCATAGCCAAAAACACCTCGGACTGCGTAAATCCAAATGAGGACGCATATTCATTTGAAGTCGTCGTGACTACCTTCAAATTGTTCAAATCCGAAAAAATCGATTCTTTACTAACCCGCGTTATACCTGTCATCAAGCCGCGCTCCAACCATGGATTCGTCTTAAAGGCTGAATTAAACAAACTTCTAGTAAACGCCGCCATCTCATCCCAATATCCCCTGACATACGCCTCCTGCATAGGCGTATCATACTCATCAAGCAGCACAATTACTTTTTTTCCATAATACCTATGCAAAAAATCCGAAAGCTGGTAAATCGCCATAGTCGCTATAGTATTGTCCATATCAGGCGATACGCTTTTAAAATATTTCTTTTCCCCCTCGGTAAGAATGTCACCATCCAACAAAAATTCATACTGCGAATAAAGCTTTTCCAAAAGCAGGCATATTTTCTCTCTAGTTGTCTGATAATCCGTTTCCTTTATATTCGCAAAGCTCAAACTTATCACAGGATATGTCCCCTGCAACTTGCGGTACTTCTCCTCCCGCCATACGGACAGCTTTTCAAACAAATCCCCCCTGCCAGCATACTTCACCGAAAAAAACTTTTCAAGCATACTTATCGTAAGCGTCTTTCCGAAACGGCGCGGGCGCGTGATAAGCGTCACGCTGTCGCCGCTCTCCCACCATTCCTTTATAAAATGCGTCTTATCTATATAAAAATAATCATTTGTTACAATCGTCTCAAAATCCTGAATCCCTATCCCTACCGTCCTTGCCACATTCCTGCCCTCCTTTTGCGCTTTTTTCTATGATAACATAAAAGGCGTTCAAAATGAACACCTTTTATTAATACAATATTCAATACCCTAAACCTTATTCAAAGTCCTTATACCTCTACAGCATACTCCCCCACTCCACAATCAACTCCTCGCACGCGTCAGTGTCCATCCCGTCTATCGCGTCGATAAGCTTGCCAAACATCTCCTTATTAGTCCCTTCATAACGATACTTCCTCATCTCACCCGCAATCTCCTCCATGCTGTCCATATCAAGATTGTCCACAGCCTCGCTCATACGCACAAAGAAATCATTCAAAATATCGTTCGTTATCTCAGGCTTATCCGCCGTTTCCTCCTCGTCCTCCTTCTTAAAGAACGGCTCCAATATCGGAATATACCCCCTGTAATACGCCAGCATAGCGTCAGTATCGCCGCGCATCGTCACAGTATCGCGCGCGTTTCCCGCCTGTTCAAGCTTTGCCGCCGCCTCCGCAAGCTCCATGGCACCCACCTGCTTTGAAAAGCTTTTGAGTGAATGTACCTCGATAGTGTACCTTGCCCAGTCCTCCTTTTCCAAAAGCTCCTTTATAAGCGACGCCCTCTTTTCGATAGCCTTGTAATAAGTCTCCAAAATAGACCAGAACAGCTCCTTGCTGCCAAGCATTGAGATGGCAAGCTTCGTGTCCAAATCGCCTATTACAATCTCCTCGTCAGCCTCCTCAGTATTTATCACGCTGCCCTCGACGCGCTTGATTTTTTCCACAGGAAGCCACTGCTTTACCTTGGAGATAATCGTGCGCAGTTCAATAGGCTTTGACACGAAATCATTCATGCCCTCGCTCAAAAACATATCCTTCGTGCCGTCAACGGCATTCGCCGTAAGCGCTATAATAGGCACATCGTTATAATCCTTATGGAAACGCCTGATGACGCGCGTAGTTTCCACACCGTCCATCTCAGGCATCATATGGTCCATAAAAATTAAGTCAAAATGGTGCGTTTCTATCCTATCTATAGCCTCCTTGCCGCTGAGCGCCGTCTGTATTTTCATCTGCAGCGGTTTGAGCAGCCCCTCGGTAATCGTCAGGTTCACAGCATTGTCGTCTACGACAAGCACCTCCGCGTCGGGCGCGATAAAATCAAAGTCCCTTTCCGACTCCTCATCCTGACCGTAATGCAAATCCTTTCCTTTCAAAAGCGTCGCCAGATTAAGCGCGTAAATCGGCTTTTTCATGACCATAAGATTGGGTATGTCATACTTGTCAGTGTCAAAAAAGTCAACTACCACCACAGCCCTGATATTTTTATTGCCCCTCACGAAATTTTCCCAGTCAGCGTTAAACAGGCTCTTTTCTATAAGGACAAAATGCTCCCTCTCAATACACTCCGCCGCGCGCTCCAAAAATTCATCGGGAGTCGCCGCCTCGGCGTACATTACACCCAGCTTTTCACAGTCAACGGCAATTCGGGTGCGCACAAACTCATTTTCAAAGACCGCCGCCACCAGCTTTTTGTCCGCGTCCTCCACCTCAATGCTGGGTACTGTGTCCATTACCTTCTGCGGGAATGAAAATGAAAATGTGCTCCCCTTTCCGTACACGCTTTCCACCTTTATATCGCCGCCCATAAGCGACAGCAGATTTTTTGAAATCGCAAGCCCTAAGCCCGTACCCTCGACATTGCGGTTTCTCTTGCTGTCAACCTGTTGGAACGACTTAAAAAGCTTATCCAAATCCTGCGGCTTGATACCGATACCCGTATCCTCCACAGCTATGTTCATGATTATCTCATCCTCAGACTTTGACTCATAATCGAAATGTATGGTAATCTTGCCCTCATTTGTAAATTTAGCGGCATTGTTCGCGATATTTATAAGCACCTGTTTAATGCGGATATTGTCGCCAAACAGCTTATTCGGTATGGCGGGATTCAAGTCAAGGATAAGCTCGACATCCTTTTTTCTAAGGCGCGTCATAATGATGTTCACCACATCATTTATAATGGACATTGTCTCGTATTCCACAGGAATAATGTCCATCTTGCCCGACTCTATCTTTGAAAAGTCGAGAATATCATTTATAATGGTCAGAAGCTCGCGCCCCGACGATTTAATCTGGTGAATATAGTCACGCGCCGCAGGCGGCAAATCCTCCCTCAGCGCCATTTCCGCCATGCCAATCACAGCGTTCATGGGCGTGCGTATCTCATGGCTCATATTCGCAAGGAAATCCGACTTTGTCTTGCTCGCCTTTTCAATCTCCTCATTCGCAATCATCATCTGGTAATTTCCGTATGCCATATCCGAAAGTATATACGACATCTTAAACAGGAACTCCGACGCCTTTACTATTATGCGTCTCGGCAGAATCTTGACCTTTTTTACGGCCTCGACATACTCGTCAGGATTGACGCCTATTTCCATAGCCACATTCCTTATCCTTTCATAGTCGGGCTCCTTTGTAAGCACCTGCCCGCCTATTATGCAGCCGACATGGTTGTCGTTTACAAGTATGGGCGCCGCAAAATCAGTAAGCCCCGCATGGCATATGTATGTAGTGGCATAATTATTTTCCCGCGTCTGCTCCGCCCCGAATTTGTCGCACCATTCGCAGCGCTTTCCCCCAAGTTCGGTGTTACGCGTATATTTCATACAAAAATCCGTAAAATTCGAGCCCTTGGTGACAGGCCTGCCGTCGGCATCGGTTATAATCGTCGCCATGCCCGTAAACTCGGCAACCGCCTCCTCAAAAATCGCCAGCCTCTCCTGACTAATAAAATCAACAAGAGTAAGTCCCCTATCGAAATCCATCCCCATGCCCCCACAATATCTTCTCACATTATCCTATTGTTTTTTCTATAATTGACATAAGCTTGTCATGCTCCACCGGCTTAACAAGATACCCCTGCGGGCGCATGCTCAACACCTGCGTTATCTTCTCCCTCTCGGTAACACCCGTAAGAAAAACTACAGGTATATCCTTTGTCGCGGGATTAGCCCGCAGCTTATCCAAAACCTCGGGGCCTTTCTCCGCCGGCATCTCATAGTCGAGCAGAATAAGGTCTGTAGTTTTCTTCTCCAGAAATTTAAGCGCAATCTTGCCACTCAGCGCCGTAGCCACATCATACTTATCGTGCAACTGCTCCTTGATTGTTTTGAGCATCGCCGAATCGTCATCCACTATCATAATATGCTTACGCTTGGGCGCCGCAAAATTGCTGCTTTTTAATTTTCCAATATCTGAAAGCGCCTGCTCTATCTCCAAATCCAGCGCCTTTGCATTTTCAATTGTCTTTTCGGCTGCCTTGGCTTTCTCCGCCGCTTCAGCCTCACGCCGCTCCCGCTCTTCCTTGTACCAGTCATCAAGAAACTTGGTGAGCTTATCCTTTACATCTGACACCTTCATGGGGTACCGCAATGTAAAATCCACCGAACACGCCGCCATCTTAAAAAACGCGCTGCAGTTGGCTTCCGTACCTAAAACAATAAAAGGAATATTGTTTGTATCAAACTTAGCCTTTAGATTCGATGTGCGCTCCGCGTTCTCCTTTACCTCATTTCCAACACAATAGCAAAAGGCATCGGGCTTCATCAGCCTTACATGGTTCATAATGTCATCCCACCTCAGCGATGTCGAAACGGCATCAAAGCCGTCGTTAAGATGTGAAAAGAAATCATCTATAATCGTATTATTTTTCCCTGCCAACAAAAGCTTATATTTCATAACTACCTCATTTCTGCGCTTTTCCTTAAGCACAACTAAAATATTTCTGCCGCCCTCATATAAAATGTCCGTACAGACCTTTCAATTACCTATTTAATTTATCATTTTTAATTCTATCATAATATAATCACATTTTCAATGCAAAAAGTGGCGGCACAGCAGTATCTGCACACTTTTTCACTACGCAAAAAAGCACAGCGAAAACCACTGTGCTTTTTATATGTATAGTTCTCTCCTGTTTTATTTATTCGCCAGCTCGCAGAGCTCGGCAAGCATCTTGGGAAGCTCTGTAGGCATCTGCTCGTCATTAAACTGGCATGTGCCGACCTTTTTGTGTCCGCCGCCATGATACTTAAGCATCAGGCTCCCGACATTTACATCAGATGTCTTATTCAAAATGCTGTAGCCGACTGCCGCCGAACATCCCATGCCGCCGCGCCCGCTCACTATCCACGCGGAAATATTCTGCTCGGGGTACATGCTGTAAATCATAAAGCGGTTGCCCGTATATATAGGATCCACTCCCCTCAAATCGCTGATAATGACATTGCCCTCCACTCTCGTGTGCTCCGTCACCATCTTTTTGAACTTCTCCGTCTGCTCGTTATATACTTCTATACGCTCCTTGACATCAGGCAGCTCCAAAATCTCCGCTGTGCTCATAGTGCGGCAGCAATGCATAAGCTTCTCCATAAGCTGATAATTGGAAATAGAAAACTGCCTCCAGCGCCCAAGCCCCGTCCTAGGGTCCATAAGGAAGCCCACGAGAATCCACCCCTGTGGATTCATAACCTCGTCTATGGTAAGGTTGCCCGAATCTACCTTGTCTACCGCTTCCATCATGTCATCAAACTGCGGAAAACGCTCGCGCCCGCCATAATACTCATAAATAATGCGCGCGCATGACGGCGTGATACGGCTCTCTCCTTTATATTTGCCTTCAAGCTGATTTCTCTCAAACTCGCTTGAATGATGGTCAAACCATAAACCGCACCCCTCGACGAAGGGCACATTTGCCAGACAATCATTCTCATTTACCTCAACCAAACCGTCCTGAAGGTCCTTGGGATGCGCAAACTTCCAACTGTCAATGATTCCTGCTTCCAGCAAAAGCGCTCCACATGCCAAACCGTCAAAATCCGAACGTGTAACTAATCTCACTTATATACCCTCCTCATCATTTCTAACTTGAAACAATCGGTAAATACATTCCAACATTTATAGTATAGCATATATGCCGATTATTGGCAATGGAAATTTTGCGCCGCGCTATCCCAGCGTCAGCCCAAGATACCCGCTTTCGCAGTCCCATTCTTCCCCTTGCGGAAAGAGTATCATGCCGTCCGCGTGGTTTATGACATACCTGTCACAATTTGTTTTTTTCAAAAGCGCAGGGGCAATCTCGTCAAGCTGTGCCTTTTCAAGCGTCATCTCGACAATGCAAAGCTCTCCCTGCCCCGCACCGCGCCTGTACATCAAAAGCTTCTGCTCAGGCACAGCTTCGTCCATCATTCTTGAAAGCATAAGCGTCCTGCCTCCGCATACGCGGTTCTCGTCAATGGCGTAGCCGACTGCCGCCGCGTCCCACTCAACATAGCACTCCTGTTCAAAATAACTGTCGCGAAGTTTTTTGTAGATTTCCGCAGACGGCTCGCTTACCTGCCACTCTCCCAGGCGCTCGCCGGCATTTTCCCTAAGTTCCTCTTTTACCGCATTTTCTTCCCGCGCCCGTATGTTTATGTCATCAATATTTTCCGACACAGGTGTCATATTTTTACAGCGGCCTGATTTAAAAAACGCCTCCCTAAAACCGATTTCACTATAATATTCCTTCAGCTCCTCGCTCGCAGGACACAGCACAAGCGGCACGCCGTATTTCTCCGAGCCAAACCTTATGACGCTTGTCGCGAAGCCTTTTCTTCTATACTCAGGAAGCGTCGCAACGGCATACAGATACCTCGCCTTTCTCTTTTCGCCCTTTACAGTAAGCAATACATGCAGAAAGCTTGCCATAGCCACAGGCTTTTTGTCAGCGTAAATCACAAGCATATTTTCGTCGGTAAAGCGTTTCCGCAGATAATTGTCAATATACTCCCTGCTGTCGCCAAAGCAGGTCTGCCATATTTCGCGTATGCTGTCGGAATCCGCTTTGTTTGCATAGACGACGCGGCTCTGCACAGCTTCATATTTTTTCAGCAGAATGTCAGGGACATATGAAAGCTTTGCTTTTCTAAGCCCCAAATCACCGGTGTCGTCCTCGCGGTTTACATATGTGTATTGTCCGCCCTCGTTTATTACGAACTGTTGGTTTATCATAGGATATGCGCCCTGCAGCTCCGGGAAGGCTTTCTCAAAATGCACCACCAGCGTGTCGCTGTTTAAGCGCTCGCCCACAGTAAATGCCACTATCTCGCCTTTTTTGCGCAGCACTCCTCCTATAAGTCCAAGCGCATCGAAATTTTGGAGCGCCTCGCCCAACACAGCAATCTCCTTGTCCATCGCGGAATTCCATTTTTCCTCGCGATGCCCTATCCACTCCTGCGCCATTTTGCGGCACTCATCTATGTCATCCGCGCCAAGCTTGTCATAGCTCCAGTCAGCGTCATCCATAAAACGCGCTATATGGTTACGCTTGCCATGCAGCTTATGCCCCTGTAGGCTCGTCAGCTTTTCCACAGTATAAACATAGTCCCAGTTGTCCCTGTTCGTGTCCAGCAAAAATTCGCCCGGGAAATCTTTCAGCAGCTCGTCACGCTCTTTTTCCATAATTGGATATATGCTAAGCGGAACGCCCTCGTCCGCGCATTTTTGCATAAGCAGCTTTATGACCGACTTTTTGTCGCCGCCGCCAAACGGATATGAATACTGGCGCCTGCCGTTGTTCTGATATCTGAAAACCCCGCACCCATATGCCTGTCCGACCTCCGCCTGATAAACCTTGCGCCATATGAAATTGTTCGCAAAGGTGTATTCGCAGGCAGCATAGTCATCATACTTTAATTTTTCATCAATCCAGCCCTTGTCCGCCAGTGAAATTTTGTGAAACACAAGCTCATCATTCTCCATTTCAATTCTCCCATATCGCCTTTAACAGATAAAAAACGCCGCCCTTACATTTCAGTATAAATTTTAGAAATTTCCGCGCAGGCATATTTATATTGTGCAAAATTTTATTGTGTGTGTTTTATTTTGAATTGGGTTAATTATAGCATATGCATAAAGCTTTTTCAAGCTTAAAAACCCGACGGTTTTGCTGCCGTCGGGTCTTGGGGTTTTTGATTTTTATTCTTCCGTTAGCCTTCGATTGCTATATAATTGTTCTGCTCGATTGTCTTAGCATCCTTCTTCGGCACTATGAGCTTCAAAATGCCGCTTTCAAATTTCGCGTGGATGTCCTCCTGAGTAACGCCCTCGCCTACATAAAAGCTTCTGCTCATGCTGCCGACATATCTCTCGCGGCGAATATATTTCCCCGTCTTGTCGTCCTTCTCGTCGTTGTTCACGTTTCTTGAGGCTGAGATTGTGAGGTAGCCGTTCTTTAGCTGAGCGTTTATATCCTCCTTGTTATAGCCCGGCAGGTCTATATCCAGTTCATAGCTGTTGTCTGTTTCCCGTATGTCGGTTTTCATTATATTATCAACATTCTTGCCAAACATCCCTCCGCGTCTGCCGAAAAAGTCATTGTCAAACGGGAAATTCATCATCTCGTCAAATAAATCTTCTCCAAAAATACTAGGTCTTAACATAAGTCATTACTCCTTCCATTGATATAGGGCGGACAGGCTTTCTTTTTTGTCTGTCCTGTTTTATTTGTTCTAGTTGTAATATAACACTTATTATTAGCACTGTCAATAGGTGAGTGCTAATTTTTTTTAAAAATTTTTTTGACGCTCAAAAACCTTGATTTTAGGCGCTTTCTAACACCTTACTTTCTCCATCGTTTTTCAAATACATCAAAATTTCTTATGTTTTTTCTGATATTTGATGTACATTTGATGTACATTTTGATGTACAAACAAACGCAGTCAAAGCTTATACTGTCTACAAATATTTTACGCAGCTACAGCGTTTCTATACTATATTTACTATATTTCACAAAATAAAAAGATGTCTGCTAAGCATAGATACCTTTTTTAACGGCATAATCTGTGTGCTTCCTGTGTGCTACGCGGCAAAATTTAAGGCTTCCGCTGACAATTTATATCAACGAAAGCCCTTGATTTTACTGTATTATTTAGTGCTTGCCTACCCTGGCAGCTTCAATAAAGCTGCAGGAGTCCTCCCTTAAATCTCTATTCCGTCCGTCCAGACCTTTAGCGCTTCCATATCCTCCATTCCGCCAAGGCGCTTGCCTTCCTTTATCTTAGCGCCCGGCGCTGACGGCTTCAAACGCTCCGCCGCGTCACCCATTCCGCTTCCGCCTGATGTCGCAAAGGGAATTATCGTCTTGCCGCTGAAATCATATTTTTCAAGAAATGTATTTATGATATGCGGCGCGACGCCCCACCATATCGGGAATCCCAAATATACGGCATCATACTGTGATATGTCAATCGGCTCTCCGCCAAGCTCAGGTCTTGAATCAGGATTTGCCATTTCCACTGAACTGCGGCTGTTTTTATTGTTCCAATCCAAATCCTCACTCGTATATTTCTGTGCCGGCATAATCTCATACAAATCAGCCTTGATAGTCTTAACCAGTTCCCTCGCAAGCTTAGCAGTCACCCCGCTCGCCGAAAAATACGCCACCAATGTCTTTGCCATAATAGCATTACCTCCTCATACTTTAGTTCGCCATTTTTAGTTATTATACCGCTCCTGCCGCTTCAAGTCAATTAATTTGACTGCCCAATATCTCACTCAATATCTCACTTCCATAAGACACAGCCCCTTCGCCGGAGCAAGCGCGCCCGCCTCGTCACGCGTACCGCTTTCAATAAGCCCTGCCATATCTTCCGCTCTTCTCTCTCCCAAGCCAACCTCAATAAGCGTTCCCGTAATAATCCTCACCATATGGTACAAAAATCCGTCGCCCTTATAAGTAATCACGACCTCTTGCCCTTTTCTCTCTATGTCAACAGCCTCGATTGTCCTCACTGTAGACTTCCTGCTTTTCTTTGTCGAAGTAAACGCCTTAAAGTCATGTCTCCCGACGAAATACCGCGCCGCCGACCTCATCCTTTCCACATCAAGCGGCGAGGACAGCTCATATACATACCGCCTCTCAAACACGCATGGAACAGGCGAATCCCAGATACGGTACACATAGGTTTTGCCCTTGGCGTTCAACCTGCTGTGGAAGCGCTCTCCGACCTCCTCTATAGCTATGACTCCTATATCCTCCGGCAGATATTGGTTGATATAATCCATAATCTCCCGGGCGGTCATAGCCGTATCAAGCTTAAAATTAGCCGTCTGCCCACGCGCGTGCACGCCCGCATCAGTACGCCCTGAGCCATCCACCTGCACAAAATCTTTCCCCGTCATTTTGCCAAGCAGGCGCTCAAGCTTTCCCTGTATGGTATTTTCCGTACTGTCCTGACGCTGCCAGCCCTGATACCGCGTCCCCTCGTATTGAAGAATTATCTTAAAATTGCGCATACTAATCTTCTATACCGCCTTTATCATTTTCATTCTCCTCGTCAAGCACAAGCATGTCCTCGTCATTAAGCCTCCTGAAGCTGTTGATATTCGCGATAAGTATTCTCAAACTGTACTTGGGTGTGTCAAAAAATCCCGCTTCATTCATATTTACTACTATAATGCCTATCGGCACAGCGACAAGCATACCGCCCACTCCCGCAAGCTTATAGCCCACAAAAAGCAGAAATAAAGTCGGTATCGGCTCCATGCCAATAGAGTCGCCCATTATCTTCGGCTGTATGAGCTGGCGCACCAGTTGGCTTATGCCCCATATTACCACCATTCCCACAGCCTTTACATAATTGCCTCCAAGCAGCGATATCACCGCCCAAGGCGCAAGCACTGCGCCGCTGCCAAACACAGGCAGGAAGTCCAATACGGCTATGAGCAGCGCTATGAGACCGGAATACCTGACATTCAGCACAGTCAGCCCAATCAAAAGCAAAATGTAAATCCATACCTCAATCCTAAACTGCGCCTTAAAATATCCCCCAACAGCCTGCCTTATACTCGCGTAAAACACATCGCATTTTTTCTTGACCGTATGCGGTATATGGCGCTCAAAAAACCTGTTGCACCACTCCCTGTCCGCGATGAAAAAATATGCCGACATCACGCACATTATAATCGCGATGATTACATTCGCAATACTGCCCACCATCGAGCCCATGCCGCTAAAATCAACGCTGTTCGGAAGCTCGCTTATCATGTCGCCTATAATGTCTTCCAGATTGTTAAGAAGCTGCGTGATCTTTGGCGACACATTACCGACATATTGGTTTGCCGTATTCGCAAAACGCTCCAAATCGGTAAGCAGCGCCCTCCACATCTGCGGCATATCAGCGATAAAGCCATAGAGCTGCCTGAAAAGTATAATTATCACCGAGTATCCTACTCCGATAACCGCCGCAATACTGCCGACGATTACAAGCACCGTCCCGATTTTTCGCTTAATCTTTATCCTATGCTCCAAAAACAGCACAAGCGGATTGGCAATGCACGAAATCAGCCAGCCTATTATAAACGGCATAAAAAAGATGATAAGCCTCGGCACTACAAATATCACAAACAGCAATATAATAAGCGAAATCAGCAAATTCACTATCAGCTTGATATTGTTTTTACTGTTCTTCATGCCGCCCTATAACTCCCTCTATAAGCTCGTAAATTTCCCCGCGTCCCTGCTTTGTCTCAGCCGAAAAGGGTACAAGCGCGTTGTCAGCCGATATTCCAAGCCCAAGACGCACCATGCTTATGTGCTTTTGCAATTGGCTTCGCTTGATTTTATCCGCTTTTGTCGCAATCACTATAGGCGTATAGCCGTTTGCCTTTATCCACTCATACATCATCCTGTCATTTTCTGACGGCTCATGCCTTATGTCCACAAGCAGGAATACTGCCTTTAATGCCTTTGACCGGCGCAGATACTTTTCTACCATTTTGCCCCACTTAGCCTTTTCCTCCACGCTGGCCTTCGTATAGCCATACCCCGGTAAATCTACAAGGTAAAACTCACCGTTTATGTTGTAAAAATTAATCGTCTGCGTCTTTCCGGGCTGCGCGCTGGTTCGCGCGAGCGATTTTCTGTTCATGAGCGCGTTTATCAGGGACGACTTGCCGACATTGCTCTTTCCCGCAAAGGCCACCTCCGGCAAATTGTTCTGCGGGATTTTGCTCGTCACTCCGATAACCGTTTCAAGATTTACGTTCTTTATTACCATATTTTCCTCATTTCCGCACTATTTATTGATTAACCGCGTCTATTCTTTTTTGGCGGTCTGCGGCTCGCGGCTGAATACCAGCTTTGTCACCTCGTCCATACTTTCCACGAAGCATATCTCAAGCCCCGATTTTATCTCGCTTGAAATTTCCGCCACATCCTTCTCATTTTCCTTTGGCACGAGTACCATAAGAATGCCCGCCGTCTTCGCGGCAATCAGCTTCTCCTTCAAGCCTCCTATCGGCAGCACCCTGCCCCTGAGCGTAATCTCGCCCGTCATCGCCACCTTTGCCTTCACAGGCGTATTTGTGATAGCCGACAAAAGCGCCGTAGCCATCGTTATGCCCGCGGAGGGTCCGTCCTTTGGCACTGCTCCCTCGGGAATATGTATATGGAAATCATTTTCCTTGAAAAACTTCGGCTTTATCCCATAATTGGACGCTATCGAACGGATATAGCTTATGCCGGTCTTGGCGGACTCCTTCATGACGTCGCCCATCTGACCCGTAAGCTCAATCTCGCCCTTGCCGGGCATAATATTTACCTCTATCTGCAGCGTGTCGCCGCCTACGCTGGTCCACGCCAAGCCCCTGACAATGCCCACGTCATCCGTTTCGTTCGCCATATCCACCTTGTAGCGTGGCTTGCCAAGATACTTTTCAATATTCTGCCCCGTTACCCTTATGCGCTTTGCAGGCTTTTCAGCCTTTGCGGCGCCTGCCTTGTCCTTATCCCTGAGTATTTCCAGCGCTGCCTTGCGGCATACGGCGCCGAGGCGCCTTTCAAGGTTTCGCACGCCTGCCTCCCTCGTGTAGCTTGCGATAATCTCTTTAATCGCGTTATCACTTATCACAAGCTGCTCGCGCGTCAGACCGTTTTTTTCAAGCTGCTTGCCGAGCAAATGGCGCTTGGCGATATGAAATTTTTCATTTGCGGTATAGCTGCCCACCTCTATGATGTCCATACGGTCAAGCAGCGGACGCGGTATATTTCCCGCGTCATTTGCCGTAGCGATAAACAGCACCCTCGACAGGTCAATCGGTATCTCCACATAATGATCCCTAAAGCGGCAGTTCTGCTCAGGGTCAAGCACCTCCAGCAACGCCGCCGAAGTGTCGCCTTTATAATCGCTGCTCACCTTGTCTATCTCATCGAGCAGCATAAGCGGATTGCTCACACCCGCCTGCCTCAGTCCCGCCGCAATGCGCCCCGGCATGGCTCCGACGTATGTTTTCCTGTGCCCGCGTATCTCCGCCTCGTCCCTCACTCCGCCAAGGCATATACGCACATATTTTTTATTGAGCGCCTCCGCGATTGACTTCGCTATGGAAGTCTTGCCCGTACCGGGCGGTCCTACAAGGCATAATATAGGCGCTTCGCCCTTGCTTGTAAGGCTCCTGACGGCGAGGTACTCTATAATTCTCTCCTTTACCTTCTCCAGCCCGTAATGGTCGCGCTCCAAAATTTCCTCGGCTCTGCCAATATCGTTTAAATCCTTGGAAACCTTGTTCCAAGGCAGCTCCAAAAGCGTTTCTATATAAAGGCGCTCAACGGCGCTCTCCGAGCTTGCGCCCATCACCGTCTTAAAGCGCGCAATTTCTTTCTTAATCTTCTGCTTAACCTCACTGTCCGCTTTCAGCTTTTCAAGCGCCTTTTCAAAATGCTCTACATCCGAATACTGGTCCTCACCGCCAAGCTCATCGCGTATATATTCAAGCTGCTCGCGCAGTATATAGTCCCGCTGGTTTTTATCTATCTTTTCCTTGAGCTTTACCGCAAGCTGCGTGCGTATCGCCGCTATCTGCGCCTCATTCATAATAAGCGCGACAAGCTCCTCGCACTGCGTCTTTATATCCTCTATCTCAAAAACCTGCTGCTTCTGCTCATACAAAAACGGCGTATTGATAAGTATCTGGTTTATTAAAACCGAAAGGCTGCTGTCGTCATTAAAATATTTGTTGATGCTCTTCCCAACCTTTGGATAAAAACGCACATATGTCGTAAACACATCCTGTAGAGAACGCCTGAGCGCCTCCTCCTCGTCAGGCTCTAACGCGCTCTCGTCCAAATCGGCGTTTTCTATCTTCGCGCTGAAATATTCGCCGTCATTGTCCCTTACTTCCAAAAGCCTTGCCCGCGAAATGCCCTCAACCATTACCCTGTCAATATTGTTGGGAATTGAAGTCACCTGCTTCACGACAGCGACGGTGCCCATACTGTAAAGTCCTTCTTTATCAGGCAGTTCAGCCTCCTGATTTTTCTGTACCACAAGAAAAACTTCACCGTTTAAGTTCAACGCGCGCTCCACAGCCTTCTTGGATATATCGCGGCTTAAGTCAAAATGTATAATCATATGCGGAAGCACCGTCAAGCCTCTAAGCGCCACCATCGGTAATTCAAATTCGTTCATCAGAAATCCCACTTCCCATTTTATTGCGATTAATTCCAAAAAACACCGCCCATAAGAGGCGGCGTTTTTACTCTAAAATCTTTCACCTTGCCTTTTTCTCGCGCTCAGTGCGTACCGCCTCGCGGTGCACTACAAAAGGCTGGCTCGTTCCCTCCACTGCTTCCTTTGTAATCACGCAGCTCTCGATAGTCTCATCCGAGGGAATTTCATACATTACATCCATCATTATTTTTTCCAGAATAGAGCGTAAGCCCCTTGCGCCCGTCTTTCGTTCAAGCGCCTTCTCGGCAATAGCTTCTATGGCGTCAGGCTCAAAGCTCAGCTTGACATTGTCAAACTCAAACAGCTTTTGGTACTGCTTGACTAGCGCACTCTTTGGCTCCTTGAGTATACGCACTAGCGCATCCTTGTCAAGTCCATCGAGTGAAACATTGATAGGCACTCTGCCGACAAACTCAGGAATTAATCCGTACTTCGTCAAATCCTGCGGCGTTACCTCCTTAAACACAGCTCCTATGTCTCTCTGTGTCTTGTCTGCGATATCCTTGTTAAAGCCTATTGATTTGCGATCAAGCCTTGCCTCGACAATCTTGTCAAGCCCGTCAAAAGCTCCACCGCATATAAAGAGAATGTTGGTAGTGTCTATCTGTATAAGCTCCTGATGCGGGTGCTTCCTGCCGCCCTGAGGCGGAACGCTTGCCACTGTGCCTTCGATAATCTTCAAAAGCGCCTGCTGCACGCCTTCGCCCGATACATCTCTGGTAATCGAAACGTTATCGCTTTTCTTTGTAATCTTGTCAATCTCGTCAATATAGATAATGCCATACTGCGCACGCTCAATATCATAATCTGCTGCCTGTATGAGCTTTAACAGTATATTCTCCACATCCTCGCCCACATAGCCTGCCTCAGTAAGAGTAGTCGCATCGGCTATCGCAAACGGCACATTGATAATCTTGGCAAGAGTCTGCGCAAGGTAAGTTTTCCCCGAGCCTGTAGGTCCTATCATAATGATATTGCTCTTTTGAAGCTCTACGTCTAAATCCTTATCCGACATAACGCGCTTGTAATGATTATACACCGCTACGGACAAGACCTTCTTTGCCTCCTCCTGACCGATAACATAATCGTCAAGAAATTCCTTTATCTCGGCAGGCTTCAGCAGATTGATGTCGATATCGCCGTCCATCTGCTCGTCTTCGTATTCTTCATCAATAATATCAGCACAAATATCCACGCACTCGTCACAAATATAAACGCCCGCGGGCCCCGCAATAAGCTTCCTTACCTGATCCTGAGTCTTATTGCAGAAGGAACACCTTACCTTTCCATCAGTGCTTTTTCCAGCCATCATTCTTCTCCCTTTTTTACTCATATTTCACTTATTTTTATTTATCTTTTTCTTCTTTCTGTTCAGTTCTCTCAGCAATCACACGATCTATCAAACCATACTCACATGCTTCCTGCGCTGTCTTCCAGTTGTCGCGCTCCGTATCTGCCGCCACTACGTCATACGGCTGACCACAGTTCTCCGCAAGTATTTTGTTGAGCTTTTCCTTGGTCTGCAAAATATGCTTAGCCGCAATCTCAATCTCCGTAGCCTGCCCCTGAGCCCCGCCAAGCGGCTGGTGTATCATAATCTCAGCATTGGGAAGCGCAAGACGTTTGCCTTTAGTACCGCCCGCAAGCAGGAAAGCTCCCATGCTCGCCGCCATGCCTATGCAGATAGTGGACACGTCGCATTTGATATACCGCATCGTGTCATAAATAGCCATACCCGCCGTAACAGAGCCTCCGGGACTGTTTATATATAGCTGAATGTCCTTATCAGGATCCTCAGCCTCCAAAAACAAGAGCTGCGCTACCACAAGGCTCGCCGTTACCTCATTAACCTCTTCGCCAAGGAAAATAATGCGCTCTTTCAGAAGCCTTGAATAAATATCATAAGAACGCTCCCCGCGACTCGTCTGTTCAATGACATATGGTACTAAACTCATATTTTTCCCTCCTGCTTATCTATAATACTTATTATTTCTCTACAGCCTGCTCAACGGCAAATTCCAATGCCTTTCTTATGCAGATATCTTCCCTGACAGCCTTCTCTTCATAGTCGCCCATCATATCCTTAAGGTCGTCAACCTTCATCCTGTAGTTCTCCGCCATCTTATTCAATTCATCATTGTATTCATCATCGCTTACATCTATGCCTTCCGCCTTGGCTACCGCGCCAAGCACAAGCCTTGACTTGATTCGCTTTTCCGCCTGCGGCTTTATCTGTTCAAGCATAGCTTCCCTGGTAGTACCCGTAAACTGATAATACTGGTCAATTGAAATGCCCTGTGACTGTATCCTCTGCGCGAACTCATCGAGCATCTGGCGCTGCTGCGTAGTCACCATCGGCTCCGGAATATCCATTTTCGCTTCCGCGATTATAGCGTCAATGACCTTTTCCTCTTTCTCATACTTAGCTTCCTCAGTCTTTCTCTCCGTCAGATTCTTCTTTATGTCCTCCCTGTACTCGGCAAGCGTGTCAAACTCCGATACCTCGCTTGCGAACTCATCGTCAAGCTCCGGAAGCTCCTTCTCCTTGATTTCCTTTACGGTGCACTTAAATAAAGCAGGCTTGCCCGCAAGCTCCTCTGCCTGATAGTCCTCCGGGAATGTAACATTTACCTCTGTTTCCTTGTCAATCTCAGCGCCGATAAGCTGATCCTCAAAACCGGGAATAAACGTATTAGAGCCTATCGTAAGCGGATAATTTTCTCCCTTGCCGCCCTCAAAGGCAACGCCATCCACAAAGCCTTCAAAATCAAGCGACACTATATCTCCCGACTTTACAGCCCTGTCCTCTACCGATATGGTCCTTGCATTGCTCTCTCTTTCCCTATCTATAGCCTTGTCAATCTCTTCATCGCTGACCGTCAAATCCGCCTTTTCGACCTCTACGCCCTTGTATTTGCCAAGCTCCACTTCAGGCTTTATGGCAACCATAGCCGTAAATATAAAAGGTTTGCCCGCCTCAATCTGCACCACGTCAATCTCAGGCTGTGACACTATGTCCTCAGTACACTCGTCAACCGCCTTGGCATACTCCGACGGAATGGCAATATTAGCCGCCTCCTCATAGAAAAGCTCCTTGCCATACATCTGCTCAAGCATCTTGCGTGGCACCTTTCCCTTGCGGAAGCCCGGCACGTTGAGCCTGCCCTTGCTCCTCTGGAAAGCCTCCTCTACGGCATTTTCAAAATCCTCCACAGCCACCTCTATAGTAAGCTTAGCCATATTGCCTTCTAATTTTTCTACCTGTAAATTCATCCTTATCCTCCATTCCTCATTCCCAATACGCCTGATAATTCCTGACACAAAAATAAAACCTATGTATCGCCTTTGTATACAGTCATTTTAAGATTATAACATAACAGACACAAAAAAAAAAGACTATTTTCCTTTAAAATAATAATTTTTTTATTAAATATTGCCAACACCAAAAAAGAAGCCGCAGCCGATTATAACGCATCAGCCGCAGCTTCCCTTTTTACAAATTTTATTTTAGAAGCCCATCATTTATTTAATAGACTCCTCATAGCTCTTAACCATACGCCTTACCATCTCGCCGCCAATGCTTCCGGCTTCCTTAGACGTCAAGTCGCCATTGTAGCCTTCCTTTAAGTTTACGCCAAGCTCTGACGCAACCTCAGTCTTAAAACGATCCATTGCCGCCTTAGCCTCAGGAACCTCTACTCTGTTTGATCTGTTCTGTGATGCCATTAGTCTCACCTCCGTAAATAATATTTTTTGATATCTATCTTCAAAGATAAACGTTTTACCGCTTATCTTAATCCTATTATTTACGATGATGATTCTTTTATGAGTGGTATATTTTGCTATAAAATAACCATTTTTCTGTCAATTTTTCACACCCTTGAAATTGCGGTAAATCTTAAGGAAAACCCGCACTATATCAGGGTCAAACACTTTTCCCGCGTTGTCACCTATGTATTCAAGCACCTGTTCAAGCGGTATAGGCTCCTTGTATCTGCGCCTGCTGATCATAGCGTCAAACACGTCTACAAGCTTAACTATGCGCGCTGAAAGCGGTATCTCCTCTCCCTTCAAGCCTCTCGGATATCCCGTACCGTCCCAGTTTTCATGATGTCCCCACGCGATATCGATCGCCATATTTATAAAATCGTTTTTTTCGATTCCTTCATATATGTCAATCAGCGTCTTTGCCCCGATTTCCGCGTGAGTTTTTATAATAGCTCGTTCCTCCGGCGAAATCGGATCTTTTTTGAGCAAAATCTCGTCAGGTATCATTATCTTTCCTATATCGTGAAGACCCGCGCTCGACTCTATCGTATCTATAAAATCGTCCGTTATTACATCCTCAAACATGGGCGAAAGCTGCATGCCCTCCGCCAACACGCGGCTGTTGTACAGTATATTTTCATAATGCGCGCTGCCGACGTTTTCTTTGTTTTCGATAAGCCTCGCAAGCGCCGTCATGATGTTCTTCTGCTCTATGCGCAGCTTATCCATCTGCCGCGCCACGACTACGCTAAGATGCTTGTTGTTCTCCTCCAGGTCTTTCTGCATCGTGTAAAGCTTCAAATGCGTGGAAATACGCATCTCAACCTCTGTCTTGTCAAACGGCTTAGGCACATAGTCGACCGCACCCAGCGCAAATCCCTGGCTTAAATCAATCGCCGAATCCATCGCAGATATGAAAATAACGGGAATATCTCTCGTGTACGGGTCTTTTTTCAGCATTGAGCAAAAAGTGAAGCCGTCTATCTCAGGCATCGATATATCCGACAAAATGACCCTCGGAAGCTCGTCGCTGTCCTGTATAAGCTTCAGCGCATCCTTGACATTCTGCGCAAGAAGCGGCTGATAGCCCATATTTTTTATTATTTCCTCAAGAATGATGAGGTTTACTTCGACATCATCGACTACTAGTATCTTTACATTCTCGTTTGAATTAAGTCTGCTCAATGCCAATCCACCTGCCCTTCCATCTCCTGAGCAAGCATCTCTTTTACTTTTTCGGCACAGTCCCTTGCCTTTTCACAGTCTGATTTCCTGATTGCCATTTCCATGCGGAATATCGCCCGCTGCAGCTCCTTTGAACCGCCTGCCAAAAGCTGCTTTATAATAGAAGAAAAGCTCTCCGCCTTCTGCCAGTTGTCCATATCCATGCTGATATTCAATTTTTCAAAATATTTTTTAAGCGCCCTGATGTTCTGCTCGCTGCCAAATTCATACATCAAATCCTGCTCAGCCGCAATATTGTTTATCTGGCTTGCTGGCTTCCAGATACGCACCGGAGCCGGCTCTGCCGCCGCATCCGCAGAGGTCTCCTGTTTGAGCCTGACCGTAAACGAAAAGCTTGAACCCTTGCCTTTCTCGCCGTCTGCCCAGACTTTGCCATGCATCATATTGACGAGATCCTTGGTGATAGAAAGTCCCAGTCCCGTACCGCCGTACTTGCGCGTGACGGAAGCATCCACCTGTGAGAAGCTCTTAAACAGCTTATCCTTATCCTCCGTAGAAAGTCCTATGCCGGTGTCCACTATCATAAAAAACAGCTCTACTTCGTCATTTATCCTCGTATTAAGGCTTACCTCCACTCCGACATAACCCTGTTCGGTAAATTTTACCGCGTTTGACACGAGATTGTTCAAAATCTGCGTAAGACGCAGCTCGTCGCCTACCAGCCTGTCGGGAATGCCTTGCTCGACGTTCAGCATAAACCTGAGCCCTTTGCGCATAGTAAGCATACTAAACATTTTTTCCATTTTTGACATAAAATCATAAAATGAAAACGGCTTCTCGTCAAGTTGAAATTTGCCCGCCTCAAGCTTAGAGAAATCAAGGATATTGTTTATTATGCCCTCCATCGTGCTGCAGCAGTCAAGTATCATTTTTAAATAATTGCTTTTTTGAAAATCCGTCTCCTGCTCCATCAAAAGCTCCGTATGACCCTTTATGCCGTTTACGGGCGTGCGCAGCTCATGCGTCACATTTGCGACAAACGCGTCCCTTGCTTTCATGGAATCCTGCAGCTTCAGGGTAGTCTCCTCTACCTTGCGCAGGCTCTCCTTGTAGCGCGTCATGTCTACCGCCGTACATATAAAAACCTCTCTCCCATCATACTCCTCGGCGAGTATCCTCATCTCTACGGGAAAGCAGGTTTTGTTTTTTCTATATATATCAGTCTCTATGATTTCCATGTGGGAATATGCCTTTTTGAGCTGCACATGGTTGTCAACGATTTCAAACGTGTCCTGAAAAAGCTCCCCCACATAAGCGCCCACGAGCTCGCTTGGCGCATAGCCTGTAAGCCCGAGAAGCCTCTCATTGCAAAAGCTTATGCACCCATGTCCATCATACCTTATAATACATTCCTGACTGTTATTCAAAGCATAATACAAAAGTTCTTCACGATTTTTTAACATTTAATCCCCCATGCTACATTTATAACCGGATAACCCCGAAAGCTATGCACTTATTACGCCTCGTCTTCCTCATTTTCCTGCTCCTTTGTGAAATCAAGAGAGTCATCACTCAAAATCTTTACGGGGTCAAGCAGAAGCTTTACGCTGTCGCCCACTTTGCCAATGCCATGAATAAATTTGCTCGCTGACGGCGCATGTGAGATATTAGGCGGCGGAAGTATGTTCTCCTCGTCTATTGATACGACCTCCGCTATGCTCGGTATGATAAGCCCTACCTCCACGCCCTGAACCTCAATGACGATAATGCAGGTGCGGTCATTGTATTCAAACTTTTCCTTGCCGAAGCGCTCCGCCACGTCAATAACGGGTATTATCTTTCCTCTCAGGTTTATAAGTCCCTTGATAAACTCCTCAACCTCCGGAAATGGCGCAATTGGCTGCATCTGTATAATCTCATTCACATATTTGAGCTCCACTCCGAATACGTCCGGACCGATGGGAAAAGTCATATATTTGCCCCGCCTGACGTCCCCCTGCATTTCAAGCTCAAGCTCATGCTCTAACTCCTGAATATTTTCTTCCATAGTTTCCTCTCATTCTGCCGCCATTTGCGGCGTTATATCCCACGCAGGCCTTACGCACGCTAAATAAGCCCTATTGTTTCCAACGTGCTTTTCAGCTTTTCCATGTCGATGGGCTTGCCGCAATATACGGTACAGCCAAGCTCAAATGCTTTTTTGACGTTTTTCTCCTCATTCAGCGCGGTAGTCATAATGGCTTTTACCGCCTTGTCCTCCGGAACATTCTGCTCCTTCTCGATGTCCCTTATGTTTTTAAGCGCCTGATAGCCGTCCATTATGGGCATCATGACGTCAAGGCATATAAGGTCATACGGATTGCCCTCCTCAAGAGCCATCATAAAAGCGTCTATCGCCTCCATGCCGTCAACAGTCACATCGCAGTCGCCGTATGCTGAAAGGAACTTTAAGATTACCTTTCTGCTTGCAAAATCGTCCTCAGCAATCAATATTCTCATACTTTTTCTCTCCCTTTTATTTTTTATCTAATATATAATAAAGCTTTTGAGCTATGTTTTCAAGTGGCGCCTGCCAAGTCACCGCGCCTAAGTCATATGCGGCTTTGGGCATACCGTATACTATACATGTTTTTTCATCCTGCCCTATCGTAAGTGCGCCCGCTTTCCTCATTTCAAGAAGCCCTTGCGCTCCGTCACGTCCCATTCCTGTGAGAAGTATTCCTACGGCATCTCTGCCTGCCGATTTCGCCACTGATTTAAACAGTACGTCTACTGACGGACAGTGCCCGCTTACCTTGGGTCCTGCGCTGCATTCCACCTGATAGACCCCATTCACCTTTATAAGCCTGAGATGCTTATCGCCCGGCGCCAGAAGCGCCTGTCCTTTTATGACGGTATCCCCCGTTTTTGCCTCCTTAACCGTAATCTCACATTCGTTGTTGAGTCTTTGGGCATACATCTGGGTAAAACCCTCGGGCATATGCTGCACTATCACAATTCCCGGTATATCCTTGCGCAGCCCGCTTAAAACTGTGGCAAGCGCCTCGGTACCGCCTGTAGAAGCCCCCATTGCTATGACTGACCTTACCTTTGAATTGGAATCCAGCTTTATCATTCCCTTGCTGTTTACGGCAAGCTTATCCCATTCGGGATAAACCGCTTTTTTCAGCCTGTCGCATATTGACCGACTGCTGAGCTCGCCTGCCGCGTTTTTTATATTTTCCCGGCTTTCATCGAAAGGAATAAAGTCCGCCACGCCTGCCTCGTACGCCTTGCTTTCAAGCGCCGGTGACGCAATCATCACTGTAGGAACAGGATACTGCGGCATAAGCTTACTGAGGAACGTAATGCCTGACATTCTCGGCAAATCATTTGTGATAAGCATTACGTCCGGCTTGCACTCAAGTATCTTGTCCCTTGCAATATAGGCATTATTCGCCTCGGCGGCAATCACAAGCTGGTTATCCTTGCTGACAATCTGTTTGAGGACGCGTCCAAGCTCAAGGCTTGCCGTCACAATCAATAGCCTCAATCCCCTCATTGCCTGCCTCCTACATAAAATTCCCCGTATTTGATATTTTTTCGCATTATTTGCGGTATATGGCCGGTTTTATATATTGAAATTCCGTATTATTCTGGCTGAGCGACTCTGTCGAGCCTATGAAAAGATAGCCGCCCGGCTCCATCTTTTCATATATGTTATGCAGCAGCTTTTCCTTGGTCGGCTCGTCGAAATATATCATAACGTTTCTCAAAAACACCACATGAAGCGGTTTCCTGAAAGGAAGCTGGTGCATGAGGTTGAACTGTCTGAAAATCACTTCTTTTTTCAGTTCGTCCGTAACCCTATACTCTATGTCATTTATCCGCTTGAAAAAGCGGCGTACATACTGGTGCGGAAGCTGCTCGACGGAATCCTTCGTATATACTCCTTTTATTGCCTGCTCGAGCACGTTTGTGTCAATGTCTGTGGCGAGCACTTTTGTGTCCCATTGGGGATGCTCCAATCCCAGAAAGTCCATGCAGAGCATTGCAAGCGTGTACGCTTCCTCTCCTGACGACGATGCCGCGCACCATATGCGCCAGTCCTTTGTGCTTTCTGTCTTTTTGCGAAGATATGGAAATACCTCCTGCTTGAGATACAAAAACTGCTCGTACTCGCGCCAGAAATATGTATGGTTTGTGGTGAGCATATTCATCAAATCTTTTGCCTCCTGACCTGTGGGGAAGCGCTCTACCAAATCCATAAATTCGTTATATGACGCGTAGCCGTTGCGCTGTATGTAATTTTCAAGCCGTCCCTGCACCAGCACGTGCTTTTCTACAAGATTTATTCCCGCCTTGCGCTTTACATAGCGCACTATGCGGTCAAATTCCGGTTCTGTAATCATAATAAAAATCCGCCGTCAATTGGTTTTATTAATCAGTCCGCGTAGACGATTTTTTTTGCGAGGCTTTCTGCCGCGCTTCTGCCTGCAAGTGATGCGATTATCTCAAGCCCGAAAGGGATTGCTGTGCCCATTCCGCGGCTTGTGATGATGTTATCTGTCTTGACTACTTTATCGTATACTACTTTTGCGCCGATTAGTTCGTCTTCCATATCGGGGTATATGCAGGCTTCTTTATCCTTTAGCAGGCCCATATGCCCGAATATCATAGGGGCTGCACATATAGCGGCTATGAGTTTTTTGCTGTCGTAAAATTCTTTTATTTTTTGTGTAAGTTTATCGCATTTTTCGAGATTTTTTGTGCCTGGCATTCCACCGGGGCATACTATTACGTCGAGGCTGTCAAAGTCAAGCTGGTCGATTGTGGTGTCCATTGCGACTTTGATGTTGTGGCTGCCTGTTGCGTCCGGGGTATTGGCGGTTGAAACGCATACTGCTTCTATGCCTGCGCGTCGGAGCAGGTCTACTACTGTGAGCGCTTCTATTTCTTCAAATCCGTCTGCGAAAAAGATGCCGGCTTTTTTCATTTTGTGTTTCCTCCTGTTTGTTGTTTGCTTTTGTTTTTTATTTTATCATTAATGGTGCAAGATTGCAATAAGTTAATGTTTTGAATTAATTTCGCGCTTGACATTTATTTTATGATTTGATATATTAATCTCTAACGTATGCGGATATGGCGGAAGTGGCAGACGCGCCAGATTTAGGTTCTGGTGGGAGACCGTGCAGGTTCAAGTCCTGTTATCCGCATTATAAAAGGGCTGCTGCGCTAATCCTTAGTGCGGCAGCTTATTTCGTTTAACGGGAGAGATTTTTATGGCAAAATTATATTATTACTACGGTGCGATGAACAGTTCGAAGACGGCAAACGCACTTATGACGCATTTCAATTATGAGGAGGTCGGACAGCGCGCGCTTCTGTGCAAGACTGAAGCAGACACGCGCGACGGTGCAAGAAAAATCCGCTCACGAATAGGCCTTGAAATGGACTGTATATTGCTCGGCGAACTGCAGCAGATGAGCGAGGACGAAATAAAAGGCTATGACTGCATAATAGTCGACGAGGTACAGTTTGCGACAAAGGAGCAGATAGACTTTCTCTCGGATATAGTCGACTTTATGGATGTGCCCGTAGTCTGCTATGGACTTAGGGCTGACTTCCAAAACAACCTTTTCACGGGCAGTGAACGCCTAATAGCGATAGCCGACACAATACATGAGATAAAGACAGTATGCTGGTGCGGCAAAAAGGCAACCTGCAACGCCCGCTACAACGCCGACGGCATTGTAAGGAACGGCGAACAGGTAATGCTGGGTGCAAACGACAGCTACGTCGCACTCTGCCGTAAACATTTTAAACTTGGTATGCTTAGCGCAGAATGTGAGAAATCTATATAAAGCCTACTCCATAGCGGCTACTTCACATCCGCCTTCCTTAAGCCAATCAATCAGTTCAAGGAGTTCTTTGGTTGTTGCACCAAAGTCACATACTTCCTGCTTTCTGCCGCACCAGAAGCAGGCAACGATAAGCTTTTTGTGCGCATCAATACCACAACCTTTGTCGTAAATTTTATTCATACCGGCATCTCCTTCATAAAATTTACGACATGGCACTCTGTCTATTATCATTTTATTATACTCCTTTTGCCTATGAAATGGCTGGACAGGTGGTGCCATGTGTACGGCATGGAAGTTTAATAGGAAATTTCGTCAGGCGCCATTTCACTCATGACTGAGTTGTGGTATCTGGAATCAAACGTCACATCTTTGTCAAACCAATCAGGAGGGATAAATGCATTTGCCATCTCAATATCTGGAAATTCCACTTCCGCCATAATAAGCGGCGCAAATGGCAACTCAAAAACATCAAGCTCTATCACAAGCTCAGGCTTTTTAAGCGGCGCATACGAGCTTTCAAATTGAGGATTTTCAAGCGGTATGGCATATCGCTTTTTGCATATGACATTCCCGTCAGCCTTTGCGCGCAGATGCTCATAAGCTCCTTTGTCAAGAGGTAAGTTGTATTCCTCACGCGCCATAAGCCCTTCCCCCTTGTAAGTCAGATAATACTTATCCCCAGATTTCCGTACCCTCACCACAGGCGAGGTACACAAATAAGCCTGCTCAATTTCCCTGCACTGATAAACCTCAAGCCCCTCTGGCAGACGCTTCAGCGTATACTTCCTCTCAATTTCCATATTTGTCCCATTTCCCATAAAATTTCCTCCATTCATTCTTTTGCCCACTATACATTATCCACCGTAAAAAATTTGTTGAACTTTTATTATACAAAATACTCAATTCTTTTCAACTAAAATCTTTAATATCAATCACTAAATAACACACGTTTCCGCTCAATCATCTCGTCAATCCTCGCGATATACTGGGCTACTTCCTTGACATTCTCGCACCGCGCAATGTTCCCATCCGCATACACTCTTTTTGATATGCTCCCCGCGCCTAGCGCAATAATGGTCTGAACTTCCTCCATAATCAGTATATTATAAATGCCATATTTCCCATCCCGCGCATAACCCACGTTTTCAAAATTTCCCGACATATTTTTCTGCCTGTACAGATAGTAAGGCTCCATGCCCAGCCGACGGGCGCCCTCTCTTGCAATGCGCATTGTAGCGTCCGTATTTATGAGCGTACCTATACCGTTTTCCTCAATCCACTGACTGAGCCTCGAAGCGCGCTTTACCGCAAGCGAATGTACCGTCAGACTGTCCGGACTGAGCTTTTCTATCTCATGTATCGTGTTTTCCACATCAGCCTCAAGCTCTCCAGGCAAGCCGAGTATTATGTCCATATTTATATTGTCAAAGCCCTCGTTCCTTGCCATGGCAAACGCTTCCTTCACCTGCGCGACCGTATGCTGCCTGCCAATCAGTTTGAGCGTATCTTCCTTCATAGTCTGCGGATTTATCGAAATTCTTGTGACGCCGTACTTTTTCAAGACCTCCAGCTTGTCGCGCGTAATGCTGTCGGCGCGTCCCGCCTCCACGGTAAATTCCTTCACGCCGCTAAAATCAATACTAATTCTAAGCTTTTCCAACAGGCGCTCCAGCTCGTCCGCCTCCAGCGTAGTAGGCGTACCTCCTCCAATATATACGGCATCGGGCAGCCTGCCCTTATATCTTTCCGCCACAAAATCAATCTCTTTAAAAAGCGCGTCAAAATACTCTCTGATTTTCGTTTTCCAAGCGGATATCGGGTATGATGTAAACGAACAATAAAGGCATGTCGTAGGACAGAACGGTATTCCTATATAAAGGCTGTATCCGTCATGACAATCAACTGCGCTGAGTATCTGCTTTTCACGCTTCGCAATGTCAACACTAAGCCGCGCTTTCTCGTCACTTACCGCATGCTCCGCCTTTAAACGCTCCACCGCACCCTCATCATCCAACCCTTCCGCCAGTATGCCCATTGCCAGCTTTGTCGGACGCACGCCCGTAAGATTTCCCCACGGAAGCGTCCTGCCCGTATAATCGCACAAATCCCCATACAGCACAAGCTTATGCTGATTTTTTGACACTAGTGTCATATTTTCATCAAACTGATTAACATAATGCTTTGCGTCAGCATCAATTCTGACATATATGTCAGTTTTAAAATCCTGTACTTCCACCCACACCATATTTTCTCGTTCATTTTGCCCGTCACCAAACTGCGCAAGCTCCAGCACCTTCACGTCATGCTCCGGGTAAAACGCCTTTATTAGGGCATGCAAATCGTACTGGTAATTTGCCCTGTTTGTATAAACATTAATCAAAACATCTCCTCCATTCATAAGCGGTTTATGTGCTTCCTTGCGACCTTGTTACCCGCGCCGGATTTATGAAAACTTTCAACCACCCGGTAAGCGTCAAAATATCATATACAAAAAACGTGCCTGAGAATTACCCCAGACACAGATTATACTTTCTCTCATATCCTACTGTAGTAGCATCGCCATGCCCTGAATACAGCTTAGTGTCATCAGGCAGCGTCATTATGCGTTTCCGAATCGAATCTGCGAGCGCCCTCATCGAGCCTGAATACAAATCCGTCCGTCCTACAGAGCCGTTGAAAATAGTGTCGCCGCAAAACAGCACATTGTCATCCTTGGCATAGAAACAACAGCCGCCCTTTGTATGCCCCGGCGTATGAAGCACCTCAAACTGCACTCCTGCCATTGTGAATACCTGCTTATCATGGAAATATTCATCTGCTTCAAATCCATACGGCTTCCCAAACCAACCCGACACATTCTTGTCAGGCTCGCGCAGGATTTCCGCTTCATCCTCATATGCGTATATCTTAGCGCCGCTAAGCTCCTTTAATTCAAGAGCACCGCCCGTATGGTCAGCGTGTCCGTGCGTAAGCAAAATGCCCGCTACCTTTTCAAAGCCCAGACCCTTTACGTCTTCCCAGACCACATCTCCACGGTCGCCCGGGTCTATAATCACTATCTCATCCGATCCATCCCTGTACACATAATAGCAGTTTGTCTGTGCGCCGCTGAGTATCCTTCTTTTTACCTTTAAATCCGCCAAGCTAATCCCTCCTTACCTCTCCCGCCTTAGCGTTTTTTAATGTTTTTAGCCTGTCGTCCTCTCAATGTCAAGCACGTTTTCAATCGTCCTTATCTTTTCTATAATAGAATTCAGTTCCTCGCGGCTTCCTATCTCAAAGCTGGTCGCCATTGTCGCTATCCCCTGCTTGCTCGTCCTCGTGTTCAATGAGCGTATATCTATGTTTTTCTCTGTAATAGCCTTTGTGATATCCGCGAGCAGACCGTTTCTGTTTTGCGCGTAAATCACAATCTCCGCAAGGAATTTGTCATTTTGCGCGTCGAGCATCTCGGGCTGCCACTCCGCATCTATAAGTCGCGAACGCTCGACGTCAGTAAGGCACAGAATATTTACGCAGTCCGTCCTGTGAATGGAAACCCCCCTGCCCCTCGTCACAAAACCGACTATCTCATCGCCCGGTACAGGCGCGCAGCAGCGCGAAAACCTTACCGCCACGTCATGTATGCCGTTTACCGTAATGCCGCTCTTTCCCTTAGGACGCATCAGCTTGTTCTGGCTGTTCTCCTGAATAGCCGCCATAAGCTCGTCATCAGTCACCTGCTTTTTGTGGTCCCTGGCATAAAGCTCCATCATGCGGTTTACGACCTGACCCTCTTTCAACGCGCCATGGCCTATCGCCGCAAGCACTGCCTCCCAATCGTTGAAACCGTATTTGTGCATGACCGAAGCTCTGTACTCAGGCGTGTTCACGTCGCTTGGATTTATGTTCTTTGCCTTACAATAGCTGTACAAAAGCTCGCGTCCCTTTACTACATTTTCTTCTTTAAACTCGTTTTTAAACCATTGTGATATTTTGTTTTTCGCCTGTGACGATTTAACGATGTTGAGCCAGTCGCGGCTCGGACCCTTGGAATTTTGCGAAGTCAGAATTTCAATACAGTCGCCGTTGTTTATCTTATAATCAATGGTAACGAGCTTGCCGTTTACCCTCGCACCTATCATCTTGTTGCCTACGGCGCTGTGTACGCTGTATGCAAAATCAATCGGCGTAGAACCCGCAGGCAGATTTTTGACGTCGCCCGACGGCGTAAAACAATATACGTGATCCGAAAAAAGGTCTAAGTCGCTCTTTAAAAGCTTCATAAACTCCTTGTTGTCAGACACGCCCTTCTGCCATTCAAGTATCTGACTGAGCCATGCAAGCTTTTCCTCCTCGCCGCCCGTCGATACCCTGCCGTCGCTTGCCTCCTTATATTTCCAATGCGCCGCAATGCCGTACTCGGCTACCCTGTGCATCTCGAAAGTCCTAATCTGTATCTCAAACGGCTGACCTGTCGAGCCAATAAGCGTAGTGTGAAGCGACTGGTACATATTCGCCTTGGGCATGGCTATATAGTCTTTGAAACGCCCCGGCATCGGCTTATACATCTCATGAATCACGCCAAGCGCTGCATAACAGTCTTTGACGGAATCCACAATAATCCGCACTGCGAATAAATCGTATATCTGCTCTATGGTCTTACCTTGATTCTTCATCTTTTTGTAAATGCTGAAAAAATGCTTGACGCGTCCGTCTATCTGCGCCTGGATGCCTGCGCCCAAAATATGCTCGGAAACCTCATCTACGATATCCTGCACGTACTTCTCACGCACACTCTTTCTGAGCGCAATCTTTTCCACTAAATCATAATACGCGTCCGGCTCAAGATATTTAAGCGCCAGGTCGTCAAGCTCTATTTTGATAGTAGAAATGCCAAGCCTTTCGGCAAGCGGTGAATAAATGTCCAAAGTCTCCCTCGCAATACGCTTCTGGCTCTCGGGGGATTTGTATTTGAGCGTGCGCATGTTGTGAAGCCTGTCGGCAAGCTTAATCAAAATGACGCGAATATCCCTTGCCATGGCGAGAAACATCTTGCGAAGATTTTCAGCCTGAAGCTCCTCGCGGCTTGTAGCCCTGTCGGGCGCGGCATCACCTGTATACTGAAGCTGTTCTAGCTTTGTCACGCCGTCAACAAGCAGCTCGACATCCGGTCCAAACATTTCCCTAAGCTCATCATTCGTCATAATGGTGTCCTCTACGACATCGTGCAGAAGCCCTGCGACTATCGTTTCCTTGTCAAGCTCCAAATCGGCAAGGATAATCGCCACGCAAAGGGGATGTACGATGTAAGGCTCGCCCGACTTGCGCACCTGATCCTTATGCGCCTCGCAGGCTGTGGCATACGCCTTGTCAATCATGCTTATGTCGTCCGAAGGGTGATATTTATGCACACGACGAATAAGCCCCGCGTACAACGCGTCTGGGGATTGAAATTCCTTGATGTATTCAATTCTGCGTTCGTCAGCCCTCTGTGTCTTTGTCTTGCTGC
This sequence comes from uncultured Lachnospiraceae bacterium, assembly GCA_947626435.1. Classification (GTDB taxonomy): domain Bacteria; phylum Bacillota; class Clostridia; order Lachnospirales; family Lachnospiraceae; genus COE1. The sequence continues at coordinate 53,407 of CANQSB010000004.1, read as the reverse complement.
CTTTAATAATTAGAGAATCTTCATAGGTTCCTGTCTTCGCCTGCTTTTCCTCTGACATTCTCAATCACCAGCCATTTTATTGATTATTTGCCCTCATAGGTTATGACGGAATCAAGCCTATAGCCTGCTATTCGTTCTCTGCCCTTCAAGCCTGCAAGCTCCATAAGTACAACTACGCCTACGACTTTGCCGCCAAGGGATTCTATTAATTTTATCATAGCCTCCGTTGTACCACCCGTTGCAATCAAATCGTCAACAACCAGAACCTTCTGCCCTGCCTTAATAGAATCCTTGTGCATCTCTATGGTAGCCGTACCATACTCAAGCTCATAGTCTATAGAAACTGTCTCCGCAGGCAGCTTGCCTTTTTTCCTGATGAGGACAAACGGCTTATTGTTATTGTATGCTATGGGTGTGCCAAAGATAAAGCCCCTCGACTCTGCACCTACAACAACATCATAATCCAAATCCTTTACGAGCTCCTGCATACTGTCTATCGCAAGATGAAGCCCGTCTGCATCCTGCAAAACGCTTGTGACATCGCGGAACATTATGCCCTTCTCCGGGAAATCGGGTATTGTCCGCACGTATTCTTCCAATTTTTTCATAGGTTTGCACTCCGTTTCATTGAAATAATAATATAAATTATAGTATTTTTTTGTAAATAAGTCAATTATAATATATCTTTTTGGCCGCCTTCGGATAATTTTATTAGGACTTGAAAAAACATTTCAGGCGACGTCCGTTGGTGTCTTAGCAGTATGCTTCATACTATTTTACTGCGCGGAAACTACCGCAGCCTTCATCTGCGATACATAATCGCACACAGGCTTGATACAGTCTTTTCCATACTGCGCTATAATCTTCTCAATCGCGCTGCCCACAATCGCGCCGTCTGAGCATGATGCCATCTCTTTAGCCTGCTCGGGTGTCGCGATTCCGAAACCGATTGCACAGGGAATATCGGATACAGCCTTTACCTGCTCCACCATCTCGCTGATGTTTGTAGTTATTTTACTTCTGACGCCCGTTACGCCAAGCGAGGAAACACAGTACAAAAATCCCTGCGCCTCCTTTGCAATCACGCTGATACGCTCCTTTGACGTCGGCGCAATCATTGAAATAAGGTCTATTCCCGCGTTCGCGCACGCGCCGCTGACCTCGTCCTTCTCCTCAAACGGCACATCGGGCACTATAATCCCGTCAATCCCGCACTCTGCGCACTTTTTTGTAAATTTTTCCGTACCGTATGTATATATGGGGTTCATATACGTCATAAATACAAGCGGTATGTCGGTCCTGCTGCGTACGCGCTTAACCATGTCAAAAAGCTTATCCGTCGTCGTGCCTGACTTTAAAGCCCTCTCGTCCGCCGCCTGAATAACCACGCCCTCCGCGATGGGATCCGAAAACGGAATGCCAATCTCAATCAAATCAGCGCCCGCATCAGCCATTTTGGGGATAAGCTCCTCCGTAGTCTCCAAATCAGGATCTCCCCCCGTCACAAAACCGATAAACGCCTTTTTATTGTCAAATGCATTTTTTATCCTGCTCATCTTATACCTCCATAATTTCGTTCTGTGAAATATATAATTGCGAAACATATTCTAAACCGTCCGAATTTAGTCAAATATACAAAATCGCGTTAATGTACTGCATCACAGATACAGTACATAGTTTCTTCTCAAAGCACCGCCTATTTTGTATATTTCGCTTAAATTCTATATTACTGAATAGCTTTTTTCAAATACCTAATATATGTAAATCATTCAAGAAAAACGCCGCCCTTGCGTTTTTCTAAACATTTAGGAAGTCTTAGGCAGCATGCCTTTTGCTGCCTTAGAGTTCCTTAATGTTTTATTCAAAAATCTGCACTCCTCTGTACCTTGCAATCGCCGCCACATCTTTATCGCCGCGTCCAGAGATATTTACAACTATTATCTGATCCTTTCCCATAGTCGGCGCAAGCTTTCTCGCATAGGCAACGGCATGCGCACTCTCGATAGCGGGAATTATTCCCTCCGTCCTCGAAAGATACTCAAAAGCATCAACCGCCTCCTCGTCTGTAATCGGCACGTACTGCGCACGCCCTGTCTCATAAAGGTTTGCATGCTCAGGTCCGATTCCCGGATAGTCAAGTCCCGCCGAAATAGAATATACAGGCGCAATCTGCCCGTACTCGTCCTGACAAAACAGCGACTTCATTCCATGGAAAATTCCCACGCTGCCGTTTGCGATTGTCGCCGCATTCTTGGGATTGTCAACTCCAAGCCCCGCCGCCTCGCAGCCTATCAATCTGACACTCGTGTCAGGTATAAACTCGTAAAATGCACCCATGGCATTGCTGCCGCCGCCTACACATGCAATTACGGCATCGGGAAGCTTCCCCTCCGCCTCCATAAGCTGCACCTTTATCTCCTCTCCGATTATTTTCTGGAAATCCCTCACAATCATCGGAAAAGGATGCGGCCCCATCACAGAACCAAGCACATAAAGCGTATCGTCCATTCTCGACGCCCATTCACGCATCGTCTCATTTACCGCATCCTTAAGCGTCATAGTGCCCGTCGTCACAGGATGAACCTTCGCGCCGAGAAGCTCCATCCGATAGCAGTTGAGCACCTGCCTGTCAGTGTCCTCCTTGCCCATGAAAATTTCACATTCCATATCCATAAGCGCCGCCGCCGTAGCCGTAGCCACGCCATGCTGTCCCGCTCCCGTTTCCGCTATAACGCGCGTCTTTCCCATCTTCTTTGCAAGCAGCACCTGTCCAAGCACGTTGTTAATCTTGTGCGAGCCAGTATGGTTTAAATCCTCGCGCTTCAAATAAATCTTCGCGCCGCCTAAATCCCTGGTCATCTTATCCGCGTAGTACAAAAGCGACGGTCTGCCCGCATACTTTGCCAAAAGGTCGTTCAGCTCTCTCTTAAAATCCGCATCGTTTTTGTATTTCTCATATTCCCTTTCAAGCTCCTGAACCGCCGGAATAAGCGTCTCGGGAATATACTGTCCTCCGTACAATCCATATCTTCCTTTTTTTTCGCCCATTTTTTTCTCCTCATTTCTGTGCCGCATTCATCAAAAGCATAAACAGCCTAAAAGCCCATGCCGCGGCACTCGCACAAACCTTCTAATTGTCCACCACTCCATCGCTGCCTTAACTATCCAATTACATCAAACAGCCCTTACCTGTTCAATAAACAGCCTAATCTTCTCCTCGTCCTTCACGCCGTCAGTCTCAACTCCCGTACTCACGTCCACACAGTAACATCCCAGCTGCCCCAAAACTTCGCGCACATTAGTCGCGTCAAGACCTCCCGCAAGAAAAAACGGCTTCACAGCTCTGCCATTCTGCGCCATCATATCAAGACTATCCTGCAACACCTCCAAAGGAAACCTCACTCCCGTACCGCCAAGCTCACCTTTTTTGTATGTGTCAAAAAGCATAAAATCCGCCGCCTCCGACATCCTCTCCGTCACCTGCCGCGCGCTCTGCACCTTCGTCGCCTTTATGACAACAGTGTCAGTTTCCTCTTTCACCTTCCTGATATATTCTTCCGGCTCATCACCATGAAGCTGCACACAGTCAATAATCCCTCTCCTGCACAGACTTATAACATGCTCAATCGGCTCATCCACAAACACCCCCACAGCCTTGATACGCCCATCAAGCCGCTTCTTCATCTCACAAGCCTGCTCATCCGTAACAAAGCGCCTGGTATTTGCAAACACAAAACCCACATACTCAGGCAGATACCTGTTCACCTTATCCACATCATCAACCGTCTTCAACCCGCAAATCTTAACCCCAGTCATACCACCTTCACCATTCCGATACAAACATTTCTCTAGTTCCTCCCGCCAATATCATCACCGACGGACTTCGCCATCTTGCCACTACCCCCTCAACTCATCCAACATTCTCTTTTTATCCGCGCTCCGCATAAGCGTCTCCCCAATCAACACCCCATTCACTCCAGCCTCACGCAGCGCCCTAATATCCTCCGCCGTCTTAATCCCACTCTCAGCCACAAACAAAACATCACTCGGCACAAGCCCACGCAGCCTAATACTGTTATTAATATCCACCTCAAATGTCCGCAAGTCCCTATTATTCACGCCAATCATCCTCGCCCCAGCAGCCATAGCGCTTTTAATCTCCGCCTCATCATGCGCCTCCACCAAAGCCGAAAGCCCCAGTCCATCACAAACACTCTTGTATCTCTTAATCGTATCCGTATCAAGCAACGCCGCAATCAACAACACACACGACGCCCCCAAAAGCTTAGCCTCATAAATCTGATACTCGTCAATAATAAAGTCCTTCCTGATAGTCGGAATAGAAACCTCCCTGCTTATTCTTTTAAGGTACTCATCATCTCCCTTAAAATAATCAGGCTCCGTCAGCACAGATATACAGTCCGCCCCCGCACGCTCATAATCCCGCGCAATCTCCAGATAAGGAAAATCCTCCGCAATAATCCCCTTAGATGGCGACGCCTTTTTTACCTCACAGATAAAGCTTATGCCGTCCTTAGCAATCGCCCTTTCAAACGGAAACTCAAATTTCCCTTCCTCCTGCGCCTTTTTCAACGCCTCCGCCTTTACAGCCTCAAACGGCATCTGCGCCTTTTTCTTATCCACCCTTACCCTAGTAGCCTTCGCCAAATCATCTAATATCATAACCTTCCCCCAATGCCGCTCATATCAGCCCAAACCGCCGCAACGCGCCATTTTCGCAAAACCGCCGCCATCACATAAACGCCTGCCTACTCATTCGTAAGCTTCACAAATTCCTTAAGCTTTTCATACGCCTTGCCGCTCTTTATAGTCTCACGCGCTATATTTATGCCCTCCTCAATAGAACCCGCGCCGCCAGCCAGATATATCCCCGCGCCCGCATTCATCAGCACAGCGTCAGCCTTTGCGTCAGTACACTCACCCTTTAAAATACTCTCAGTAATCTTTGCGTTTGCCACGCCGTCGCCGCCGACCAAGTCAGACTTGCTGCTCCTCTTAAACCCAAACTGCTCAGGCGTAAGCTCATATTTCTTATACTCGCCATTATTAAGCTCCACACACGTAGTCGGCGCACTCACGGAAATCTCATCAAGTCTGTCCTGCCCGTAAACCACAAGCGCACGCTTTACGCCAAGCTTCTCAAGCACATGCGCCATAGGCTCTACAAGCTCCTCGCTGTACACGCCCATAAGCTCCAGATTCGCGCCAGCAGGGTTTGCAAGCGGTCCCAAAATATTAAACACTGTCCTTATGCCAAGCGCCTTTCTTACAGGACCTACAAAACGCATAGCCGCGTGGTACTTCTGCGCAAACATAAAGCAGATATTTCCCTTTTTCAGAACCTCCGCGTTCTTATCAGGCTCAAGGTCAAGCTTTACGCCAAGCGCCTCAAGACAGTCAGCCGCCCCGCTCTTGCTCGAAACGCTCCTGTTGCCGTGCTTTGCCACCTTGTAACCCGCCGCCGCTACGACTATGGATGCCGTCGTGCTTATGTTTATCGAATTTGCCTCGTCGCCGCCAGTTCCTACTATTTCAAGCACGTCGCCCTCCACAGGCACTTTTATCCCATGCTTTCTCATGCCCTTGGCAAACGCCGAAATCTCCTCAACCGTCTCGCCCTTCATGCGCAGCGCCGTCAGAAACGCCGCCATATTCATCTGCTGCGCCTCGCCGCTCATTATCTCATCCATTACCTGCTCAGCCTCCGCCGCTGTCAGGTTTTGCCTCTCCACTACCTTTGCCGTTGCCTCTACTATCATTTTTACTGCTCCTTTCCTTTCGCTGATATACAGCCTGTCATATTATATTTTTCATTTACATTTATATTGATAAAAAATTTTTCACCATATCCTTGCCCGCAGGCGTCATTATTGACTCAGGGTGGAACTGCAGCCCGAAAATTTTCCCGTTTTTGTGCTGCACCGCCATCACCACGCCCGCATCGTCCGCCGCCGTGACTTCAAGCGTCTCTGGGATAAAATTCCTGTCAGCCACGAGCGAGTGGTATCTTGCCACGTCAAGCTCCTTTGAAAGCCCCTTGAATATCGGGCATTTCGTATCTACTGTCACTCTGCTCTGCTTTCCGTGCATAAGCTCTGGCGCGTATGATATCCTGCCGCCAAGCGCCTCGCAGATTGCCTGATGCCCGAGGCACACGCCGAGCAGCGGGATTGTCCCGTCATCATTCACGGCGCGTATGAGCTCCTCGCATATGCCCGCGTCAGAGGGCTTGCCAGGTCCCGGCGAAAGCACTATATGCGACGGAGAAAGCGAAAGTATCTCGTCAACTGTCATTTCGTCATTGCGTATAACCTTGAGCTCCTCTTTGCCGCCAATCAGCTCGCCGATTGCCTGAACAAGATTAAACGAAAAGCTGTCGTAATTGTCAACAAGTAAAATCATTTAAACACGTCACCTCTATTCTAATAATATAATGGTATTAATAATTAAAACTTTAAAATCATCATCTTTGTTAAATTTACTATTAACTATTCCAATATATATTGGTCTTAATAATCCAAACTTTAAAATCATCATCTTTGTTAAATTTATTATTAACTATTCCAATAATATAATGGTCTTAATAATTAAAACCGTCAAGTAATTGCTAAGTGTATTCCAAACCTTCTTATCAGCGCTTGGGGCTGCAATATTCTTCGGTCAGTCTTATCGCTTCTATTACGGCTCCTGCCTTATTTGCACATTCCTGATATTCATTTTCGGGTATTGAGTCCGCCACAATGCCCGCGCCTGCCTGCACAAACACCTTTTTTCCTTTTTTAACCGCTGTCCTTATAGCAATGCACACGTCAAGGTTTCCGCTGAAATCAAGGTAGCCGATAGCCCCGCCGTAAACTCCCCTCGGCACGGGCTCAAGCTCGTCAATTATCTCGCACGCCCTGAATTTCGGCGCGCCCGAAAGCGTTCCCGCGGGGAGCAGCGCCTCGATTGTGTCAGGACACGTTTTCCCCTCGGCAATCGTGCCAGTAACAGTGCTTGCGATATGCATTACCTTTGAAAACCTGTGGATTGCCATATAGTCGTCAACCTTGACGCTGCCGTACTCTGAAATGCGCCCGAGGTCGTTTCTCGCAAGGTCTACAAGCATATTGTGCTCGGCGCACTCCTTTTTATCGGCAAGAAGCTCATGCTCAAGCGCTATATCCTCCTCCTTGTCTTTTCCGCGTTTTCTCGTGCCCGCGACAGGAAAAGTCATAAGCTTTTTGTCGGTGAGCTTTACCATCGTTTCAGGCGAAGTGCCCGCAATCTGCATATCGTTTATCTGCATATAGTACATATACGGCGACGGGTTTGTTGTGCGCAGCACCCTGTATGCGTTTAAAAGGCTGCCGTCGTAATCCGCCTCAAACCTCCTCGAAATAACACCCTGGAAAATGTCGCCCTCCCTGATGTAATGTTTTGTCTTTTCAACCATTTGGCAATATTCTTCTTTGCTGAGGTTGCACGTAAACTTCGGCGCGGGGAGCGGCTCCTCATATGGCGCGGGCTCAGTGATTCTGAGCGTTTCCACAAACGCATGCAGCTCCTCAACTGCCCTGTCGTAGCCTGCCTTTCCGTCAGCGGTTCTCGCGTTTACGATAATGCAAAGTGTGCGGCGCAGCTGGTCAAAAACGATTAGCTTGTCGAACATCATAAGCTCGAAGTCATTTACGTCACTCTGCTTGATTTTTAGCTTTGGCTCGGCGTACTGTATCATTTCATACGCAAAGTACCCGACAAGCCCGCCCGTAAATGTCGGAAGCCCCTCTATCTGCGGTGAGCGGTATTTTTCTAGTATGCTCTGCAGCGCGGCTTTCGGCTTGCCTTCCTGTATGCGCACCATTCCATTTTCCTTTACCTTAGTTATGCCGTTTTTGCAGGAAACGTTAAGCTTGGGGTGATAGCCCAAAAATGAATACCTGCCCAAATTGCCGCCCTCCACGCTCTCCAGAAGGAAATACTGCTCGTCAAGAGCCGCAAGCTTTCGCAGCATAAGTATCGGCGTAGTGTCGTCAGCCAGAATTTCCATGCATACTGGAACGTATGTGTAATTCTTTTCGTACTGCTTTACCTGTTCATATGTCGGCTTAATCATCTTTTTACCTCTTTTCCGCTTTTATTTTAGCGCATATTGTTTTCAGTAATATCTCGTATATGATGGCAAATTATTCTCCAATACGCCCTTGTTTGACGTGTGAAAAAGGGCGCCGCCGCTTAATCAATTAATTTCAAACCATATGTGCCAAATACATCAAAAAAGCTTCTGTCCTAAATACTTAGGACAGAAGCTTATAATAAACCTCTGCGGTGCCACCTAAATTGATGTATCAAAATACATCCCCTCTGCACGTACCATCATACGTCTTCCTCTATAACGGGTGGAAATCCCGTCGGGCATTACTAGAGCATACGCTCGTTGCTCCCGCCTTCCCAAGTCCATTCCCCGCATCATCGACTGCCGCGTTCACACCACCCGCAGCTCTCTGAAAATCTTACAACACGCGTACTCTTCTTGGTCATCAGTTTGAAATATTTATTCTTTACTTATAATATTCCCTTTGCGCGGCGATGTCAAGGGAATTTTCAAACTTTTTAATTTCCTTTTTTACTTACTCAATGCCACATTAGTATCAATTAAGACTTTATGCTTTTAACCTCTATCTTTCCACGGATGCTACATTTACAATCGTCGTTTCAGGGTTCACACTATATACAAATTTGACATTATCTATAGGCTCCCCACTCCTGTAAACGGCTATTTTCATGCAATTATTTTCATTGATATTTCCTTCAAAAATCTTACGCTCGTTCAGCATAATATCATAATATCCGTTCCTTTCCCCAGAAATATAAATGCGCCCAAGCTCCGTATCCGCACTTCCTCCTGAAGCCTTAAAGTCATTAAACACCCACGCTTTTTCCCCGCCATTTTTTATCAGAATGATGTCAGTATTATCTCCAAGCTCGTCCGTGTTTACGCCCATATTCCTGAACAGGTTCAGCATAAGCTGATTTTTGAAGATGTCTTTATTGCGCACTTCTATAATTACATTAATTTTATCGCCTGACAGCAACATCGGATAATTAACTATCGAACTTTGCGCTTTGATATTGCTGTCCTTCATTGCCTCATATTCGCTGTAATCCGTATCCCAAAATTCATAGTCCGCATTGCTTCGTTTATCCTCTATGCCATAATGCTCTGTAATGTACTGTCCCAAATATTTAGTAACCTTCCGCGCGCCCGAAGGATTGAGATGTGAATTGGCATCAAAGCAGTCAACTCCATAATTTACGATATCCAAATCCAAAAAATTAATATAATCCACGCCGTATTTTTCCGCTATATCATATACCCTGTTTGCCTCCATCTGCTGCCCCTCTCCTGCGGGAAACGGCAAATATGTAAGCAAAACCTCAATATTTCTCCTTTGACAGTCCTCTATCATTCTGCAGAGGTATTCCTCTCCTACAGTACCGCCCTCAATCTTCTTTTCGCGCGGGATTTTATTAAAGCCTGCCTGTACGAGATTTATCCTTGACTCAGCGCCTTTTTCTCTTTGGGGCACTGGATTAAAATCTGACTCCTTGACCTCGTTCCACCTTGAATGGTATGCTGAATAATCCCACAGCAGGCCTATTTTAGTCCTAGGCTCATCGCTCTCTCTTGCCTTACCATTGTCAATCGCCTCCTGCAGAACTGGATCGTCAAGCAAGTCCCATACTGCGCGCACCTTAGTCACACTAAGAGGAAAAGCGTCAAGGGACAAGTGCATATATGAAAAAATATCCGAACATTTCCAAGCGCCAGAAAGTGTCAGACAGTCAATCACCATGAGTTTCGGCTTCGTATAATCAAGCGCATTTTCCATAACCCAATACGTAGTGGCAAATTGGTTGCTATGCCCGCCAAAATTGTAGGACACTATGCCGTAGTCTTTCCAAAGCTCCATAGGATATACCGCGTTTATGACATGGCTTGTACCCATAAATAATACGTCAAACTCCTCATCCTGATCAAAAAAATCCTGATATTTTAAGTCGCTGTCCTTTCTTTCCAATAAGTCTGTCATGTACCCAAGCATTGAAATAGTTACGGCTGCTGCAATCACACAGCTGATTATTTTCTTTAATTTTTCCCACATATTTTTTTCCGCCTCTCTAAAATTGGAAGTATATAAAGTTTGCCGCATTATAATTCGCGCCCCAAATCCCAAACGTCAAAATAAACGTCACCGCTGCCGCGACAAATATCCACCTGAACCAATAATCCTGCCGGATAATTACATCCCTCAGCCTTATGTTCCTGCATTTGCACAAATCCGCAAACGCAAGAACAGCAATGCTTATAATCATCAGGTGGAAATTTTTGATATCCAGTCCGCATTTATACAGAGAGCCGTCAAAAAGAATCCATGGATTTCTTACCGTAAAGATTGATTTTATAATCATAATCGCATCTGATATTCCCGATGCCCTGAAAAATATCCATGAAAAATCAATCAACGCAAACGTCACAAAAATCTTTGCCAGCCTATGCCCTATTGAATCCCTATTGAGCTTTAAAACAGAAACTGCCTTGTCCCTGACAGGCTGCAGCATCTCGCCTATAACCTGGTATAATCCATTTATTCCGCCCCATGCTATATAGGAGAAATCTGCGCCATGCCATAAACCGCTCACCAGAAAAACTATTATTTTATTCAAATACTTGCGAATACGCCTGTAATTTGCCCCCCCCCCCACTATGGTTATAAATATATCCCTATATTGTTCTATTATCCCCACTTTTGTATCATAATTGGCTTTTATTTCGTCTGTGTTACCCACTTTTCCATATTTTGCTATATTTGAGCAATTACCTCCCAGTGGAATGTATAAATAATCCCTAAACCATGAGGTCAATGAAATATGCCAATTACGCCAAAACTGTGATACCGTAGCCGAGAAATAAGGCGCATTGAAATTTTCCATAAGCTTTATGCCAAGCACTTTAGCCGTCCCTACCGCTATGCTCGAATATCCGTAAAAATCACAGTAAATCTGCACTGCAAACAGCATTGTCGCAATAATCAAATACCACCCTGCATACGTAGCATAGTCATTATATACCGTATCAACAAAAACAGCTATCCTGTCTGCAATTACCACCTTTAAAAAATATCCCCACAGCATCAAAAGCAAGCCTTCCCTAAAATTTTCAAAACAGAATTTTTTAGGGACATTCAGCTGCTTTAACAGATTTTTTGAACGCTCAATTGGTCCTGCTACCAGCTGCGGAAAAAACGATACAAAAAGGGCATATCGGATAAAATTTTTTTCCGCATAAATCTCGTTTCTGTACACGTCCATAGTATAACTCAGCGCCTGAAACGTGTAAAAGGAAATTCCGACTGGCAGTACAATATCAAATACAGGGACATCTATGTATATGTATAAAGCCCTTGACAAGAAACCAGACAGAGCCTGCAGTGCAAAATTGGTGTACTTAAAGAAAAATAGCACCGCTAAATTTAAAATAAAGCTTCCCGCCACTATTGCGTTTAAAATTTTCTTTTTATCCTTTTCACCTGCTTCAATATGCTTTGCCTTTTCAAGCATCAGGCCGCTGCAAAATGTCACTACAGTCGAGAAAAGCAGCAGCAGCGCATATTTTGCATTCCAGCACATATAAAAATAATAGCTCGCAATCAAAAGCCAAAGCTGTTTGAACTTTTTAGGCAAAATAAAATATACGCAGATTACTATTGGAAAGAAAATCAAAAATTCAATAGAATTAAACAGCATATGTACTCCTTCTTTCTTATCCTTTTTCACCATATTGGTCATTATTAGTGCACGGTTTTTATTATAGCAAATAGCATTTTTATTGTAAAGTACTATTATTTTTATCGTTTTAAAATCTCTGCACTATTAAAACATTATTTTAACCCCCTGTAACATTTCCCTGTCCAAATCCGTCTAAATAGTGTAAAGCTTTACAAGATATGCTCATTTAAGCATACCAAATTCTATTGCTTGCGCAACAGTTCTGATTGCAGTAAGCTTAAACCGCAGAACTGCGTATCAGCGCACTGCAACGCCAAAAAGGAGGTGTATCTCCAAATATGAAAAAAACGGCAAAAAATACAGCTATGTCAGGCGAGGAATTTGCCAAAAAAGTCCTTGAAGCCGAGCCAAGCCTTTACCGCGTCGCGCGCTCCATACTCAAAAACGACGCTGACTGCGCAGACGCCATGCAGGATGCAATCCTGTCCGCATATGAAAGACTGGACACGCTCAAGGAGGAACGATATTTCAAGACATGGATTACAAGGATTTTAATAAACGAGTGTTATGACCTGCTGCGCAGCCTTGACAGGCACGCTGCCGTTTCCTACGACGATTACGCCGAAAACCTGACACCCGCCAGCACACGCACGGAACAGGCAGATTTTTCAGAGCTTTATTACGAGCTTGAACGGCTTGACGACGAATACAGGCTGCCCCTTGTGCTCCACTATATCGGCGGTTACTCGACAAAGGAAATCGCTCAAATCACAGGAATGTCCGACGGCAGCATACGTGTACGGCTCCACCGTGGCAGAAAGCTTTTGAAGGAAAAATTAATCTGAGGAGGTAATTTATTATCATGAAGGCATACAGAAAACAAAAACAAATTGACGTTCCAGAGGAAGTGCATGCAAAGGTTATTGAAGCATTGGAACAGATAAGGGAACGGGAAAAAAGCGATTTGCAAAATACTATTTCAAAAGAAAGGCACAAGCTGCCAAATCTCCCGAAAGCTGCGGCGCTTGCGGCTGCATTTACGCTTGTCATAGGCGCGACAGCGTTTGCCGCAGAACATTTTCAATGGAATGAGCGGCTGCTTAGGATATTCGGCTCGCCCTCGGCTGAGCTTCAGGAAAAAATGGAGGATTCAGGCATAGTGAGCGCCCTGTCAGCACCCGCCACGGCTGGCGGCATCACGATTACGCCTATGCATGCCGTGCATGATGCAGATTATATATACCTGCTGTTTGAAGCCTCCTCGGACAAAACTGTTTTTGACGGTTTCAGCTCTTTTAGCGGCATAGAGATTTCAAACGCCGATACAGCGCTGTTTTCAACACAAAACCCGTCACCGGCTGATGTACGGCTGTCCGAGGAAAGTCCCATAAACGGTGTCAGCCACGCATTTTTCTCATCAGGCGAAGACCGCAGGAAAAGCAGCCAGTTCTATATTGATTTCAGCTTTGACAGTATCAATCACAGCTATGATTTCAAAGACAACAGCCTGACTATAACATTAAGCAATCTTGTCTGCTGCAATGAAAACGGGGCGGGTTCAAAAACAGTCAAAGGACCGTGGACTTTCAGTATTCCAGTCACGGACATACAAGGACAGGCGCTCGCCTATGATCCTGATGACGGGCTTTCTATCGCTGATGTACCGTTAACTGTGAATAAGGTCGAAATCACGCCTTTGTCAGTAGTCATATATTACGATTTGCAGAGCTTCCAGCCCGCAATCGACAAGCTGTACACAATAAACGCCGGACTGAGGAATGAGATTGATTTGAAGGGTGTCGCGATGAAAAACGGCGAAATCATTGACCTGAATATCAGCTATATGGGCGAAACGCAGACAGACGGAGAAATAATTGATACCTTTAGGTTTAATAATTTCCTCGACATTGACGAAGTCGCCTCGCTGCTGTTTGGCACTGAGCGCACCAAATTAGAGCTGCAATGACGGGATAAGAAATCCCATTAAAAATTTTCCATAAAAATATATGAGGTCTTCTATGATAGAATAAAATCATAGAAGACCTTTTATTATTGCAACCGCTATGAGAGCATATTTTTCTCTTGTCATATTCCTGTCCTGCCTTTTAATATTTTTTTGAAAAAAATTGACCAAAACGCAATTTAAAACGTATATGTATTGAAGGGAGGCTGAAAAGTGAGCATATCAAATAAAAAACCTATTGGCAACTGTGAGGAAGTTTTTAACACATATGGCAATCTGCTGTTTCGTTTATGTTTCATTATGCTTGGCAATGAGGCAGATGCTAAAGATGCCGTACAGGATACTGTTGTAAGTTATCTCAGGAAAAAGGACGGATTTAAAAACTCCGATCACGAAAAGGCGTGGCTGATAACAACCGCCAAGAACAAGTGCAGGGATATTTTCAGGTTCAAATTCCGACACAGGGAAATAAATATTGATGATCTGCAGGAGTTACTGCCCGATAAAACTGATACTGACATAATAGAAGTTCTTATGTCAATACCTGAAAAGTATCGTCTTGTTATAACACTTTATTACATTGAGGGTTACAAGGTAAATGAAATAGCAGAAATTATAAGGAAAACTCCCTCAACTGTAAAAATGCGGCTGCAGACAGGTCGAAAGATGCTGAAAGAAATTTACTTAAAGGGGGGTTTTTGATGGATTACGAAAATCTGAAAATTTCCGCTCGGAAAATCGTGATGTCAGACGAAACAAAGGAAGAACTCATAAAAAATTGCGAAAAGATGATGGAGGTCAAAAATATGAATAAGCAAAAAAACATTGTAAAACGTATTATTGTTACTGCTGCTGTATCTGTTTGTTTAGGCTGTACGGCAGCAGGCGCAGCTTATCATGGCTTTTTTAAGGATATTATCCGATATGACGGCGCTGTTGTCGGGACAAAATATGAACAGACAACAAATGAGATAAAGGTATCTGTTATGGCTGATGCCGAAAAAATAACTGTCGTTGCAGAAGCAGTCGATCCCTCAGCATTTCCATATGCGGCATTTGACAGCCTAAAACTGAATGACTATAAAATTGTTGATTCAAACGGAAAAACTGTCATTGACAGCCTGCCAACGGAAATGTTTGATTATGCTGATGGGAAAGCAGAAATGACCGTTCCTTATCAAAATCTTGATAATGGTGATTATACGCTGATAATTAAGTCTTTCACAGCAGCGTCTAAAGGCGATCAACCGCTTGTTATCAGCGGAGAATGGGAAATTGCGTTTACTGTCTGATTTTGTTAGATGACTTTTTTAATCCTTTCATATCAAGAGATAGCGGTCCTGCCGCAGATAAAGGGCAGGACCATCATTTCAATTACCTTTTCAGCCGTTGTCATAGCTTAGCGAATTAATCCTGATTTTTTCATTCAATCAACTCCATAATCTCATCCCTGCTCATATTCATAATGCCTCCCATCTCGCCACTCAATATCTCATCGGCAAGATTTTTCTTCGTCTCCTGCATATGCAAAATCTTCTCCTCTATAGAACCCTTTACAATCAGCTTGTACACTGACACCACCTTGGTCTGTCCAATCCTATGGGCGCGGTCGGTCGCCTGATTCTGCACCGCGAGATTCCACCATGGATCATAGTGGATTACGATATCCGCTCCCGTCAGATTCAAGCCCGTTCCTCCAGCCTTTAACGAAATCAAAAACAGCGGCGTATCGTCCTCATTGAAATCCTTCACCATCTGCGTCCTTTTTTCCTTCGGCGTAGCTCCCGTAATCTTGTAATAAGCTATTTTCTCCGCCTGCAAATCCTTCTCCAGCAGCTCAAGCATCGAGGTAAACTGCGAAAACAGCAAAATCTTATGCTCACCCTCTATCGCGCTGTGTATCAGTTCAATACATGACTCGCGCTTAGCCGATTCGCCATTATAATCCTCAAACAAAAGCGACGGATCGCAGCATATCTGGCGCAGCTTTGTAAGCTCTGCAAGTACCTGCAGCTTGCTTTTCTGGAAATTTTCCTCGTTCTGCTTGTCAAGCAGCTCGCGCATATGCACAACCTGTCCGTCATACAGCCGCTGCTGCTCCTCAGACAGCTTTGCATAACGCACCTCTTCCATTTTGTCAGGGAGATCCTTTAGCACATCCGCTTTTATGCGCCTTAGTATAAAGGGCGAAACCATGCGCTTTAACCGCTTTGTCGCATCCGCATCCTTGTTTTTTACAATCGGCGTTTCCAACTCTTTCTTAAACGCTTCATAGCCATACAAAAAGCCCGGCATCAGATAGTCAAAAATACTCCAAAGCTCGCTCAGGCGGTTTTCAATAGGCGTCCCTGTGAGCGCAAAGCGGTGTCTGCTTTTGATAAGCTTTACCGCCTTTGCCGCTGCCGTCGTGTGGTTCTTGATATACTGCGCCTCGTCAATAATCTGATATAAAAACTCCTTATCCTCATATTCCGCAATATCACGCTTTAGCAAATCGTATGATGTCACCAGCACATCATACTTTTGGTAATCGGCAAGCTTGTCCCTTCGCTCAGCACTGCTTCCCGCAATCGTGCATACCGAAAGCTGCGGCGCAAAGCGTCTGCACTCCTCATACCAGTTATAGACAAGCGACGCGGGCGCGACGACAAGCGAGGGCGCATTTTCTTTTTCATACCCAAGCTTTGCCGCAAGCAGCACCGAAATAACCTGCAGCGTCTTTCCGAGCCCCATATCATCCGCCAAAATACCTCCGAAACCATAGTTTTCCAAGGTTTTCAGCCATTTGTAGCCATACACCTGATACCCGCGCATCGTGTCCGTCAATGCGTCGGGCAATTCAAAATCGGAATCGCTTACCGTCTTAAAGCTTTTCACGAGATTTTTAAAGGTACTGTCACGCTTTGCGTATATTTCCTGACTGCTTTCAAGCATCTTGTCCAGATACAGCGCGCGGTAGAGCGGCATCTGCATTTTTCCCTTGACAAATTCCTTGACTGGTATTCGCATTGTTTCCAGCATCGCGTTCAGTTCCTCAAGGCTCTCGTCCTCAAGCGACAGGAAATCGCCGTTTCGCATACGGTAAAATTTTTTCTTTTTCCTATAGCTGTTTAATATTTCAAGGAGCTCACCCGGCGACAAATCCTCTGACGCAATCTGCAGATTAAGCATATCGCTTTTTATCGCCACACCAACGGAAACTTTAAAGCGCCTGCGTATTTTCAGGCTGCGGAAGCTGTCTGTTCCCCGTATTTCGCCAAAACGCATAAGCTTTGGGACAGCCTGCTCCAATATTCTATATGCTGAATCCGCGTCATTACCGCTAAATAATACGCCGTTTTTTATATCCGGGGCATTAAAATATTCCTGAACGCACCTCAATGCTTCCTTTTCCCTAAGCTCGTCGCGGAAGCTCTCCTTTCTGCCGCTTTCTTCAAGCCAGTCAGTAAGCATACAGCTTTTTTCGTCATACACAGCGCAGGGGCGACAGCTTATGCGGTCTTCCTCCGCGTCCATATAAAATAAAAAGGAAGCTTCCGGCGGTATATACTTTTCGATCTCCTGCGTGTCCTGCTCCTCTATCCGGGCGCACTCCTGCAAGGCGGGCAGCACTCTGTAATAAAACTCAGACAAATGACGGCGTCCTATATGAAAAAGTATTCGCTTCCCTTTGGCAAGCTCAAAAACAGGTTCAAGCTCCTTTAAGCTCTCTTTATCGACCTTGTTGAAATAATTTCCTTCAATATAATATCTGGCTTTTACGCCCTGCATCATCACCGGAACTTCACCGGACACAATAACGCCATGGAAAACCTTCCTTTCATCCACATCCTTTTTAATAACAAGTGAAAGCTTCGGCTTGTTTTGGCGAAGCGTAATGTTTCGTTTTTCCGTATCCCTTCCGCTCTTATCAACGCAACACACACTGCTGCCCTCGGCAAGCTCAAAAAAGTCATCGAGCCTTCCACCGTATAGATTTATGCTGCCTTTGATTTCCTCTGAGGAATACATATAGCTTCGGTATGAATATCTTATATTTTCCTTGCGCTGAAGCTCCTCCAGAACATTCCTGCGTATAAATTCATAATATTTCCGCGAACTTTCCGTAAAGCTGCTTACGCCAAAATCAACCTCTGCCTTTTTCCCCAATGCCAGCGTCTTTTTATTATCGACAATGTCAACAAGCTCTGACAGATTTTTAACTACATACAGCTTATCAGTGCCAATCATAAATGAAAGCCTAAGCGAATCCGACAAATTTTCAACGCGCGGCTCCAGCATTACCGAGCTCACCGCGTCAAGCTTTTCCGATGCTTCAAAAGCATTATTCGAGCGATATGTACGCATCAGTCTCAGCGCATTATAATCAGTAGAATCATATGTATCATTTTCCAGCAGGTATTTATCAAGCAGAAGAAGAAACGCCGTTATATGCACACAGGGCTTTGTTTCTTTCGTCATTATATATATACTGTTATAATTCATATAGCACTTTGGTACCTGACAGTATGAATTCACAATGTTTTCCCTGTCAAATGTAATTGAGATCATTCCCTGCGTCCTGCCTTGCTTATAGATACCGCGGGCAAAACACATAAGCTGCCCATTACTAATCCCATCATTATAGCCATAGTCCACGCTGGTAATTTCCACTCCGCCGTCGTTCAGAATATTCTTTGCTTCCTCATACAGATTTTCGCTGATTATCAGCTTGCTTGTTATTTGTTCCAAATCAAAATATCTGTATTCGTCTACATCGTTTTTTCTTTTAAACGGATAGACTCTTGTTTCTGATTTTGGCGCTGATGCTTTCATTTTCGCTTCTATTTCATACAAAACCGCCGCCATATGCTTACAACTGTTGCCATCTGCCGCATAAAGGCAATTACAGCGCATTTTAGGGTTGTCCGAATTCTTTAAATCTATAACTACCTTATAATTACTGCTGCCTTTAACCCTTGCGCTATATTGTGTTCCTGATACTGTAAGGTTTGTTACTTCGCCGTTTGCGTAATATCTTCTTCCTCTTTCACATATTGTTTTGCTGAACAGGTATTCCCATCTCATTTTTTATCCTCCATGTACCATTCCTGATGTTTTATTTGCTATTTCTAATATAACATTTTTACCCGCATGTTACAATCACCTAATCATTTCCCACAATGGTTCTTTCTGCTCAATGCCAAACAGCAAAATTTTCCAAAGTGAATCCACCGCATAAGGTCCGTAGACTTGCATATATGAAATGTGCATCTGTACAGCCCCTTGAAACAATAAATCATACTCTTCTCTAGGGATTTTTTCTTCGCCATAGTACCCGCGCAGAAAGCTTTGCGCCAAATCAAATCGATAGTGCATTTCTTCCGTATCATGATTGAAATTGACAAACTGCATGATAAAAGGATAGCCAATGTCCAAGTACCGGCTTCCAATACCTGCATCATCCAAATCAATGAACGCAGCCTCGCCATTATCCCTTAGCATAGCATTATGCGGGCCAATATCTGTGTGGACAAAACACTGGTCAAATGTTTCAAAATCAGGAAGCGCATCAAGAATAGCGTCAAATTCTTTTACGAAACTGTGATTCCTAAACCAATCGTAAAAGCGGTTTTTACTCTGCTTAAAAGGGGATTTTACATCATATCCCCGTAGATTATGCAGTTTTCTTGCCGCCTTACCAAGCCTGTACTCATCATCCGGATTTTCCTCCATTTTTCTTCCAGCAATAAATTCCATAAGATAAAACCAATAACCTTGATTACAGATATAGTATTCTCCGTTTTTCGTCGGGTAAAGCTTGGGCGCCATGCCATTTTCATTTCCAAGGAACAGATGAGCACTGACATTACTTTTTATTGTGGATTCAGGCACTTTGCATGGAATACCCTTCAAAAGATAGTCCTGTGAAGCTGTCTTAATCTTAAAAATTAATCTTTCGGACTCTTCATTAAATCGCTCGCATATTTGCGGATTATTCAAATTCCAATAGCTAATAACAGTTTCTATCTGATTGCTGTTTCTTACATCTGTGCGCATCTTTTGGTCTCGATATTCATCCCGCAGCTTCAAAAGATGATTTACGATATTAGTGTTCCATGATATCATCTGCGGAAGCTTTTGACAGGGGAACTCATCGCATAAACCGCAAAATTGTGCGTGATGTTCCTTGCAGCAGGCATAAACCCTGCATACTCCCGACTCTGCCCACTCCGGGACTTTTCCTTCTGCTTCTATGCAGCCCGAACATATTCCATTTTCTTTTTTAACACATCCAATGCAACACTCGCCGCATGGTGTTATCGTAGTATAATCTATCATCAAATTTTCACTCCTCGTAAACAGTTTTCTCCTGCGGATATACCTTATTTCTCATATCAGGTTTGGCGGTATAATCCGCCTTCATATAAAGCATGTAAAGCAGATGTCTATAACGATCTCCTCAAGCATCGGCACCCGCCGTTTTGCTTTTATCCGGCTTCCACGGCGGCGGGCATAACAAGGTCGTTCTGCCGATATCAGGAAGCACATCATAAATGGAACAGCCTATTTTCGTTTCAAAATATTCTTTTTTTTTAAGTAATCTCCCAGCCTTGTATATATGTTTCCATGATTCCATATCTGCGTGTCACACCCACAAAACGCTTTTCCAAAATTACAAATCCGTAATCCGTTGCCAATGCGTCGCATATCTGAATTAATTTGTCGTAATCATCCGCCTGACAATTAAGTATGTAAGCTTTTATTTCCTTTTCTTCCTCTGTTGTCGGTTCATAGTTAAATTCTTCCGCGCAATATTCCTTGCCGCAATTCCTACATTGACTGAATGTGCCGTCCATGGTCCGGGATTTAACTGTCCCGCGATTTCCAGTTCCTTTTTTGCCTCTTGTATTGTTGGCAGCATAAAGACCTCCTCTTTTAATTTCTTCGTAAAAAGCTGTTATTGTTTTAACTGCTTTATGAGTCTTTCATCTATATTTTTTGTTTAGTATATCAAAACCGTGTACGGCTTTCAACCGCATAAATCCATTCTTTAATCTTCTTTTATCACACATTAAAATTTTATGTTGATTTTTTACCAGTTTCAGCATATAATAATTAGAAAGAAATCAATGATTTCATTTGGGCTGGTCGTAAGACCCAGGTCCATCATCGGCGGGGAAGTTCCCCGCCTTTTTATAACGATTACAGGGGTAGCAAATATTGAAGGAACTTAGCATTTTCATTGATGAATCAGGCGACTTTAGAGAATTATGAAAACATGTCTGTAAAAGAGCGCCGTCATATTTTTAACAAAATGGTTGCTTTCATACGGCAGATTAATATACGATACAAATGTTTTTCTATTGAAAAGAAAAATATTTCTGATGTCGTCGAAGCAACCGGAAAGCTCTCCAAACAAATATCGCAATTCATCCATGAGCATTACACAGAATTTCTTTCCTTTGATATTGTCAAAATTTATTATGATAACGGGCAGATTGAAGTAAGTAAGATACTGTCTTCAGTTTTTAATGCCTTGTTACCCAATCCGGTTTTTCGTAAAGTAATGCCTGTAGAGTATAAGCTGTTTCAGGCGGCTGACCTTTTATGTACGATAGAACTTGTGAAGCTTAAAATGAAAAACAATATGTTTTCTAAATCTGAAATGGCTTTTTTCGGAAATATCCGTGATTTGAAAAAAAATTACATAAAGCCGCTCAGCAAAAAAGAGTGGCAATAAATTCTCATTATCATCAAAGCTCTTCGGCTATACTCAACGCCGCAAAAAATTTCTCCATGTCGTGGTTTGCTTCGTGCAGTCCATCCGCATTATAGTCCTCTGTGTCAACGACATCTCCCGTCACAAGGAAGTCATAGAGTTCTATTTTGTGGAAATCGCAGACAGCCTGAACTCCTGCAAGCTCCATCTCCACCGCAAGGCAGCCCTCTCTTTTTCTTTTCTCTGCAAGGTCGCGTGTTTCCCGATAAATCGCATCGGTCGTCCACACTCTTCCTTTTACAAAGGGAAATCCATGCTTTGTAAATATTTTCTCAACAACATCCGCGTTTTTTATTGTTATGTAATCTGACGGAGGAGCGTAATGATAAGACATACCTTCATCACGATACGCCTCTGAAGGAATCACATATTTTCCTTTCGTCTTTGCATTATCTAAAGCTCCCGCTGAACCGAAAAGGATAAATTTCCCCGCTCCCGTATGCCAGTTGATTTCAATTATATCCGTTCCGGCAAGCGCGGCTCCAATTTCTGAAAGATAAAAGGCAATTTTCTTATCATTGATATTCAAAAGATGTATAGGTTTAATCTGATTTGCCGCCCGCACTTCCCCTATCTGCTCATTTGGAAACCGTTCCAGTACGGCAGGATATATTTCTCTTGAAAATGTACCTATCGCAATATCGCAGATTTTCCCTTGTTCGCCAAAAAATGCTTTCGGTGAAATGATTGCCTCACTCTTCGGGTCGAATGAATCAATAATCATTTTGCTTCCTCCGTTGTTTTTTGTTAATTTTTTTGCTTTTACCTAGCCTTTCTTCATCTCCAGATAATCCAAAACCTCATACCCGCACTTTTCATACAAACGGACAGCATTAACATTCTCCCTTTCTGCCTCAAGCCTGAATATGCAGTCAGAATATTTTCCCTCAATATAATCAAAAAACGCCGCTCCCATGCCCCTGCCGCGATACTCCGGTTTGACATACAAGTCCTCTATCCATACGCATGGCTTTCCAAACTCTGTAGAAAAGCTTTTCGCCGCCATCGCATAACCTAAAAGCTCCCCGCCCTCGTCAAAAACATACCCCTCTAAATATGGACAATCTGACACACAATTTTCTACATCGCTCCTGAAAATCTCTTCCGAGCCGTTGCTCAATACCGCGGGTGAGGCATAAAATACCCGCATCATATCTATTACTTTTTCAGCGTCCGCTTTACGCATATCCCTTATCATCATAGCAGCTCCTTCGCTCTCCGCAAAATAGGCACTTCCCTGTTTGCAATCAGCCTCCCCAATTTTGTATCGGCACACTTTTCATATTCCTTCAAAGCCTCATCATATGTCATTTTCAGAGTAGACAAGTGAAAGTCTTCTATCTCATCACGCATCATATGCGTCTCTCCAAAAGACAAAGCCTTACAAAGATAATAGTTGTTGATATTGTGCCTGTGAATTAAATTATAGTAATCATCCACAACCCCGATTTTGCAAAGTATCTGAACCTCTGCGCCAAGCTCTTCACTTAATTCCCGTTTCAGCGCATCAGTCAAACTCTCTTTTTCTTCAACTCCGCCGCCCGATGTCTCAATCAAAGCAGCCTTGCCAAAATGGTCGTCGCGCATAACCCTCACAAAATAATAATATCCCTGCTCATCAAAAACAATTGCCCTGACAATTTCCCTGTCATGATCCGTATACTCAAAAGCCCACTCCGTATCCTGCAGTTCCAACCTTATTTCTGCTTTATTCTCCATAACCTTCCATTCCTCCCATAATTCATTTTTTGCAATCAGGCTTTGCCATAAAAATCAAAAATCATTCACTCAAACTGCGCATTATAAAGCTGGCTATAAAACCCTTTCTTCTCCATGAGCTCTTTATGGCTTCCCTGCTCGACTATCTCGCCATGGTTTACGACAAGTATCACATCAGCATTCTTTATCGTCGAAAGCCTATGCGCAATGACGAAGCATGTCTTGTCCTCCATCAGCCTGCGCATCGCCTGCTGTATCTGAATTTCCGTCCGCGTATCCACATTTGAAGTCGCCTCGTCAAGTATCAGCATGCGCGCATCCATCAGCATTGCTCTCGCAATCGTGAGAAGCTGCTTCTGCCCCTTGGAAATATTCGTGCCGTCGTCAGTAAGGACAGTATCATATCCGTCAGGCAGGCGCTTTATATAAGAATGGATTTTTGCCGCCTTTGCCGCCTCAACCACCTCGTCATAAGTCGCGTCAGCGCATCCGTAAGCAATATTTTCAAAAATCGTCCCCTGGAAAAGCCATGTGTCCTGCAGCACCATGGCATATGAACGGCGCAGGCTTGAACGCGTTATCTCCCTTATGTCATTATTGTCAACATATATATTTCCGTCATCAGTGTCATAAAAACGCATTAGCAGATTTATCAGCGTAGTCTTTCCTGCGCCCGTAGGCCCTACCACAGCGACAAGTCTGCCACGCGCAGCGTGCAGGTTCAGATTTTTTATGACAGGTGTGTCATTATTGTAGCCAAAGCTCACATTTTCAAGGCGCACATCACCGTCCGTATGCTCAAGAATAAGGGCATTCTCTCTGTCGGCAGGCTCAGGCAGCTCGTCAATCATATTGAAAACGCGCTCCGCCGCAGCAAGCGCCGACTGCAGCTCGCTTATAATATTTGCCGCCTCGTTTATCGGCCCCGAAAATTTTCTCGCATATAAGACAAATGACGAAATTTTTCCCACACTCAACTGCCCATGTAAAAACAGAAAAGCCCCGAATGTACTTACCAGCGTGAGCGAAAGATTATTCACAAAATTTACCGACGGTCCGACGACGCTGCCATAATACTCCGCCCTGTAGTACGCCTCGACCGCCTCCTCATTTTTGCCGTCAAAGCGCGTGATTGTATTTTCCTCCTGATTGTATGCTTTCAGCGTCTTCTGCCCCGAAATCATCTCCTCTACAAAGCCGTTAAGCTCGCCAAGCTTCCTCGACCGCAGGCGGAACATCGGACGCGTCTTTCCCGTCAGATACTTTGTAATCACTATGGAAAGCGGCACCGTAACCGCAAACACAAGCACAAGCCTCGGCGAAATCACCACCATCATAAAAAGCGCGCCGATGACCGTAATAACCGTAGTCAAAATCTGCACGATATCATTAGAAAGCGATGTATTTACCGTATCTATGTCATACGAAATACGGCTTATGATATCGCCCGTCTGGTGCGTGTCAAAATACCCGACAGGCAGCTCCATAAGCTTGTGGAACACATCATGGCGCATCTGATACACGACCTTGCGGCTTATATTTATCATCAGCACCGCAAGCGCATACGACAACAGCGATGAAAGCAGATAAAACACCACCATAAGCCCCGCGTAATAAAACACGCGCTGAAAATCCACTTTCCCCTTTCCAAGCTCTATCGCGTCTATAGCATAGCCCGAAAGCATAGGTCCTATCAGCGCCATCACATTGCTCCCCACAGTGAGCGCAAGCGCAAAAAGCAGCAAAAACTTATACTTCATCATATACACGCCAAGCCGCAGCATTGTCCCTTTTCTGTTTTTCGGTTTTTCATACTTCTGGTTCTGCTTATCTGCCATTTATGCGCCCTCCCCTTTTTTAATAGCTAGTTAATTGTGAAATGTGTTCTAAACTGTCCGAATTTAGGCAAAATATATAAAAACGCGGCTAGGCGCTTCGCGAGACGCCGCTTATTTTATATATTTTGCCTAAATTCTATGTTGTCGAATAGAGTTTCGCAAATGCTTATCTACAACCGCTTTCTACCATTTTTCTTATCATCTGTCATGCGGCTTTTTTCCCTGTCCGCGTACTGATTTTCCCAGCTTTTAATTACTCTATTTCCATCAAAGCCTCCGCAATCTGCTTCATCCCAAGCTTTGACGGATGCCCGTTCTGCTTGTCAATGTTTTTCAGTTCCAACAGCTCCACTCCAAAATGCCTGCTGACTTCTTTCTGCACATTCCTAATCTCAGATGTGATTTCATCATTCAGCAGCACCGTAATTCTGCTGTCCGGAAAATTCTCCGTAATGTACTCCACCATAAGGCAAAACGCCGGCGCAAACGAAAACAAATCCTCCTCCGACTTCGGACCGTATTTTATTCTGCCAATCGGACTCTGCGCCCAGAAATCATTAGTACCGCCAAATATGATAATCCAATCCGGCTTGATTCCGGCGCTTTTCAGCTCACCAAATTCCCGATGCATACGCGTAACAAACGCTGTACCCTTTCCGTCCATCTCAGGATAGCCCGAATAGCATACCGCGCTTCCGCTGAAGCTGCAATTTGCCGCAATCTCATAGCCTCTTTCCGAGCAGAGCCTATGCCACCAGGTCTCCTCTACCCGCTCCACATCATTCGGCGCCTCGTTCACCGTACCGTACCAATACGAATACCCTTCAGGCATATACCCCTCATAGGTACTGTAAGAATCCCCGATAATCGCTAATTTCTTCATCTCAATCCCTCCATTTTAGTCCTTTCGTTTTTTAACCTTCCATGCCGCTTCAGCAGTTCAAACAGATACCTCCTGCCCTTCGCCTATCTGCGAAATGCCTATCTCACGATAAACCTCACAGCTTTCCATAAGCTCATTATGTGTGCCATAGCCAATCATTTTGCCGTCATCAAGCACCAAAATATGGTCGGCGTACATCACAGAGCTTATTCGCTGCGCAATAATCACCTTCGTCGTATCCTTGAAATGCTCCGCAAGCTCATGCCTAAGCGCCGCGTCCGTCTTATAGTCAAGCGCACTCGACGAATCATCAAGCACCAGTATCTCAGGATGCGCGGCAAGCGCCCTCGCAATCAGAATACGCTGCTTCTGCCCACCGCTCAAATTCGCGCCTCTGATATTGACAAGCTTGTCATAACCGCGTCCTTTCTCCTCGACAAACTCCTTCGCCCTGGCATAAAGCACAGCTTCCTTTACCTGCTCATCACTAAGCTCCCTGCCAAGCCTGATATTCTCCGTAATCGACTGCTCAAAAAGCGTATCGTTTTGAAACACCACTCCAAACTTATCCCGCAGCGCCTTCGCCTCTATCGAGCGTATGTCCTCCCCATCTATGTATATGGCACCACTGTCAGCATCATAAAATCGCATGAGAAGCTGCGCAATCGTGCTTTTCCCTGAACCCGTAGCCCCCAGTATTCCAAGCGTTTCTCCCCTTTTCAGCGAAAAGCTTATATCGTCAACATCCGGCTCTCCGCCCTTGTATGAAAAGCTCACATGCTCAAACCTGATAAACGCGTCCTCATTTTCAAGCCGCTCAAACACCCCGCAGAGCATTTCAGGCGGCGCGTCAATTACCTCCACAATACGGTCCGCCGACGCCACAGCCTTTGATATAATCACGAACATCTTTGAAATATTTATCATCGCGTTAAGTATAATAGTAAAATAAGTAAGAAACGCCAGTATCTTCCCAACCTCGCAAAGCCCCGCATTCACGCGGTAAGCCCCCGCCAGCACGACAAACACAAGCCCCAGATTAAGGAACATATTCATACTCGGATTTACCACCGCCATCGTAGTGTCAGCCTTCCTCTCGCGCCCCACTACCTCCTTATTCACAGCGTCATACTTTTCCTTCTCATAGTCAGTCTTTGACAACGCCTTTATGACGCGTATCCCCGCCACATCCTCGCGTATAATCCGCACAAACTGGTCCACAGCCGCCTGCAGTGCCGTATACATGGGAATACTTTTCTTTGAAACATACACAGTGATAAACACAATAACAGGCATAACCGACACCAACACCAGCGTCAACACAGGGTCAAGCGTAAGCGTCACCAAAATACCCCCCACAATCAAAATCGGCGCCCGCACCCCAAGACGCTGCACCCGCCCCAGCATCTGATGCACATTGTAAGTATCCGTCGTAAGCCGCGATATAAGCGACGGCTTAGTAAAACCGTCAGTCTGCGAATGTGAAAGCCACATAATCCGCTCAAACAAATCATGCCTCACCGCCTGCGTAGCATCCCTCGCCACCTTCGACGCCATCCTGTTTGCAATAACATTAAACACAAGCGCAAGCACAGAGCACCCAAACATCACAACGCCCCAGAAAAATATATCCCCCTGCCTCCCCTGCGGAATAACCGTATCAATCATATACGCCAAAATCCAAGGCAGACACAAATCCATAATAGTCCCCACAAACTTTATCACAAACCCAAACATCATCCGAAGATAATACGGTCGCAAATAATACATAATCACTCTCTTCACGCCACCTAATCCTCCTTTCCCGCGCCATCGGTGTCCGCAGATGGTATATTCCACTGCTAGGGCGACCTACGCCACAACCCACTAAATTATTTTTTCAAAATACTTATTTACAACCCACCACTTTTAATTATAATAATAAATAGAGAGAAAAACAACAAAATAGTAATATCAGGCACACATATCAGTGCAGAACGGAGGAAAAATGGGCGTATACGCAATAACCGGCGCATCCGGCGGCATCGGCGCCGCCACCAAAAAACTTCTCGAAACCGACAAACACAAAGTAATAAACATCGACCTAAACAACGGCGACATCTGCACCAACCTCGCCACCCCCGAAGGCAGACAAACCGCAATAGACGAACTCCACAAAACCTACCCAAACGGACTCGACGGACTAATCTGCTGCGCAGGCGTACCCGGTGCATGCGGAAACCTAAGCCTCATAGTATCACTAAACTATTTCGGCACAGTCGCGCTCGCCAAAGGAGTATACGACCTACTCGAAAAAAAACATGGAAGCTGCGTAGTAACCTCCTCAAACACCATCTCCCAAGGTGCAGGCAGAACAGACATCGCAGACCTCCTGAATAACATCGAAGACGAAGCCCGCATCCTAGAGCTCGTCAAAAGATTAGACTCCTCAAAGCTAAGCGTAGGCAACAGCATATATGTTTCCACTAAATACGCACTCGCCCGCTGGGTAAGACGCATCTCCGCATCATGGGCGGCAAACGGCGTAAGAATAAACGCCATCGCCCCAGGCAATGTAAACACCGCCATGACCGCGACAATGTCAACCTCATCCAAAACAGCGCTCAACGCCCTGCCCATACCCACCAAATACGGGCTGGAAACCCTGATGGACCCCATGGAAATCGCCGAGGTAATGGTCTTTCTCGTATCATCAAAGGCAAACGGCATAAACGGCAACATATTGTTTGTAGACGGCGGCACAGACGCGCTTCTCAATTCTGAGAAGGTTTATTAGAAAAGGGGGCTGCATTTATGACACCTATCGAAAAATATGTAGAAGCTATGGAAAACAAAGACTTCGCGGCGCTCGCAGAGCTTTTTGCAAAAGACGGGATTCTGTGCGACTACTGCTCCAATTCTTCAAGCCAGAAGGAATACCACATATACGGCAGGGAAGCGATAAATATGTTTTTTAGGAATAAATTCGGCTTCCGCCAATATTCGATATTCGGCGCGGAAGTCGTAAACAATGAACAGGCTGAATTTATCGCAAACTTCGGCGGCTACAACATAATGGCAATCGCCACAGTCCGCGAGGTTGATAACGACGGATATATCAAAAAGCTTACAGTGCGCCCCAAATAAATATCTGAACGGACTTTCACACAGGAACTGCCGCAATAAGGATTATGCATGCAAGCTATAGCTTGCGCTTATGTCCTTTAGTACGGCAGTTTTCTCTTTACACTCTTTTTCCAGATACAATCAGCGTTCATTTTATCCTATGTCTTATTAAATAATTGCAAAACATCCTCTAATCCACAGAGCATCTTTAACGCTCATACAAATCAGCAAACTTCACCAGTTCATCGCGTATCTTTATATGCTGTGGACAGATGTGCTCGCATTTCCCGCATTTGACGCACTCCGACGCCTTTCCATGGTTCATCGAATACCTCTCATAATACATATTCGTCTTTTTCCCTGTAGCCGCATACATATTGTACAAGCCAAAATACGCGGGAATATTTATATTCTGAGGACACTCCTCCATGCAGTATTTACAGTTTGTGCAGGGCGTAATGCTGTCATTTACAATATCCGTAATCCGTTCAAGCATTTTCTGCTCGTCGCCGTTCAGCGGTTTAAAATCCTTCATATACGAAACATTATCCTCCACCTGCTCCAAGCTGCTCATACCACTGAGCACCATCATCACATTGTCAAGCGAAGCGGCATAGCGTATAGCGTAAGACGCAGGCGAACCCTTCGCGCCGCACTCCCTCATCACCTCCATAGCCTTATCGGGAAGCGTAGCAAGACTTCCGCCCTTCACAGGCTCCATCACAATAATCTTTTTGCCATCATCATAGCAAGCTCCCGACTGAATTGCAGCGCTGTTCCAGTCAAGGTAATTGATTTGAAGCTGCACCACATCCATCTCAGGATATTTCGTCAAAATCTCATCAAGCAGCTGCGGGTCATCATGATAAGAAAATCCGATATTCTTCACCAGACCTCGCTCTTTCAAGTCGCATATAAATTCAAAGCCCCCGAATTTAAGAGTATTGCCGTAGCGCTCCTTACCCATATTGTGCAAAAGATAATAGTTAAAATATTCCACCCCGCAGCGTTTAAGCTGCTCCTCGAAATATTTCTCATACTCCTCCGCCGCCGTCACCCGCAGAATAGGCATCTTATCCGCCAGCACATACTTCTCGCGCGGATACCTGTCCACAAGGCACTTTTTCACAGCCCCCTCTGACATCTCGCCATGATACGGGTACGCTGTGTCAAAATACTCAAAGCCGTTGTCCAGAAAACTGTCAACCATCCGGCAAAGCTGCCCATAGTCAATGCTCTTTACATCTTCCGTCTCCAAAAGCGGCAGCCTCATAGTGCCAAAACCTAATTTTTTCATCTTTACCCTCCATTCAAAAACACCTGTCGCAACATTTATTTTGCATTGCCTGCAATATTATCGTCTGCGCCACCTCCCAATGGCAATAAGCGCTCCACACACTGCGAACAACAATAACGCCATCAAAAAGCCGCCCCTTATGTAACACACCAAAATCAAAGCCAACGCTATATCTATATCCCAGCCTCTTAAAAGCAGCTTTGAAATTTCACTGTCTTGAGCGCATGGGACAAAATACCCAAAGCCATCACAGGAAATGATATATTCCCTAAACTCCTCATCAAGCTCCAAAATAATCGTCCACGCAAACTCCATAAGCGTGATAAAAAACGCCATGCAGCGCGTCATTGGAGCATCTGCAAAAAGCAGTCCGCCAAGCCACATCTGCGCAAGCGCCGTAAGCGACACGCAGAACAAAACAAAAAGCCTGCTGTCAATCTTCCATTTGAGCCTGAATATCCCCTCAGGCACCCAAGCCATCATGAACACCAAAAAAGTAAAGCTCCCATCGCCCTCTGAAAGAAAACTCTTTGTTTCATAATACCAGACTGCATTAAGGCAGAGCAAAACAGGAGAAAATAAATACGAACACACATTATACAATACGGCAAGCACGCCTATCCTGCTGCTTTCCATGCATATGCCTCTCAATTCCTTAAATACCATAAACCGATACATAAATTATACCACATCACAGCCATGCCACAACATAATTTTTTTGCTGTCACGCGCGATAAGCGCCGCTCATATTATATTATCATAAACCGTTTCCCAGCCCAAAAAATCATATGCATTAAAGGAGCCCCCATGCCAAACTCCAAACTCGAAAACCTCCTAAACCTCGCGCTCTCCGCGACCGAAGAAGAACGCCAAAAATCGCAGTCCCTCATGACAGGCTACGACACAGCCGCAAAAAGCTGGGAGCTGATAGTCAAATACCATGGCGCTCTTGAACGCCTCGAATCCGAAGTAATCCACATCGAGCCCCTGATAAACGGCTACTGCATCGCCACAGTCCGCGAAGACTTCATCGACGCCTTTGCCGACTTAGACGAGGTGGAATATATTGAAAAGCCCAAATACCTATACTTCAATTAATCAGTCCCAAACCTAGCCTCAAAACCTTCCCCAAAAATAGAATTTATTTGTAAAAATTATCAGTAAAAATTATCTATGAAAATTATCTGCCAAAAAACTATTCAATTTTTCTGCCCATTCTGCTATACTTTATATAACAGCATTTATTTTTGGGGAGGGACACAGCCATGACTCTTGCCAAGCCCGCACAGGACTCCGACTTTTACCACAGACGCACTCAGGAGCTTATTGCAAGCGGTTATCCCGTATCTGTGATTGATTACAATTTTTTCACCCACGACCAAATGACCAGCCTGCACAGCCACGACGAAGTAGAAATCCAATATGTCGTCAGCGGGCAGACGCTTGTCACCTGCGGCAGCAAAAGCTTTACCGCAGGCGAAGGAGATATACTGTTCATCAACCGACATGTCGAGCACTCCAATACGCCCGCGGCAAATAACAAATGCATTTTCCGCGCAGTCATAGTAAATCCTTATTTTATCTTTGGCTTAGGTCAGCTTGAGCTGGAAAAAAAATACATAAACCCGGTTATATTTGACAGCAAAATCAGCTATCTCCACCTCACACCCAAAAGCCGCGACTAACCAAAAATTATGACACACATGTCAGAAATCTTCAAGCTAAACGAGTACAAGCCTATATGCTATGAAATGCTGACAAAATCATCAATTTTACAGCTTTGGACATACATATACAAATATTTTCATTCAAAACCAAGTGACGATTTTGCCGCAGGCGCCTCCACACAGGACGAGCAGCGCATTGAACAGGCAATATTGTACATATACGGGCATTTTACCGAGCCGATAACGCTTGACGACATAGCGGGCTCTATCCTCGTGAGCAAGAGCGAATGCTGCCGCTGCTTTAAGCGCACGCTCAATGTTACCCCGTTTGAATACCTTATGAAATACCGCATACTCGAATCCACAAAGCGCATGCGCCAAAAGCCGTACGAATCCATCGCCGAGATTGCGGGTTCAGTCGGCTTCAACAATACAAGCTACTACAGCAAAATTTTTAAAAAATATATGGGCTGCACTCCCACTGAATACCGCCATACCTGCTGACATAAGCGCACGAAAAAACAGAGCATTTTACCGCTCTGTTTTTAAATGTATGCCGTCGTCGCGGGTGTCATTGCGTATAATCCCAAAATCAGACAACACCCAGCCGTACTTCCCGGTAGATACCACCGTACCGCAATACTCGCATTTTCCAAATGCCGTACCCTCTATCGGCGCGCCGCAGCTCGGGCACCTCATGACCTCGTTCTCCTCCTCGGTAATGTCAGGCGTCCGCATTGTCATAGCGCGCACAAATGTCATCTTATAAAACATATGCCACAGCGTATTCCTGTCGCCGTAGAGCACCTCGCCCGTCTCCTCTTTAACCTGATAATCTATCATCTGCGCCGCAAGGTAAACCGACATGTACTCATAATCATCATCCTGTCTGTAACCAGTCAGATACGCCGTATTTACGGCAATCCGCTCCAAATGATTAACTATGCCGTCCGCAATCTTCTTGTCAATCTGCTGCTGCGTCTGCTGGTAAAGATTAGGGTGCAGCACTGAGCGCACAGGCTCTAAATCGCGTTTTGACCACGCATCCTGAATATCCACATACACCCGCTTTACATAGCTTAAAAAGTCATTTGCCGTAAAGTTTACATCCCTTTGCTTCATTATCTGCGAAATCTGCTCCGTCCTGTCAGGAAGCGTCTTTGCAGGCTGATTCGATACGCTTCTGCCGCTTGCCGCACCGCGCCTGTTTTGACCTGCTCCCTGGCCGTTTTTAGCCGACTTTGATTTTGACACCGAATATACGACGATTATCACTATCACAATGACAACCACCGGCACACTCACCGCGCCGTTGCTGCCCGAATATGAATGTGAATATGAGCCGCCACCCGACCAGCCATCATAATCATAGCTGTCGCCCCAGTCATCATCATCCCAATCATCACCGCCATAATCATAATCATTCAAATCACCAAAGCCCGCATACGCGTCAATTGCGCCAAAGCATACTGCCAACGCCGCCACAGCCGCAAACAGCGCTCCTCTGATAATGTTTAACACTCTCTTATTTTTCCGCATTTTCATCCTCTATACCGTCCCGTTTATTTTCTTTAGAACTTTTCCTTACTTATCGACTTTGTATCAGGTATTCCATTTTTTCCTCTCATTCCGCCGTTTTTTCGAGGCTTTTAGTATTTGGGGCTTAACAGTCGCCGTCTTTAATAGTAGCATAAAATATGCCCGTCTTCAATTAGTTTTTTTATATCCGCACCTTATTTGGAAATTTTT
This sequence comes from uncultured Lachnospiraceae bacterium, assembly GCA_947626435.1. GTDB lineage: Bacteria > Bacillota > Clostridia > Lachnospirales > Lachnospiraceae > COE1. The sequence goes on along the minus strand of CANQSB010000004.1, from coordinate 19,634 downwards.
AAAAAAAGCTCGTTTATGCCATCGTAAAAGCCGACCGTCACTATAGTGCGCTCATCGCCCATGCCCTCAAAAACATATTTTTTATAATAGGGCGTAGTTTCCAAAAGCGGATTGTCCGTTTCGTACTCCTGCGGCGCGCCGAGCCCCATATAGCCGCTCCAACCGCTAACAAGTTCATCAGCGTCTATGTCTTCCCACGCAAGGTTTGTGCGCGCATAAAATTCATATATCCTGCCGTCGTCAGCATCAATGTACGCATCAATCAGGCGGTTTTCCTTATTGGCGTTCTGCCTGTCGTTTGCAAGGCTGAGCTTCCAGACGGCGACATTATTCCTAGGCTCCGGAACATCTATCGCCGAGTAGAGCGTCGCCTCGTGCGTGGCCGCCGATACATCCATTATTTCGTTTGGAAGTATGCCAAGCTCCTTCAGCATATTAATGCCTTGATTACAGGTATCGTAAATTTCAGAGTTTGTTATTTCCTCGCCCGTAGGTCCTTTGTGATTTAGCACAAAAGCGTATGTGCCCATCAAATCCGAGTATTCCGCCGCGCCGTCCGAAACACGCGTAAGCGCGTTCATTTCGCTTTCGGGTATGTTCTGGCTGTTTAGGCACTCCGAAAGTATAAAGAGCTTTTCGTTGCTGCTCAGGCTGTAGCGGTAGCCCGCATCCTCCGAATCCTCTTGGGCAAACTTTATATTATTCAACACATTTTTGTCATTGTAATCCGTAAATGCCTCCGGTCCCCAGACCGACAAAAACACCGCGAGCGCGGCACAGCACAAAAGAAATATGTTGATTGCAGGCTTATTTGCCCATTTTCTTTTACCCTTATGCCTGCCCTTGTCAGTCATTGCCTGTCTGCTCCTCGTCGTCCTGCCCATACGCCTTATCTTCCTCCATTCCCGTAAACTCCAACGCAAAGCTCATGCTTGTGCCCTTACCCGGCTCACTCTCTATATCGAGCGACGCGCCATGCAGAGCAAGTATCTCAGCGCAAAGCGCAAGCCCTAACCCCGCACCGTTCCTGCTCCTCGAGCGCGACTTGTCCACCATATAAAACGCCTGTGTAATCTTTGCCTGCTCCTCCTGCGGTATGCCCTCGCCGTAATCCTTGACCGTAAAATAATAATACCCATCACAGCTTTTGCCCGTCACCTCGATGCGCCCGCCTGCCTCCGACGCTTTGCAGGCATTGTCAAGCAGATTGACAAGCACTGTCTTTATCAAATCCGCCTCAGCCCACACTACGCCGCCGTCATATGCGTATTCAATCCCATACTCTGTCCTTTCCGAAAAGGTGTCGCGCAGATACTCAAAAACATCCTCCACAGCCACATACTGAAATTTTGCCTCACCCCGCCTTGTCACTATGATATCAAGCAGCCTGAGCGACATAGCCTCAAGCCTTTTACCTTCAGTATAAATATAGTTCGCCGAGATAAAGCTCTTTTCCTCATCAAGCTTTCGCGAGCGCAGCATATCCGCGTATCCTATGATTGAGGTAAGCGGCGTTTTCAACTCATGCGCAAACGCCCCGACAAAGTCCTCACGCGCCTGTATTTCCTCCTCAAGCATCGTGATATTATCCTCAAGCGCTGCCGCCATGCGGTTAAAATCCATGGTAAGCTGCCCCAGCTCGTCATGACTCACACGCCTTGCGCGATAAGAATAATCGCCTTTCTCCATGCGTCGCGCGGCTTTCGTCAAAAGCTTTATCGGCTTGGTAAGCCATGACGAAATGAAGTGCATGACGACCATGCCCACCACAAGCATAAGCACTGTCATACGACGGTAGACGCTAAAGCCCATAGCCCTCTCATGGAAAACTCCCGACACATCCTTCAGCGTTTCCAGATAAAGCACCCTGTCAAGCGCGTTGACGGCGCTGCCCGTATGTACATAATACCGCCCTCCGCTGTTTATTATCCTGTATGCCTTGACATTCTCGCCCGTCTGCATGAGCAGCGCCTCGTCTGCGTCAAATCCGTCGCTTGCGTACAATATATTCTTCTGCTCGTCTGAAAGGCGCAGGAGCCTGCCGACTTCCCCGCTTCCTTCCAAATTTGACGCGACCTGCTCCACAGTATGGTCCTGAAGAATGTCGTATTTTACAGGCACATTGAGCACAGCCGTCTCAAACGCAAACCGCAGTATGCTGTTTTCATCAATCGCTTGGCTTGTCTCGCGCTCCAACGATGTGTCGAACACATAGTTTACAAAATAAAATCCGCTGAACCCGAGCGCCAAAGCCATGACAATCATTGTCGACAGCAAAAGCTTTAAAGAAAATTTCATTCCTCCACCTCTAAACGATAGCCCACCTTATATACCGCCACCAGATTATGCTCCCAGCCAAGCTTTTTGCGCAGCCTCTGCACATGAATGTCGAGCGTGCGACTGTCGCCGAAATACTCCTCCTCCCAGACCTTTTCATAAAGCTTTTCCCTGAAAAGAGCGACATTTTTGTTCTCAACGAACAGCTTAAGCAGTCCAAACTCCTTGTTTGTAAGCTCCACCAGCCTTCCCGCCTTCATCACGCGCCTTGCCTCCATATCCACCACGACATCGCCTACGCGCACCTGCCTTTCCGCCTTGTTGTAACGCCTAAGCACAGCCTCCACGCGCGCCACAAGCTCCACCACATCAAAGGGCTTAACAAGGTAGTCGTCAGCGCCGAGCTTCAACCCCTTTACCCTGTCCTTTACCTCGTGCTTTGCCGTAATAAAAATAACAGGTATGCCGAGCGGCCTGATGTATTCCATTATGTCGTAGCCGTCAGCCCCCGGCAGCATTATGTCAAGCAGAATAAGGTCATAGCCGTCTTTATTTTTGTCAATGAGGTCTATCGCCTCTATTCCATCCTGTACGGCGGTGCAATCATAGCCCGCCGCGGACAAATTTATGTCTATCAAATCACATATTGGTTTTTCATCATCTACAATAAGTATCTTAATCATCTTCCTCCACCCTCCAGCCCCAATAGGCTCTTGCTTTTTCGATAATCGCGTTCAGCGTATCGTCCGCGCCGCAGCTTATGTGCGCCTTTACCTCCGTATCTGTGGCAAAGCCGCCTGTCCTCTGATAGTAAATTGAATATTCACTCTTTGTCAAAAGCTCATTGTTCTCGCCCGCATAGCTGTAATCCGCAAGCACGATAATGTCCTTCATGCCGTCACCGTCAATATCGCGGCAGTTTATCCCCTTCAGTGCATAGAGATTGTCATACTCACCCATCGGCTGAAAGCTCCAGACTATGTACCCCTGCTCGTTTACCAGATAAATCATAAAGTATGTAAAATCTGCCATTTTGTAAGTCCCCGGCACCACATCCAGCCTGCCGAGCTTTTCAAACTTACGCGCATAGTGCTGGTCCTGCGCTATCACAAAGCCATTCCGGACAAGCTCTTTTTCCGTCGTCGCCGTATAAAGAAATTCCGCCGAATACCCGTCGCGCACAAACGCCGTAATATTGTCTATCCCCTTGTTCATGCTGAAACGGTTTATCTTCTCCGATATGCGGTAATCCCTGTAAAATCCTCCGTCCGTCTGAAAAAGCACATCGCCCGTTTTATATGTCTTGCCCGCATACGCGCCGCTGTCATTTACGCATAGGACAATCAACGCTATGTCCTTTAAGCCGTCTCCGTTCAAATCCTGAAAGGACACCGCGGATATCCCCTCTATCGGCTGCTCCATCTGTCCAAGTATCCTGCTGTTTGCCTCAAGCTGGTCCGTCCGCCATACAATCCTGCCGTCTTCATCTGCCAGAAAAAGCGCAAGGCGGCTGTACTTCTTTTCCAAAGCAGGCACAAGCGACACCTCGCCAAAGTCCTTAGTTTCTATCGGAAAGCTCTGCTCCTCTATGACGCCAAAGCCCTGCTCGTCTATCTGAGAAAGCGTTTCTATCGCATTTAGGCGACTCTGGTACTCGCGGTACTGTTCAAGCACCTGACTGTCCTTTGCCCGACCGTCTTGTACCTGTCCATCCTGCGCCGCCTCGCATTTCGCGCCAAGCAGCAGGACGGCGGCAAGCAATAATATTTTTTCTTTCGTCCCTTTTAAAAACATGGTTTTCCTCCAATGGGCTTTCAAAACAAATCAATGAAAATAAAAAGTTTAAATTTATTATATCATCTCCCATGCTGAATGTCATATAATTTTTGATGTTCGTCGTTATGTCATATCTTACTTTTTGTAGATACATTTGTTCCAACTGCCTAATGAAAGCTTTTTGAAACAAAAAACATTTTTCTGATTGACTTATCCATATTGTCGTAATACAATGTACTTAGTTATACAAAGTATATGAAAACGAACACTTATCGAAAATGGGGGAATAATTATTAAGGAAAAATATGAACGCGAGCTAAAAAAAGGAGTCCTTGACATGCTCGTACTAAAGCTGCTTGAAAGTGAGCCAAAATACGGATACCTCATTATTCAGGAGCTTAAAGCAAAAAGCGGAGGAACATTTTTACTAAAGGACGGCACGCTGTACCCTATTTTGTACCGGCTTGAGGACGAAAAGCTTGTCGCATGCCGCTGGAGCGAAGCGGAGGGGAAACAGGTGTCGAGAAAATATTATGAGATTACTGAGGCGGGCAGGCAGGCGCTTACGGAAATGGAAAGTGTCTGGCAGAGCATGGCTGACGGTGTTTTTAAAATTATGAGGGAGGCATGACATGACGGCTGAAAAATATGTAAATACAATTGTAAGGAAAATCAAATGCGGCAAGAAACGCAAAGAGGAAATCAGGCAGCAGCTTTTATCAGACATCGGCGCGCAGACAGCACAGGGACACAGCCTTGACGACATCATGCGTCAAATGGGCGCCGCATCCGAGATTGCCGAGGGCTTCAATGAAAATCTTTCCAACGACGAGCGTAAAAAATATAAGCGCACAAAACGCCTCAAAATATTTGTCCCAATTTTTGCCGTTATCATAATACTGCTTGCGGGCATTTACATATATCTGCCAAAGTCCTCCCCTATTGAGGACAGCGCCCGTTTCCAAAAGGACATCGTAGAGGAATATATGAAAAACATCGCAATACAGGTCGGAGAAAATGATTACGCCGCCTTACAGGCAAACGCCACAGAGCAGATGAAGCCATTCTTTGCCGAAGATTATCTGCCAAACATAAAAAATCAGCTTGCCTCCGACTGGGGTACATTAAAGTCTTTCGGCAACATTTATATGACAGAAGTATCACAATTGGGAAAGCATTTCGCCGTCGGTGAAATTACAGTCGTTTATGAAAATGTCACCGTCACATACCGCCTGTCATTTGATAATGATATGAAGCTGGCGGGAATGTATATGAGATAATAATAATCAATAGGCATTTTCAAAACCCAATTCTGACGGTTGAGAAAACATTTAATCATTAATGAAAGGTGCAAACTCCTTATGGCTGAAACAATCATCATAATCGTAATACTGCTTATCTGCTCGCTGCCTTTAGTGGTAATCGGCATCTCCCAATATAAAAGCAAAAAACCTGTCGGCTTCTGGTCAGGACAGAAACCGCCCGAAGCCGACAGAATACGCGACATTGCGGCTTATAACAAAAAGCATGGCATAATGTGGATTCTATTTGGTCTGGGCATACCTGTTTCATTTTTCGCAGGAATGCCATTCGGAGAAGAATGGTCATGTATCTTTACGATAGCAGAGTGCGTCGGCGGTATTATTGGCATGATGGTTTATCATACGCACTTGGATAAAATATATTTGATTAAATAGAGCCGACACATTCATCCATATGCCAAAGTTCTCCCCATCCGATGCATTGTGCGCGCCTATAATTAATTTCTTTGCGTTTTGGGTTGAAATTAAAGGGCTAAAGTGTTATTATTTTAACAAATAAATTATTAATGCAAAACGCATACGGAGGTTTTCTATGAGCAAAGGATTTGATGATTTACTTAAAAGAGTTTCCGAGTGCAGCCGCAAAAAGGTAGCTGTAGCGGTTGCCGAGGACGAGCCTGTTCTTGAGGCTATAAAGGCGGCAAAGGAACAGGGCATAGCGGACGCTATTTTGGTCGGTGACGAGGCAAAAATTAAAGAAGTTGCAGACAAGCTGAATATGGATTTGTCCGGCTATGAGGTTATTAATGAACCCGACCACATTCAGGCGTCGCTCAAGGCGGTAAGCCTTGTACATAACGGACAGGCTGATATGTATATGAAAGGACTTATCGACACCAAGAGCTTCTTAAAGAGCGTACTTGACAAGGAGGTAGGACTTCGCACAGGCAAGCCGCTCTCCCATGTCGCAGTTTTTGAGGTTAAAGGCGTTGACCATCTGCTGTTTTTGACAGATGTTGCCTTTATGACTTACCCCACGCTTGAGGACAAGAAAGCCATTATCGAAAACACAGTCGCCGTCTGTCATGCATGCGGCATTCCCAATCCCAAGGTCGCTCCTATCGCGGCTGTCGAGGTTGTCAATCCCAAAATGCCATGCACCGTTGAAGCCGAAGCCCTCACCAAGATGAATGAAGACGGTGAGATTACAGGCTGCATCGTTGACGGGCCGCTTTCTATGGATATGGCTATTGACAAAGAGGCTGCTGCTCACAAGGGCGGTACGGGAAGAAAAATCGCGGGCGACGCCGATGTGCTTCTTTTCCCTGATATCCATGCGGGAAATCTTGTTTACAAGACGCTCACGCACCTTTGCGAGGTAAAGAACGGCTGCATATTGACCGGCACTGCCGCGCCTGTCATTCTGACTTCACGCTCAGATACATTTGAGACAAAGATGAACTCGATTGCGCTTGCCGCAGTCGTAGCCGAAACAAAAAACTAACCAACTCTAAGAACACAAAGGACGCGTTCTAAGAGTTGCTAAGTTTTTGAAAGAACGCCAAAGGGCGGCGTTCTTTCCCATTCAAATTTACTGAATTAAAACTAAAAAAATATATGGAGGATGTTTATGTCTGTTAAAAGTTTGATTATTAATCCCGGTTCTACTTCTACCAAAATCGGTGTGTTTGAAGACGAGAACCTTTTGTTTGAGGAAACGCTCAGACATTCTACCGAGGAAATCTCACAGTTTGCCAATATCGTTGACCAGAAGGATTTCCGCAAAAAGATTATTACGGATTTGCTCGCGGAGAAAAATTTTGATATTAAATCGCTCAATGTCGTCGTAGGGCGCGGCGGTATGTTGAAGCCTATTTCCGGCGGTACATATCCTGTTACTGACGCGTTGCTTGAAGATTTAAAGGTCGGTGTCCAAGGACAGCATGCGTCTAATTTAGGCGGCATCCTTGCAAGGGAGATTGCGGATTCAATCGGTGTGCCATCATATATCGTTGACCCTGTCGTTGTTGACGAGCTTATGCCTATCGCAAGATATTCAGGCGTGCCTGAACTTCCGCGCATCAGCGTTTTCCACGCGCTTAACCAGAAAGCTGTGGCAAAGAGATACGCCAAAGAGATTGGCAAACGCTATGAGGAGCTGCGCCTGATAGTCGTTCATATGGGCGGCGGTGTTTCAGTCGGAGCGCATTTAAACGGCAAGGTTATAGATGTGTTCAACGCGCTTGACGGCGACGGCGCTTTCTCACCCGAGCGCGCGGGCGCTGTACCAAGCGGAGCGCTTATCAAGCTGTGCTTTTCAGGAAAATACACTGAAAAGGAAGTATACAGTAAGGTCGTAGGCAAAGGCGGATTTAACGCTTACCTTGGCACAAACGACATGCGCGAGGTAACAAAGCGCGCAAACGAAGGCGACGAAAAGGCAGCCGAGGTCAAGAAAGCGTTTCTTTTACAGGTAGCGAAGGATATCGGCTCTATGGCATGCGTGCTGAATGGAAAAGTTGACCAAATTATCGTGACAGGCGGCATCGCTTACGGCGAAGATGTCGTTGCCGCTCTACGCGAATATGCGGAGTGGATTGCGCCGTTTACCGTTTATCCCGGCGAGGACGAACTGCTTGCGCTCGCTCAGGGAGCACTCAGAGTGCTGAACGGCGAAGAAAAAGCTATGGAATACTAATAAATAAAAATCAAAAAAGACCTTGCGGCATTTACCTTCCGCAAGGTCTTTTTTGCACAGATTTTACAGTCTTTGTTTAAAGTCCTCATACCCAAAATGCCTGACAAGCTCCCACTCTCCGCTCTCACGCAGCGCGATAATATCCGGCAGCTTCATCCCATTAAAAGTGTTGTTTTTCACCATAGAATAAATCGCCATATCGCCAAACACAAGCCTGTCGCCCTGCTTTAGCGGATTGTCAAAGGAATAGTCGCCAATTATATCGCCGGCAAGACAGGTCGATCCCCCCAGACGATATGTATGTTTTTTTTCTCCCGCCTCCCCACTATTACACAATGGCGGGCGGTATGGCATTTCAAGCACATCAGGCATATGACACGCGGCAGACGCATCAAGAATCGCAATAGCCACATCGCCATTTTTCACGATTTCAAGCACCCGCGTCACAAGAAAACCCGCGTCGAGCGCCACTGCCTCGCCCGGTTCAAGATAAACCTGCAAGGCATATCTGCTTTGAATATCATTTATCAGCCCAATCAATCTTTCAACATCATAATCCACCCTTGTAATATGATGTCCCCCGCCAAAATTAAGCCACTTCATTCGAGGAAGATATTTGCCAAACTTTTCCTCCACAGCCGCGAGCGTCTTTTCAAGCGCATCAACATTCTGCTCACACAGGCAATGGAAATGCAGCCCCGAAATTCCGTCAAGCCCTGTTTCAGCAAAGCCCTTTTCAAAGCTTTCAATCGTGACTCCAAGACGCGAGCCGGGTGAACATGGGTCATAAATTGCCACATCCTGCGTGGAAAATTCAGGATTTATGCGAATCCCGCACTCGCATCCTGCCGCAAGCGCCCTATCCTTGTACCTGCTCCACTGGTTAAATGAATTGAAAACCATGTGGTCGCATATTTTTGTAAGCTCGTCAAAGTCACTTTCAAGATACGCAGGTGAAAAAACATGATTTTCACAGCTCTTTTCCGCTCCGCTTATATCCTCAAGCTTCTTTCCGCAAAGCTCCTCATATCCAAGCTTTGCCTCAAACAGCCCGCTCGCCGTCACGCCGTCAAGATATTTACCAATAAGCGGATAAAAATAATACATCGAAAATGCTTTCTGCGCGAGCAGGATTTTGCAGCCGGTATTGTCACGAACATGCCTTAAAATCTCAAGATTATGCCTCAAAAGCGCCTCACCCACTATATAGCAGGGTGTCGGCACTTCATCGTAGATTTTTGGTTTCTGCAAAATATTCCCTCCCATATTAAAATGCCGCTATTTGCCAAAAACTTTAACTACCTCTCCTCAAGCATTAATCAGCTCACCCTGCCGCTCTCCACCGAATAAAACATATCCGCTATGCACATTGTCGATTTTCTGTGGGACACAAGCACGACCGTCTTATTTTCACGCTCCTCATTGAGCGCCTTCAAAATCACCGCCTCGTTAAGGCTGTCCAGATTGCTTGTCGGCTCGTCAAGCAGCATAAGCGGCGCGTCATGTAGAAATGCCCTCGCAAGCCCAAGACGCTGCCTTTCACCGCCCGAGAGCATATCGCCCAATTCACCGACACTCGTGTCATATTTTTGTGGAAGCGTCATAATAAAATCATGCACTGAAGCCTTTTTGCATGCCGCCTCAAGCTCACTGTCATCCGCGTCAAGCTTGGCGATAAGCAGGTTATTCTTTATGCTGTCATTGAAAAGATGCGTTTCCTGCGTCACGAAGCTTTCCATATCGCGCAGGTTTGCCGTATTGATTTTTGAAACATCGACCTCCGAAAGCCTGACATTCCCCTTCTGCACATTCCAAAACCTCATCAAAAGCTTTAACAGCGTAGATTTGCCGCTGCCGCTTCTGCCTGTGATTCCGACCACTTTCCCATAAGGAATATTAATGGAAACATCGGACAAAACCTTTTCCCCGCCATATGCAAACGACACATCTTCCACCGACGCGCCCGCAAAAGAAATATCCTTTTCGCCAGTGATTTTCTCCACAACGGGCGTTTCGTCAAGAATATCCAAGACACGATTGCCCGCAGCAAATGTATTCTGCAGCGTACTTCCAAGCGCTGCCAGTGCAAGGCTTGGTGCAAACGACGAAAACAGCGCAATTGTAGGGATTAATACCCCGTCAAACCCAACAACGCCTTTTCGATACAGCGCCGCCGAAGCAAAGAGCATTGCCAAGTCAAACAGCAAAATAACTGTATTCGTGACAGCCTGATTGCGCCCTGCCGTCCTTTTCATTCTTTCTTCATAATACGAAAGCTCGTCGGTACGGACATTCATCTCCTCGACGCGCCTTTCCCCCTGTCCGTACTGCAGCGTTTCCGAAAGCCCGCGCAGGCCGTCAAGCACAAAGCTGCTCAAATCTCCTGACTTGGAGCGGAAACTCATCCCAATATCGCCGCTTGCCTTTGACACAGCGAGCGGAATAATTATACCCACAGTGATATATGCGCAAAGGGCAAGCGCGCCAAGCGTCCAATGAAAGCTCCCGATAAAGGCGCAAAGTATGACAGTATAGAGAAACGCAATCGCCACAGGCGAAATCGTGTGCGCATAAAATACCTCCAAGAGCTCAATATCCGAAGTAATAATCGAAATCAGATTACCCTTGTCCCTTCCCTCAAGCTTGGCAGGACACAGCTTCCTGAGCGCCACAAAAACCTTGTCGCGGATAATCGCAAGCAGCTTAAAAGCAATAAAATGATTGCACGCCTGCTCCGCATACCGAAGCACGCCGCGCACTAGCGCAAATATACATACCGCGGCAAATATAAATTTCAAGCTAAACGGTATGTCAAAATCAAGCGCCGCAAGAATGGCATAACCGCCGAAAATAGTGATAAAAGAGGCGCACAGATTGCCAATCAGCCCCATGCATATTGCAAGCGCCATAAATCCGACTAAAGGCTTTACAAGCACGATAAGCCTTGCCATCACCACAAATCCGTTTCGTTTTTTCATTTTCAATCTCCATTCCACCGCTTTCGCGGTTCTCCAAACGATTCAGCATTTACCTTTGGCAGCCTGTTTTTCTGCTGCCTTATCGCTCCTTAACCTTAACAGCTTTTGCGTTAACTATATAATTTTCAAGCTCCTGCTGCGCTTTCCACAGCGCCGCATACTGCCCGTCCTTTTTTAGGAGCTCTTCATGCGTGCCGCTTTCCGCCACATTTCCGCCGTCAAGCACATATATACAGTCTGCTCCCGCCACATTTGCGAGGCGGTGTGAGATAAGTATGACTGTCTTGGTTTGGGCAAGCGCATGTATCTTCTCCATAATGTCATTTTCGCTCTCCACATCAATATTTGAAGTCGCCTCGTCAAAAATATAGACGGGGCTGTTATGAAGAAGCGCCCTTGCAAGCGCAAGCCTCTGGCACTGTCCTCCCGAAAGGTTCGCGCCCTTTTCGTCAATCGCCGTATCAAGCCCGTTTTCGCTGCGCAGAAAATCCGCCAGCTTCGCGCGTTCAAGCACACTCCACAGTTCATCGTCAGACGCTGTGGGCTTTCCCATAAGCAGGTTGCCGCGCACAGTTCCTTTAAATAAATAGCTCTGATGGCTTATATATGTAAAGCTCTCAAGCAGGCTTTCCTCGCATATATCACTAAGCTCCACGCCGCCGACAGTCACCGAGCCGCCATAACCCTTGTTTTTTCCCATAAAAATATTGGCAAGCGTGGATTTGCCGCAGCCGCTCTCACCCACCACAGCGGTAAACCCACCTCTCGGGAACCGCAAATCAACTCCATGCAAAATCTCCCTGCCACCGTCATATGAAAATTTAAGCCCTGAACAGATAATAGTGCAGTCATCCGGCACAGCCGCCGTCTTCCTGTCCGCCTCAGGCAAATCAAGCAGATTAAAAATCTTGTCGCTTGCCGCCATGCCATTCATGGCAATATGAAAATAAGAACCAAGCTGCCGCATCGGAATAAAGAAGTCCGCCGCAAGCAGAATAATAAGCAGCGCTCCCGCAAGCGATACTTGTCCGCCCGAAAACTGCACCGCAGCCATAATCACGCCCGCAGCCGCGCCTCCATATGCAATCAAATCCATAATGGTAATGGAATTTAGCTGCATTGTCAAAACCTTCATCGTGATTTTTCTGAATTTTTCAGCCTCCTCATTCATCTGCCTGTTTTTAAACCCGTCCGCCTGATATATTTTTAGTGTCGTCAGACCCTGCAGATTTTCAAGGAATGTGTCGCCAAGCGCCGTATACTGTCCCCAATACTTTGAAAGCAGCTTCTTAGCCCAAGTCTGGACTACGGCTATGGACACAGGAATAAGCGGCACACATATCAGCAGCACCACCGCGGACAAGACGCTCCAAAAGCACATATAGATAAACAATGTCAGCGGCGCGAGCATTGCATAAAAAAATTGCGGCAGATACGCGCCAAAATAAGTTTCAAGCTGCTCCACGCCCTCCACCGACACCTGCACCACTGCCGAGGTTTTCACCTGCTCATTATACGACGCTCCCAGAGAAAGCAGCTTGCGGTAAATCTTCTCCCTGAGCGTGCGCTTTACCGCCTTTGATGAAAGATAGCTCATCCTGCTTGCCCCAACCGCGCACAAAAAGCGCACAACTACCGCTGCCGCCACAATCACAGCCGTCGCCGCCGTCTGCGTCCTTCCACCCGTTCCCTCATAAATCCCCTGCAAAAAGCAGGCAATGCTCGTCATAAGCGCTATATTCGCCACCAGCGAACACCACTGCAGCGCCACATTGCCCGCAATATAGCGCCTGCTCTCAGGCACAATGCCTATCAAGCGTTTGTTAATCATCATTTTTATACCCATTCCTTTCTCTTCGCTCAAGGTACGCTACTAGCAAATATTGGAATCCCGCCTACAACATTGTGAAACAATTGTTCGATTGTCCTTTCCCATCACGAATACGTTAATGCTATCTGTGGAAAGAAAATTGACAAGAAAGGTGCAAAATGTATTGCTAATCTGTTTAAGCATGACCTTGTTAAACATCCCTACTCATGGACAGGACCCACTCCTACCAATTCAAACCTCCAAGAAAGTTTGACTGTTAAATTAAGAAAAACACTTGAAAACCTTATAAAATAAAATCCAAACTAATGATACCATATACTAATATATGCTGAAAATAGTTTCGTAGTAGCTATTCATTTACTTTAATATACATATCGACTGAGCGGGCATTGAGAGCGTCTTATCCGATAGCGAAATTATTTCTCCATTAAGCGTCAGATAGCCGCGTATCTGCATATTTTCAAGCTCTGTGCCGCCAAGCATAACGCCTATCTCCTCATCAGAGGTATTGTACACTATGCCTATTGTACTGTCCTCGTATGTCTTTGTTATTGCCGCCTGATTGTCCGCCGTCAGTGCCTCGATTATTTTTATCTCTCCGCGCGCAAGCTCAGGATTTTCATTTCTGAGCCTTATCGCCCTTTTATAATAATTTAAAATGGAGTACGGATTTTCAAGCTGCTGCTCGGCTCCTTCAAACGCAAATTCTATGCCCTTGTCAGCGTCTTTCGGACCGTCGGTCATTCCCGTGCTGTCCGTGTCCGACCATACAAAAGCAAGGCGCTTATTCTCATCCTTCTTGCCTGAGCTTGACATGCCAATCTCCTCGCCATAATACACAAACGGACTTCCGTTCATAGTCATAAGCAGACCGCACGCCATCTTTAAATCCTTCTCATCTTTCATAAGCGCATTGGCGACGCGCCCCATATCATGATTTGTGATAAACGGAGCATCTATAAAATCAGCGTTTTCAGCCGAAAAATCTGCCTGATAACCTGCCATAGCCTGCACAAAGCTTGCCGCCTTATAATTGCCTCTCGCCGCCTTTATAAGCTTGCCCTCCGCATCCGCAGCGTCAAAATTAAACATGCTTGGCGTACCGCTCGCATAATAATCAGCAATTGTCGCCTTGCCCGCCCACACCTCGGACACCATATAAAAATCCTCATTTATACTCCTGCAGTATTCATAAAGCCAGTTAAGCACCTCAGTATTAAATACCGTGTCATTTTCCTCAAAATGCATAGCCGCGTCCATTCTAAAACCATCTACGCCCATATCAAGCCAGTTTTTCGCCGTCGCCTCCAGCTCTTTCCTAAGCGCCCCGCAGCTCAAATTCAAGTCAGGCATCTCCGACCAGAATGAACCCTCATAATACCAGCCACTCCCGCTTACGGGATAATAAACACCATTCACTTTATCCCTCGAAAAATGATAATACTCCACATACGGGCACTCTACCACATCGGGCTCCTCGTCATTACCAAGCCCGCGCAGGTATTCGCAAGCCTGTGTAAACCACTGATGCTGAGATGATGTATGGTTAATAACAAAGTCGATAACCACTCTTATGCCGCGCTTATGCGCCTCCTCAACAAGACGCTTAAAATCCTCCATCGTGCCATACTCTTTATCAATCGTATTGTAATCAACCACATCATATTTATGATAAGTCGTTGACTGCATTATCGGCATAAGCCATATGCCGTTAAAGCCCAAATCGGCAATATAATCAAGCTTCTGTGTCACTCCGTTCAAATCGCCAATGCCGTCTCCATCAGAATCATAGTATGAATAAACAAAAATCTCATAGTAATTTCTGTAATTGTCATCAATTATATTAAGCTCCTGCTCGTAATCATATACAATCTCCTCCTGACCGTTTTCTGACTTTCCCTCGCTGCCCGACTGATTACTTTCCGCCTGTTCGCCACCATTACCGTCTGTCTGACCGCTTTCTGATTGTACTACGCTCTCACTGTCTGCCGAACTACCTTGCGCCAACTCACCCTGTTCCTGGTTTTCAGCCGTACTTTTTTCTGACACTTGTGTCACATTTTTGTTTCCGCAGCCTGCCACACCAATGGCAAATGCCGCAGCTATAGCAAATGCTGTTATTTTCCGCATATAAATTCTAAATTCCTTACTCATAATTTCCTCACTCCTGCAACTAAACCAAATATACACAGCCTTATATTTACAAACTTAATTTCCTTTTCCACCTGAACAATTACTTATTTTTTATTTCACCACAAAATATTTTTCATATACTTAAAAAATCGGCAGCCATAACGACCGCCGATTTTCTATTTTGATTAACCCTTTACTGCACCGCCTGTTACACCTTCTACATAATACTTCTGCAAGCACATAAAGAGGATTGTAATAGGAACCGCTACCAATACGCCGCCAGCGCAGAACCTTGTGAAAAATCCCTGATAGTCATTCGTAAATACCCAACGCTGCATAGCCACTGCGACATTGTAGCTGTCTGAATATCCGAACGCTACATATGATGCAAAAATATAATCACACCAAGGCGCCATAAATGCTACAAGCGCGGTATAAATGATAATCGGCTTCGACAGAGGGATAAGCATAATCGTAAACACCTGAAATCTATTCGCCCCATCAATGCGCGCCGCCTCGTCAAGCGATTTGGGAATAGTGTCAAAATATCCCTTACATACATAATATCCCATACCAGAGCTTGCAAATCCAATCAATATCAAGCCCGGAACAGCGCCCTCCTGAGTAAGTCCAAACTGCTTCAACAGGAAATACAAGCAAATCATTGTAAGGAAGCCAGGGAACATTCCCAAAATAAGCCATAAGCGCATCAAAGCTTCCCTGCCCTTAAATCTCATTCGTGAAAGCGCATAAGACACGCAAAGCACGAATATCGTCTGGAATATCGCTACAAATACCGCGATAATAAGCGTATTGCCGTACCACCTAAAGAACTGGCAATCCGCGCTAAAAAGATATGTGTACGAGTCAAGTGAAAAAGTCTTTGGCAGAAGATAATCTACCATTCCGCCATGCTCAAGCTTATATGAGCGAAAACTCTGCAGCACCAGACACACAAATGGGAACAACCATATAATGCTTATCAAAACTAATACGGCATAAGCGATACCGTTGCTTATTCTTCTTTTTGTTGTCATTATTGGAATCCCTCCTCATCCTTAACTGAAGGCAGGATATTATACACTACAAGTGAAATAACCGCCGTAACCACGAATACCATAATACCAATAACGGCTGCCATCTTATAATCCGTACTGTTAATAGTCATCTTATACAGCCATGTTACAAGCAAATCCGTATATCCAGCGTTGCCCGTCAGATTCATCGACTGAGGCCCGCCCTGTGAAAGCAGGTAAATAACGTTGAAATTGTTCAGGTTGCCCGTAAATGAAGTAAGCAGATAAGGACCTGTCACAAACAGCATATACGGAAGCGTAATCTTCATAAACATCTGGAACGGATTAGCTCCGTCAATACGCGCGCTCTCATAAAGGTCTGCAGGTATATTCATCAAAAGACCTGTACAGATAAGCATTACATAAGGAATACCAATCCACACATTTATAACAATAATCATAACCTTGGCAAGCGTAGGATTAGTCCAGAACGGAATAGCCTGACTGACAATCCCCCATTTAATCAGATATCCGTTTACCAAACCGTCTGCCGCAAACATCTTGCCGACATAAAGCAGAGATACGAACTGAGGTATGGCAATAGTCATAACCAAAATTGTCCTCCAAAGCTTTTTAAACTTAATCCCCTTTTTATTTATCAAAATAGCTACCGCCATTCCTAGGAAATAATTGAGGAATGTCGCGAAAAACGCCCAGATTAATGTCCAAACCAAAACTGTCAGGAACGTACTGCCAAAGCCTGTCGAACCAAATGAAAACAGGTTCTTGAAGTTTTCAAAGCCTACCCACGTAAACAGCTGCGCGGGAGCCTGATGGTTGGCATCATAGTTTGTAAATGCCACACATATCATAAAGAGAATGGGAAGCATTACAAATACAAATACGCCAAGCACAGGAAGCGCCAGCAGCGTCTTGTCAAAATGTTCATCTAACAGCGACATAAGATCCTGCTTAACCGTAGGAAGCTTTTTGCCCTCTTTAAGCATAAGCTCCGCATTTCTATTCTGGCGCACATTCATACGCCACACAAATATAAACATCAAAATTAATGTAATAGTCAATAAGCCATACAACAATATCATAAAGCTGTTATCGCCATAGGAAACCGTTCCGTCAGGATTAAAGCCCCTTCCCTGAGTGCCAAGCGTATTGATATCCTTTAAGTAACCCCAGCCAAAAGATATCAGATAGTAGAAAAATGCAATCTCCACCAGCAGAAACGCAGCTCCGCGAACGAACTGCTTACGCATCAGCGGGCCAAAACCCATAATAATGAAGGAAAACTTGGTTTTCCAATCGCCGTTCACAAAAGTAGAACCAATATCGGCTAAGTCCGCGCCCAGCCATTTAAAAAAATTCGCCACCGCATTTCCTGCGGAAGCCAGTTTGCCAGAAGGCTGTTTTTCTTTTCCCATATTTGCAATATCCCTCCAGACCTCTCATATTCTTACAATAATAATATCCGATTATAAAAACACTGCCATTTTTTATAATTTTCTCGATAGTCAGAGCACTACCATATGCCCAATAGCTTTGATCGGCTTAAAACCAATCACAGCCCTTCAATAATATTTCAAATACAGGGGGAAATTATCCCCCTGTATTCAATTATGCAATCATTTTATGTCTGTTATCTTTTTATTGACCTGCATATGATTTGCAAGTAGCCTGGAAATCTTCAAGGACTGCCATAAGCTCATCATCTGTAGCATTGTCATAGTCACCTGAAATTATTGAATCGCCAAGTGATTTCGCAAGATCCCAGTATTCGTTGGGATACTGTCCCTGAGGGATTGTGCATGCAAGCTGCTCTGCAAGCGCTGAAAGAGCCTCATCAGCCTTAACAGCATCACTCTGCTGAGCTGCTACGTTTGAAGGACCCCAGCCTACAGCATCGAAACGTGCAAGCTGTGTTTCCTCATTTGAAAGGAACTGAGCCATTGCAAGGCATACCTGAAGCTTTGTAGCATCTGTCTGAGGCTTAACGCCCATGAGCTTAAATCCGCCGAAACCGCCAAGCTGCTTCTGAGCATCACCTGCTGTAAATGTCGGAAGCTTAGCGCAGGCATAATTATCACCAAATACGCTCTTAATAGTATCCTTATCCCAAGTACCGTCAACAATAGCAGCATAGTTAGTAGCTGTATTTGCTGATGAACCATTCTGGAATGAAGAAGACTTCTTAAGGTTGATAATCGCCTTTAATGCGGCAAGTCCATTCTCTGATGCATAGTCGATATCGCAAGCTGTAAAGTTACCTGCATCATCAGCATCATATGTCAAAGTGCAGCCTGCGCCGAAGAAGAATGCGGGCTGATACCAGCCTGAGTTAATCTCCATATAGAAGTTCTTTCCTGCTGCTTCGCAGTCAGCGATAATAGCGTCCAAAGATGTAGGATCTGAAACAACACTCTTATCATAATACAGGAAATATCCGTTGTCTGATGTAATAGGGAATGCATATACCATACCGCCTACTGTCGCCGCGGCAGCCGCACCAGCATCATTCTGCTCATTTACAAATGTAGCATAATCACCTGTAATCGGTGAAATAGCTCCTGCTGCAACAAGACGAGCAAGCTGATCCTGTGCAAACGCATAAATATCCGCGCCGCCCTCTACGTCCGTTATCATATTGTTTGCTGCGTCACCTTCACCGACAGACTCAACTCTTACAGAGAAATCTGCATAATCAGGATTAGCCTCCTGGAACTCTGCCAGCTTCTCCTTTGTGAAATCAGTTACGTTGTCAGCAACCCATACAACAACCTCATCTGCTGCAGGCGCTCCGCCTAAATCCGGCTTTTCCTCTGTAGCGGCCTCTGTTGAAGCCTCCGCCTCTGTCGTCGTGTTTGCGTCAGTTGTGCCTGTGTTTGAATCTGTAGCAGGTGCGTCGCTTGAACCGCCACCACACGCTGTAAGTACAGAAGCAATCATAGCTGTTGACATTACTAATGCTAATACTCGCTTTTTCATTTTTTTCCTCTCCTTAATAAATAAAAATTTTGTGTTTCTATTATTAATATCCTATTTACATAGAATAATAATAAACAAATTAATCCATTTCATTGATTTTTGTCTATTGGAAACGATACCAAAAAACAATATCCAAAATTAAAACATTAAATACAGCAACTACTATATTATATATTATAAAAATTTGTCATAGTTAATATTATCAATTGGAAAATTTATTTTCAATTGGAAATATTAACAATATATTAATAATCTTTTTGTGAATAATGACATCTATTTTCTTCGTGTTATTTTGTTTGTACAATATTTGATAAAAATATAAATTATATTCGCCGTTTTTACCCTTTGCATAAAGCTTTATTGCATTCCTACAACTAAAACTTCATGGTTGAAATAATATGATTTTGAATTAGCGAAAAAAATCTTCAATAAAAACAGAACTTTATCCTAACAATAAAAAATACGAACACATAAAATATGTTCGTATATAAGCGTGCGTTAGAGGATTCGAACCCCCGACCTTTTGGTCCGTAGCCAAACGCTCTATCCAGCTGAGCTAAACGCACATCAGCAAATATTCTTTTGTCTCAATGCCGGCGACCGGAATCGAACCGGTACGGGAGGTTAGTCCCGCAGGATTTTAAGTCCTGTGCGTCTGCCAGTTCC
>CANQSB010000003.1 GCA_947626435.1 uncultured Lachnospiraceae bacterium | reverse complement strand
GCGCGTATCAGCATATCGTCAGGCCGCTCCAAATCCGCAAAAAGCTCCGTATTGCCAGCAGGATTTGATATGTACCTATAACGCTCTGGCGGCGCAGGCGGCTCCTCAACTCCGTGCGGCTCCCACGCTCCTGATTCATAAGTGACAAGCTTGGAAAGCCCGTCTATCTTTCCCCGTATTTCATCAGCGATAAAGCCTGCCATTTTGTACGCGCCGTAATCGTTTGTATGCGTATAGTCGCGTGGAAAATAATACGGCTTAGCGCCCTCAAGACCTTTTTCCTTCACAAAAGCCATACTCAACGCATGAAGGTCAAGTACAGGCACATTGTATTCGCTGCCAAGCTCCACGCACACATTGGCATATTCCTCAAGCAAATCATTGTATGTGCCGTCGGGCTTCCATGTATTTCGCGCAAGCGGCGTCACAATCACGGGAAACGCCCCCACCTCACGCGCCTCTTTAATATAGGCGATAAGCCCGTCGCGATAGCCGCCCCGCGCCATAAGGTGCTTCTGCTTCTGGTCATTGTGGGCAAACTGCATAAATACATAGTCGCCCGCCTTTAGCTGCTCCTTCAAAATATCATAATGACCTTCTGTCCTAAAACTTTCCACAGTAAGCCCCGAATGTGAGTGGTTTGCTATCGACACGCCGCCGCTGATAAACAAGCCGAGCATCTGTCCCCAGCCCGAATAGCTTGTCGCAGGCGAATACGGATACTCCGCAGGCTGGTCCGTAACAGTCGAATCGCCCGCTATATGTATAGTCGGACAGTCCGAGCGCCGTATAGTCAATGACGAAAGCTTAGCATTTTTCCCAAGCAGCGAAACGCCTATGCTGCGCCTGTCATAGCGCACCGTCTTTGTGCGCGGCACTACATCACACACGCAGAACGGAAAAACAACAGTGACGCTCCGCGCAGGGACAATATTTCCCCTATACACAAGGCGTCTTGCTCCCGCAAACAGGAAAACCTCGCCCTCGCCGTAAAACTCAACGCTGACCTCATAATTTCCCGACTGCTCCACATCCACCTTAAAGCACAGTGGAATAAGCCTTCCCTCCTGCGCCTCGATGCGCTTTGTGACCTCCTCAGAATCAATATAGCAGCCATGCCCATCAAGCTTTATGTCTGACATATTTTCATCACGATACCAGTACGGCACTTCAAACCCAAGCGCAAGCTCCGAAAGGCGCAGAAGCTCATCATTTCTTCTGCCCTCCTCCGTTATAAAACCAAAGCCCGCTTCTTTATCGTACTGCCTTATTATGTCTGATTTCCTAAAGTCAAACGTTTTTTCGGACAATTATAAAGCACCGTCCTTCTGCAAATCGTCAGATACAAGTATCTTGGCGAAGAACGCAAGCGCAAGTCCCTGTCCCCAGCCCTGTATCCAGTCTCTTGAAATATTCTTGTAACCGTCGGCATCATTCATGACAGCCGTACCGCCCGATACATTGAGCACCCTGCCGTCCGGACTTACATTTTCAAGCATACCCTTTATCGCCTTATTTATGTACTTTGAATGGAGCGGATTAGCCCTAGTCACCATAGCCGCCGCAATACCTGCAGATGCCGAAACCTCCTCATATGAGCTCTCATCATTTAATATCGTCCTCCACAAGCCGTTTTCAGTCTGCACAAGCTTAATCGCCGCAAGCTGGTCATTCAAAGAGCCCGCAACGTCCATATATTTAGGGTAGAGATAGCACTTAGGCAGAATATCGCCCACCTGAGACATAGTAAACGCCGCCCACGCATTGGCGCGTCCCCAGTAAAAGCCAGACATATGATTCTTCGCTATATTGTCCCAGCCATGATAATACAGCCCCGTATTCGGATCCTGCAGATATTTGATGTGCCAGTAATACTGATTAAGCGCGTCCTCTATTATATCCTCGTCTTTAAGCTCCACGCCTACTCTAAGCAGGAAAAACGCCGCCATAAAAAGCGTGTCTGCCCAGCACTGCTCAGGAAAATCATTGTTTGCGGAAACAGTATGCTGCAGAACATTGTCGCCAAAACGCAGCGCTTCTTTTCTGAGATACTCCACCTTGCTCATAACTATATCCCAATACTTCTGATCGCCCGTAGCCTTATAAATCGTAATCAGGCAATGCCCCATAGCGCACGCATTTACAGTCCACACAGAAGGAAGCCCAAGGTCAATAAGCTCATCAACCCTGTCCTTCAAAACCCTCAGATACTCCTCCTTGCCCGTCTTTTCATACGCGTCGGCAATGCCAAAATAAGCCACCCCGCAAGGCCAGTCCCATGTGAGGTCCATCTGCATAGTCCTCTTGACAATCCTGTCAATTACCTCCTCAATTTCCTTTTTGTCATACTCCAATTTAAGCATACCGCAACCCTTCCTTTCTTTTATTAAAATATAAATTTGTGCAAATTTATATATTCGCATTATATATAAATTATCACATTATTTTCGCAAAAATTCCAGTACATTTTAACTAAAATCTTTGCGAAAATAACCTGATAAAGAAAAAAAATTTTTATCCAGAAACAACCAGCCCGAGCAGGGACATATATCCCCTAAGGACCTTGGGAAACGTCGGTACTTAGTGAGGTAAGCTGTAAAAGCGTAGCTCCTTTTACAGCGCCACCGAACTTAGTACCGCTACGTTTCACACTGGGCGAAAGCGATGTCCGCAGGGGATATATGTCCCTGCTCGGGCGTCCGTTTGCTAATATCAATGCCTTATTAACATATAGCCCCCGGACAAGCCGAGGGCTATAATATTAATTAAATATAATATGACATTTTAATTACTGCAGCTTAGTTGACTGTCCAGCCTCATAAGCCTGAAGCCTCTCATCAACAATCTCCTGATACCCAGCATCAGCATACTTCTGCGCAAGCTCATCATAAAGCGCATCAAACTCCTCCGGCTTGCACATCGTCAACTGATCCCTGTACTCCGTATAAAGCTCAAGCAGCGTAGCCTGATACTCTGAAGCCGACTCAATAACAACCGCAAAGTTGCAGTCCGCTACAGCCCAGCCTTTTTCAGCAACCTCAACCTTAGCATTGTAGTTGTCAATAAGCTCCTGCTTAAAGTCCTGAGGAAGCCCCTGAGGAGCGCTCATACCGATAACATCCTCAATAGTACCAGCATTTCTAGCCTCAATAGTTACACACCAGTAATCCTTGTTGTTGTTGTAGCCCTGCTTGTACTCACCATCATAATCACCTACAGATACAGGAAGTCCGTCGTCGCCCATCGTGTAGTTCTCGCCTTCGATACCCCACTGCATTGTAAAGAGGTTATCCTCCAGAGTCATCCACTCCATGTACATCCAAGCTGCCTTAATCTCATCCTCAGATGCCATAGATGAGAAACCAATCATCATACCGAACGGGTTATCTGAACGGTATGCAGGAACTGTGCCGCCCTCGGGATCATCCGTCGTAGCCTGAATCATAACCGCAAGCTTGCCGTCAGGATTCTGCTCATAGAATGCCGTAAGGAAATCAACCTCTGCTGAAATATAACCTGAATACTGTAATGTCTTACCGTTTACAAAATTAGCCTTTGCCGTCTCAATATCCGTTACATAATACTCAGGATCTGTGAAGCCTAAATTGTACTTCTCGTTCTCTCTCTGAAGGAACTTCCTGTTTGCCTCGTCGCCAAGAGCAGGTATAGCGTAGTCGCCGTATGCAGCCCAGTTCTCCTCATCAAGAGGGAAAGTTCTGAATGCATAGTTCTGGTCAACGCCCGCGCCTGTTACCATCTGGCCTCCAAGCGGATGCTCTGCGATTCCTTCGTCGATAAGCTTCTGATAAAGCTCTTTCTGCTCAGCCCAAGTCGTAGGATACTCTGAGTAGCCTACCTGCTCAAGCCAGTCCTGACGATAGAAGGTTACAAATGTGTAGCCCGTATTGTAGTAAGGTCTCTCAGCAAGCGCAAAATAGCACTCGGCATCCATCTGAGTATATCCAATCTGGTCTAAATCAACCATTCTCTGATAGTATGTAGGAGCTACCTGCGCAAACTCATTGATGTCATACGTTGCAAGATATCCATCATTTGCCCACTGAGCAAGCTTAGGATAATCATACTCCATAAGAATTGTAGGAAGGTTCTGGTCTGCTGCGAGCAAAGCGTAAGATGTCAAAACATCAGAACGCGTGATAGGCACATACTCAACAGTAATGTTGTACTTGTCGCCAAAATTCTCCTGTACCCAGTGCGTCCAATAGTTGTCGCTTACATTAGGAACGCCCTCAGCGCCTCTGTCGTATACAGGTATTTTAAGAGTTACGTTCTCAGCAAACGGCTCCCATCCGTCAATACCGGCAACTGCCGCCGTATCACCTGTAGAAGCAGCATCCCCTGAAGCTGCCGCATCGCCTGTAGACGCTGCGCTGTTGTCTGTTGACTGTGACGCGTTCGCATCCGTAGACGCATTTGAGTCTGATGCAGGCGCAGATGAATTGCTTCCGCCGCCGCAACCTGTCAGCGAACCCATTGCCATAACACCCGCAAGCGAAAGTGCCATGGTCTTCTGAAGAGTGTTCTTCTTCATAATTTAATTCCTCCTTGTAAAATAATCTATAGCTAACCCGCCCTATGCGAGATAACTAACACCTTAAAATAGTCCTCAATGCCAACAAAAAGCATCTTTTTTAGTTAAACATAAAATATCTATGAATGAAAAACGCCGCCCTTGCGTTTTAACCTTTAACCGCTCCTATCATCGCGCCCTTTACAAAATACTTCTGCAGGAAAGGATATATGCAAATAATAGGTATCGTTACGAACATAATAGCCGCCGCCTGCAGAACCTCGGGCGTACTCGTTACCGCCGCCGCCTCTGAAAGCGTAGCCGTCTGCGCCTCTGCCGCTGATGAAACAAGCTGTGAAAGCTTATACTGTATCATCTTAAGGTTTTCGCTTCTGATATAGTATGCGTTGTCCGCGTATGCATTCCAGCGGCCTACCGCATAGAAAAGTGAAAGCGTAGCCAAAATCGGCTTTGACAGCGGGAGCACAATCCTCGTGAGGATTTGGAAGTTTGACGCGCCGTCAAGGAAAGCTGACTCCTCAAGGCTGTCAGGTATGCTCGACTGTAAATTAGTCTTCATAATGAGCATATTGTAGGGCGAATAGATCAGCGGAAGTATCAGCACCCACATATTGTCAAGCAAGCCTAAATTACTAAAAAGCAAATATGTAGGAATAAGGCTCGCGCCAAAATACATCGGGAACATCAGAACAAATGTAAAAAACGCTCTGCCTTTAAGACGCTTCTTTGAAAGCGGATACGCCGCACATGTACAAACCACCATGCCAAGCACCGTAAATATAAATGTAACAATGATACTGTAAATCATGCTGTATACCATGCTGCCGTCCTTAAAGAGCGAAGAATACGCGTCAAATGTGATGCCTTTTGGTATGAAAGCTATCTGTTTTGCAAGCACAAAGCTGTTGCCTGATATCGATTTTGCAAGCAGATGTATGAAAGGAAGTATACATGTCAGGCACAGCAAGGTTATAATAATCATCATAACCGCATCGCTTACACGGAACTTATTAATGGCTCTGTTGCCGTCATTTGCAATCTCCGCGCCGCGGACTACTTCTTCTTTTTTCTTTGCCATTATTAATCCTCCTCCTTTACAGCAAGCCGTCTTCGCCAAGCTTCTTAGCTACCCAGTCGGACAGCACGACAAGCATAAGGCCTACTACAGACTGGAATATACCTACCGCCGTAGCCATGCTGAACTTAGCGCTCTGCAGACCTTTTTCATATATGTAAATAGCAAGCTGATACTGGAAATCCTTTACCTGAGAGTTGCCAAACTGCTGCAGACGCTCAAAGTTACTGTTCATGACACGCCCCAGATTCATGATAAGCAGCGTGACAACCGTACTCTTGATGCCGGGCAGCGTAATGT
Source organism: uncultured Lachnospiraceae bacterium (assembly GCA_947626435.1). GTDB lineage: Bacteria > Bacillota > Clostridia > Lachnospirales > Lachnospiraceae > COE1. The sequence goes on along the minus strand of CANQSB010000003.1, from coordinate 149,559 downwards.
GCCACATTCTTTTCCAGCGGTTCGCGCCGTCTATCATCGCGGCTTCATAAAGCTCTCCGCTTATGCCCGTAATCGCCGCCAGATAAATAATCGTGTTCCAGCCCATTCCCTGCCATACGCCTATGAGCAGATACGTGACAGCCCAGTGCCATTTTTCAGTCAGAAACGGAATACCCTCGCTGATAAATCCCATATTCATAAGCGCGATATTCACAAGACCTGTGGAGGGCTTAAACATTGTATATGCAACGCTTCCTATGATAACCCATGAAAGGAAGTGGGGCAGATAAAGGATTGTCTGCGTCACCTTCTTGAATTTAGGATAACGGAGCTCGTTTAACATAAGGGCAAGAATGATAGGCACGGGAAAGCCTACAAGCAGGTCAAGCACATTGAATATAATGGAGTTTTTTAATGACCTGTGGAAATCGGCATCCTTGAAAACCTTCTGGAAGGTCTCCCAACCTACCCATTTGCTGCCTGCATAGCCTTTGGCGGGTTTATAATCCATAAACGCCATACGCATGCCGGGATATGCAGCATAGTTAAATACAATTACAATTACCAGCGGAATCAACAGCATCACATACAACTGCCAGTCGCGTTTAAAGCTGTTTTTCCAAGAAACGCTTGTGACGACTTTTTTGCCGCCACCTTCTTTTTTCGCCATATGCCCTAACCTCCCTAAATAAATTTGTTATTTTGTACAGCTTAAGCTATACTATATTAATATTATTATGCATTTTTTTAATTCTGTCAATTTATTTTTCAGCGAAAACTATGCATTTTCAACTATTTATCTTCTGTTTTTCCTGTTTATCAATAGGCAATTTGTATGTCAATTCACAAATTGTACAATTTTTATTAGACAATTTTGCTATTTGGGGGAAATTTTTCTTATATTTGGGAATGAAAGAATTGTTCCAGAATTTGCTTTTTGGTTGTTTTTGGAAATGGCGGATTAATTTTCAATAATTTTGCTCATAAATCTCTCATTTTCAAAAAAGGCGGCTACAAACTTCACGTTCATAACCGCCCTTGCGCTGTGTTACTATTTAGTTGTGATTGTGGTAATGGCTATTTAAACATACGGGAAGTTATCGAGTTATCTAAGTAGATTAATTAACAATTACTTCATACCAAAATGTTTGGCAACAAGTTCAATCGTTTCCTCAACACTTCTATTTATATCCCGCTCCAGCCAAAAGTAACCACTTTCCTTAATCGCTTGATAATGTTTGTCATTTAAGCTTTTTAATGTCTCACTACATATTGCCTTTGCCATTTCAACATCAGCTGCACTATGTATGAAAGCATTAAACTCTTGATGGTCTGGTCTATTACAATAATCATTAACCAGATTTTCTGGCTCTTTAATCATAAATACTATTCTATCTGAAGAAGTAAGCAATTCTGCCTCTGAAAGTGTAAGATGACAGTCACAAATAACTGATTCATTTTGTGATAATCTGATTAAGTCCATTATTACAAATTCAAGGTCTTCCCTCGTATTGCTTATCAACCATTCTCTATATTCTTCTACTGTCCTGCCAAAAAATTCATCTGCATCCTTAAACGACTTATTCATAGATGGTTGATATTTTACATCAGACATTCGTTGATGAACAGGAAACATCTCATCGATATCATAAACAGGAATATGATATTTCTCCCCTAATCCTCTTGAAACCGTTGTCTTTCCTCCGCAAGGTGTTCCTGCAACAAAATATACATTTTTTAAATATTCTCTAATAACATTATCTTGAAACTTCATAGGTTTTCTCCTTGATTAAATAGTTTTGTCTGCAATTCACTTGTGCATGAAACTATCAATCAAAAGTTTCATGCTATTAAATGTTACGTATTCTTAATGCAACTACCATATTGACGTCCTCCAAAATTGAATTGTTAAATTTGCAAGATTAATCATATTATGATTATCCATAGTTGTCAACAAATATCGATTTGTTACAAGATAATCGTTTCTTAAAAAGAGCTTTAATAAAATTGCTGCTGATTATGATTTCAAGTAAAACACAAATAATTCCGAACCAGAAAAATATTATTTAATTATAACAAGTCCTCACCCAAATCAGTTTTCCTGATAAGTACCTTTTCACAAGGAAGCATCTGAAACAGCTCCTCCAAAACTCTGGAACCAAACTCATTGATGAGATTATCTTCAGACTTCTGATAGGTTTTGTTGTAGTGTCCCATTATAAACAAATGTAACGCACATAAAAGGCAACAAAAAATTCCAACTATTCCTTCCGTAATCACAATCCTTTCTCTCTCCGCTCAGCCCTTCCTTGATGTCTGTTACGCTGTTGTTTTGATATTAAACTGTGATATTGATTATGCCAACTGCATTGATTGGTTTTCTAACTCCTTGACTACATCAAGGGATAGTTCCGTAGCTTCTGCTATTTCCTCTAAAGTCATTTTACCTAACTTTATTAAATGTGCTGCTGTCTTTTTGTTTGCTTTTTGTTCCGCTTCTTGTGCCGCTTCATTCCTCATATCTTCCAACATTTTACACATGGTCGCCACTCCTTTCTCGTCCTGCTTGAAATACCTTGCTTTTTTAGCAAGCGCTTCATAATTCATATCATCGGGATTGGTGCATGAAAAATCGTGCATTAACTTACCGACTTCATCATTGCCCCTGTATTTGCCATTCACATATAGGATATGCGAACCGTCACCAAACAATACTTTATTTTCCCCGATTGTAACATACCGCTCTACTGGATATATCGGCTGATTTCCCTTCATTACGTCATTTTCAGTTATAAAAATAACATAACTGTCTGGGATATCCTCCGTATCATCGCCTGCTTTTAGTATATGTGCGTCCAACAGGCTGCTGTTGTGCCTTGCCCTTTTTGCGCCTGCTCCTGCGTCTTTCCTTTGAATTTCCACGTCAAATTCCTTGTTGTCACTGTCAACCGCATGAACATCTAAGGTCGCGGAACGCCCCTGTAGATTCTTTAGCGGTTCCTGCGTTCGGACTGACTTAATTTTTATATTACTCTTTCCTAAAATAATCTGTAATATCAGTTCCACACCCTCAAAATTATCCGCAAGGCAGACAGTCATAAAATCATCGTCCATATACCGAAGTGATTTCAAACGCTCCAAATCCTCTTGATGTATCTGCTCCGTTGTATTCAACAGTACCACCTTCTTTCGCCACTTTTATTATACATCGGACAATACTTTTTGAAAACTGAAATTTTCGTGAAATTTTTTCCTCAATTTTTTATGTTATCTCTTAAATTGTCACGGTTAATTTGCTTTTTGGTTGTTTTTGGAAATGGCATCTTAATTTTCAATAAAAACTATGAATTTTCGGCTGTTTATGCTATACTTTGTGTACAGCCATCAGCGGTCTGGATTGTTTTCGGATTTGGAATTGGAGGATTATCATGGCAAAGACTAAGAACAGCGTTGCTGAATACCGAAACTATTATCTTCCGTATGATTTTCCCGTGCTTCTGCTGTCGGGCGAGCATTGGAAAATATCGAGCGTGCCGAGCGGGCATCTGCATTTCCACAACTGCCTTGAGATAGGCTTGTGCCATTCTGAAAGCGGATATATGGAATTTATCGACACGAAAACGCCCCTTTATTTCAAGGAGGGCGACGTTACCTGCGTGCCGCGCAATATCCCGCACACTACATACAGCTCCCCTGGCACGGAAAGCCGCTGGTCATATCTGTTCATAGACCAGAAGGAGCTTTTCAAGAATATTTCGCCCAGCCTTGTGCGGGGCTATAATCTTTCGCTGTCCGATTACAGTGAATATAAGCATATTTTCAGCCGTGCGCAATATCCGCGTATTTATGAGCTTACCACGGCTGTCATACGCGAGCTGGAGGAGCAAAAGCCGCATTACAAGACAAGCGCAATGGGGCTTTTGCTTTCGCTGTGCATAGAGCTGCACCGCGCGCAGAGCGAAAACAGCAGCGGACAGGCAGCGACGGAGGCAAAGCATACTTCAGAAAACGCGATGGTTATTTCCCCTGTTCTTGATTATATGGAAGATCATTACGCGGAGCAGTTTGACATGGACTCGCTCGCCGATTTATGCCGATTAAGCCCCACGCATTTCAGACGGCTGTTCAATTCCATAATGGGCGCAAGCCCGCTTGAATTTTTAAACACCATGCGCATTGAAAAGGCGTGCAATCTGCTGCGCAGCACGGAATATTCGGTGCTTAACATCTCTGAAATGGTGGGCTTCCGCTCAGTGTCAAGCTTCAACCGTCATTTTATGGACATTATGCAGACAACGCCGCGCAGCTACCGCAACGAAACATTAACCGAAAAAGAAAGCCACGATAAAATGTCCATTGTCGAATACAAGGGCTGGACAGCTCCTGAAAGATAACCTATTGACTAAAGCAACATTTACGCGATGCCAGAAAAACGCCGCCCTTGCGTTTTTCTAAACATTTAGAAAATCTTAGGCGGTGTCTTTTACCGCCTTAAAGTTTCTTAATGTTTTTTCCATATCTAAGCGCTGTTTCGGATCAAACTTTTCTGAATCCATATAACTGTAAATAGCCGAAAGCAGCGCCCGCGCCTCGGGGTACTGCTGCAGGTTCTGCAGCCCCATTGAGGAAAACAGCAGCCTGCCGTTTCCGCATTTACATTCAAGGAGCTGCGCCATTGGTCTTAGGAAAGCATAGCTGTCCATTTCCGTGATTATTGCGTCACACTGTCTTGGCAGAATGACGGCTCTCTGTGATGCCATAATCCACCACTGCCAGTTTGTGTGAAACTCCGTCGGAAAATTTTCAAAAAGAGGGTGAGAGTCGTCGATAAGCTGTCCCATGCCGCCCTCCTGCCCTGCAAATGTCCCCACTGACCAGAAATCCGTGGTAAACTGCGCCTGTATTGAATTGGGAAGCGCCTCCTTTGTCGAAGGCGGCGACAGATATACCTTGCCCCCCGCGTTCAGCACCGCCTGCGCTTTTTCATCAAGATATTCCGTCTCATAAATTCCCTGCGGGCAGACGGGCGCTGTATGCGGATATACCCATATAGGGTACAGGTTTGATATGCCATCTATGCTCACTATCAGATTAAATCTCACGGGATTTTGGATTCCAAGCTTTGAAAAGTCAATCACGATATCGCCCGCAGATGTGAGAGATGCCATGCGGCAAGTTACTTGACCGAGCTTGCCCTCGACTGCCACACATGCATTATCCCCACAGCCGCCAAAGTCTTCGCTGTCCGCAGACGAATATCCTCTGCCCGTGCGCGGCTGCTTCACCAGCTTATATTCCAATCTTCCGCAAAGCTCCTTTTTCCCGTAGTTAGCCACCTGCACACTCGCCTGCAGCGTTTCCGTATCTTCCCAAGTATATTTCGGCAGCAGCACAAGCGGAAGCTCGTCTCTGAAAAAGCTGCGAAAATGCTTTGGAGAGGCAAACTCATAAGGCTTTGGCTGCAAATGGGAGTTGAGCATCCCTACAAGCGCTGTCCCCTGCCCTGGAAAATCCTGCAAGCCTAAAAGTGAAATGCCAGACATTTCGGGAGTGCGCATTGCCGCCTCCACTTCCTCACGGTATGCGATTCTTGAAAGCTCACCAGTCGCCTCCACATATCTTTTCCATACTTTTTCAAGTCCGCGCTCTCTTACGCGCTCCTGTATAATGCGCAGATTTGCAGGATCTGAAACGCCTTTAAAAGCCTCCAGCTCGCCAAAATCAGGCAATACCTCAAACTGCCCCACCTCAAAGCTAAATACTGGTTTTTGGTACTCTTTTCTCAGTTCACAAAAGGCGGCGCTGTAATTGCCCTGCGCGCTGGGATAGCGGCGGTTGATATATCCCTCCATGTTAGCAAACGCACCGCGCAGCTCATGCTCGTAAAACTGGGCAGAGGTGTAAAAATCAGCGTCATTTTCGCAGCCTATCATTCCATAGTGCCCATTTGACGCGTCTGTGTACAGTCTTGTGCTGTCAATGCTCCTTGCAAGCCGCAGCAGCTCACGCATTTTTTTGTGTCCTTCTTCTCCCGCATGCAGCTCATTCCCGAGGGAAAGCATAACAAATGACGGATGATTTGCAAGCATTCCCAATATCTGGACAAGCTCTGTCCTGTAATACTCAAAGCTGTGCTCTGCTTCAAACGCATTCTTTGGATTCCAGTGCGAAAGCTCGGGCTGCATAAGCATTCCCAATTTGTCCGCCGCCGTAAACGCCGCCTCGGGCGGACAATGCGAGTGGAAACGCACACAATTAACACCGTAAGAGCGGTATCGCTCCAAAATATCAGTCCATTCCTCCACTGTCATCGGAGGGTGACCTGTCTCTGGAAATACAGCGCAATTTGCCTCGCTGCGCAGGAATATCCCCCGCCCGTTTACCGCAAGCCTGCCATTCCCGTCGTCACCAAAGTCCCTTATGCCAAATGCCACGCTTTTTGTCTCTCCGCCTGTCAACGATACCGACAGCTCATACAGACTGCCCTCCTCCAAGTCCCAGCGGCGCACATCTTTCTTTAAGCGCAGGGATTCAAACACTATACCTGTACTCCCGCCCTGCCCCTGCATGTTTACAGACTGCTTTGCGCCATTTTTTTCAAACGCTTCACAATTTATACGGATTTCACCGCTATATCCGCTGTCCGCGTAAAGCTTCATTTTTACCGTGGCTGTGTCTTTTTTCGGATAAACCCTGATGTCCTGTATAAACGCCCGCTCCTCTGTACGAAAGCGCAGATGCCCTAATATGCCGTTCCAGTTTGTCTGTGTTTCGTCTGTTGCGGCTGATGAATACAGTATGGAATCCCTCGGCATGCCCTGATAGCTGTTGTCGGAAATAAATGTCAGCTCACTGTTTTCATTTATCAGACCTGTCACTTCAAATATATGCTCTGTGCTGATAGACGGCTCTATAAAATCGCGGACTTCCTTTTGGTCTATCAAAAGGCGCAGGCTCCTTGCGCGCTCGGCATCAAGAAAAATCCGCTTTCTCGCCTTGATTTCACCCGATAACATATTCCAGATGTTTGTGTCGATGCGCCTCGTAAATTTTGCCGCTCCTTCATATGTAAACCGCCTTGTAAATCTTGTTGCAATCTCGTCCGAATGAAATGCTTTATTCTCATTTCCAAGCTCCGCGTCAGGATGCCACTGGTTAGAGCCTGTGTCCTTATGTCCGATTTTGCTTTCATCAAGCGTTCCTGGAAGATGTATCGGACAGCTTGCGCCGTCTCCAATATCCGCCGCCCATACGCCCTGCAAAGAAACTTCCATATCAATTATCCCCCCATACTGTCTTTTCCGCATTAAAGTTTCCTAATATTAGGATTTATTTCAACTGCCTTTTTCATAAACTCATCCGCTTTCTCCCTGTCGCCAAGCCCAATATTGCCAAGCGCCATCAGATAGTAGCAGTGCGCCCTGTTCCTCGCCGTATAATCCTCGTCAAAAATCAAAAACTCGGGGAGCGATACCGCAAAATACTCAATCTTTACTTTATCTTCAAGATGCTGCTCGCCATAGTCAATAAGCCTGTAAAAACGCGAACGCGCCTCCTTTACCCTGCCAAGCTTTAGGAACGCAAGCCCTTGATAGAGAATCATATCCGCAGGCTGGTCGTTGTAATACATCGCGCCCGCTGGCTCGTCTGTGCCCGATGTGGCTTTTTGGAAACACTCAGCCGCCTCGTCTTTTCTGTCCTGAGATTCCAGCGCAAGCCCCAGATAATAGTATATATGGTTGTCCTTTGTGCCTTCAAGCTTGCCCTCGCCCAGATTTTCAGGGTAAACCAGCGCATCTCTCAAAAGCTTTTCCGCCTCTGCAAAACGCTTTTCCTCAAGCGCTTTCTTTGCCATTTCAAGCAGCGCGACAGTGTACTGCGTGGTAATCTTGCCTTCTCCGCCCTCCCATGGGTGGAATTTCCTGCCCATAATGCAGCTGTAGGCTTTTTCATAATCACCGCACATATTAATCAGCGTAATATATTCAATATATAAGTCGTCTCTGACGCCTATCAAATCCTTATGCTTTTCATAGTTGGCAAGGCGCTCCTCAAATGTCCAGCCAAGCTTTTTATAAAGCTGGTCGAGTTCAAGGAAGACGCGCACATCGGCAGGATTAAGCTCAAATGCCCTTTCCATTGCTTCTCTTGCTTTCTGCGGCTCTTTGCATTTGTTGTAATAAACAAGTGAAAGGTTGCGGAATGTGGTGGGGAAAGTATTGTCCTCCCGCGCGGAAGCCTCCCACAATGCAAGCGCCTCCTCCCACTGCTGCCTGTCATAAAACAAATTGCCCAAATAATAACCTGCCTTAGCCTTGCAGCCACGGGCGATGGCAAAGCGCAGCACCGCAATGTCTTCAAGCTTGTTTGGAAAACAATAGTCCGAGGGTTGCCCCTCCGCCTTTTTCAAAAGCCCTGACACGTCTTCTCCGAGCCTGTCACGGTAATATGCCTCATAATACGTAAGCATAGGATATTCCTTCGTACACTCTCCCAAAACGCAGACAGCCTCATGATAATCCCCAAACTCCGCATAGTCCCTTGCCGTCATCAGATAATTTTCCTGAAAATCGCGCATTTTGTGATTTAGCTGTGCGCGCATTTCGACAGCGTTTCCCGTCTCGCCGACAAGGAGTATTTTCTCATTGCATGATACGAAGTCGAACGGATCAAGCGCCAGATTTTCCTCTACCCATGCCTTTGCCTGTGCGCTCCGTCCAAGCTTTCTCAAAAGATACGCTTTCAGCCCACGCGCTTTTATATTGTGGGCATTTTTTACCAGCGTCCTCTCGGCAAAATCAAGCGCGCGCGCATATTTTCCATCTCGCGCGGAAATTGCCGCAAGATAATAAAATGACATCTCCTGCTGCTCGCTGCTCCATGTCGCCTTGTAAAAGGCATCGTAAGCTTCCTGCTCCCTTTCCTGATAAAGCAGGTCAAGTCCCAGCAGGTAATATGTCTCGCTGTTGTACGGGTTTGGATTTTTCCATGTCAGACGCTCTAATGCCTTGCGGAAATATTTTTCAGCCTGTATAAACTGCCCCCTTCTCATCAGCAGCGCGCCGTAGGCATTATTAATCCGTATGTCGCCCGAATCTCTTTTTAGCCCCTCTAAATAATACGAATCTGGCAGATAAGTAGCGTGGCGGTACTGCTCGATATGCTGTCCCGTCAGATACAGCTCCTCATTTGTCATAATCTCCTCGGGCTCTTTAGCCGCCTGCGCAGGCTGCGGCAGCTTGGGAATTTCAGGCGCGTCGGGCTGGTACTCCACAAGGCAGACGTCGCCCGCATATACAGCCAGATGCATGTCCTCCTCTTTTATGCTGCCAACGGCAAGTTTCTTTTCGTATATGTCAATCGGCGATATTTTGTCCGCTGTTTCTTTTAATACTACTTCGCCTTTTACTGTCAGTACGATTTCGGCGTTTTCATATTTGGAGGTCGCGTACACGATTATCGTCGCCTCACCATCGTCAAGCGACAAATGCAAAGCCGCCTCTCTTGTCGCATTTTTCACCTGTCCCAGCGCCTTGTAGGGCATAAAATACTGAGTGAAGGTCTTTTCCTCAAACGGCTTAAGCCATGTAAAATCAGGCTGGTTGTCGGTAAACACGCCTGTCATAAGCTCTATGTAAGGACCGTCCTCGTCAGTGAGATTCCTGTCCCACGCCTTTCCGAAATCGCCGCAGCCCCAAGTCCACTGCTTTTTACCTGGTGATACGTGGTGGTCTGCCACATGGAGCAGTCCCGCGCCTACGCCGTAATCGTACCCGCCGACAAAATCATACTTTGACTTTTCCGCCATATAAGACGTAGGAACTGGGATATTTTTATAACGGGAAATATCCACGCCCTCGCTGTAATCCTTTTTATAATATACACCTGTGGCAATCGGAAATCTGGAAACGTCCCTTTTGCCGTGGTCCATCACAGCATGGACATCGGGCGGGAATATCGACTGCGTATTGTCATTTACCGCCACCGCGGGATTAGCCCACCAAAGGAAGGTCTGCGGCAGAGACGTGCGGTTGTATAGCTGCCCTGTAATCTCAATGTATGCCTTATCGGGATACAAGGTAATCTTCGTCAGCCCCTTAGTGCCGTACATCTGGTCTACGTCGTGGAGCAGCACAGATTTGCTGCCGTCATCATTTTCGGAGAGAATATAGTCCACGGGCAGAAATGTAGTCGGTCTGTGGTGCTGCGGCCAGTTGAACTCAATGCCGCCTGAAATCCACGGTCCTGTCAGGCCGACAAGCGCGGGCTTAATCACATGGTTGTAGTACACAAAATCATAGCCGTTTGTCTTGTCATAAGCCCTCTGAATCCTACCGCCAAGCTGCGGCAGCACCATGACCTTTATGTAATCATTTTCAAGGTAAACCGCCTCATATTCCTTGTCGTGCTTTTCGTCGCTGATATTTTCAACCGTGGGATATGGATATACCTTTCCGCTGCTGCCCTGATAGACGCGTTTGTCCAAGAAAATCGGATTTTTCTCCGCCTCGCCAATCTCATATGTGGGTATCAGCACTTTTTCCATCCAGACCTTTGCTTCACTCATTTTTTAACCGCTCCTTTATTGCGCTGTATTTTATTTTGAAAGCAAAACGAACGGCCGCCTGCATAATGCCATTCGTTTTGAAGTAATTTTATACCATTTTAATTGGAACATTAATCCAGATGAAACAGCGGCTTCAAATCAACAGACACAGGGCTGTTGTCAGGGTTTGTCTCCATGATGTCCGCCATAAAATCCCACCATTTGCGGTTGATTGCCGTGTCCGCGCCCTTTGCCCAGAGCTCCTCGTCTTCAATCTCGATGTAGCCGAACAGCGTCAGTGTCTCCTGGTCGAGAAAAATCGAATAATTTTTCCCGCCATGCTCGTGAATCATGTCCTTCATTTCCTGCCACAGCTCATTGTGGCGTTTTTCGTACTCTGCCTCCTGTCCAGGATAAAGCTTCATTTTAAAACCTTTTATCATTTTTCCCATTCCTTTCTCATTAAATTAAATAATTCATCATCATTCAGATGATTTTCCATATTTAGAATCAGCACCACGCGCGTATCTTCCTCTGCGTAGAGGAATTTGCGCTGCCATTCGTAAAAATGCGGACCGTCGCCCTTGTTGCGCAGATATCCCATTAAATTGCCTATAAGCCAAGCCGTCTGCTTTACGTCAGTCAGACAGTCATTTGCATAAAAGCCCTGCCACTTTCCATGCTCTCTCTCGCGCATTGCCGCGTTCGCCGCAAGATAGTCCGCGCGCGCAAGCCCCGCATGATAAAACGCCTTGATATAGTTTTTATCAAGCGCCTCCAGTAAAGATTCGCAGGCTGACACAGCGCCGCTGTAGCAAAACTGATAAATTTTTGCCTGCAGAAGAACAGAATCCCGCAAAAGCTCCTGCGCCGCGCAAGACATACCAAGAGCCGCCTGTTCACACTCCTGCACACACCCTGTATAATTCTCACGCCCCTGACGGCACAATTCAAGATACCATTCAATCTGCCCACGCAAAGTCTCCGCGTCCGTCGCCCACAGCAAATGAGGCCCACGATTGCCCTCGTCACGCATATACTGGCTGACAAGCATACGCATCACATGGTTTGCAAACTGCTCGCCCGCATGGTCATCTTCATTAGGTCCATACGCCAGCGCCGCGCCATAGTACGAAAGAAAACATTTTGCCGCCTTCTCCGCCGCCTCCTCGCCAAAATATTTAGACGCATAATCGCGAAGATATTCTCTGGCAACGCCTGACACATCTGTCATTTTTCCGCCGCGCCACATTCGCGCAATCAACCCTAGCGTAAATACATGTGGCTTCACATTTGAACAGTTTATAATCCAAAAATCCTTCACTCCATGCGCAAGCACGTCCCTAAGCGTTTTTTCCACAAAGTCACAGGAATTTGGCAGCATCGTTATATGATTCGCCGCCTGCAGATCATAAAATGACGCATGATAATAAATGCCATGCGCTCCCGCATCATTCATATCAGGCAATGCCGAAACACGCGGATTATGGTTCCCCTGACGGCGCGACACCATCGCCCCAAATCCGTTGTCTCCCCATATTTTAATAACCTTCTCAGGCAGCTTAAGATAACCGTCGCGGTAAAGCTCCATTGTCTCGCCATAAAGATTAGTCGCGCACACAGCGCCTGGATAACGTTTCTGCACCAAATCATACTGAAGCCCAATCAGCCTGCCCATAAGCTCTCCCCGCGCCGCCGCAGTATCATACCTCGGATCATCCGCCCAGAAAGGCTTATCCCCCTGACCGCGGAAGCCAAGGTTCCAAATCACCTTATACCCCTCCTGCTCCTCCAAAGCCCTCTCCCATAAGCCATGAAATTTATCAGGGTACACCGCATACGACGCCTCCAGCTCAGGATAAGCACGCGCAAACATCTCCGCCCCCAAAGGCTCAGCATGATGATGCGTAATAATAAGCCCCATATCACGCGCAAGACTACGGTACTTCCTTGAATTTCTGTCAGTCCCCGGAATAACCATATTACCGCCACAGCGCAGCAATGCCTCAAACACCATCTCCCAAGGCTTATCCTTACTCCGCTCCAAAGTCCACGCGCTAATCAACACCTCATCATTGACAAACCACCCGCGATACCGCACGACAAAAGGCGTACTACTCAAATGATAATTTTCAGGCACAATGATCTCGTCCCTCTTGTCAAACCTCTGGTCATTCCAAAACCAAAAATCACGCACGCCAAGAAGCTCACGGCTCACTGCATAAATACCATAAATAAATCCCAATTCATCACAAGCCTCAATCCGCAGCTCCCCATCCCGCGCCGAAACCTCATAAGCCTCCGCCCCAAGCTCTCTCTCGCATACATCCAGACAAATCCTATCCCCAGCCACCTTAGCCGGCAAACAGACAAAGCCCAAATCACGCTCCAAATTCTTCATCGCACGTCTCACAGGCACAGTATCATAATCCCCCGCCAAATTCACAATCTCGCTCGCCTGATTAATCCTCATATCAATCTCTCCCACACCTACGGACAACCTATGCATGCCTTTTTAGTTCTAGCAAATAACCCAAGCCAGAAACAGCTTGCCCACGCTCTCCTCTTTCTGCCATGCTGCTTTTTCAATCTCAGCCAACAGCCTAGCCAATCCAAAAGCAGCTCACTCACACTCTCCTCTTTCTGCCCTACTGCTTTTTCAGTCTCAGCCAACAGCCTAGCCCGAGCAGGGGCATATACCCCATAAGGACCTTGGGAAACGTCGGCACTTAGCGAAATAAGCTGCAAAAGCGCAGCTCCTTTTGCAGCGCAATTGAGCTTAGTACCGCTACGTTTCCCACTGAGCGCAAGCGATGTCCGCATGGGGTATATGCCCCTGCTCGGGCGACCTCCTGCCACAAAACATAATGGGCACCATTCACCATTAGCGCCCATTATGCCACCTACAATTTGTCAAATCAAAGACTCATACAACTTAGTAATATCCTCCACACTAGTCTCCTTAGGATTCCCCGGCCTGCACGCATCATCATAAGCCGACTGCGCAAGGAACGGAATATCCTCCCTCTTTACAATCTCCTTCAAATTCGCCGGAATCCCCACATCCTGCGAAAGCTTCTTCACCGCATCAATAGCCGCCTTCCTATACTCCTCCTGCGACATAGCATCAACGCCTTCAACTCCCATAGCCCTCGCAATCTCACGATACTTCTCCCCAGTAGCCTCCGCATTATACTCCATAACAGTCGGCAGAATAATCGCATTTGCAATGCCATGCGGCGTATCATAAAGCGCACCAAGCGGGTGAGCCATAGAATGTACAATACCCAAGCCTACATTTGAAAATCCCATTCCCGCTACATACTGCCCAAGCGCCATATCAGCCCTTCCCTCAGGCGTATTAGCCACAGCGCCCCTAAGCGAACGTGAAATAATCTCAATTGCCTTAAGGTGGAACATATCAGACAGCTCCCACGCGCCCGCCGTAATATATCCCTCAATAGCATGCGTCAGCGCGTCCATACCTGTCGCCGCCGTAAGCCCCTTGGGCATCGTAGACATCATCTCAGGATCTACAAACGCAACCACAGGAATATCCTTAGGATCTACACAAACCATCTTGCGGTTTTTCTCCGCGTCAGTGATAACATAATTAATCGTAACCTCCGCAGCCGTACCAGCTGTTGTCGGCACCGCAAAAATAGGCACAGACTTATTCTTCGTCGGCGCAACACCTTCAAGGCTTACAACATCTTCAAAGTCAGGATTTGCAATGATAATGCCGATTGCCTTTGCCGTATCCATTGACGAGCCTCCGCCGATTGCGATAAGGTAATCAGCACCAGACTTCTTAAACGCCGCAACACCCGTCTGCACATTCTCAACCGTAGGATTCGGCTTGATGTTTGAATATACCTCATAAGTGAGGCTCGCGCCGTCCAATACGTCAAGCACCTTTTTTGTAACGCCGAACTTTACAAGGTCAGGGTCTGAGCACACAAAAGCCTTTTTAAAGCCGCGCCCCTTCGCCTCAGCCGCAATCTCCGAAATTGCGCCCGCTCCATGATAAGAAATTTCGTTCAGTACAAATCTGTTTGCCATAATACTTCTCTCCTTTTTTATTATTTTTTTAGGCAATTGCAAAACGCGCCCCTCACAGTACGATTTCGCATACGCCTTATTTTTTATTGTTTAACCAGCATTATTTCTCATACAAAAACTTTTCAGGCAATGTAACCTTGAAATCCTTTGCAAGGTTGCGGAAATCATCAGGCGTGATTGTCTGCAGTTTGTCGGGACGCATTGAGAGCATTTTTACAAGGATTTCCGCCGATTTCTCTACCGTGTGCATAAGCCCAAAGGTAAGGTCAAAATCCTCGCCTGCCGCGAACATTCCGTGATGCGCCCAGATTGCGACATCATAATCCTTCATAAGCTTGCTGGTAGCAACCGCTATATCTCTGCCGCCCGGAACCATCCAAGGCACTACGCCGATGCCGCCAGGGAATACTACAGGGCACTCTGTAGCCATCTCCCAAAGCTCTCTCGTGAAAACTTCGTCCTTCAGTGGAAGTACAAAGGTAAGCGCAATTACGTTTGTCGTATGCGCATGGTAGATAACGCGGTATTTGCCGCCTGATACTTCTTTCTTTACTTCATGATTCATCAGATGAGAGGGCAGCTCGGAGGTAGGTCTGCCGCCGTTTACAAGTCCCCATACTATGCGGTAATTCTCGCCTTTATCGTCAACTTCTATCATGCACATAGAATCCTCGGGCTTTATTATGACATTGCGGAAATATTTGCCGCTGCCTGTCACAAGGAAATACTCGCCTGCAAGCTTGGGAACGGAAGTTCCGATTGGCTGCCACTCCTTCGCCTCAAAGTTCTCCTTTACCTGATCTACTTCCTCGGGCTTTACACGGTAAGAAAGGTTGCCGCCGTTTCTCTCGTGCCAGCCCTGTTCCCAGCCGTCGTTTGCCATGCGGATAAAGCCTTGTACAAATTCTGCGTCTAAAAATTTCATAAGATATTACTTCCTTTCTATATATAATAATAAAAGTTTTCTCAACCGTCCGAATTTAGTCAAAATATATAAAAACGCGGCTAGACGCTCCGCGAAACGCCGCTTATTTTATATATTTTGCCTAAATTCTACGTTGTCAAATAGAGTTTCGCATATATGCCCATATATTTTTTGATTAATAATAAACGTGTTCTCAACCGTCCGAGTTTGTGCGAAATATACAAAAACGCGACTTGGTGCGTGATACGAATCGTCGCTTCTTTTGTATATTTCACCCAAACTCTACGTTATTGAATAATGCTTCGCAAATGTCTGTATGCCTATCAATAAAATTACTTATTATCTCGTAATAACATCTACGGGCACATTAAAGATTTTTGCGACCTTTAGTATCGTGTCGATGTGTCTTCCAACTGCTGCTGCCATATGGTGTGTAGGTCCTGCCTCGCTCCATCTGTTACAGAACTCGCGCGCGCCGCAGCTGAAACGCATGCGCATATTTGTATCACCGAATGTGAAAATCGGTCCTTCCTCATTAATGCCCTCGGCTACTACAAATTTGAAATGACCGTCTTTGTCCTGCGTGATGCCTAAATATGTGATTGGACCTGTGTACGGATAGAACTGTGTCAGATATCCGCCGCCTGTCTTGCCGTGGAATACGGGCACGATTTTCATTGTCGGCTTTCTGTCTGAAATGTCAGCATCGCCTGAACCGCTGTGTCCTATGATGCAGAGGTCTTTTTCAAAGTCGATAGAGTACATCTCTGAAAGCTGCCCTGTGCCCGAAATAGTTTTGAGAATGCTCATTGCCATGGCAACCTTGATATCGCCCTCAACCGCGCACGCAACGCCCTGTTTTATCAGCATTGAAAAAGCGGGAATAAGCATGCTGTCCAAAACGCCTGCCTTGCCCTGCGCAAAGCCGTCATAGTGAGATGCGATAAAGGCAATCTGCTCATCTTTAACCCACTGCTCAAAAGCGACTACATATTTAGCCATATCCCAGACCTTTTCTACAGTGCCGCCGCCCTCAATGTCAAAGGTGTCAAGGATATCCTGCGCCTTTTCGCGGATAGCGGTCTCGTCTGTGATATTGTCGGCAATCGCCCACATTTTTTCCCAGTCAAACTGCTTTGTGTAGAGGAACATTCTGTGATAAAGGTTTGTCTCGTCGATATACAAATCCATCATGCCAGGATAGGGACGGCCAATCTGCGCCAGATTGGTGTCACGGAAACGGCGGCGTACCTGAGCCGCGCGGCACCAGTCTTCTATTTCAGCCTGCACCTGCGGATCTCCGCCCTCAACTACGCCCGTGATGACAGCATGACGCTTGCCGGCGCGCTCCAAATCGGCTACCATCTCGCCCACGGCGCCGCACGCATACAGCTCGCCAAGCCATGTCGCCGTATCGGTATTCGCGTAATCAGGCGCTTTCTTTTTCTGCACATTTACCAGCACGACAGGCACGTCCAAATCCCTTACCGCGGGTAACATATTGTAAGATGTGGCATATGTCAAAAGCTGCAATATTACAAGGTCAACATCAGCCGCGCGGAATTTGTCGCCCGCCGCCTGAGCCAGCTCCTTTGTGGTGACAATGCCGCCGTCAACGATTTCCACAGTGTCGGGAATCGTCTTTTTAAACGCGTCGTACTGTGCGTTGAACTCCGGCACAAGCGACGGGAACTGCGGCAGATACGCCCCCAGCGCAATGGAAAAAACGCCGACTCTTGCTTTTGTGTTTACTAACATAGTTAAGCCTCCTTATTATTAAATATTTTTATTTCAAAAGATTTCATAACGCATTTTCTTGCATCAGCCAAACTTTCAAGCTCACAGTTCCTAATCATCTGTGACATCAGATTTCCGACTGCCGTAGCCTCGCCTGGTCCTGCATATACCTTCTTTTGCGCGGCATCAGCGGTAAGCTGGTTTAAATATTCCGCATTAGAGCCCCCGCCGATAATATGAATACTGTCATACACTTTACCTGTATTCGCCTCAAGCTCCTTCACGGTCCTGCCATAGCACTCCGCAAGGCTTTGATACACAACTGCCGCGACCTCGCCCAAGGTTTCAGGACACGGCTGCCCGCTCCGCGTGCAATACGCCTTAATCTCCTCCGTCATATTCTGCGGTGCAAGGAAACAGTCGTCATTGACGTCAACACGCGACGGAAAAGCTTTATTTTCCTCAGCCATCTCGCAAAGCTGGGCAAATGAATAGCTGTCGCCCGTTTCATGGCGGACAGACTGTATCATCCAAAGCCCCATAATATTTTTCAGATACCTGAAACGGTACTCGTAACCGCCTTCATTAGTGAAATTCGCAAGCCTGCTCTTTTCATCGCAATGCGCGGTTTCAGACTCCACGCCCATAAGCGACCATGTGCCCGAGCTTATATAAAGCGGGGCAGCCTCGTCAGACGGCGTTGCCATAACCGCAGACGCCGTATCGTGGCTTGCACACATGACCACCTCACAGTCAAAGCCGACCTCTTTCTGTATTTCACCCTTCAAATTTCCTACTTTAGTCCCCGGCATGTTAAGCGGCATAAAAATCCTGTCTGGATATCCAAGACGCGCAATCAACTCCCTGTCCCACTGCTTATCGCTGGGATTTACAAGCTGCGTGGAAGTCGCATTAGTATATTCCGAAGCCTTGACGCCCGTAAGCAAAAACTGGAAATAATCAGGCAACATCAAAAACGTCTCCGCCCGCTCCAGCAGCTCAGGCATCTGCTGCTTAACCGCCATAAGCTGATAAATAGTATTGAACATCTGCTTTTGTATGCCCGTCCTCGCATAAAGCTCCTTTTCCGGAATAATCTCATAAACCTTCTCGTCCATCCCCGCCGTGCGGCTGTCACGATACCCGTATGTATCGCCAAGCACCCCGTCATTCCCATCAAGCAGCACATAATCCACAGCCCACGTGTCAATCGCCATGCTCACAGGAATTTTACCGCGCTCCCTGCACTTCTTCATGCCATTGCATATCTCCGCAAATAAATGCTCCACATCCCAAAGCAGCTTTCCGTCCTGCTTTTTCATGCCATTCTCAAAGCGGTAGATTTCTTCAAGCTGCATTTTTCCATCCTCTAAATGCCCCAATATATGCCGCCCGCTTGATGCCCCAATATCAACCGCCAAATAATAATTCTGCATACCTTCCCCCATTTCCGCGCCGCCCAGCGCCCATTTTCATACTGATATAATGATACCAGATTTTACCTCTAAATTCCAGACAATAACCTTACAAAAAAATTATATATATCGCACAAATATCCCTGCACACAACCATCAAAAATTAGAAGTGTCGTTCTCCTCATTTAATCCATTTTTCAATCCATCCTTCATGATATTAATCAAATATTCCGATTTCCGAAAATCTCCGTCTTTGAATATTGCACAAGCAGCTACCAGTGCATTTCTTGTATAAATCGCATTTTGTTCAAATAATGTACGATCAATCGGCATACCATGACTGTCTGCAAATTGGCATATAAATGTTATGGTGGTCCGTGTGTTTCCTTCGCGAAAGCAATGTATTTTCCATAAATCAGCAGTGTCCTGCGCTAATTTCTCTGCCTGTTCATCTAACGACATATCCAACCAATTCCTACTGTTTATCTTTTTAAGAATTGCGTCTGTCTGTTTTTCTATATCATGCGGCTCTGCATAATCTATAGACATATATCCTAAAAGCGCTTCTTCTTTTTCCATTGACACAGTTCGGAGCTGTCCAGCCCATTCATACAAGTCACTAAAAATATATTTATGCATCTTGCAATAATGCGCCAAATCATAATTTCCCAACAATGGTGAATACGCTAAGTCATGGATTCTCGCGCACGAAAATTCAACTTCTGCCTGTTCGAGCTTATCACTGTCTTTAATTCCCAGCTTGTTTTTAAGTATATCACAATCGTCAAAAAAATACGGATCACGCATTTTACTTTGCCTCTTTTACTTTGTATTTCCGATAAAGCACTTCTCTAATATCCTCTCCAGTAATCTCACCATTTTTTTCTTTTTCAACAAGCTCTAAAAATTCATCGGATGGCTTAATACCATCCACTTGCACTATACCAATCGCATAATCCCACGCCTTACAATTATCCATATCATTAATATTCCTTTCTGTACGCTTTATCACCCTATCCTCTTTACATTATCAATTATACCGCATTATGCATACATTTCAACCTCAACATATTATGCCCTATTTATACCTACCACCTAAATATCCCCAACAAAACCAATCCCGCACTCTATTTAAGTTTCGCCAACAACCCACCGTTAAAACAACACCACATTGAAGTTTCGCCAACAGCCTAGCCCGAGCAGGGGCATATACCCCATAAGGACCTTGGGAAACGTCGGTACTTAACGAAATCAGCTGCAAAATCGTAACTCCTTTTGCAGCGCAATTGAGCTTAGTACCGCTACGTTTCCCACTGAGCGCAATCAAAACGGAAAGATTTTCTAAGGCGTTAAAAGACAACGCCTAAGAAAATCTATATTCCGTTTTCGGAGTTGTGCTTACGCACACAACTCCTTGATGTCCGCATGGGGTATATGCCCCTGCTCGGGCGACCGCACGCCACTAGCCAACGCTCTTACAACCGTTCGCTTAGTATATCACTACTCGGATACCTCGCTCCAAACATTAAATAAAATATTTAAAACACTTTCCGCAATAACTCTAACCTCTTATCATCATTGTCCTTCAGCAGCCGCACAACAATCCTCGCCGCCTGCTCCGCTCCTTCCTTAGTCAAATGCACCCCGTCAGCCTGATAAAACTTCCTGCTTTGACCATCGCCCAGACAGCTAATCGAGCTTTTCATAACACCATTCAAATCAAGGCACGCAACCCCTTCACTATCCGCAGCATCCTTCATAGCCAAAACATACTCATCAAACCTCTCCAGCGCGCACACCCCATCAAGCAAAGGCACAGCCGTCACCAAAATCGGCTCCGCCCCCCTGCCGCGAACCAGCGAAACATACCTTTTTAGCTCACTCTCATACTCCTCAACAGTCTCAAACCTCTCAGGACAATCAGCATTACAGTCATTATGCGCAAACTGAATCATAACAAAATCTCCCAGCCGCATATGCCCTAAAATATCCTCCAGCCTGCCCTCATCCGCAAAGGTGCGCAGACTCCTTCCTCCCATAGCACAGTTGTCCACAATCAACTCAGGCAGCACATACCGCTTCTCCTGCCCAAACGGACAATCCCCGCGGTGCTCCTCCACGCAAAGCTTTCCGCCGACAGCCTCCGCAGCCAGCATCTGCCCCCAGCCAAAAAGCCCGTCGTCATCGTCATCATAGCTCTGCATAATCGAATCGCCCGCAAGATAAAGCACAGGTTTTGCACTCTGGGCAGGCAGTACATTCTTGAAATCCATATCACTCGCATAATAAAACGAAGGATACACAGGCTGATTGTAACAGTTGTTCTGCCACGCCACACCGCAGCGGTACTGAGTATCATGCATCAGCGTAAACAGCTTGTGCGGCGCCTCGTCAGTGCTCGTG
Source organism: uncultured Lachnospiraceae bacterium (assembly GCA_947626435.1). Lineage (GTDB taxonomy): Bacteria > Bacillota > Clostridia > Lachnospirales > Lachnospiraceae > COE1. The sequence goes on along the minus strand of CANQSB010000003.1, from coordinate 128,471 downwards.
TAAATGCGCACGGCGCTGCTGTCTTCAAGCCTCAGCAGAAGCTGCTCCCTGTAATCGCCAAAAATATCCGCGACAAGACAAGGATTGCCCTTTGTCCCATTGTTCGTCATAGTGCCCTCTGGCTCAAGCATAACGCCGCGCCGCAAATCGCACACCCTGCCAATCTGGTTATTCTTCTCCGCATTGCCCAGATAATCGGCTCCATCGGTAAGCTGCGTAGTCAAATCACCCGACCAGTAAATCCTCATATTGGTGGACGGCGCAGGGACATCAAGCTTGTTGCCCTTGCAGTCCATCACGTCATTCACCCATACCTGCAGGCCGCGCACGCCGTCGACAATATCGCCCACCATGCAGCGCCCCAAATCACCCTCATAATATTCGCCAAAGTATGCCTTGCCCGTCTCCGCGTCACGCAGGGCATACCCATAAGGCACTGAGCTTCCCTCCTCAAAGACATTGAATATCTCTTTTCCAGGGCGGTCAGGATCGATATCCGCGACATGCATAGCATCTCCATGCCCAAGCTTTACAATCCTGCCGTCAGGCATCTTATCGCGTGCGGAATACAAAAGGCTGCCGTCATGGTCTATCGCCGCCGCGCCGTAGATTATCTCCATGCAGCCGTCTCCGTCAATATCCGCCGCAGAAAGGCTGTGGTTTCCCTGTCCCGCCAAATCGCCAAAAACAGGATCAGTGCCCATAGTTTCATGGCTCTGCGGATTAAACGGATTATCCATTCTCACAAAGCCCGAATCCGAGCGCCATTCCTCCTTAAATCGGTTCTCAAAAAAGGAGTACGCCACCACGCACGCCCTTGTATAATATCCCCTGCAGAAAACCATATATGGGCGCTCGCCGTCAAGATAAGCCACGCCCGCCAAAAACCTGTCAACCCTATTGCACGGCTCAATCCTGCGCCAAGCGTAATCTCCCCACAAAAGACCGTCATCAGTCCTGCCAGGCACATAGCGTATCGTATCAAGCTCCTGCCCTAGACCGTCAAACATAGTAAGATACTCAGGTCCCTCATATATAAAGCCTTCAAACTCATCAAGACGGTTGCGCGCGTCACGCTTGGGCGCCCATTCTGAAATAAAGTAATCAACTAAGCTCTCCGCGTCCTGCGTGCTAAGCGGGTATGAATAACGCACAGGTATGCCGAAGCATTCCTCCAAGGTCTGCGGCCAGTGTCCTGCTTTTACCTCGTCATGCTGCTGCCAGCCCGCAAACATCTCAATCAAGTGCCTGCGGTAATCCTCTGTGCTGCACACATAATTGTCATCATTGGAATACCCTGCGTCCAAATCCTCTTTGAGCATGGTAATATATTTCTCGCTCAAAACAGTCCCGTCAGCCGCATAGCGCGTCATTTTTGTCCCAGGCGCCGTCTTCAAAGCCATCTCAGCCCTGCCGTCGCCGTTGAAATCATACACCATAAACTGCGTATAATGAGCGCCCGCCCTGATATTCGGTCCCATGTCAAGCCGCCACATAAGCGTGCCGTCAAGCTTATAACAGTCTATAATACAGCGCCCCGTATATCCGCGCTGGCTTACGTCCTTGGAATTGTCAGGATCCCACTTGACAATAAATTCATATTCGCCATCGCCGTCAACATCGCCTACGCTCATGTCATTGGCGCGGTATGTAAATTTTTCTCCCGCAGGCGTCACGCCGTCCTCTGGTTTTGTGAGCGGCAAATCAATATAGTTGTGCTTCCATGGTTTCACTTCCTTGCAAGGCGGCTGCTCTTTTCCCGCATACAGCGCCGCAACGGCATAAAAGTCGTCTTCTGTCCCGTCTTTGTCCAGATAGCTGGTGCGATCCGTCACTACTGCAATAGCCTTTTTGTTTTTGTACACAACGAAGTCCGCCCCTGCAAGCCCTGTCTGCGTATAACCGTTTACCTCGTCACGCAAAAGGCGCCAGCTCAGGCATACTCCGTCTGACGTGCATACCGCTATCAGACCGCGCCCGAGCTTTTCCAGCTGCGGTCTCGGGATATGCCTTACAGGCGTCATAATCTGCGCGCTCTCAGCAAGCACCTCTCCACTGTCCGAAAGTGCCTGCACCTTCAAATAATATGGGATATCCATAGAACGCCTGAACCTGTACGTTGTCTGCTTCACTGGCGGAAGCTCCTTGAAAATATGGGCAGGAGTGTCCCTGTCCGTCCACAGCGCGCGATAACCGTGCGCACCCGAAACCTCATTCCATTTAAGCGTAACGCCGTCAGCAGACAGCTCTGTAAGGGAAACCTGTATATTCTCCTCCATATTGATTTACCTCCCACTAATAATCAAATCATATTTAATCAAAAAGGCTGCCGCAAGATGAATATATGAATTACATATTGCAGCAGCCCTCTTATCATTCTAAATTAACTTTGACTATTGTGCATGATAAGCATCGTTAACTTCCTGCTTCATCTGTGCACCGCCCTGGCTCTCCCAAGTAGAAACTGCCGCCTGGAAGCCGTCCCAGTCAATCGCGCCTGTGATGTACTGTGTACGCGCGTCGCTGATAGTCTGAGCTAAAATTGTGCCATAGTTGGCATTAGCCTCAGATGTTGTCAGATATTGCTCAGCGGGATTGAATACAGCCTTCGCAGCCGATCTCTCCATTGCCTCATCGCAAGCTATATACGGCTCTGTCTTTGCCGCGCCTACTGTTCCGTCCAAGATGTAAGGAATATATGCAACAGCCTGATTTAAGCCCTGGTGAGGATAGTTAGCCTGCTCGAGATCCTCATGCATAACCGCGCCGCCGTCTTCACCTATTTCATAAGTAAGACCTTCAATACCGTAGTCAGCAAGAGCCCTCATCTCTACAGAGTTCATCTGATCGAGGAACTTTAAGCAGTTCTTTACATCGTCCTCTGTCTTAGCGCCGTCCTTTGTGATTAAGAAGTAACCGTTGTAAACCTGTACGGCTGCTGTGTGGTCATTGACAGGACCTACAAGCTCCATGCTTGCTATCTCGTCAGGATTTGTAACGCTTGCAACATTGTTGTTGATAAAGTACAGCCATGCACGACGTCCCGCGCTGTCAAGACAGTCAACAATGCTCCCTGCCTCGCCTCTCTGAACTGCCTGGCCCCAGTCGCTTGTCTGAACCGTAACAAAATCCTTGCGGATTAAGCCGTCATCATAAAGCTTCTTCATCCAGTCAAGCGCTTCCTTGTACTCGTCTGTCTCATGTACAGGAACTAAATCTCCGTCCTTCTCAACCCAGCCGTAGCCGCAGCCAAACCAAGTCTGGATAATATCCATCCAGCCTGTGTACTCACCTACAGACTCCATGCCGTATGTATCGTCCTTGCCGTTTCCATCAGGATCTTCGTAGGTAAACTTGTAAAGCAAATCATAAACCTCGTCAACCGTCTTGGGAACAGAGGTAACGCCTACAGCCTCAGCCCAGTCCTTGCGGTAGCTCAAACCATAACGGCCTGTGTTACGAAGCTTGGGAATACCTACAATCTGCCCGTTTACCGTCAGCATATCATATACATTCTGGGGAGCCTGTGCAAGGTAAGGATAATCACCGCTGTCCAAAAACGGCTTCAAATCCCAGAATGCGCCCTGCTGTGCAGCCTGAATTACAGTACCTGAAATAGAACCCGTAGCCGCCATAACCATCGGAATGTTCTCGCGGTCCATCAATGCGAGGTTAAAGGTATCGCCATACGCATCGCTTGCTGAAAAGGTCCAGTTTACAGACACGCCTGTGTAATCCTCATATGCCTGTATAATCTGGTCTACGTTTGCCCTGCTCGAATCCATCTCACTGCCAAAGTAAGACGGAACCATCATGCTGATAACTGCCTTTTCACCGTTACCCGCATCTGCTGTTTCATTGGAAGCCTCAGTAGTGTTTGTTTCTGTGGCTTCGCCTGTGCTTGAAGCATTTGCGTCAGACGAGCTTGAGTTTGAATCCGCCGCAGGTGTGCTGCTTGAACCGCCGCCACACGCTGTAAGCACAGAAGCAACCATTGCCGCTGACATTACTAATGCTAATACACGCTTTTTCATTTTTACATCCTCCTGTTAAAAAATATATTACTTCACAGCCATACGGCTGATCGGTACGTTTTTATATGCTGCCAATTAACCCTTGACAGAACCAACCATTACGCCCGCCGTAAAGAACTTCTGTATAAACGGGTAAACAATCAGAATAGGTACCGTAGCAACTACCGTAGTAGCCATGCGCACTGCCTTTGTAGGCGGGCTGCCTGCCGCGCCCCAGTCAAAGCCCGCGTCCTCCGCAAAGCTTCCTGTCAGGAAAATAATACGGCGAAGCACAATCTGCACTACCTCAAGCTTTGAATCGCTTATGTACATCATCGCGCTGAAGTATGAGTTCCAATGCCCGACTGCGTAGAACAAAGACACTGACGCAAGCACAGGTCCTGAAAGCGGCAGGATAATGCGCACAAACGTCTTTAAGTCATTTGAACCATCGATGACCGCAGCCTCCTCCAGTTCCATAGGCAGACCCTGGAAATAATTCTTAATGATAATCATATTGAAAGCGCTCATCGCTCCCGGAAGCCACAAAGCCCAGAAAGTATTTCTCAGGTGAAGCACCTGCGATATCAAAAGGTAGCTGGGCACCATACCGCCGCTGAAAAGCATGATTATGATAACCATATTCATAAAGAAGTTGCGTCCCTTTAAATAAGGGCGGGACAGCGGATACGCCATAGTGCATGACACAAACATATTGATGAGTGTACCTACTACAGTCACTATCAGTGAGTTCTTCAAACCCCTGAATACAGCGCCGTCACGTATAATATATACATAGGCATTGAGCGAAAAGTCATGCGGTATAATAAAGAACGGACGCTCTATAATCTCGCGCTCGGTAGCGAATGACGCCCCGAACACATACAGGAAAGGCAGCACGCAGACAAGCGCGCAGGCGGCTACTATTATGTAAAGTATAATCTGGACAGCCTGATCGCCGGGGCTGCGCTTTATTTTGCTGCCATGAGCTTTATTATCTTTGATTTTAGTCATTTTCTGCACCCCCCGCTTAATATAATCCGGTCTCGCCGAGCATCTTTGAAATCTTATTTGCTCCCAGCACCATAATCAGGCTCACGATAGACTTAAAGAGGCCTGCGGTAGTGGCAAGCGAATACTGCCCCTGCGATACGCCGCGGTTATACACATAAGTATCAAACACTTCGGAAACGCTGCGGTTCATAGCGTTCTGCATCAGGAAAATCTGCTCATATCCTGTATTCAGCAGGCTTCCGACCTTCATAATCAGCATTATTACGATAGTGCTGCGGATTGTCGGCAGAGTAATGTGCCACAGCAGATTCCAGCGGTTAGCGCCGTCAATCTTAGCCGCCTCAAGCAGCTCCGGATCCACGCTTGTGAGCGCCGCAAGATATATGATAGTGCCGTAGCCTGTTTCCTTCCAGATATTCTGTCCCAGAATCAGCGGCACAAACAGCTTCGGGCTTGAAAGTATGTCAGGCGCGTTTGCCCTGCCCACCACCTGCGCGATCATGTTGTAAACCACGCCGTCTGTAGAGTTGAACAGCTGAAATGTCAAGGTAGCCACGATTACCAGCGAGATAAAGTGCGGTATGTATACGAGCGTCTGTGAAAAACGCTTAAACCACATACAGCGCAGCTCGTTTAAAATCAGCGCCAGAATAATCGGCATCGGAAACGCGATTAAAAGATTCGCAAACGAAATAGCAAGCGTATTCCGCAGCAGATTAAAGAAATCCGCTCCCGTAAACAGAAGCTTAAAGTTGTCAAATCCGACCTTCGGGCTCTTAACCAGACATTCAACGATGCCGTTGCCCGCGTAAGGGCTGAAATTCTCGAAAGCCATAACAAGGCCGCCCATCGGCAGATAACAGAAAATCAGCATCCATACCACGCCCGGAATAAGCATCGCGTACAGCCAGCCATGCTGGTGGAATGCCTTTTTCCAAGAGTTGTGCTGTCGCTGATACTGGCGCATCTCCTTCTTTGTCTTGGCGGCAGATGTAGAATTACTCATAAAATATCCCCTCCTGACTACTTGATTAAGTGATTTTGTACACTTTTTCGTCATTTATATTAATATTATTATACATTTTGGTGAATATGTCAATTTAAAACCTTTAAAAAAATATGCATTTTCGACCATTTATAAAGCATGCTTACCTATCTACATTTTCAGCAACAAAAAACCGCTGCCCCTTAATATAGACCAGCGGTTTTTCATATAAACTAAACATTTTCTAAATCGAATCCAAAGCCTGCGCCAAATCCGCAATCAAGTCTTCCTTATCCTCCAGCCCACATGAAATGCGGATGAGCCCCGCAGGTACGCCCGCCTCCTTTAGCTGCTCCTCGTTCATCTGCCTGTGCGTAGAGGTTGCGGGATTTAAACAGCATGTTCTCGCATCAGCGACATGCGTTTCGATAGCCGCCAGCTTCAACGCCTTCATAAAGCTTTCCGCTGCGGCCTTCCCGCCCTTTAATTCAAAGGACACTACGCCGCAGCCGCCCTTGGGCAGGTACTTCTGCGCGCGCTCATAATATTTATCCGTTTTTAAACCCGAATAATTAACGCTCTCCACTTTGGGATGCGCCGCCAAAAACTCAGCTACTGCCTGACCGTTTTCCACATGCTTAGGCATCCTCACATGCAGGGATTCCAAGCCCATATTCAGGTAAAACGCATGCTGCGGCGACTGTATGCAGCCCAAATCGCGCATAAGCTGCGATGTCGCTTTTGTGATAAATGCACCCTCTTTCCCGAATTTCTCCGCATACGTTATGCCATGGTAGGATTCATCAGGCGTGCAAAGTCCCGGGAATTTATCGGCATGCGCCATCCAGTCAAATTTGCCCGAATCGACAATCGCCCCGCCTACAGCCACGCCATGTCCGTCCATATACTTAGTCGTAGAATGAGTTACGATATCGGCTCCCCATTCAATCGGTCTGCAGTTTACGGGCGTTGGGAAGGTATTGTCCACGATAATAGGCACACCATGCTTATGTGCCGCATGAGCAAACTTTTCTATATCAAGCACTGTGAGCGCGGGATTGGCGATTGTTTCCCCGAATACCGCCCTTGTATTCTCCCTAAACGCGGCATCAAGCTCCTCGTCAGTGCAGTCGGGTGAAATAAATGTCGCCTGTATTCCCATCTTCGCCATTGTAACGGAAATCAGATTGAATGTCCCTCCATATATGGATGATGAAGCCACGATATGACTTCCCGCCTCACATATGTTAAAAAGCGCCATGAAATTAGCCGCCTGTCCCGAAGACGTGAGCATTGCCGCGCTGCCGCCCTCCAATGCCGCTATCTTGGCAGCCACCATGTCATTCGTCGGGTTCTGCAGTCTGGTGTAAAAATATCCGGAAGCCTCCAGGTCAAATAATTTTCCCATGTCCTCGCTGGTTGAATAACGGAATGTGGTAGACTGCACTATCGGTATCTGCCTTGGCTCTCCGTTTGCGGGGGTATAGCCTCCCTGCACACATTCTGTTCCTATTGAATAATTGTTCATTAATCTTTCTCCTTTCAATTTTTTGATGCAATTCAGGTAATTGCAAAACGTCCTATAGGCCGTCCAAAATTTTCCGTTATTATTATACCACCCTTGTGCAAATAAATCTACTGCCAATTAAAATGCCTTTCCAACCATATTTACATTCCGCATTTCGGCTTGCATTTTTTATTCATATATGCTATATTGGTACTCGCTGAAGCCATTTGGACATTCAGCGGCAATATGCGGTGAGTTCGAGACCTTCCTCACCTAAAACAAAACTAAAGGAGAGAAAAAAATGAATCAAAAAGTATCGTACCTCGTTCACGCAGCGGTCATCGCTGCTCTTTATGTAGTGCTTACAGAGCTAGCTGCAAGCTTAGGACTTGCAAGCTACGCCGTCCAAATCCGTTTCTCGGAAGCGCTCACCATCCTTCCCTTTTTTACTCCCGCGGCAATCCCTGGACTGTTTGTAGGATGTATTTTAGCAAACATACTGACAGGCTGTCTTCCTCTTGACGTGCTGTTTGGCAGCATTGCGACTTTGATAGGCGCTGTAGGCACATACCTTATCGGGCGCCGCTTCCGGAATATGAAAGTATCGGATAATGCGCGTTGCTGGCAGAAGTGGCTTACTCCATTACCGCCAATCATAGCCAATACTTTAATCGTTCCTTTCGTATTGGCATATGTATACCACATTGAGGGGTCAATTCCTTACTTTATGCTGACTGTAGGCGCAGGCGAGGTCATATCCTGCGAGGTGCTGGGCTTACTTTTACAGCAGGCGCTTATGCGTTACCGCAGATATATTTTTCCTGTAAAGGTATAAAGCTTTTAACTATAAAAAGACTGTCGCATTAAGGAATTTCATTTTCCTAATGCGACAGCCCCAATAAAATCAAACATGCAAAACAGCATATTTAAACCGCTGCTTTTGCGTTTTTCCATTTCAAATACGCATTGATAAAACCGTCTAAAGCTCCGTCCATTACGGCGTCTACGTTGCCTGTTTCAAAGTCGGTTCTGTGATCTTTTACTAGGGTATAGGGCTGCATTACGTATGAGCGGATTTGGTTGCCCCAGCCGATTTCTTTCACTTCGCCGCGTATGTCGGAGAGTTTTTCGGCGTTTGCCTCCTGTTTCAGCAGATAGAGCTTTGCTTTCAGCATCTGCATCGCTTTGTCCTTGTTTTGGAACTGTGAGCGCTCGTTCTGGCATTGGACTACTGTGCCTGTGGGTATGTGGGTGATGCGGACTGCTGATGAGGTCTTGTTTATGTGCTGTCCGCCTGCGCCGCTGCTTCGGTAAGTGTCTATGCGCAAATCGTCGTCGTTTATTTCAACGTCTAAATCCTCCTCTATGTCGGGCATTACGTCAAGTGATACGAATGAGGTCTGGCGTTTGCCTTGGGCGTTAAATGGAGAAATTCGTACAAGGCGGTGTACGCCTTTTTCGGATTTTAGATAGCCGTAGGCGTTTTCGCCATTTACCTGAAAGGTTATGGATTTTATGCCGGCCTCGTCGCCGTCCAAAAAGTCGAGCACGTCTATTGTAAAGCCTTTGCGCTCCGCCCATCTTGTGTACATGCGGTACAGCATGCCTGCCCAGTCGCAGCTTTCTGTGCCGCCTGCGCCTGCGTTTAGCTTTAATATCGCATTGCATTTGTCGTATTCATCGGACAAGAGCGTGCTTATGCGCAAAGCCTCAAATTCCTCTATGAAATGGTCAAGCTCCTCGCGTATTTCGGGGATCATTTCGGCATCATTTGCTTCGTAGCCCATTTCTATGAGGGTTTCTATATCCTCGTATTGCGATTTTAAACTGTTGCACTCGTCTACCGCATTTTTTAACTGCTTTAGCTCGCGCATCTGTTTGTTTGAGCGGTCTGGATCGTCCCAAAAGCCTGGAGCCTCCATTTCACGCTCTAATTCTTCTATTCGCTTTTCTTTATTAGCGAGGTCAAAGTGAATCCCTCACTTCCGCTAATGGACTTTCGTAGGTCTGCAGCTCCTGTTTCATCTGGTCGAGCTCTACCATTGCGTTCACCACCTTTATTTATGCTTTATTTATGGCTTTTTGATTATTTGCTTTTTGATTATTTATGCGTTTCTGCCGCAGCACTGCTTATACTTTTTGCCGCTGCCGCAGGGACACGGATCGTTTGGATAAATTTTTGCCTCTTTTTTAACAGGTCCCTTCTGTACCGTGTTGTCCTTGTTTGTGCCTGTCACCTTGGCTACCTCCTCGCGCTCCACCTTCTGCTCTACTTTGACGTGAAGAAGGAGACGCACTGTGTCTTCCTTGATGCCTGCCGTCATGGCGTCAAACATCTCGTAGCCGCTCATTTTATATTCGACAAGCGGATCGCGCTGTCCGTATGCCTGTAAGCCTACGCCTTGGCGGAGCTGATCCATATCGTCTATGTGATCCATCCACTTGCGGTCAATTACCTTTAAAAGTATGACGCGCTCAATCTCCCTGATATTTTCAGGCTCGGGGAATTCCGCTTCCTTGCTCTCATAAAGCTTTACGGCTTCCTCCTTTAACTGGTGCTTTAAGCCGTTTTTGGTCTTTTTGTCAATGCGCTCAAGTACTATCGGGCGCAATGGCACAATTGGCAGGAGAAGTGAATTGAGCTCCTTTAAATCCCATTCCTGTGGCTCTAAGTCGTCGTTGATTGCCGTATCTACCGTGCTTTCTACTATATCCGTAAGCATCTTGTAAATGGCATCGCGCATACTCTCGCCGTTCAGTACGCGGCGGCGCTCCTCGTAGATGATTTCTCTCTGCTCGTTCATTACCTGGTCGTATTCAAGCAGGTTTTTTCTGATGCCGAAGTTGTTGTTTTCTATTTTTTTCTGCGCGTTTTCTATGGCGCTTGTAAGCATCTTGTGCTCGATTTCCTGTCCTTCGGGTATGCCAAGCGCCGTAAACATATTTATCAGACGCTCTGAACCAAAAAGGCGCATCAGATCGTCTTCCAGTGAAATGTAAAATTTTGACACGCCTGGATCGCCCTGACGTCCCGAACGGCCTCGCAGCTGGTTGTCTATACGCCTTGACTCGTGGCGCTCGGTGCCGACTATCATAAGTCCGCCCGCCGCTCTTGCCTCATCGTCAAGCTTGATATCAGTACCGCGCCCTGCCATGTTTGTGGCAATGGTAACTGCACCGTGCTGCCCCGCATCAGCGACTATTTCCGCCTCAAGCTCATGGAACTTTGCGTTTAGCACCTTATGCTGTATGCCGCGCTTTGTGAACATTTTGCTGAGCTCCTCGCTCGCCTCGATAGTGATTGTACCGACAAGCACGGGCTGTCCATTTGAATGAGCCGCCTCAACCGCGTCAACAATTGCTTTGAGCTTTTCTTTGCGCGTCTTGTAAACGCTGTCCTGCTGGTCTGTACGCGCTATGGGGCGGTTTGTGGGTATCTCAACCACGTCCATGCCGTATATGTCGCGGAACTCCTTTTCCTCAGTGAGCGCCGTACCTGTCATGCCGCACTTTTTGTCAAATTTATTGAAAAAGTTCTGGAAAGTGATTGTCGCCAAGGTCTTGCTCTCGCGCTTTACCTTGACGTGCTCCTTTGCCTCTATTGCCTGATGTAAGCCGTCTGAGTAGCGGCGTCCAGGCATAATGCGCCCCGTAAACTCGTCTACTATCAGTACCTGGTCGTCCTTTACGACATAGTCCTGATCGCGGAACATAAGGTTGTGTGCACGCAGAGCCAGGATTATGTTGTGCTGGATTTCAAGGTTTTCGGGATCGGCAAGATTTTCTATCTGGAAAAATTTTTCAACCTTTTCAACGCCTGCCGCCGTGAGGTTTACTACCTTATCCTTTTCATTGACTACAAAATCGCCTGTTTCCTCCTGCTCTACGCCCATGACATAATCCATCTTTGTCATCTCGGGCACGTCCTCGCCGCGTTTCATCTGGCGCGCAAGTATGTCGCATACTTCGTAGAGCTTTGTTGACTTGCTGCTCTGCCCTGATATAATCAGCGGAGTCCGCGCCTCATCAATCAGCACGGAATCCACCTCGTCGATTATCGCATAGTGCAGATCCCTTAAAACAAGCTGTTCTTTGTAAATTACCATATTGTCGCGCAGGTAATCAAAGCCAAGCTCATTGTTTGTGACATATGTTATATCGCAGGCGTATGCCGCGCGGCGCTCCTCAGGTTTCATGTCGTTCAGCACGACGCCGACCTTCAAGCCTAAAAATTCGTGTACTTGTCCCATCCATTCGGCATCTCGCTTGGCAAGATAGTCGTTGACAGTGACTACGTGCACGCCTTTGCCTTCAAGGGCGTTCAGATATGCGGGGAGAAGGGCTGTCTGCGTTTTGCCTTCGCCTGTCTTCATCTCGGCAATGCGTCCCTGATGAAGAATGATGCCGCCTATCAACTGTACGCGGTAATGCTCCTGATTGAGCACACGCTTTGCTCCCTCGCGGACTACCGCGTATGCTTCGGGAAGTATGTCGTCAAGGCTTGTGCCCTCCGCCACTCTTTTTTTGAACTCTGCGGTCTTTGCGCGGAGCTCATCGTCTGTGAGGGCGCCCATTTCCTCGCGGTAGCTTTCTATCTTTTTGACTATGGGTTCAATTCTTTTTAGTTCGCGTTCGCTGTGCGTGCCGAACACTTTATTTATAATGTTCATATTTTACCTCATTTCTGCGCGGTCTTTAAACAAACTACAGACTATTGTAGCAGATAATGTGCATAAAATCAATGTTTTCATTAAATTATAAATATGTCACCTGTTTGTCCGCTTCGTAGGTGTGGGGAATTTTTGACGTGTTTTTATGTCCTACTGCTATCGCTATTTCGTATTCATAGTTCTGCGGGAATTTGAGTTTTTCTGAAAAATACTGCTTTTTGTCGCCTCTGAGCGCGTCATATATGCAGCCTATTATCAGGTTGCCAAGTCCAAGCTCCTCGGCTGTGAGCGCCATATTTTCCACCGCTATGCCTGCGTCAAGCGCGCTCCAGTGAAATTCGCTGTCGCCGCTCAGAATTATTACTGTGGGTGCTTCGTAATAAAAATTGTGCTCGGGGGAGGTAATATTGCGAAGTTTATTTTTTTCGTCCTCGATTTCCTTTAGTATGGGGTTGTCGCCGTTTAACACTGTGAAATGGATTTCCTGACGGTTTGCGGCTGTGGGGGCGCGCAGACCTGCTTCGATCAATGCTTTGATTTGCTCTTTTGTCAGCGGCTCGTCTGTGTAGCCTCTTGTTGAACTTCTTTTTTCGATTGCTTCGCTTACTGTGGTCATGGTTTTTCTGCTCCTTTTTAATTATTTTTATTTTTAGGCGTTTGCGAAATTCTATGAAAAATTTTACCACACATTGGCGTTTATAAAAATAAAACTTCTCTTAAATATTAAAAACAGCGGACTTTTCTGCCCGCTGCCTGATTTTCATTTGTATGCTAATTCTGTAATAAGACTGGATTGGTAACGCTTACCTTGTGGTCGTACCATTTTCCTTTTGTACCGACTAGGGCTAAATCAAACTCCTCTCCGATAACGGGAACAGGCACATCAAAACCATATACCTCCTCTGTGATGCCGTCGCTGTAGGTGACTGTGTCCTCTGTGGGCTGAAGCTGGTTTGCTTTGTCATTTTCGGCATCTTTGGCAAGACCGAGATAAAGGTTTAGTATATTTTTTGAGCCTAACGAAATGTGCATGGTCATTTTGCCGTCCTTTACGGTGAGCGTGCCTTTGCCGTCACATGCCTCGCTTACATGGAACATGCTGCTGTCTGTCGAAAATTCGGCTGTGTATGTACCATCTGCAAGCTTGGATGATTCCGCTTTGCTGTCTGCGTTTTCTGAAGTTATGCCTGTCTGGGCAATGGCATCGGCTGTGTGGGCTATGTATATCTGCTGTATCGCGTCTATTGAGCCTAAGCCTGCGATTTGGACATCCACGCTGTCAAAGCTGCCAGATGCTTTGAACTGATTGAGCCATGAGTCCTCGTCGCTGCCTGCCATATCGTTGTTTGCGTGGTCGCCTGCCACTACCATGAGCGGGCGGAGGATTACTTTTTTATAGCCAGCCTGCGCTGCTGCCTCGATTACTGCCTCACATGAGGTTTCCTCGGGTTCTCCTTCGACTGTGCCTATAAACGCGTTTGCACAGCCTAAGTCTGTCATTTGCGTCTGCATTTGGCTGTAGGACACCTTTGCCGTGTGTGACGTGCCGTGCCCCATAAACACGAACGCCACGCCGTCCTCCTGCGCCTCGGCAATGTTTTTGTAACCTGCCTCCTCTGCCGCCGTGTCCATTACTGCCTGCGCTACCGCCTCCTTATCAGTATTGACTGCTGCCGCGTCTGCGCCTACCTCGCCCAAAAGCGGCTCGGCGATTTTTACTGTGTCAAACTTGTCCTGATATTTTTCAAGAGCGTCTGTCATTTCGTCATATTCCGCGCCGTGCATCAGGTGCGTGGGCTGTACGACGAGATTTTTTACGCCGTTTGACACTGCGCGCTCAAGAGCCTGATCCATATTGTCGATAAATTCTCCATCGCGCGCCTGTATGTGGTTGATGATAATTTGCGCCGTAAATGCACGCCTTACTGCCCAATCGGGATTTGCTGACTGTATCGCGTCCTCTATTCCTTTTATGTCTGAGACACGGCTGTCGTTGAAGGAGGTGCCAAAGCTTACTACTAAAATCTCGTTTTCGCCGATATTATCCTGATTGCGCGGATCGTCCTTGGAGGCGTCGCCTGTGTCCCTGCCGAAATAGTCGTAATCGGCGTTTTCGCCTTCTACCAATGCTTTCTGGGTGTCTGTGAGTGCGTCCCATGCAGCTTTTGCCTGTGCGCACTGTTCGTCTGTCTCGTCGGTTCTTTGCTGGACATAAATCGCGTCTATCAAGGCTGCGACCTCGTCTGCCGCCTGCTGGTCTGCGGCGGTGTCATTTGATGCTGCCGCATCTGTCTGCGCTGCTTGGTCTGTGTTTTCTGCTGTCTGTGCCGTCTGTGCTGTTTCGCTGCTTTCCTGTGTCTGTGTATTGCCTGACGCAGGTGCGGCTTTTTCTCCTGAGCAGCCTGTGAATGTTAATGAACAAATTATTGCGGCTGTTAATAATGCTGTGACTGATTTCTTTTTCATGTTTTTATCCATTCCTTTCGCTTCGCTCAGGCACAAAACGCTATGAAAATGGTTTGCCTGAGCTTCTTTTTCTTTTATAATTCTTCTTGTAGGGAACTCGGTATACTACAAATCACGGGGAGGTGAGTGGGCTGTCCGGCTTACCGGATGACCGCATGTTTATATGTGTAGTCCGCCTTTTCAAGCACAAATAAGTGTGACTTTGAGCACGCAATCTTATCTTTGTTTTAACAATCTCGTTTATGCCTTAGGCGTTCAGTCAATGCCGTCTCTCCCTATAATCTATTTGAACCTCTTGGTTCTGAAAGGAGTCCCTATGGCTTTAAAAATCGTGTACAAAATCTGCTGTGGCATTGATGTCCACAAGACTTTTGTAGTGGCCTGTATCGCCTCTACCAATTCAAAAGGCGTCACCACCTATGAGAGCCACCGTTTTTCGACCTACACGAGCGGTCTGAAAAATCTGTTACAATGGCTTCTCAATCACAACTGCAAAGACGTCTGTATGGAGTCCACCGGTAAATACTGGATCCCTGTTTACAACATCCTTGAAAAAGAATGTTCGATTGTCCTTGCTCATCCCAAATATGTTAAGGCTATCCGTGGAAAGAAAACTGACAAGAACGATGCCAGATGGATCGCTGACCTCTTCAAGCATGACCTTGTTGCCGGAAGCTTTATGCCGCCTGCTGACATCCGCCAGCTTCGCGACCTCATGCGCTACCGTTTCAAACTGACCTGCTTTAAATCAAGTGAAAAGAACCGCTTGCAGAACTGTCTCACGGTCTCCAATATCCAGTTGGGGAACGTTGTCTCGGACACCTTCGGCAAATCTGCCCAGGCGATACTGGATAAGATTTTGGAAAATCCCGCAGATACTTCTTTTGACCTTGAACCCCTCGTTTACAAAAGTTTGAAGAAAAAACTCCCCGAACTGCGTGACGCTATTGACGGCTATATCACTCCCCAACAGGCTGGAAAACTCAAGGTGATCAAAGCTCATTTTGAGAACCTTGAATCCCGGAAAGCAGAGCTTGAAGAACTCATTCTTGCGCTCGCCGCTCCCTATCAGCAGGAACTTGCCATTCTCCAAACCGCTCCTGGTATCAGCAGCATTTTCACTGCCATCGGAATCATTTCCGAGATCGGTACCAATATGGAGGCTTTTCCTTCGGCGAAACACTTATGCTCATGGGCAGGCCTTACACCAACCAACAATGAAAGCGCAGGGAAGAAAAAATCTGTCCGGGTCTCCAAGGCCGGATGCTACATCAAGCCACTGCTTGTGCAGTGTGCCAATGCTGTTGTCACCAGCAAAAAGCATCCTGAGATTCGTAACCGCTATCTCCGTCTCAAAAAGCGTCGCGGCCACAAGAAAGCAATCATTGCCATAGCAAGAATGCTTCTTACCGCAGTATACCACATGCTCAAAGACGGTGTAAACTACAATGCGGAGCTTTACAAAAAATCCGAACTTTCCCCGGCTGATCGCGAGATCACGGTAGAGCAGGCAATCCTTATCGCAAGGAAGCAGGGTTATAAAGTCAAGTCAGCAACTGCATAACCTTAACATTGCAATATTAAATTTTTAAAGCAGCCACCAAAAGATGGCTTGTTTGTTGTGTGCGTAAAGTTATGGATACCCTCTACTTCTCATTTTCAATCTTCTCCTCGTTTCATTTTTATAGTGTTTGTAATTAAAAAAATCCTTTACCGCTGTTTTTGCACTTTTACGGTAAAGGACTGCATACAAATAAATCCACAGAATATGCGTATGACAAATACGTTTATTCTGCAAACAAATATGTACAGCCAATTACTCGTGGCCTGAAACCTGCGTTTCTGTACTACAATAAGGCAGGTCTCCCGACTTAGAGATCATCGCGTCCAGCCATCTTCCCAGAAATGATTTATACTCGTTTCCAGTGATATATCGGCTTTAGCTCCTTGATTACGGTGACGAGTTCGTACAGGATTTGCACCTGTTTCCCTTTTCACCTGAACCAGTTCCCGCTTTGGCAGGGACTGTTCAGACACCTTATTGTGTTATGTATTTGATTTTTTGATATTTTAGCATGGTTTGGCGGAGAGGGCAAGTGTTTTTTAGAACAAAAAAAGATTTGAAAGTTTCTATAAGACACACAAAACGGCTATGCAGCAGTACACAACCGTTTTGTATAATTCAAAATCTATTTAGTCAAAATCAAACTTAGTAAACCTCTCTGCCATTGCCCTGTAACGGAAGCGTACCATTTCGTTTTTCTCAAGCACGTCCTTTTCATTGCCTACATACTGGCAGCGCATGCAGTAAAATTCGTCTTTCTCCTTATCGTAAAACATATCTATGTCCAAATCGCGCATAAAGCATGACGGACACCTGTAGTTTAATTTGCCTTTTCTACCTTGAGACATGTCGTAAATACCTCCTTATTTTTGAGAGTGGTTGTATAGCCAAGCGTTAGCATGGGCGAGAATGCGTAGCCTTCTCTTACATAGCCTGTGTATGCCTTGCCCTGCGCCGTAAGCGAAAGCTTTGTCTCGACGGGCGGGATAATTGCTGAAACCTCATCTGCTCCTGCAAGCTTTTCTTCCCTGCATTTATATGCGTAGTCAATCGTCTTTGTCTCAGACGCGCCCTTGCAGGTGAGCGTGATGCCTGTCATATCCTCTGAGTATTCTGTCGTGCCGTAGCAGGCAACAACATACTCGTTGATTTCTACCTCCGCGTCAGGATTGCTCATTTCAAGGATATTTCTCTCTATCCTGATTGCCTGGCTGCCCTCCTCAAAGTAAAGCTTTGTCTGGAGCTTGACTGTCAGGTCGTAAAACTCTATATCTACAGGATCAAGCGTAAGAATACGCGTCTTGCCCTCCTGTGAAAAATGCGCCTTTGTGCGGCAGAGGCAGAGGTCTACTTCCTCTCCGTTGTAGCATACCTTTGCGCTGCGCACTGTGCCTTCTCCTGCGTAATGCGTAAAGTAGCCTGCCCTGTATTTTTCCTGAATGAGGAAAGGATATGAGGCATCCCATACATGCTTTGTGCCTATGCCTGTCTTCCATTCGAGCTTTGCCGCATAAGGGCGAAGGTCTACGATAGCGCCGCCCTGATCCATGTTTACACATGCTCTCATGAACGGATCGCAGTACCAGAAAAGCTGCTTGTCTGAGCCATACAGAATATCTCTCCAAAGTGCACACTCGGGCTCTGTGTATGTCTTTTTCTCACGGTAGTAATCGGCAAACTCCGACATTGTCATATCCGTGAGTTTGCCCTCTTTTTTGAGCTTGCCATAGTATGCGCAGCCGTCCTCATACGACTTCAAAAGAAGCTCATACGGCGCCTCCCAGCGTCCCATCTTGTTCATCCAGCCTGGACCTACAAACATCATATTGTAAGCGTAGCCGTTGTTGTATTTTTCTAAAGACCTGTACTGGTCTATAAGGTTGTACAGATACGGGAAATCCCATGTCTTTGAGTCGTAAATCATGCCGCGCAGCACATTCTGGGGATGCGTGCCGAAGTTTGAGCCGTTGCCGTCATAGCACGCGATCAAGTCTCTTGAAAGATGAGGGATTGCAACTATGCCTGAGTCCTCCTCCTCATTTGCGGCGGGCGCGTGTGTGTTCTGCTTTGAGGGAATCCACGGAGCCCATGGACCGCCGTCCATAAATGTGTACCATGAGTTGTTGCAGGTGTGGTAAGCCTTGGGACCTTCCTCCCAGCAGGTGGCTACGGCGCATTTTACCATTGGGTACTTGCTCTTGATGTAGTTGATGAGGTCCGCGTCCATGTAGTATGAGCCTGTTGACTCAGGGTAAAAGCCAAATCTCTCATAAAACTTGCCAAATACATCATCAACGATGGACATTTTGTCCTCCATTGAGAACATCCAGATGCAGAAGTCCTTTGTCTTGTATTTCTCGCGAAACTCCGTGCATGGAAGTCCCAGAAGGGTAAGCGCAATCTCGTCACCGTACTTCTCATGGTGCTCCTTTGCAATAGTTACCGCCTCATCATTGAAAAGGCTTGCGTAGGTCATCTGAATAGTGGTCTTCAAGCCGTTTTTGTGCGCGCACTCCTGCTGCGTCTTGAAAATATCAAGGCTTTCCGTGAGGAGCGCTTTTCTGCCGATGTCTTCTGCTTTTCCGTGTCCTGTCACTTTCTCTGCGTACTCCGGAACCATCTCCGGACGATGGATAATGTTTACTACAAATTTATCCACTTTTATACCTCCTTATCCGGGATTTATATCCCTTTAAAATCAAATGCAAGTACCAGCCTTTGGGTAACGTCGGGCAGATATTCGTCATGCGTCCTCGCTCCCCAGCTGTCGTCGCCGCCTACGCCCATCTGTATCAGCGCCACCCTGACTACTGTATAATAAATCGGGGGCAGCTCATATGCATGCATGGCGTTTTCAAGCTCATGCGGCGTATATGGGAGTACATTTATGCTTAAATCCTTGCCTGAAAATTTAATGCCTCTGCCCTTGTTGTCCGTGACTGTCGCCCAGCGCACCTTGGTGTGGTTGCCGCACTCCTGCGGGACAAGGTACTCCGCAAGATTTTCCTTCACCTTGTTGCTGTAAATGCCAAGCTTTCCGCCCTTTTCGCGGTCGCAGTAGGTGTCCGCCGCGCCCAGCCCATACCATGTGAGATTTTCATAGTCCGCGTCAAGCTTAAAGAGCATGCCAAACTCGGGCATTGTCATATCATTTTCACACTTTGGCGCATCGTAGCTTAATACTGTGTGTATTCTTCCCTCTCCTGTCACTGTGTATGCAAGCTCGCACTCGGATTCGGGATTGGTGGGAAGCTTGTATGTGTAGGTTACGCATACGCTGTCCTTTTCGATTTTTATTGTCGGCGCCTGCGTAAGCTGGTAAAGGCTTGCCGTCTTCCATTGCGCGTATCTGTAGGGCATCTGATTGCCGTTGTCATTGTCGGTCGGCGCGCGCCAGAAGTTTGGCTTGGGAATCGCCTTTATCATTTCTTTGCCGCCATATATATATGATACTAAACCTTTGCCGCCTTTGTCAAATAATACCTCAAAATATTCTCCGCGCACGCCAAGATTGTATGTGCCGTCAGTTATCGTCATCGGCGGTATAACTGTTCTCTCCTCTTTATTTCCGTAAACCTCATATATGCCCTGCCCGAATGCCACTTCATGCCCTTTCTGCGCCCAGAGCGTATCTTCCTTCAGGTGGAAGGAAACCGTAACCGTGTATTCGCCGTTTTTTGACGCGCTCCATGGTGCATCTGCGTTCCATGGCGTCATATATTTGAAGCTCGGCAAATCATAGGTTTTTGAAGAAAGCGGCGGCACGTCCGTATTATATGACACTTGTGTCAGTTCTTTGCCGTCAAGGGCGAGCGTGATCACACAGTCGTACTCTGATGTATTTGTAAAAAGATTTTTGTTTATTACCTCAAATTTGTCGTTTTCAAGCTTTATCTGTATATTCTGATAATTGAATTTTACCTCCTGCAGCTTGGGCGACGGATTTCTATTGCCTCCATATACTATGCCGTTGCCGCTGAAATTGTAGTCGCATGGTCTGTCGTCAAAGTCGCCGCCATAGCCTAGCACCTCGTTTCCGTATCTGTCCTTCTGGTAAATGGACTGGTCTACATAGTCCCATATAAATCCGCCCTGGAAAAGCGGCTCCTCGTCGGTCAGGTCTGTGTATTTGTGCATCGCGCCGCAGGAATTGCCCATGGCGTGAGTGTATTCGCACAAAAGATAAGGCTTGCTTCTGTCCTTTTGCAGAAATTCCTTTATGCTCGCTGCGCTCGGGTACATACGGCTTTCCATATCGGAGGTAGCGTTGTAGCGCCTGTCGTTTGCCACGCCCTCGTAATGCACAAGCCGCGTGTCATCAAGCGCGCGGAATTTTTCTGACATATGGTAGAGTATCGGACCGCCGAAGGATTCATTTCCGCATGACCATATGAGGATTGAGGGGTGGTTTTTGTCACGCTGGTAGATTGAGTTTACCCTGTCGAGGAGCATCGGCTCCCACTCCATTCTGTCGCCCGGGAGAGCTTTGTCCATGCTCCATACACCGCGCATTACCATATCCCACATGCCATGCGTTTCAAGGTTGCACTCGTCTATCAGATAAAGACCGTATTCGTCGCACAGCTCATAAAGCTTTGAGTCGTTGGGATAATGGCTTGTGCGGATTGCGTTGATGTTGTGGCGTTTCATTGTGATGATGTCCTTGAGCATTTCATCATAATTTGGCACACGCCCAAAACGCGCGCTGAACTCGTGTCGGTCTGCTCCTTTGAAAACTATGCGTTTACCGTTCAGAGTCATTATGCCGTTTTCAAGCGCAAATTTGCGAAAGCCTATTTTTTGCGGGATTAGCTCCAAGGTATTGCCGTCTGCGTCGATTAGAGTAATGAGCAGGTCGTAAAGGACTGGCTTTTCTGCGCTCCAAAGCTGCACATCTGGCGCTTCCAGAGTGATTGCGCTGTTTACGCCAAGCGACAAACTGACAGTTGTGTCATTTATTTTTTCACCTTTTAGCGAGAACTCCATTCGGGCTGTCACTGTTATTTTGTCTGATTCACCATCTGCTTTTGCGCCTGTTATCAGTGTTGGGGTTATTTCCAGTTTGGCATTTGTATATGTGTCGTCTAGGATTGTCTTTATCTTTATGTCACTTATGTGGGCTCTGGGTATCATATAGATGTATACGCTCCTGAATATGCCCGAAAATCTGAAAAAGTCCTGATCCTCGCACCAACTGCCGCTTGTCCATTTGAATACCTGTACCGCGAGCTTGTTTTCGCCGTCTTTTATGTGGTCTGTGAGCTCAAATTCTGACGGAGTGAAGGTGTCCTCGCTGTAGCCAATATAATCGCCGTTGCACCAGAGGGCAAAGCCGCTCTCTACGCCTTGAAATGAGATAAATGTGCGGTTTTGGGCAAAGCCCTCGGGAAGCGTAAAATATTTTACATAGCTTGCCGTGGGATTGAAACGCTCGGGTATTTCGCCCGGCTCTATGCTTTCGTGGCCGTCCCATGGGTACTGGACATTGACGTACTGAGGCTTGTCATAGCCTTCAAGCTGTATATGAGCGGGAACGCGTATATCGGCCCAGCTTTTGCAATTGTAATTAAGGGATTGAAAATTCTTCGGCGCATCAGATATATTAGGTGAATATTTAAATTTCCATAGCCCATCCAAAGGATGTTTGAAGCGCTCCGTCTTTTGGAAAATGTCACATTCGTCAGCGTAATATTTGTGGTCAGAATGTGCTGCAAGGCGGTTTTGCTCGTAAAATTGTGGTGATTTGATTTTCGTGTAGTCGAAATTCAAGGTTTTGTCCTCCTTTAACAAATTTTATTTTGAATAGAAAAAATAATTTCACTTTCGTTTCCTTTTACTTTAGTGTTTCAAACCATTCTCCGTTTTCGCTGTAAAAAAAGTATTCGCTGATTCCGTCCTCCAAAAATACTCTCAGCATTTTTTCCATTCCAGCTGCCAATTTCATATCCTGCAGCTTGTTTATGTCAGTCCAGTATATTTCGCCTTCATCTGACGATTTTATACTGCCTGAAAATTTATCAGTCTTATAAAACAAAACTATATACCTCTCACCGTCATCTTCCATCCAGTCCTTTATCCCACATAACTGCGGCTCCACAATAGACAGCCCCGTTTCCTCAAATACCTCGCGAATAACGGCATCTGTAAACGATTCGCCTTTCTCAACATGTCCACCCGGAAATGTTATGCCACAATAATCATCTCCTACCCTGTCCTGAACCAACACATTGTTTCCGTCGTATACCATACACATATTTGTCAATGTGACAATTTCACGCCTTGTCATATGTTAAACTCCTTTAATTTCATAATATAAGATAAGCAATTGCAGAACTTTATTCAATAACCTAAAATTTAGATGAAACATGCAAAACGCCGTACCCTGCAAAACAACACACAGCGTTCTGGTATATTTGAAATCATTGATTTTCAAGTCGAAAATTCACTAATTACCTCTATCCTGCCAATAATATGCCCATTAAACTTCTCCAGCTGCTCCGCGGGAATCCATAGCTCCTTATGGTGTTCTCCACCCACCTGATGCACTTCAAATTGTGAGCAATAACTGTCGTCAACCTCAAATTTAGTCACATAACCCTTGTGGTCGTCATTATATTTTGTATTCCAGCCCGACGCAATTTCCGTCGCATATTTTTCATTTAAAACAGGATAAAAAATCGGCTGTTCAGGCAAACGCGGCGGAAATTTACGGCAATCACTTTCCCTTATCAGCTCCAACTCCCTCGTGCCGACAGGTCTGTATAAAATCATCTGCCATCAACCTTTCCCTTTCTTTTTATTAAGCGTCAATTCATAGCTTTTATCAAGCAAATCAAGGACTAAGGCTTCATCAATGCTATCATCAAGAAGAATAGATATCCAATTCCTTTTATTCATATGGTACGCAGGGAAAATCCCCCTCGTCATATGCAAAATACCCGCCGCCTCAGGCTCACATTTGACATTCAAAACATCCGCCTTATGCGTATCAGCAAGTCCTAACCTGTCCTTTGAAATATTCATAATAAGCGCATACCACTTTTTGTTGTCACCATGCCTCAACACAGCAGAAGTCGCATCATTCTCCCACAAATACTCAGGAAAAGATCCATATTCCTTTTCCGCATAATCAAAAATCCCCTGCCTGTCCACAGCATCAATCCCCCATAAACCTAAATCAAGTTACTTCTGATAAGTCAATAAAGTCAATCCGTCCCATACCCCATAAGCACAACACCTCATAACCACCAAACAACACATTTCTCTACATACCCCCTAACATCCCAAACGGAACTATGACAATTATAAAGGAAGTCAGTCGGCTATGTAAGCGCGGCGTACCTTGGCGTGGGCAGCGGATTTCCTTATGTAATGCTCGATAACCTAGGCGGAAATTTGCACGGATGCAAATTTCAGGCTTGACTGCGGCACGGATGCCGCACTCAAGCCGGCGCCGGCCTCCCAAGAACACCTAACGCGCATTACATTAGGAAATCCGCTGCCCGCGCCACCAGTACCACGCGCTTACATAGCCGACTGACTTCCGTCCACCCCCACCATCCGCCATATCACCCTCACCATATCTCCCGCCCATTATAAAAGCTCGCCTCTCTCACAATATTATTCTCATACCATTCCTTCGGCGCCTCACTACTATTGTAAGCAGCATCCAACATTCTATAAATCTGCGCATATCTAACATCAAACCTAAGCAATGTCTTCAGCTCCGACGTCTGTATCGGCAATATCTTCATTCCCGTTATATAATCCGTCCCAGCACTATTATAATATTCCATATACCTTCTCGCCCTGAAATCAGAAATAACATTCATATTAAGATAAGTCGTCACAAACACACAATATGCTTCCTCCTCCGGATGCATAATACAATAATCCCCCAAATGCCTTGATACCGGCTCCATTTCCATTCTTCTTTGATTTGAACCATCCGCAAGCGTCGCCTCTATCAACAGTGTATGTTTAGGATACCAACTCGTCTTTTCATACTTCCAGACAATATCCGCCTCTCCTCCGCCAGCGTGTGTCTTGGGCAATAAATCAGCCCCCAGTGATAAGTTCATATAATCAAGCACATCGCCCTCCCTGCCGCTTATCACATACCATGCAATACCAATAACATATTCAAAAATTGTAGGAATATCCGCATTGTCGGTGACTAAGGTTCTTATTTCATCATCATTCCTATTTTCAAAATGATTAAACAACACAAGGAGCGTTTCCTTATCAAATCTGTCATCTATAAGCTTATTAAAACGTATATACCTCTCGTCCCTGATAACCTTATGCGCTGATTCTCTATCCATAACGCTTTTGCCAAGCGCCTTGCCCAATTCCTGATATAGTCTGTCTGCATTAATTTTCAAACAAGGATGTATAGCTTCAAGCTCTACATTTTCTGAGAGCAAATCCGTTTGCTCAAATGCAATGTCAAGCAATTCATCAGCTATACTTTCTATATAGCATTTCGGCAGGACATCAAGCCTCACATTATCATCCTCAAACAGCACAATATCTGTAATCTTAAAATATCTCCTGTTCAAATCAAAATAATCCGACAAAGTAGCCTTCGCCTTGAACAAATGCATTATTTTGAAAAATTCTTCATTAAAAACCTCTTTAGATTTAGACTGTAATATAGGAACATTATTCAGAACAGCCAATCCCATTTTTGTTATTACGCTTCTCGCACTGCTGCTGAAAAAATATTTGCGCCACGCGCCGCCAACCTTGCTGTTTGTCAGTTTTTTAGTTGCCTCATAAAACTCTAACGCAGCATCCTCATGGGAAAATACTATATTATTCAATATTTTATATAACACATAATAAGGCTTATCGTACTTCGCGCTTTTACGGTTAATTCCAACATTACAAATCAGCTCCTCTGTTACTTCTTCACTCTGCAATAAATCCAATGCTTTTTTATAATTATCCATTCCCATCAGAACCGACAAAATAATATCTTCATAATTCATACCGCTTGTTCTTGAAGAAAGAATGTGTTCCACAACTATATTGGTGGTTGTTTTGTCTACGCATAATGGCAACAAATATGTAAATTCATCATAAGTAAGATATCCTGTCTTGCTTACTACATATAAAAAAACAACGAATGGCCTCACGCTTTTACCGTCAACATCATTTGATGTTTTTAATAACTGCTTAAAGTAGAGATAACTGTCCCTTGGTATTTCTAGCAGATTATCCGAAGCAAAATTCTCCGACTGCGCAATAGCAATCAGGGCTTCACCTGCTGCTGTTACGTTTCTTTCATCGTCCAGCAAGCCAATATCTCTTAGTCCAGATGTCTTCTCCCGTGCATCCTTATCCGGTCTTGGCGCATCGCCCTTTACGAATCCTTTGCTTTTAAGGAACTCATAATATTCCGCCTGAAATTGATTATTGCCAGTCCACAATCTCCCTTTGTTCTTAGCAAGACCTCTAAATTCTTTTAATAATTTCATCTGCATTTCAATGCTCATGTTGAATTTATCTGTCCTATAGCTTGTCGTTCCAATTGCCCAGCAATAACTTTTATATCCTATTTCATTTGCCATACTCCTAATGCTCCTATTAGTAATTTATCACCAGCACTTCCTTTGTGACACCATCACGCTTTGTATGATAATTGGAATTTGAGTAATCATAATCAAGAGGTATAGCCTTAAACTTTTTATGCTGTTTAATCCAATCAGCTAATATTTCATTTTTTTTGCCTTTGCTTTCAAGTACATTTGACAAGGCAAACCTAATGCCTCTTTCATCCAGCTTTTCCAAATACAAAAGCAAATCTTTTTCATCTTTTTCAGTCCAGCCGTCACGCTCGTTGTATGTCGCACAGGTTATCAAATATGGAGGATCTGCGTAAAAAAAGCTTTTATCTGTAAATTCATCCAGCTCTATTTTCCTGAAATCGCCATTGGTAAAGCTATAATCCCCGCTTTTTATACGGTCAAGGAAGCCTTCAAGCTTTTCCTGCATTTTGGAATTGAAATCCCTCTTTCCAACAGGAAGATTAAACTCGCCTTTTTTGTTAAACCGCAACTGATTATTGAACGAATATACAATCAACAGATATAACATAAGGAAATATTCGTCATCTTCTTCTGCTTTACCGTTAAAATCCTCTCTAAGCTTATTATAGCCGCTTTTATTATATGAGCCCAGACCCTTTGAGCTTTCACAACCATAGTGTTCATATCCATACTTGCTTACAAGTGAAAGATTATATGTATCTATAGCCGCATAAAGCCATTTAAAAATATCGTCTTTAGGCAGCCGCCTAAACGTGTCCAGCAAGCCCATTAGGTACTTGTTTGAATCATTAAACTGTACCTTGTTACAATCAATATTAATCCCTACGTTGCATCCCCCGCAAAACAAATCAACCGCCTTATCTACATCCTTTGGAAAAAGCGGAAGCATCTGTGACAACAGCTTATATTTACCGCCCGTATAATTTAGAGCTGATGGAATTATCTCTTTTTCGCATTCAAAGCAAGTACATAAAAACAGTCTTTCCTGATTGTCCTTAATATCCGACTTGCCTGCTGAAAACGCTTTGTAATCCTCCGTAAAAACCTTTACCGTGCCTTTATTACGAAGAATACGCATAATATCCTCATCGCTTATTTTGGCATTTGAGCGGTCGTTACCCTTTTCCGCCATATTGTTGTAGGACAGCATAATATATTTCGCATGAATTGACTCTATCAGCCTTTCAAAAGCATCCGCCGCCTTCTGCGTGCAATAGTCGCTCTTCAAAGCTGTCCTGTCCATCTTCCTCGCAACGCCAAAAACTTTCGGCTTATCCCAACGGGCAACATTTTCAAGCAAATGATATGCATCGCAATACTGCCGTGAATTGTATGGCGGATCAATGTATACCAAATCAGCCTCGATACTCGCCGCCAGCTCATTCGCATCTATATTATAACACACATTGTTTTCATTTAAGGCTTCATCTGGCTGCGGCACATATAACTCAAAATGCTTGTCAAATTCCACACCCTGCCTATAGGCATCATAATGCCCACACGTATTGGCTACCTTGTCCATCGCATACAACAAAGAAGTTATCAGCAAAGCTCTTTCCCTCGCATTGATATCACCTTCGACAAATCTGTCCTCGATATCCTGCCTGATAAAGCCAATCTTCCTACAGTCTTCAAGCGAAAAGTATGTATCTGCAAAATTCTCACTCATATAGTTGTCCTGCTCAATCACCATAGCATTGTAGCTCATAATCAGCCCTATTATTTTTTCCTTAGAGTAGCACTCACTACTAAACCATGCAAGATGGCAAATATAATTACTATACATAATATCATTGGTAATTATCTTCCTGTCCGTAAACGCCGATGCCACAGCTCCCGTTCCAGCAAATATATCCGCTACCGTATTAACATTTTGACATTCATCCTCAACCACTCTTGTTATAAAAGGCAAAAGCTTATATTTATTACCCAAATACCGACGATTATTTATTCTTGTTGTCTTATACGGCAATTCAACAGCTTCCTGCTTTTCCTCAACATTATTCTTTTTAATATATTCCCTTAACTGATGGTAAACCGCATCTGTCCACACAGCCCGCCCTTTTTCGTTGACTTCAAGCTCTATCACTCCACTATCCTTCAAATAATATAAATACGACCGTGAAATGTCTAATTTTTTTGCCATTTGAGTTGCCGAATAATCCATTTTACCATCTCCGTTTTATGCAACATATTTTGCCAATAATTGGACACTTTTTCATATAATTATATCATTATAATAACATTTTTCAATATTAAAACAAAAAAATATCAAAAAAACGGATGCTAACAAAAAGCAATACCCCAATTGTCATTAGCATCCATTTTTCACTCATAAACCATCTTCATGATCATCTTCTCAATACAACTAATTATAAAAAATTTCATCCGTCACCCAAACACAACATACCCAATCAAGCATCCAACACATTTCCCTACATATCTCTTATAACATCACAAGCGGAACTATGACAATTATAAAGGAAGTCAGTCGGCTATGTAAGCGCGGCGTACCTTGGCGCGGGCAGCGGATTTCCTTATGTAATGCTCGATAACCTAGGCGGAAATTTGCACGGATGCAAATTTCAGGCTTGACTGCGGCACGGATGCCGCACTCAAGCCGGCGCCGACCTCCCAAGAACACCTAACGCGCATTACATTAGGAAATCCGCTGCCCGCGCCACCAGTACAACGCGCTTACATAGCCGACTGACTTCCGCCCCACGCCATTAATTACTACCACACAAAATCAATATCAAGCCATCACAAAGATTTTATAAACCTCTCAAACGCCTCCTGCCCCTTTGCATCACGCTTATAAACCCCCGCATGCTCCAGCACCTTCCCAAACACAATCCCAACCTCATTCTGAATAATCCCCATTACATTCTCCTTAGTAACCTTCCTTTCATACTTCGGCATAAATTCATCAACCCAGTCAGCATGCTTTTCCAGCACCTCATTCTTTCTAATATCCTCACCCGCAACTATCGCATCCGCCAACATCTCCAGCTCCGACTTCAGCCTAGACGGCAGCACAGCCAACCCCATAACCTCAATCAAGCCAATATTCTCCTTCTTAATATGATGCAGCTCAGCATGCGGATGATAAACCCCAAGAGGATGCTCCTCAGTCGTAATATTATTTCTAAGCACAAGGTCAAGCTCATAATTATCCCCGCGCTTCCTCGCAATCGGCGTAATAGTATTGTGCGGCTCGCCGTCCGTCTCAGCAAAAATAAACGCATCCTCATCAGTATATCCGCGCCACTTCGTCAAAATCACATCAGCAAGCTCTATAATCCTGTTGTAATCCGCATGCGAAAGCCTGATAACAGACATCGGCCACTTCACAATCCCCGACTTGATATCCTCAAATCCCTTGACCGTAAACTCGCGCTCAACAGGCGCTTTTGCCATAGCAAACTCGTAATTTCCGCCCTGGAAATGGTCGTGGCTTAAAATAGAGCCCCCGACTATCGGCAGATCCGCATTTGAACCTACAAAATAATGCGGGAACTGCTCAACAAAGTTAAACAGCTTCACAAACGTGTCATGCTCGATTTTCATAGGAATGTGCTTGCTGTTGAACACAATGCAATGCTCGTTGTAGTAAACATACGGCGAATACTGGAAGCCCCACTTGTTGCCCTGAATTTTTACAGGTATGATGCGGTGATTCTGCCGTGCGGGGTGGTTTACCCTGCCCGCGTAGCCCTCATTTTCCATGCAAAGCTGGCATTTGGGATATCCGCTCTGCTTTGCCGTCTTTGCCGCCGCGATTGCCTTCGGATCCTTTTCAGGCTTGGAAAGGTTAATCGTGATGTCCATCTCGCCGTATTCGGTTTCCGCTTTCCATTTCATATCGCGAGCTATGCGGTAACGCCTGATATAGTCCGTGTTCTGGCTGAACTCATAATACCAGTCTGTCGCAGCCTTTGTTCCTTTTTCATCATAAAGCTTCCTAAAGCTGCGGATTACGTCTGACGGGAACGGCACAAGCGTACCCATTATCTTTGTGTCAAATAAATCCCTGTAAACTATGCTATTGTCTGCCATAAGCCCCTTTTCAGCCGCATAGTCAAGCATTTCTTTGAGCGTTTCCTCAAGCGGAAATTCCTCTGGACTGCTTATCGGCTGTATTTCTGACTCCTCGTATTCCTCAATGCCAAAAAGCTCTAAAAGCCTGTTTGTGGCATATATTTTGTCCTCCTCCTCAATAAGTCCTGACGCTATCGCATAATTTACAAGTGACGCTATGTTTTTTGTTATCATTACTGCTTTCCCCCATTTTTTATTTTTAATTAGGCGTTTATGAAACTCTATTCGACAACATAGAATTTAGTCAAAATATATAAAATAAGCGGCGTC
Organism: uncultured Lachnospiraceae bacterium; assembly: GCA_947626435.1. Lineage (GTDB taxonomy): Bacteria > Bacillota > Clostridia > Lachnospirales > Lachnospiraceae > COE1. The sequence continues at coordinate 98,327 of CANQSB010000003.1, read as the reverse complement.
TTGCAGCTTGCTGCACCTAGCCGCTTTTTTATATATTTTGACTAAATTCGGCCGGTTTAGAACACATTCCACAATTATATATTTTATATTACCTTAGGACCTCCGCCTATCTCCACTACATAAAAGTCCGCTGCGTAACCAATTTTTTCCTTGTACGCCTTACCTACATTTTCGATAAAGCTGTCAACGCACTCAGTCTTTACTATGCTGACCGCGCAGCCGCCAAAGCCAGCGCCTGTCATTCTTGCGCCGATAACGCCGTCCTGCTTCAGCGCCTCGGCTACAAGCGTGTCAAGCTCTATGCCTGTCACCTCATAATCATCGCGAAGCGAATCATGCGACGCAATCATAAGCTTACCAAAAAGTTCAAGGTCATTGTCCTTTAACGCCTTTACCGCCTTAATGGTACGCTGGTTCTCATATACGGCATGCTTTGCCCTCTTTATCTTTACATCATCGCCTATAAGCTGCTTGTTTGCCTCAAATTCCTCCTCTGTAAGCTCGCCAAGCGACTTGATATCAAGCTTTGTCTGGAGTGACGCAAGCGCTGCCTCGCACTCGCTTCTTCTCTCGTTATACTTAGAATCGCCAAGCCCGCGTTTTTTGTTTGTGTTCAAAATAACTATTTTCGCGCCGTCAAGTGAAATGGGCGCATACTCATATGATAAATCCGCAGTGTCAAGGAAGATTGCGGAATTTTCCCTGCCCATTGCCACGGCAAACTGATCCATAATGCCGCAGTTTACGCCGTTGTACTTGTTCTCGGAAAACTGTCCGATAAGCGCCAAATCCTGATTTGACACGTCAAAGCCGAAAATTTCCTTTAAAATAAAGCCCGTCAGCACTTCAAGCGATGCTGATGATGAAAGCCCTGAGCCATTTGGAATGTTTCCGTTAAATACAATGTCAAGTCCTTTGTCCACCTTGAAGCCTTTTTGACCGAATGCCCAGATTACGCCCTTGGGATAGTTTCTCCAGTCGCCGTCTGTCTTTTTCTCGATGTCGGCAAGAGTGCTTTCGCCGATGCCTGTCTCCGCGAAGTTCATTGAATAGAGGCGGAGCTTGTCGTCGTTTCTTACCCTTGCAGCGGCGTATGTGCCAATCGTGAGCGCACAGGGGAAAACGTGTCCTCCGTTGTAGTCTGTGTGCTCTCCGATGAGGTTCACGCGCCCAGGGGCAAAGTAAACCTTTACTCCGTCTGCGTCTCCAAATACTTCCTCAAATTTTTTCAGCAGTTGTTGTTTCATAGTTTTATTCCTTTCCTTTTATTTATTTTTTGTTTTTGCTTATCATATTTACAGTTTAATCCAATAGCGCTGTACCGTATTTCCGTCTTCTTCAACTTCGTTTTCCAATATTCCGCCATTATTTATGATTGATTTTGCCGAACCAATGTTATCCTTGTCGCAGCACATCAATACCCTGTCAATGCCAAGCCTCCTGCACTCGTCCAAAGCAAGCGCAACCATTGCCGTCGCATAACCTTTTCCTCTTTCGCTTGGTCTTATCCCGTCGCCTATGTGGCCGCCTGTGCTCAACAGGGCATCTGTCAGATAATGGCGGATATTAACCGCTCCTACAAAAATATTTCGTTCTTTGTCAAGACAGAATAGAGTAGTATCGGGAACCCAGCCGTTTTCTCTGTCTCCCTTTGTGTCAATGTTTTTTATATAATGGTCAAAATCGTGAAAGTCATTCGCCCATATTTTCCACGGTGATTTATTTGTATTGTTTTCTATGATGTCTTTCTTCCACTCGGTAAGCATTTCAAACAACTGTTCCTTATATTCAATTGTCGGTTTTACAAGTTCAAGGTTCATTTTTGTCCTCCGTATGCTTTATGTTTTCAATATTTCACATTGAAAACATAAAATATATTCTTTGATATGCCCTTTTTTAAAATAATCCCGCTTTCCACGAGTCCCCTAAGAATAATCTGAGATCTTCTTATTTTAACGGACAATAATGCGGATAATTGTGCAGATGTAATACTCCCATTTTCTGCAATATAGTCTATAACCGCCTTTTCCTGTGCGCTGAACTCATCTTTGAGCGCACTTTGAGCGTATCTTGAGCGCGCTTTGAGCGTATCTTGAGCGCACTTTGAGCGCACCTCATCACTTTCGCGCACTTCTGACTTTTCGCTCTGTTCTATAATATTATTGTAAAATTCATCTTTTTTTCTTCTATACAAATTAATTCTAAGCGCAATTTCCATATCTATAAATTCCGGCTCACGCAAGCCATACTCCCGCATTTCACGAATCAGCTTAGGGATTCCCGTCCCCCAGCCTTCAATTAAATTCATATAAGAAAACGCGTGTGCCAAAGCATGATTTCTGATTTGAGAATAACCTTCCTTCATCCGCTCAATGGTAACTCCTGGAAGCAGCCCTCCTGGTGTTGTAATTTCCAAACGGTCATCATAAATAGCGACCTGAACGTGCGATGGCTGAAGAAAACTGCAATTCATTACCGCATTTATAATAAGCTCTCTGATACTGTCTGGCGGCAGCTCATAAATATCATTACGGTATATGCCTTCAAGCCTTGCCCCAAGATGAATATTTCGCAGCACAAACTGAAACGCTTCTTCAACCTGTTCCCATAGCGGTCCATCATAATCCCTCTTGTCTACAAATATGCCCCTTGTCGTTCCCTTGAACATGCCACATTGGATTTTTGAAAGCAAAGAATCCTTCCCTGTCAAAAATACATAAGCATTAGTCGGATACACCACTCCTTTATCATCTTCTGCCAGAATACCCCAATTTAAAAGTATGTTTTTTGTCAAATCCTTTACAGCTCTCTTCTGTGAGCTGTTACTGCAATTTGCAAGTGCAACCTCTTTCATATCAGCACAAAGCTTCTCTATATCATCATCAGAAATTTTCAGATCTCTTTGAATGACCATATCATATGAGCGCCCCTCAGACTCATAGTACATTTCCTGCGTCATTGCACGGTCTGCCTTTCTGGAAGTTCCTGACACACGGACATATACGCCATCTGTTATTCCGTCGGCTTTAATATAATACGGTTTCTGTCTTCCTGAACTGATTTCAGCTACAATTACAGTCTTTCCTTCTATTGTCTGCGGATAAACATCGGGAACGATCGCAGGCTCGCAGCTATCTGATATCGCATTCGTAATTGCGTCTATCTCGCTGAAAACAATATCATCAGAAATACCCAAAACTTTTCTTTTATCATCAACTCCAAAAACAATACTGCCGCCCTTTCCATTAGCAAAAGCTACCACCGATTTTATATATTTAATGCTCTTATCGGGACGAACTTCTTTAAATTCCACATTTTTAGATTCGCCAGCAAGAATATCATTTATAGTCATATTTCCTCCAAATATTTTTATACTGCACACCCCGTTTGCAATGTCTAACTACTCCTCACAACTACAAGGCATGCAAATCCTCCAGCACAGCGCGATATTCCTTACCTTACTTTAAAAATTCAACCTGTACTGTCAAATCGTTTTGTTGTCCGTCTGTAGTCAAATCATAGTCTATATGGCAGCCGCTGCCGTCTTGGTACTTTGCAATGCAAATACGGCGGCTGGCACATTTTATTTCCAGCGGATTGTCTATTTTTAGGGCAGGCTGGCGGCTGTCCAAATACCTTAGCGACAAAATCAGCCCGTCCCTTGATATACGGCTGCTGTCATACATAGCTATAAAATCATCATATCTTTCCTCTACCAGTACTGCAAGAGTGCGTTTGATAAAAGGGACAAAACTATCGCGGTTTATACTCCCTTATTACCTCCAGAGCTGGAAGGGCGTTGCCGTCGTAGTCAAAAAGCGCTTGGTTTGCCCACTCGTTCCCGCAGGGGCCTTTTTCCTTGATGTAGGCAAGCGCCTCATCTGTTGCCCAGCCGCTGCCCGCCACGGGAAGCCACCCTGCCTCCCAATAGAAAAATCCGCGCCCTTTATTTTCAGGAACATTTTCTATAACCTTTAAAAACGCCTTCATAAAATCGCACTGACCTTCCTTTGTCATAGGAAAAGGAACTTTCTCACAGAGCGCGGGCTTTGTCGCCATGCCTTTCCTATTTTCAGGGGAAAGCTTTTCGTACTCCGCGTAATCCTCTGTGGTAAAGCCCATTGATACTTCCGCGATAACAAGCTCCTTGCCAAAGCGCTTGGCTATGTCATTCATATTGTATTCAAGGTCTTCAAGCGTGCCGTGCCAGAAGGGGTAATAAGACATTCCGATAATGTCAAAGTCCTCGCCCTTGTTTACGTTGATGTATTCGTCAAACCACTTTTTGTAAAGTTCATTGTTGCCGCCGTTGTCAAGGTGTATCATGATTTTTGCCGAAGGACAGGTTTCCTTAACTGCTCTGATTCCCGCGCTGATAAAGCGGGCGATGTTAGCGTAATTGGGCACTTGTCCTTCGGGCCAGAGAAGTCCGTTTGTGACCTCGTTGCCTACCTGTACCATGTCGGGTACTGCGCCCTCGTTTATGAAGCCGTTCATTTTTTCCTTTGTGAACTCATAAACCGCCTTTTCAAGCTCGTCTGCGCCGTAATCTGCCCATGCCTTTGGCTTCCGCTGCTTGCCAGGATCTGCCCAGAAATCGCTGTAATGGAAATCAAGCAGAAATCCAAGCCCAGAGGCTTTCACGCGCTTTGCCATGCGCAGCGTCGTCTCGTAATCGGTATTGCCCGCGCCGTATGGTTTGCCGTCGGGTGTTTTGGGATCGTTCCACAGTCTCAGTCTGATGTAATTCGTGCCGTATGATTTTAAAATCTCTATTAAGTCCTTGCGCTCGCCTTTGTCGTAGTATTTTGCTCCAAGCCTTTCAACCTCGTCAAGCGACGATATGTCCATTCCTTTAATATATTCTATCACATTTTACCTCTTTCTGCCGTCATTGCGGCGATTTATTTTTATTTTTCATAATAACCATTGATTATCATATCCGCCCTATCCGCCACTTCTATCACATCAATCATACAAAATCCTCACCTTCTCAATCGGCTTCAAAAAATCATCTACATCAAAATAAAGGCTTTCCAATATTGGAACTAAGTCAATGTATTCTTCTTCGTCTTGTTCATTATGGCTATATTTTGCCATTACTACTAAATAGCCATGATTCCATTCTTTTATATGAGTGTATTTTTCCAGTGAATATGGTGCTTTAAATCTAATTACATATTTTCCATACTTAAAAATAGTATATCGCTGGTCGCTCGTCAAAATCGCTTCGTTTGCCATAAAAACAATGTCCTTTCTACTACTTTTTAATACAAATAATTCAAATTTCTAAATCGTTACTGTACACCAAACGGACATGCTGCCATACAAAATCCACAGGCATTTTTTCTTCCATGTTCTTTAATGTACTGACTTCTTTTTTCATTGCACAGCTTATAATCTATTATATCTCGCCTTAATAAGCTGATATTCCACTGTACATTGTGCAGCGCTTTATGCGGGCATGCGTCAACGCACCTTTGGCAGCTTTCGGGACATCTGCTCTCCAAGATTTTATCACCATAAGAAAACTGTTCATCTATCAGTACCGCTGACAGTCTTACCCTAGGTCCATACTTTTTTGTAATAACAACATCATTTTTTCCAATCCAGCCCAACCCCGCATTTACTGCGGCAAATTTAAAGGAAAAGGGAGCTTCTAAATCTTCCTCGCTACTTTGCGCCACTAGCGGAATATAATACTTTGCTTTACATTCGTCAAGCATTTTCGCCAACCGTGCCAGAATTTCTTCCAATACTCTTTTTGCGTCCTGAATGCCTTTTTCAAATTTTTCTTCGGAATATGTTTTGAGTGTGAGCTGTTCACTATAAGGGACTGCAAATACTAATACCGACTTATAATTGTCCACATACTGACTGTATGCAATGTCTGCAAATCCGTAAATAACCTCCGAATATTCAGAAAATATATCACAGATTTTTCCTTCAATCATATAAGACCCCTTCAATTTACTATACCTGCTCAATATAACACTCATCCTGACAGCATCTCCCTTGGCTTTTTACAAGCAGCGGAAACTGTTCAGGCGGCACTACCCTGCACCCAACGAAAGCTCCATTCATTTCCGATTTGGTGCTCGCCCTTTTGGGCCTTATTACCCCAACAGATCATAAAACCACAAATATATCCTATCATATAAAAAAATTTTTTTCAATGAAATGTCGGACAGCAATTCCATATTTCATTCAAGTTTTTGAAGCAAAAAATGGCTGTCGCACTAAGGAACGCAAACACAAGATACAGCATCATATGATTTAGATACAATACTATATTTTGCCTGCTTAATCCTTATTGCGACAGCCACCTGTTATGAAATTACTTTCCCTCTATACCGTATTCTGCTTTAATTTTATCTGCTTTCTCCAGCAAGTATTGCCTCAACCGCGCCCCGTTTTTCATACAGCACGCAGCCGCCAGCGTGATCGTCCGCCAGAATATCACCCTCGCGCAAAGCAGCAAACAGCGGCGATTTCAATGCTTCCCTCAAAGAAGCGTCGCGCACATTTACGTCTGAATAGGGCGAAAACGGACAGGGCTCTGCCCCGCCGTGGGAATTGATATGGAAAAATCCTCTGCCTGCGGCTATGCAGCCGCCCGAGCTTTTCTCATCACCAGGAAATGAAACAAACACCATCTCCTGATATTCCTCACGCAGACGCGCAATGCCTTCTTTTAAAATTGCGCGCTCCTCATCTCCTGGCGCTAATTCCCTGCTTTCCTCTGTCACTGGCACAAACTCCACATAGACTACAAGCTTGCAGCCACGAGCCGCCAGCGTGTCGAGAAATTCCCCAGAAATTACCTCCTCCACATTCTGAGTCGTAACCGTGACAGACACGCCGAATAAAAGCCCCGCACTATGCAGCTTATCCATATTTGAAATCAGCCTCTCATAAACGCCCTTGCCGCGTCGTTTATCAGTTTCCTCTTTGCCGCCTTCAATGCTCATGACGGGAATAAGGTTGCGGCATCTGCCAAACAGATTAAAATAGGCATCGTCCATATATGTACCGTTTGTAAAGACTGGAAATATTATGTTCGGCATTTTGCCCGCGGCTTCAATGATGTCCCTGCGCAGCAGAGGCTCTCCGCCAGCCAGCAGAATATAGCTCATTCCAAGCTTATCGGCTTCCTTAAAGATTTCGAGCCATTCCTCACTGTTAAGCTGTCCTGTCGGCACGGTATCTGCGGTAGAGTGATTGCAGCGGGAATAACAGCCCGCGCAGTGCAGGTTGCAGCTACTGGTAATGCTGGCAATCAAAAACGGCGGAATGTGCTCTCCCGACTTTTCCGTTTCCGCACGGCGCTTAGACGCTTTTTTGCTTGCCACCGCAAACTTTACCATAAAGGCGCTCTCGCGGGGATCTTTGAGCGTGGCTTTCAGCGAGGCGGCGACAATGCTTTCAACGCCTTTAGTCATGTATTCTTGAATGTCGAATTTCTCGTCCATTTTTTATGCCTCCTCAACAATCATTTTGGCAAATTTCTTTACATTTTCCAAATCATTCTGATCGGGCTTACCCCTATGGAGCGCTGCAAAGCTCCCGCGGCAGTGAAACTCCCGCTTGTCAAGCGCAATGCCTGTTTCCGCGGCAAGAGATTTGATTTGCTTATACGTGGATTCAATCAACGCCGCAGTGCTGACATTTACTATCTTTCCTATTTTATGTCCAGGAGCCTTCAAAAAGGCTTTGACCTTTTCATCTACGCCCGCCCAGTAGACAGAGCTGCACAAAAACAAAATATCCACGTCCTCTGCAAGCGGCTGCTCCACGCTTTCTGCCGCTACTCCCGTAACCTGTGAAATGGCATCTGCAAGCTTCTTTGTGTTGCCGCCTTTCGTATAATATCTGATTGCAATTTTCATTTTGTTTTTCCTCCTAATGGTTTTTATTTTTTAATTATTTTTCGCCTTACAATTTTTCCCATGATGATTTTATATAATATGTTCTTTTTACTTGCAAAGAATATCACATTTTTATGACCTTTATGTGACTTTTTCAATTATTATTTATAAAATTACTTTTCTCAACGATTAACTATTTGTCTGCGTTCTCTCGGATAATTACCCTCATTCGAGTGCCCTGTTCCACCGCGCTTTGACATTCGATGCTCCCGTTCAACAACTCCAAAATCCTTTTTACAATGGACAGCCCTAGACCGTTTCCGTCTTTTTTGTGTGACTCCTCGCATTGGTAAAAAGCGTCAAAAATATGCGCCTGTTTTTCCTCGGGAATACCTATTCCCTCGTCGCGCACAGTTACCGCGATTCCATTTTCAGTTCGCTCTCCTGAGATATGTATGGCTTTTTCGGGAGATGAATACTTCATTGCGTTATCAATCAGGTTGAGCCAAATCTGCTGCAGGAGATCAGGATCGCTCTCAATCTGCATTTGGGGCAATTCGATATCAAACTCATACTCCCGCCCTTCCCATTTTTCCGCCAGAAAAATGACGCACCTGCGTATCTGCTCGTCAACTGCCACAGGCTCATGCCTTGTCACAAGGGCTTGATTTTCCAAGCGCGACATCCGCAGCATGTTTTCGCACAATCTTGAAAGCCGCTGCGCTTCGTTATAGAACAGCGCAGTGTATTCTTTCTGCTCCTTCGCGGACAGCCCGCCCTCCAAAATCAGCTCCGCAAAACCGCGCATGGCGGACACTGGCGTTTTTATTTCGTGGGAAACATTGCTGACAAAGTCCTTACGCATATATGCCATTCCTTCCAGTTCCGATGCCATGCGGTTTACATTCGCCTCCAGCTCGTCAAGCTCGTGGACATACTCCGCGCCGTTGCTGCGCCCCTCTCTGCGGGCAATGCGGGCTGAAAAGTCACCCTTGGCAATCCGCTTCACTGCATGGCTGATTTCCTCAATAGGCCGCACAAAATACGCTGTCCCGTAATAAAGGGCAGCGCCGCCCAAAATCATTGTGAGCGTGCAAACCAAAAGGCAAAGCAAAATAACCACAGGCAATGTGAGCTCTCCATGATAAAATAAAACCGTTCCCATGACCACAAGCGCGCACGACAACAGACACGCCGTACACAGCGTAATAATAGACACTATGGCAAAATACGCCCGCAGGCGCACGCGGTATTTTAACGAATGTTTCATGTTTTTATACTCCTTGTCTGTTTCGCGAATCCTTCAGCCGATTCTCGCCTGTCCTTAAACACCGCCTTATACCCAAGACCGCGGACTGTCACGATTTCAAAATCGGCAGTCCCGTCAAATTTTCTGCGCAGCTTTTTAATGTGGGCGTCTACATTTCTCTCGTCTGTATCGGACTCCATGCCCCATATCTCGTCCAGCAGCTCCAGCCTTGTAAATATCTTATTTGGATTGTTCAGCAGCTTGAACAGCAGATAAAACTCCTTTGGCGGCATGTTATGCACTGTTCCGTTCACCGTAACAGTCAGCCCCGCATAATCCAGCTCCGTAGCGCCAATCGTGATATGCTTTTGATTTTCAAGCTGTGCACGCCGCAGCAGGGCTTTTATGCGCAAAACCATCTCTTTCAGGTTGATTGGCTTTATCATATAATCATCAGCTCCCGCAATAAAGCCTTTCTCCATATCCTCTAACTGGTCTTTTGCGGTAATCATCAGAATCGGAAGGTAATATCTGCTACCGCGCAGAAGCTTTGTGATTTCATATCCGTCAATCTTAGGCATCATAACATCGCTGACGACAAGGTCTATGTGCTCCCTGTCCATAACCGCAAGCGCCTCCTCGCCGTCAAATGCCGAAACCGTCCTAAACTGCTCCTTTGCAAGCTTTGCGCAAATCATTTTATTGAGCGAAGCATCGTCCTCGGCGACTAAAATTGTAAACATAAGCTTTTCACACTCCTGTTATATTGGGATTGTTGATGACCTGTCTATATTAAATTAACATAAAAATGTGACTTTAATGTGACTTTTGTTTAAAAGAAGAATTTCGCACTATAAAAAAGAAGTCAGATATCTGCTCATCTGACCTCTTTTATTATATATCGCCCCCTCACTTGTCCTCATCCGGCTGCTGTCCATCATGCGCCTGCCACTTACAATCAGTAATATCCATCTTAGTAAAAACTGCTTTGAACGAAGAATCCTCCGGACTGCAGGCATACACGCCAAACGATATCTCATCGAAAGCTTTCCACATATGGCATATACGCATCTGTGAAAAATTAACGCCGTCCTCGGAACATTCAATACAAAAATCATCTTCTCTGCGGCTCAATCGATACCACATGCTCTTGACCGACGCATCAATCTCCGTTGTCGCCCAGTCTGAATAACCGTTGTTCGTGACAACGCTGCCCAAATGCTGATATTTTTCATTCTCATATTCAATTGAAGCTTTCAGCCAGTTTTCACTGTCCATATACATAACCACGCCGCATTGGTCGAAGCGATGTTTGCTGTCAAATTCCGTCTTTACGACAAAGGAAAAATACTTTTCACTTGTCCGCATTTGCAGGACGGGAGCATTGTCATTGCAGAAATGATAATATGTCCGCTGCCACAAATCAGTATGCGGCTTTGTCACAATCTCAATCCTGCCTGCCTCAATACTATAGGACAAAGGCTCCCTTGTCCATTCCAATCTTGTTATGTCAAACATAATAATCTCCTCCGTATATTAAATTTCAATAGGCGTTCGCGAAACTCTATTCTACAACATAGAATTTAGGCAAAATATATAAAATAAGCGGCGTCTCGCGAAGCGCCTAGCCGCGTTTTTATATATTTTGACTAAATTCGGACAGTTTAGATCACCTTTCGCAATTACATATTAAATTTCAACAGACAATCGCGAAATATATCCTAAATTTTTATGCTTTGCCCCAACTTCAAAATCCCTTCAACTTCTCTCAAATCCCTTATTTCAAAGTCAATCCTTACCTCACCACACATTCCATCAGGCAAAGCCTTTACCTTTCCGTCAGGATTATACCAGCAGCACAAAATTCCCGCATTATTCCCACCAAGCATATCGCTCGTAAGCGAATCCCCCACAATCATTATCTCTTCTTTCTTCAATCCCTCATCAACATTCCCAAACACATACTCAAAAAAACCAACATTCGGCTTCTCCACTCCAATCACATCGGAAATAAACACTCCGTCCAGCAGCTTATCAAGCCCCGAACTTGCAAGCTTCCTGCTCTGCGCGGTAAGCGTCCCGTTTGTGACAGCATATTGCGTGACTTTTCCTTTAAGCTTTTTCACAATCTCCGCACCGCCGTCACAAAAAAACGCCTTATCCCCAAGCCGCATCTGATACTCCTCATTAAACGCCGCCGCCTTTTCCACCGGCAGCCCCATGAGCGCAAAAAAATCCTCAAACCGCCCTTCAAGCACGCGCTTTTTTGCAATCTCTCCGCGCTCGAGCCGCTCCCAATAGCCTTTATTTATTTCAGAATACTGCACTATCATCTCATCCGTACATTCCCCAAGCCCGAATATCTCAAAACATTTCTTAATCGCATAGCTTTCCGCCTTCTTAAAATCCAAAAGCGTATTGTCAATATCCCATAAAATTGCCTTAATCATCCCCATCCTCCATAACGCATATGTTTCAACAAAATTGAAGGCCCCGAACTTAATTCCCGCACAAAGCAGCCATTTCCGCATTATTTCTTATACAATTTTGCATAATCAAAATACAGCGCCCGCAAACCATTTCCCTTTGTCTGCGGACGCCTCATTAACTTGTCTGAAAACCACCTATACCCGATTATCTGTTCATCTCAAGCTGCGGACCTGTCGACTGGTGATTCCTTATAATCGAATCAATCTCTTTCAAATTTGACGAAGGCAAATCGCCCGGTATCGTGTTCTTTACCGCCGCCGTAGCATTGCCGTACTCCATAGCCTTCTGGCAGTCCATATTGTGGGCAAGCAGACCGTAGAGCGCGCCTGAAATATAAGCATCACCGCTGCCGATACGATCTACGACGTCGATGTTTTCATATGCGGGCTCCTGCACGAAGCGGTCATTTATCGCGTCATATACGCACGAACCGAATGAATGTACCTTTGGCGAATGTACCGTTCTCTGTGTAGACGCTACCACGCTGATTTTGTAATCCTTCGTAAAGCTCTTCATCATCTCCTGCACTGTGCCTTCTTTTTTAAATGTAAGCCTTGCCGTCTCCTCCGAGCAGAAGAACACATCTACATAAGGAAGTATCTGCTCTATGCATTCCTTTGCCTCCTCGCCTGTCCAGAGATTGCCGCGGAAGTTTACGTCAAACGAAATAAGCGTACCATGCTCCTTGAAACGCTTAATCATCTCGATGGCGGTCTTCCTCGTCTCGGGGCAGAGCGCAAGCGTGATGCCTGTCGTATGGAAGCATCTTGAAGCGCTGAACATCTCCTCCGGGAAGTCGTCTACCGATATATCGGCAAAAGCGGTGCTCTTTCTGTCATAAATTACATTCGGCTTTCTGGGATGCGCGCCGTATTCATAATAATAAATGCCAAGACGCGCGTCCTTTGCGTGGTCGTAAACGAGATAGTCGTCGCTCACGCCGCAGAAACGCACCCTGTTCTGTATGTAATTGCCAAGGTCGTTGGCAGGAACCTTTGAAATTATGCCCGTCCTAAGTCCCAAGAGCGATACGCCCGATACCACATTCAGCTCCGCTCCTCCTGCCTGCTTTTGAAATGCGTCACCTCTTGTAAGACGCTCATTTACGGGCGGCGAAAGACGCAGGAGTATCTCTCCAAGCGCCAGTAAGTCGAATTCTCTTTTTTTCATAATGCACCACGACCTTTCCGAAATTTATTGAATTTGTGTAGTAATGTATATAGTTTATCATACAAATTTGGAAATTTCCACATTTATTCAGATATTTTGCGGATATTTTTGTGAAATATGTTGACGGGCTTATCGCCTCTTGCCAAATATCCCCCGCATTGCTATAATTATCTATGATACTTTTTTCGGGGAGGACTATTATATATGAAATTTCGCGCATTAACTTTAGGCTGCATATTTGCGGTTCTTTTTTCCATAGACGGCTGCAGCGGCGGCGATGCAAAGGGTGTTAAACTTAATCCTGACAATCCCACGCACATTACCGTGTGGCACTATTACAACGGCACTCAGCAGATTGCGTTTGACCAGCTCGTTGAGGAGTTTAACCAGACCGAGGGCAAAAAGCGGGGCATCTATGTGGATGCCGCAAGCCAAGGCAATGTCAACGACTTGGAAAGCAGCGTGCTTGCCGCTTTCAACGGCGAGGTCGGAAGCGACACCCCGCCTGACATTTTTTCATCATACGCCGATACCGCGTATACTATCGAGCAGATGGGCATGCTTGTCGATTTGGACGAGTATATGACGGAAAAGGAGCTTGACACATATGTTGATTCTTTTATTGAGGAGGGACGCATCAGCGCTGACGGGAAGCTGCGCATTTTTCCCACCGCGAAATCAGGCGAGGTCTTCATGATGAGCAAGACCGACTGGGACGAGTTTGCGGCGGAAACTGGCGCTTCTCTTGACACTTTGGCGACAATGGAGGGCGTGACGGAGACTGCCGAGCTCTATTACGACTGGACTGACGCGAAAACGCCCGACATTCCAAACGACGGCAGGGCTTTCTATGGCAGGGACGCCATGGCAAACCTCTTTATAATAGGCTCTCAGCAGCTTGGCGTACAGCTTTTTAAGCTTGAGGACGGCAATGCCACTCTCCAGCTTGATAGGGACGTTATGCGCAGGATATGGGACACCTATTATGTTCCCTATGTAAAGGGTTACTTTTCTTCATACGGTCGTTTCCGCTCTGATGACGTGAAAATCGGCGAGATAATCGCTTATACGGGCTCCACCTCGTCGACAAACTATTTCCCCGACACAGTAGAAACAGACAACGGCACAAAAGCGATTGACTACATAATACTTCCCGCCCCTATTTTTAAGGGCGGTGAAAATTACATGGTGCAGCAGGGTGCGGGAATGGTAGTCACCAAAAGTACGCCCGAGCGCGAGTACGCTTCTGTCGTATTTCTGGAATGGTTCACGCAGACCGACAACAATCTTCTTTTTAGCTGCACGTCAGGATATATGCCCGTTAAAAAAGAAGCTTTTTCAAAGGACAAGCTCGACGCCATTATACAGGACAAAGGGCTTGATGTTTCAGCTAAAACCTACGACACCATGGTTTCATGCTTTGACATGACAAAAACGTCAACCTTTTATACCGACAAGGCTTTTGAAAACGGAGCCGCGGCGCGCAAGGTGTTGGAATACAATCTGTCCGACAAGGCGGCTGCAGACCGTCAGCTTGTGCTTGAAAGGCTTGACGGCGGCATGAGTTTGTCGGAAGCGACAGAATCGCTTATAGACGATGCCGCATTTGAAGCATGGTACGCTGACTTTCACCAGGCGCTCATTAATGCCATATCATAGTGTAAAGGAATAAAGAAACATTTTCAGATACGCCAAGAATGGGGGCTTTATATAATGAAGCGAAAACTGCCAAAACCAAAGCATATTTTCAGACTGTTTCTCGTACCGCTTTTGCTGCTGGTTGTCATGCAGGCCGTACTTTCGTTTGGGACAGTTATTTTCGGCGGCACCTTTTCCGCCCTGCGCAATTATTCCATAGACCGTTTAAAGCAGGTGACGGAGACGCGCCAAATTATTCTCGAAAACCAGATGGTGCAAAAGTGGTCTGCCATCTCGGAAGAATACGAGACCGCAAACCAGACGCTCGACGCCCTGCTTTCCGAGCACGACACGACATTTGACACTTTTTTTTCGAATGACGGACTACAGCAGGAATTTCTCACCTCGCTCTTACCTACTTGGGGATATATGATGCGCAAAAATTCCACTACCGGCGTTTTTATAATACTCGGCAAGCCTGATATTGAAAAAAACGGCGGCTCGCTCAATTCTATTTATATACGCGACAGCGACCCCGACTCGAATCCCGCCGACTATTCTGATTTTCTGCTTTCCGTAGGCTCGTCAGGCATTGCCAAGGAATACCGCATACCGTTTGACCTTCAATGGAAGTCAACGCTTTCCGTACTTGCGTATGGCGGGCGCGAGGCAGACGCTTTCTTTTATATGCCTTACATGGCGGCGCAGCAGTCGCCCTCGCAGAATTATGAAAATCTGTGCTATTGGAGCCGTCCTTTCTGTCTTGAGGACAATTCCACCAAGGATTCCTACTATATGATTACCTACTCCGTACCGCTCTCTACTGAGGACGGCAAGCTTTACGGCGTCATGGGCGTGGAAATTTCCATCCCATATCTGACCGAGTCCATACCCTACCGCGAGATAAATTCGGCGCAGAACGGCGGCTATCTTATCCTGGAACCATTGCAGGATGATGCCTATGACATCGTATGCTCGTCAGGCACCCTTGTTTCGCAGGCTGTTTCCTCATTTGATTCCATAAAGCTTGACGCCACCAAATATCCTGAGCTTTACCTTATGGAAAACTCAAACGCCGCCGAAAATATGTATCTTGTGGCGGAACCGCTCCGCCTTTACAATACAAACACGCCTTTTTACAATCGTGGGTGGTATCTTGCGGGCGTAGAGACGCACAGCTCTCTGTTTGGATTGAGCTCACAGCTTTTGGGTATTTTTGTCGCCGCTACATTCTCCTCGCTTGCGATTGCGATACTGCTTGCGTATCTGCTTGTAAACTATATCACAGGACCCATACGGCGTCTTCATGAGTGCATTGACTCCAGCAAAGGCAACGAGCTCAATTATTTTGAGACAGGACAGGTGGTGGAGGTTGACAACCTCTATAGCACCATTTCCAGCCTTATGCAGAGGCAGCGCCAAGCCGAATATGACCTTTTGGAGGAAAAAGAACGCTACCGCCTTGCCCTCCAAAACAATTCGGATATCCTGATAAACTTTGACATGGACATTGACAGGGCGGTATTTTACAATCTTCAAAATGACAGCCGCGATGAGATAATAGTGAACAACCTTCTCGAAAAGCTAAAGAGCGGCGACTTTATACATCCGTCGGACAAACGCGTTTTAATCGCGCGTATCCAAAATATGGAGTCGGAGCTTTCAATCGCCTTCCGCTCAAATTGGTACACGCCCGACGGCAATTACCAGTGGTTTGAACTAAACGGCAGGGTTCTTCCGGCGACCGACGGCAAGCACTCCACTTTCATAGGCTCCATGCACAACATAAACGACCGCAAACAGCAGGAAAGGGAGGAGTACGAGCTGCTGCACATCGACCCTCTCACGCGGCTGTACCGCAAAACATCAGGGCTTGACATTGTGCGCAGCAGTATTCAGAATGGGCACAGGGGCTGTATGCTTCTGATGGATGTCAGCGGCTTCCTGCATGTAAACGAACAGCTCGGGCTTGTGGTCGGCGACACTATATTGGAAGAGCTTGGCAATATGATGCTTGAATGGAAGCAGACTGTCGACGCGGCAAAGATTGTACTTGTACGCATAGGCGGGGACGAGTTTTTTGCATGGCTTGAAGACTATGAACCCGAAGCAGGCAAAAAAGCAGCTTCTGAGCTTTGCCGTATGTCAAAGAACATTTATCCATGTGAAAATATTGCTATACAGCTTATGTGTGGTGTAGCCATAGCTTACGGCAATGATTACGACGCTGCATATTTAAGGGCAGAAAGGGCACTCGCGCGGTCAATCGAGCAAAATGATATATGCGTGATTGATGACGACGCTTCCACGCCTGAAAATATACCCCACCTTGCCCTCACGCCGATTGACCATATCAGTACGCCGCTCAGGAATATCGTGCCGCTCACATTCAGCTTTTTTGACAGGAGTAATGATATTGGGAGCATTATCGCTGTGCTTTTTCCTAAGCTTGGACGATATTTCAACGCCGACGATATCTGCTTTGTGCAGATAAATCGTGAATTTTATACGGTAAAAACCATGTACCAGTGGCATCGGCTGCCTGATGCCGCCGTCGACGACGAGCTTGTGCATTTTACGGCTGAGGAGTTTTTTGAATATGAGTTCGCGCTCTGGGGCAAACAGCCTGCAAGACTTTCGTTAAAGGAGCTTTCAGCTGAACAGCGCTACTACTTGCGCGTACCTATTGATAAAAGCGGCATTGCTTATCCTATGTACGACAACGGCAAATACACCGGCTGCATTTTGTTTTTGCGCTCAGGCGAGCCTCAGAGATGGGCGGAAGCGCAGAAAAATGAGATGCATGAGGTCGTCAAAATATTGGAATCTAACCTAAACCGCCAGCGGTATGATTCGGCAAACCGCGCAAAAAGTGATTTCCTGTCGCGTATGAGCCATGAAATACGCACGCCGATGAACGCGATTATCGGCATGACATATATAGCACAGACCCACAAGGACAATGCAGAACTCGTCTCCGAGGACTTGAACAAAATCAGCCAGTCGTCACAATATCTGCTTGGCATTATCAACGATATTCTTGATTTGTCAAGGATTGAAAGCGGTAAGCTCACAATAGAGCACACATCGTTTGACCTGCTTGAGCTTGTCGAAAATGTGGGCAACCTTATACGCCCGCAGGCTGAGGGCAAACAGATTAATTATGTGACTGATGTTTCTGTAACGAAGCCTCATCTAATCGGAGACTCTCTGCGCATAAACCAAGTGCTTATAAATCTGCTTGGAAACGCCGTTAAGTTTACACATTCCGGCGGTTCAATAACGCTTAGCGTAACGCAGCAGGAAGATGAATATGTTCGCTTTTCCGTAAAGGACACAGGCATCGGCATAAGCCCCGAAAACCGCCAAAGAGTTTTTGAGGCATTCGAACAGGCGGAGGGCAGCACCACGCGTCAGTACGGCGGCACAGGACTTGGGCTTGCGATAAGCAACCGCCTTGTGCGCATGATGGGCGGCATTATCGAGCTTGAAAGCGAGCTCGGAAAGGGAAGCGAATTTTTCTTCTCCATTCATCTTCCAAACGATACAGCCGAAAAAGACGGCGAAGCTGGTACACTCTCAAAAGAGGAGGTTTCAATCGCCGGGCGGCATATCCTGCTTGTAGAGGACAATGAGCTTAATATAGAGATTGCGCAGACTATACTCGAAATGGAGGATGCGGTTGTGACACAGGCGCACAACGGGCAGGAGGCGCTTGATATTTTCACGGCGGGCGCTGAAGGCGAATTTGACTTGATTTTGATGGATATTCAGATGCCTGTTATGGACGGCTTGGAAGCGACAAAACAGATACGCCAGTCGCAGCACCCTGATGCGGCGAAGATACCGATTATCGCCATGACGGCGAACGCGTTTGACGAGGATATGAAAAAGTCAGTGGAGAGCGGCATGAACGGGCATTTGTCAAAGCCGCTGGATATTGGGAAGCTATTTGAGACTATTGCGGAGGTTATGAGGTGATAACCTCCGCAAAATATTTACCGATTTTTGCTATCATTTCGAGCACTGCGCTTTTCATCTCCTGCGGGAACGCGGTAAGCACAGGCGCGGTTTCAAAGCTTAAAACATTATTGTATTTTATTGCCTTTAAGCCATTTATGAAGCCTTTCCAGTCTGTCGAAACGGTATTTTCACGGCTTTTTGTAAAAGTAAACGGTATCTGGTGCAAATCGCTTATGCCATCATTATCATGAATGTGGAGCACCTTTATACGGCTGCCAAGACATGTGATGAAACGCTCAAAGTCAATTCCCACAAGATTGGCGTGACCTGTATCAAAGCAGAAGCCAAGCACCTCCGCCCCGTACTTTTCATTTATCATATCAATCCTTCTCGCCGCCTTTCGCGCGTCACAGCATGGTCCCTCTACGATATGACCGCCTATACTGTTGTAAATGTTTTCAATACAGACTGTAATTCCCATTTCGCGCGCCATAGGGGCAAGAAACTCCAGAAATTCCTGCGTCCGCTCCCATTCCGCTTCCTCTGAGCCGAGATTACGCGCAAGCTTAAAGCCATGCGCCACAATATATCTGCACTCAAAAAAATGGCATAGCTTCATGCTTTTTACGGCAACTGTATTCTTAAGATAATTGTTTAATTCTTCATCCGCACTCGGCACATAATTGGGATAGGGCATGTGCATCTGGTTTATCTGTATGCCTGCTGCGGCTGCGGCTTTTTTATGCGGGGCAAAAAAAGCTTCAAGCTCTGTTTCCGACTTGTCAAAAAAAGTATTTACTTCATGCCTGTACAGCGATATATTGCTAAGGTACGCATTAAGGCTGAAATCAGCACAGGAAAACCCTGCGGACTTTAACAGCTCAAAGCCTTTTTCCGGATTGCTGTCGTCAACTGCATTTTTAGTCTGTACGCCTATTTTAAGCATATTTCCTCCAAACGTTTAAACATTTTTGCATCATCTCTTTATTCTGTCAAAATGAAAAGACGGCATATATTCATCATTAAAAAACTCTATATTTTTTACTCCCATATGCTCAAGCTGCTTTTCTATTTCCCTGTAGTAGATATTGCAGATAAATATGCCGCAGCCGTCGGGCACGGATTTAAGCGCTTCTGGCGGCTTTACCTCTAACCCGCAAAAGCTTGTGCCCCAGAGTGATTTATTGTTGTCGCAGGTAAACAGCGGAGGATACTTTTCGCCGTAGCATTTCATATAATTCCTGCACATGTTTCCCGCGCCAAAAAGGGCTATGGAACTGTATTTTTTCAGATGCGCTTCTATCTCAATCTGCCATTTAAAGTAATCCGCGACAGATTTAGCCAGCGATATGATCTGCGGGCGCAGCAGCGGTGAAAAACCTGCTGCCGTGTCAGAAAAATCCATAATGAGCTGTCCGTCAAAGCTTATTTTTCTAAGACCCCTGATGAGTCCGAGCCAGTCCGTCTGAACCGAACCGTTGCTGACGCAGGTAAACGGCAGGAGCGACGCCTCGCTGTGACCGTCGCAATCGCGTAAAATCACAGCCTTTAGACGTGTGCCAAGCGCTGATGTAAATTCGTACATATCCTGTCCGCACAGATTGCATACACCCGTGTCAAGGCAAAATCCGAAGCGTTCTTCACCTGCTTCACTGTTTAACCTGTCAATCCATTCTGCGGCAGCATATGCGTCTGAGCATATGCCGCGCACGAGGTGTCCGCCTGTTTCTCTGCATTGGTTTGTCAGAAGAATGGTTATGTTTTTTTGTCCTGCGATATCGGCAAGGCTTAGATAATATCGGCTGTTTGCGGAAAATTCTTCGTGCGGAGGAATATTGGCAAACAGCGGTCTTATTATAAGGTATTGGCAAAAATGTGATGTATTGTTTAATGCCTTTATGCTTTCCTCTGCAAGCTCTTTTAGGAGTCCGTTTAGGTCTGTGTGCTTAGTTTCCCTTAGCAGATATGGGGCATAGGCTGTTGATATTTTTATGTTTTTTTGTGTGCAGATGTCCAACGTAGGTTGAAGCTGGTTTCGCAGCTCGGACGGGTGCTGTGAAATCAGCGTTTCTGTTGTGTCGGCGGATTTTTCGTTGTATCTGCCGATGTTTTCAAGCTCGTATGGTGGACAGTATTTTGATATGTCCAGCATCACGTCTTCAAAGCCTGCAGCTGATATGTCTGAAATGCCTTGGGCGGGGTGTTTTTTGTCGGATATTCCTGATAAGGTGCATGTTATGTTCAATTTTTTTGGTTGGCCTCCTTTTAAAGAAGTTTTTTATATATCAGTTCTTTAATTTTGCTTGAACTTGTTTCCTGAGTATATGGGAAAAAAACAAGATCCGAACCGTTTTGACGCAGAAATTCTCTGTTTGAGAGCCAATATGGATCATTTTCATAATCGCTTCCTGAAAACTGGACATCAAACTGATACCGTTTGTATGCCTCATCTGTTCCGGGATAATCTATAGGGATTTCTACGACTTCATCAACATATTTACATGAACGCACCATCTCCATCCGTTCCGCAAAAGGAACAAACGGCATAGTCTTTTTCCCTTTTACTACACCTTCGTCCGTCACTATTCCGACTATTAAATAGTCGCACTGTTCCTTAGCACGCTTAAACATATTCAAATGACCTATATGGAACAAGTCAAAAACTCCCGATATATAGCCTATATGATACCTTTTAGGCTTGTCATCTGATTTTGGTGCATAAGCTGCAATAGGAAAATGCCTCTCAATCTTTAAATTATCATCATATATCCCATAATCGGAAACATCCATTTTTTTAATCTGCTGCAATACGGATATATAGTTCTTTATACATATTATTATTTTGTATGAATCAGTCGGCAGTGATAATATATGCTCAGGTGAATATATCGTTATTCCGCTTAGAGTACTGCCCCATTTTGACGGATCGTTGTCTAAAATTCCTGATATTTTATATTCTGACGAATACTGCGACAAAAAGTGCTTTGCAAAATTTCCTGAGCCGAATACATATATATCTTTTCTCTCAATATTTTTAAAAAGCCCGTAAAAAATCTTCTGGTATTCATCTGCCGAAAAATTCATCCTCTGACGGTTGGAATTAACGATCCCCGCATCTTTCCTGTATTTCTTATTATAAACCATCAACTCGGATTCATTTCTGAATTTTATTAAAAAAGCGCTGATAAATGAATGGAACAAATCCTGGTATTTTGCCAATCCGTACCTTTCATAAAGTTCATCCTTCATATCTAAGAGCTGCCTGCCGCTATGCCCGGAAAGCATAAAATCTATTGTGCGCATTAATATTACTTTCGCCGGCAGATTTTCTATGAATAACTCCTGATCAAAAAATAACGGACTGCCATCAACAATAAAACTGTTAATAGACACTAAATCAATATACCCTCTTTTTAAAATCGGTCCCAAATCATTCCTGCCTTCATCAGAGTTTAATGCAATATCACGCCATTTATATATGTTGGGGTCATCTTTTTTCCTTTTTTCCCCATATGGTTCAAATTTCTCCCAATCCACAGCTTCATACATAACATGCTCCGATGAATGTAATATCAGCTCCCATAGTTCATCCAACTTATGAAGACAATATTCCTTATCGCTAAAAAATAAATCTGCATAATATCCGGCGGCAATAGCATTGTCTATGTACGGCATTATTAAACTTCCATTTTCCGGATCTGCATTTATCACAGGAATTCCATGTTTTCTCAAATAATTATGATTTTCTAAAATCTGATAAATCTTATTCTTTCCTTCATCATATATTGCTTTTTTTTCGACCGTATTATTTCCGTGAATAATTGTTGCCATAGCATTTTCGGTTCCTCTATCCATTGATACCGTAATCTGCCTTGCTCCGGATAAAAGTCCGCATTTTGTACATTCAATCAAGAATCCATTCGCCATTGTGTGGAAAAGCCCATTATCCATCAGTGTCTTATACAGTCTCTCCTCATCCAAAAAAACCGTACTCGGATCATTGTATTGAGGAGCTATCCGGACAGATACATCTTCCTTAGGAATATAATCCTCGGAAAATAGTATCTGTGGTCTTTCCAAAACCGGAAAAACCGAATAAAATTGAAACTCTGAAAAACCTGCGCTTTTCAGCATTTTTTGAATTTCAGACTTTGAATATGCACGCCCGATATAAGCATCATCTTCAGTATTTCCGACTCTAAAATAATCTTCTATACTATCAAAATTTCTTCCTGTATATTTATCCGTGTCTCCGCAAAAATATCTGACTGCCAAGCGATTGTCAGTTCCCAACAAAAATACACCATTATTATCCAGCAAATCATAAAGCCGTCTCAGCATACATACAGGATCTTCACTTTTTTCCAATACTTCAATCACTACTATATAATCATATAATATTTTTTTTGCAGCAACACTTTCCAACTCTGAATAATGAATCACATCTGCAGCAATTCCTATTTTAAGGAACGATTGTTTTATACCGTCAATGTTCTGTTCATCCTGCCCCAGATATAATAATCTTTTTCCTTTTTGAAAACTGTACCACAGTACTAATCCTTTAGGCAGTTCGCCTATCAGGTTTTCAGTTATCAGTCTGTCCATTAACAATTACCTCAATTTTTTTTCTATATCCTGCAATACCCTTTGCGTATATTGTCCGCTACGCAGTCTGCCTGAAATCATCTTTGCATTATTTGCCATACCGTCATACTCTTCTGCTGATAATCCCATTATAATTTTTTCTAATTCGTACAGAGAGCTTACCGCTATTCCGACGTTATTTTCAATTACAAACCCAGCCTCCGCCGCCTCTTTCCAAATAATGACAGGCATACCCGCCGCCAAATATAATGAAAGCTTATGCGGATTGTTGTATTTAAGATACTCTCCCGTTTCCCCACTGCAGATTGAAACATCCGTGCCATCCCATACCAGTCCAAACCCCTCTTCAAAAACCCCCGGTATATTTTCCGAATCCATTACTCCGCAATAGGTTATATTGTCTCCCATTGCTTCATTGGGGAAATCAGGTCCATACAGCCTGAAAGAAACACCATGAATATTTTTTATTTTATTAATATACGGCGATTTCTTCGATGACAAATTTCCTGCTATATAAATCAACGGCGAAAATTTCTTTGAATGTTCATTTCCCTTGCAAAGATAGTCAAATATTTTTAAATTGTACATTCTATCTTTCGGAACACCCAAAGCAACAAGCGCATCCATCATTTTTTCATTATGTACAATGAAAAATTCTGATAATTTCTTCGTCATTTCAAATTCTTTTTGTCTTACCTTTGAATTATTTATTATCCTTAACTTTTCTATATCATGATATAAGCATATTATATGTACATGCTTTTCATCAACTAAACGTTTCAAAAATTCCTCTGATGTTATCTCTGCCGATGTTGTTGGCATCTGTATAAGCAAAATGGAATTTTCTTCAATATTGTGATAACAATATTCCCACTCGTCCCTAATCAGCCTTTCACTGCACTCTCTTCTGCCTGTTCCTTCTTCCCCTGCAGTCATATGCACTTTTAAGACCTGATATCCCATTTCACCGGCAATGTTTTTTATATCTATTCTGGCTTTCCATCCGGCTATAGCTACGGGCGAAACATACTCCCATATCTGGTATTTCTTCTGTTTAGCACTCTTATTTTTAAGCGCGTAATTTTGCATGTCAAGACTGTCATTAGTTCTTGATACATATATACTTTCATTTCCTGCGCAAAATAAATAGCAGTCGGCAGAGTCTACATGATCCATTCTGTCAAGCTGATCTACTATTTCGTCATATGCCCTTGAAGTTATTATTATTGCTGTGTCAGGAATAGCGCTTACAATCCTTGGGAGTTCATATGGCGGATAAATAGGGAGCCGCCTGTTTAAAAGCACTATTTCATCGGTTTCATTATATTTATAGTTGTCGGTTAAAGCGTCGATTGTTATATCAGGAAACTGTGTAGCAAATTCTTCAAGTTTCTTTCCTGCTCCAAAGCATATTATCTGAGTATACTTTTTTTTTGTTATGTCTGACAGTTTCTTTATTTTTATCAAGTTTATCGCGTCCTTTTGTTTATTTCGGTTTTGGAGGATAAAAAAATTTGATAAGAGACATTATATACTGTGCGTAAAATTTTTAACCTAACTATTTGCTCCTATTGCACCAAAACAGTACATTTTCAGTTTGCTATACCTTTTTCTTTTCTATTATTTTTCTCTCTTTGCCTTACATCCTCATCAAGCCATGAGCCATCATAATGATGAACTGAATATGTATATGATGCTAATTTGACATTTCTGGGTGGACATCCTCTGCCGTTCAACACTTTCTCTGGATATATCGCAAAACTACCATCCAATATCTGATATTCCCCATTCTGCTTTAAACCACATGTCATAAGATATTCTGTTTGAAGAATTGGTGCCGTTGTAAGATTTATATTTCCTGATTGGTTAATAAACGAATAGCTGCCATACGCTTCAAGCATACCTTTTACAAACTTATTGCCCGCCCTTGCTCCAAATCCAAGTCCAAGCGCAACATACTTCTCGCTCTCAAATCCCGCAAAGCCTTCCTGATAAAGCAATTCATCGAAATTCTTTACTATTTCAACATCCGTATCAAAATGTATGCCTCCATAATTGTATATAATATCCAGTTTGGCATAATCTGCAACAAATCCCCATTTTTTTGCCTCATACGCCTGCTTCATATATTTATTTTTTGTGATGTCATAATTATCCTCATTCCATTCAATAATTTCATAATCTGAACAGTATTTTCTCCAGCTACTCATCCATTTCTTATACCTTTCCGGCAATGGATTTCTTCCAAACCAACAATAATGTATTTTTTTTGGAATTAGCATTTTATCGCTTAATCTTAAATTGTCAGGCACATGCTTTTTCATGACTTCATAATCTTTATATGAATCTAAAATATGTGTGAGCGAAAAAACTGTTGTTTCGTCAAACTCTTTATAGATTTTAATCTGTTCCAATATTTCATTAAAAATAATGGGCGTAATAATCACAACTACCTTACTGTTCAGCCTGGACTTTAAAAATGGCAATGAACAAATTATCATCTTCCTGCCTGCAAACTCAATTTCTGTTCCCTGCTTCTGCGGAGAATTATCTGCAAGATATCTCACTTTTTTGAGAATATTTTCATCAAAAAGTTTCTCAAATGTTTTCAGTCTTCCTCCAGATCCCAGGCAGGCAATATATTCGCATTTTTCAATTGCCTGAATAAATTGTATCCATTCTATGTTTTTAAACATTTATATACTCCATAAATAAAATATCTCTTTAACTCAAAATTTCAGTGCAAAACAAACACTAATAATCGTAAAAGGATTACATTTTTATTTACCTCCTAATTAATCTTCCAGTTGCATTTCTTTTTTTATCAAATTTCTAATCTGTTTCTCATCATCGTCCCACCATGATGCATCATAATGATGAATAGAATGAGTATATGAAGCCAAACATATTTCTCTTGTTCCGCCTCCCTTTCCACTCAAAAACTTCTCTGGATATATTGTCAAACTATCCTCCAATATTTGATACTCACCATTTTGTATAAGTCCATGTTTTTTTAAATATTCTGTTGAAATAATGGGGCTGGGAGTTAAATTCATCTCACCTGATTTATCAATAAATGAATACCTGTCATAATCTTTTAGCATCCCACCAATAAGCTTGTTACCAGCCACGGCTCCAAATCCTAAACCAAGCGCCACATATTGTTCACATTCAAAACCTGCAAATGCTTCTTGATACAATAAATCATCTAAACTTTTGATTAGTTCTACATCTGTGTCCAAATATATGCCGCCATAATTATATATAATATCCAGTCTTGCATAATCAGGTACAAATCCCCATTTTTTTGCTTCATATGCCTGTTTCATATATTTATTTTTACTAATATCATAATTATCTTCATTCCATTCAATAATCTCATAGTCAGGACAATGTTTTTTCCAACTACTCATCCATTTTTTATATTTTTCTGGCAAAGGATTTCGTCCAAACCAACAATAATGAATTTTCTTCGGAATTTGCAATTCTTTACTCAGTCGCAAATTGTCAGGAACTCCTTTTTCCAATGCTTTGCTATCATAATAGCTACCAATCAAATATGTATAAACAAAAATATATATTTGTGAAAATTCATTATAATTTTCAAGCTGTGTTAATATATCGCGAAAAAAAATGGGCAAAATTATAACAATCATATTTTCATTAAGTAAAGGTATAAGTGATAAAACCGATTGAACTTTTATTTTTTTGTTTCCTATTTCAATCTCCTTACCTTGCTTATTTAAATCATTATCAGCAATATACTTCACCTTTATTAATATTTCTTTATCGAAAACTTCTTTCATTTGTCCCAATCTTTTCCCTGCTCCAATACACACAATGCTTTCACAGTTTTTAGCCTTCCGTATAAATTCTTTCCATTCTGCTTTCAAAAACACTTGTCCACTTCCATTCTAATATTTCTTTGTTTTAGGTTTATATAAACTTTTTCCTTTTATACATATAACAGTTAAAAACAAAATCATTATTCCAATAGTTATCCAAGTCATAAGATGTAAATTTTATATCCATGTCATGCTGAAAAGCAAAATCAAGAAAGAAATCTTTTGAATAAAAATGCTTAGGAAGGTCTTTATACCTCTCCTCATAATCTTTTGTATTTTTCTTTCTATAAGCTATAAAATTATCTCGTTTCTCGATATCATGAATATCCATAAGTCCAATAGAATGCCTTGCTTTTTTGCACATTTTTTCCAATACTGCATATGCATAATCTTCATTTTCAAAGTATGAGAAAACCCCCATTGAAAATACAGAATCATAAATGATATCTATCGGCAGATTAACAGCTTCATCACACAACAAATCCTCAGATTTCAATACCTTTCTTGCACTACCGATTAAACCCTGCGAATAATCAATCCCACCACATCGTACTCCATCCTGTTCAAATAGATATAAATTAGCGCCGCTTCCACAACCAACTTCAAAAACACTTTTCAATACATATCCTTCATCATATCTATTTAATTCTCCTCTAACACTTCGTCAAATATCTTTTCTATTTTGCTTATATACTTATCAAAATCGAAACGGACAATAGATTTTCTACACATCTGTTTTGTTTTTTCTTTATCCATCTCTATAAAATGTATCAAAGCATCTACCGCTTCCTTGTCCGTTTCTATAACTTTTCCACATGTATGAGAATTAGACAGCGTTTCAGCCCCACCTATATTAGTTGCAACAAAGGGTTTATCCAAAGCAACACTCTCCAGCAAGCACATTGGAAATCCCTCAGATTTAGAAAGTAAGCATACCACATCACATTGCTCTATTATAGGAAATGGATTTTCCTGATACCCCAATAGATGCACATAATCATTTAATTTTTTCTTTCCTATTTCTTCCTTCAGATTTTCCTCCAGATTGCCATACCCCATATAATAAAGATGTGCATCAGCCCGTTTCTCATGCAACAACTCAAACACTTCTAAAAGCCTGATAGGATTTTTATTATCTTCAATACGTCCAATAAACAAAATAGATGGTAGTTTTAATCGTATATCTGTAGATTGCGCCGCCTTTTTTCTCGCGGTTTCAATGTCAATCCCATTATAAATAGTGACTATCTTATTTTTATGGCTTGGATGCACGTCCATAACTGATTGTGTCGTGTTATCACTTGCTGATATTATTTTTTTCACATTATATAATGCCGCATCCTCTAAGGCACGTTCTTCTGACAACCTGTCTTCCAATAAATTATATATATCACCATGTTGCCATGAAATGCATTTTTTGCCTTTGGGAAGCAAAAGCACAGGACGCATATAATTAAATGCTATATATAAATCAAAATTATCACCAATATATTTATCAAATACCCTCCATGGTTCATGATACACATAATACATTTTTTCCTTGCGCTTAGGGTCGTCAGCGCGCATTATGTATGGAAGGACCTTAATATATGATGGAACTTCTTCTATTCTGATATCATCATGTAAAATTTCAATAATACTAATGTCATATTTGTTTGGGTTCAGATGCCTTACAATCCTTGCTAACAAGGATTCTGCACCGCCGCCTCGTGAAAAGGATGTGATTATAAATAATATTTTATTCATAAATGCTAATCTCCAATAATCGCACTACAGACCGTAATTTTTTCCCTTATTCTCTTTATTAGATGTTTCTTCAGCTCAGGATCAGATATTTTTTCTTCCAACGGCAATACATATAACTCTGTAAAACCATCTGAATAAATCACCAATTTATATCCTTCCCCAAAAATAAACGTCTCAAAAGCATATAAGCATCTTTCTTTTCCTATCTGTTTATAAAGATATCGAAAATCTAAATTGTAAATTTCAGAACGTCCGCATTTTATATATTCGCACTCTAAAGCTTCATATACTCTTCCATTCAGCATACAAACCACAATATCATTAAGTGACATTAGAGAAATTAATTTATTTGACGTCTTCGGTTCTACCTTAGGCATCCTTATAATCAAAGGAATCTGCAGCCACTCTTCCCCACATGTCAACTGCATATCATTTATATCTTCCAATTTTGTTTCGTTTTCCAATATCAAATTCCCATGATCTGCGTATATCAACATACAGCAACTCATCTTCTCAACAAGCGGCGTCACTACATCATCTAAATAGTACAACGCATCCAAATGTTGGCGTTCATAATCTGTCCTGAGCCGACCACCCTTTTGCGGCAGAAAATCAAACAACATAGCTGTCCCTTCTGAAATCAGTTTATCTTTAGTATATGGATTAGAAAACGTAAAATGGCTTTCATATAATTCATGTATATAGTAAAATCCATTTTCCTCGTCTACGGCATCCAATATAAAATTCCATAATTTTTCCGTAACAGTCTGACACGAAGCAGAATAAGATATATCCTCTGAATCCACATAATGCTCCGCATCCGTGTAAAAATAAATCTTACGCCCTTGATTTTTTGCCGTTTTGATAAACCTGCATTTATCTGCTGTAACGCAATTATCATTATAATATTTTGTCCGCAAATCTGAATTTTCGCTGTATACCGGAATCAAACTTTCAAATGTCGATGTTGAATATGAATAGGCATTATCAAACACTATCCCTGTCGTTCTTAATAACTTATAAAGCTTTGGCATATACGACAAATCTAAGTCCCTGCGTCTCAACCCATCCATACAAAAAAGCAAAACATTTTTTTCTGATATTCGCGACGATGCCAATTTCTCCAATTCATATATTTCTTCTAAATCAACAAGTAAATTTCTATATTTTTCTTTATTAAACAGTTCTATTGCCTTCTTTATTACTTTTATTGCATTATAAAAATCCTTAATATGTATATAATGTGTAACCAACTCAACATACAACTTATTCAGCTCAGCTTTTCCTGTTGTTTCACTAATTTTTCTTTGCAGAGTATTGATTGAATGATAGTGCTGGTAGGGATGATTATGATAATAATAATCTGTCTGAATATCAATCCCATTAGCAGTCAGTTCACTGTAAATATTAAGAATGTTTATCTGCGGATGCCTGTCATTCATTTCTTCTATAATCTTATCCTTGTGCTTAAATGATGAAATAATAACACCATCTATGTGCTCTTTTTCTAAATCATCATCATTTATTAAAATAAACCCTGCATTGCTCTGTTCGCTTGAATAATTGTCAACAATATATTTTACATTTTTTAATTCAAACATAAAATCAGACATCAACATCCTAGTGTGTCCGCCATTGCAATATATTGCCACCTTACTGTTTTCACTTATAAATTTTTTTAACGCGCTTTTTATGATTGTATTGATATTTTCAGATTTAAGAGGTTTATTAATATCATACTTTTCAAACAATTCCTCGTATTTAAACTCTAATAAGTCTCTCATACCAGACATTTCCCACTTTCATTTTATAACCTAGGTATGGCATACAACACTGTTTCTGCCGCCCATATATTATAATGCCTTAAATAAAGTACATAATCCTTGCAAAAGCTAAGTATAAGCATTGGTATTTCATATATGTCTTCTATTTTATGATAAACACTTATGGCTAATATCGGTTTTCTCCCCTGTATTGTTTTTTCCGTTCCCCGCAACGCTTCATATTCAGAACCTTCTATATCCATTTTTATAAATGCAGTTTCTCTACCTTCCAAAACCTTATCAAGAGTCGTTACCTCCACTGTCTGATTACCTTCCATTGATATATGCGACAAATGCGGTTTTTTCTCTGCCGTAAAGTTAAGCTTTCCTTCTTCAGACCATGCTCCCTTTTGTATTATTTCATAATTAATTCCATGGCTTGAAAGATTTTCTCTGCATATCCGTGCCATCTCTATATTCGGTTCAAAAACTACAACGTTTTTTACTCCAAATTTATTACTATAATTAACCGATGTTTGGGCATCCATCGCCCCCACATCAACAAAGATACCGCTTTGATTTGCAGGCAAACATTCCAAATCAAAATATTGACTCTGCATAAGCGATTCAAGCAGCATACCTATTGATATCACCTTGTCTTTTGGTATCCCTCCCTTGTATGCTTTTTCTTCCATCTCATGTCTATATTTTCTGGATGAAATTATAACCCATTCATTATTGTAACTTGATAAGAAGTCATCCACCGATATTACGGGAATTCCTGCCACTGTATCATTTTGCGGTCTTGCATCTATAAAACACTTCCATTTTATATTTGGAAACAGGTCAATCAGTGTTTTTCCCCATTCGCCTGCTCCATATATAACCAAATCCCCTTTCAGTCCCTCAATCTTTTCAAACACTGCGTTGATATGAGAATTTGTCCTTACTAATTTTCTAATGTACTCCTTATCTTTCGATATAGAATATAATATTCTGTATTCAAAGATTTGCCTTGAGAGTTCATCTCCAAGCGCCATATATATTTCTTGCAAATTTGCAAAAGTCATATTTGATGCTTTTGTCTTATTCATTATTACTTACCATCCTTTTCTCAATCATTTTTGTAATTTCACGATTAACAATTTCATTAAGATAATATGGTTAAACCCCATATTCATACTTTTCATTCGTAATATAATAATTACGACACTTCTACATTTTATTCATTACTATTTATTATCTATATATTAACTTAATCTAATCCCCCTGTTTCTTATCAAAGCCTCTAGTCGGTCAAGTCCTGCTCTTTCATCTATGTTTTTCCACGTTCCTGTTTCTTTATGTATAGACACCATTTTTTCAGAAAAAGACTCAGAAAACAACCCTATTTTTCTAGGCGACATGACCTCTGACGGATATATCACAATTCCATTTTTATTTTGATATTTATTTTCAATACAAAAACCATTTTCTCTTAAGACAGGATGTATATATGTATGAAAAGTCTTTCTATTTAGTCTGCCATCTGGAAACAAAAAATGACTATACATAAAACTTTGTCGTAACTTTGCAATAATACGATGCATTGGTATTGCTCCAAATCCACAGCCCATATTTATTCTGTCCGAACATCCCATATTGAAAAAAACTTCATCATTCAACAGACAGTCAAAACTGCCAACTGCCTCTACATCAGTATCAAGATAAATCCCACCATGTTCATAGATAATATCCAAACGTGCAAAATTAGAAGCAAAAGACCAGCACTTCGCCTCATATGCCTCTTTCACATAATCACATTTCTTAAAATCATAATTATTTTCATCCCAACGTATTATTTCATAATCAGGATTATACTTCTTCCATGTATCAATATTCTCTTTAAATTCATCCGGCAATTCCTTATTTCCTACCCATATATAATGGATTTTCTTAGGAATCTTTGGACTTCCTTTTGTAAATTCATATTCAGGTATTTCTTCTTTCGTATTTCTGATCAAAATTTGCATAAATGCATTTAACCCGTCTAACTGCGGTATTTTATCAAGTTGTTCAACAATCTCAGCACCATAAAATGATGATGTTATCATTAATATTATATTTGATATATTTTTCCTATTTGCAATTTCTTTCAAAAAATCATCGCAACTTATTATTGGCACCTGTACACCATAATGCAAGACAGAATTTCCCCATAGTTTCTGATTATTGTCCACTATCTTTTCTATATTTTTGTCTTCAAAATAAATGTCTAAACAGCTTTCCAGAGCTTTTCCCGCGCCAAATAAATATACCTGTTTATTTTGTATTAGCCTACGAAACTCTATTGAACCACAATTACATAAATTTAACATTATAAATCTCCAATATTTTTTTGCGCATTTATGATTGCATCTATCTCGTATTTGTCAAAATCATTTGCTTCCAATGTGCTTAATGATAAAAAATGATTAGAACGCAAAATCTTATTATAATAATCTGAATAAGGGTAAATGCTACAGCTTATACTACTCATACCATGATAACATGCAAGACTCAGTCTATGAGCCCCATCGATAAGACGATTTTGACTATCAATCAATATAGGAAATTCTTTATGATATCCATTCTTATCCCATTCACTAATTAGATCTATATAACTATTCAATCTTTTACGCGCTGTTTCTGCATTGCATTGCAAGCACAATGCTTTAAAATATATTTTGTATCCAATATCATTTTTTTTGTAGTAGTTTTCGATAGCCAAATATCTTATTGGAAGTACATAATTATCAGTTCCTTGTGCTTTTATAATATTTTTTATTTGCACTTCTACACACTGTTCAATAGGCATCCCAAATGCAATATCATATATAAACGGATGTACCCAAACATATTGGTTTATACCTTTTGCATCTAAGTATCTTTGTATCTCATCTTTTATAGTTTCATGTACAGCGATACAGATATACAGTTCTGACATATTTTTAAGTAAATCGTCTATTACTTTTACTGGTTTATCACAAATATTTTTATCAGCTTTATCAATACTAGTCACTGCAAAAGATACCACTCTTCTGTCCATTCCTCTAATCTTTAATGCCGTATAAAAACTTTTTGCCACATATCCCGTTCCATATATCACTATTTTATTGTTCTGAATTATTCTAATAAGTTCATAAGTATTCATTTAACTCCTTTTCTGCTGCGACAATCAATACTTATATAAATTATTCCTGCACCCCAGCCACTACTAAACTTTCATTATCACTCCCGCATCCACCGCAATACCTGCAGAGCGATATACTTCCATTCTCAACAAATCCCAAATCATGCAATAACAGCTTCTTCCTTTCCGCAGGGCTTTTTATATCCTCCAAATCTACAAAATCAGCCCTGTCCTCTTTCAGCAGTCCTGCCTGTACCGCGCTCCATACTATATGGCAGTAATAAAATTTCTTATCATTCAACCCTCTAAACACAGGATTGCAGCACAGCATATGCTCCCTTGCAGACTCAAAGCCCACCTTCTGCTTCTCTTTAGGAAAGAAAAAATTCTTCCATTTCATCTCTTTATTAATTTCAAATTCAATGCCGCTGTTCTCTAATTCATCTTCAAATCTTTTTAATTTTTCATCATACGGAACGCTCGCCGTATAGTCGCTGATGCTTATTTTAGCGCCTGTTTCTTTCAGCACTTTTATAAGCTTTTCCTGAACCGGCACTGTACCATTAGTAACAATAACAATCTGACCTACACGGCTCCCGTATTCTTTATGCAGCCAGTCCAGCATCTGCGGCAATTCCTTATTGAGCAGCGGCTCACCGCCCAGGATTGATACCTTATAGCAGTAATCTACATTCCTAAATAGGGCATTAAAGTTCTCCCTAAACTCTTCCATACCGATATTTCTTCTTCTGCTGTCCGCATAATGGTTAATAAACATATTACAGTTTTTGCAGTTTAAAGAGCAGTATGTCGTTACTGCCGTATGAACGTCCAAAATATGTATTTCTCCCTTTTTGCGCCAGTAGTACATGGAAACAAACATATGCATATCAATAAAGTCTATGTTTTCCACATACCCGGCATTTTTTAACTGTTCTGCTATCTCACTGTAATGAGCCGATACTAGGATCTTCTTTTTTACGCCATTTCGTGATATATTTTCTTTCAGGAACTTTGAAACATCTTTTATCTGAATGCTTCCAAAGTATGTATTGTCCAGTGCATCATTATTATCCAATACGGCTTCAATATGTATATCATCCGCTATTACTGCAAGATAAGCCCTTGCACGGATTGTGTACGGCATTACTATATATCCATTTTCATTTTCCCAATACTTTTCAAATAATTCTTCTAATTCCTGTACAGTCTGCATCTTCACTCCCATATAGGCACTTCCTTATTATTCAGTATGCCATTATCATAATAAAAACTTTTTTTCATTTTATCCGACGGCTCAAAGCCTCCGTCCATAAAACAGCCAAACAAATCCTCCGCAAAGCCTGTATCATTGCATAAGTCATCAAAAGCTATTTTCTCCTGTATATCCACTATTTCACGCATAAACTCAAATATGCCCTCCTGCATTTCCAGCCTTATGTCAAAAGCCTTCTGGTTTGACATCGGCGCGGCATATTTTGCATTGGCATCTTGATCCATAAAAATCAGCATCCCATTCGGACTTGTAAAAAAAGCTTCTATGAAATTTGAATTTTTCCATACTTTAGACTGCTTTCCTGTCGTGTCTTCTTTGTTTTGGAAGCATCCTTTCATGTTTTGATGGCGGCAGCATTTATTATCATTGTCCAGGCATGCACAGAAATAATATCCGTTCATTTTTTGTTTCATTATTTTTCCCAGATAATATTGCGTGTTGCCATACAGCAGTGAATCAACCACTCCTATTTTCGGCATCAGTCCAAGCTTGTATATGTATTTCAGATACCCTGCCCTTTCTTCCAATGCCTTACGGTATATCTCGTCCGCATACTTGTCTAATACTTTTTCCAGTGTGTCCCTGTCTTTTTGTATGTCAATAACCGCTGTTGTAAGCGTTTCTTTATCTTCACTTTCCACCCTGAACCTGTCATGCAGAAATTCTGACAGATTGCCTGTGTATGGAAACATCGCTGCTTCATATATATCATCTTTCACTTCAATGGCGGCATTTATTACTGCCTTTCTGGAAATTTCCATATATACGGCTTTGGGGAATTTACTCCCTTTCAAAAGAGAACACATATATCTGTATTGTTCAATAAGCAGGTAGCCTTCACGGGCAAAAAATACTATCTCCTTAACCTCATCCGAAACAGAGTTTTGCATCAGCCAGTACATAAATGAATAGCATAAGCTTCCCAGAAGACAATACCCGGCTTCTTTCTCATCATGAAATTTTATCCCTCCTCCAGTATCTGCGAAGGGATTATTAAAGATTTTTACAGCAGTCATCCCTGTAGCCAACGAAGCATATAAGCTGTTGACCTGCGGCAGAATCTCCTTCAAAGATGAATTTGCCATCATTTCACCGGCACTTCTGATATAGTATGTGTCTATGCCGTATTCTTTTGGACGCATACAGTCACTTTTTTCATTATCACCTATATGCAGGGCACTTCTCCCTTTAACCATGTTCTGCCTGTAAAATTCCCACAGGCTTCCGTCTTCTTTGCTTCTTTTGCAGTCACATGACACGATAATCCTGCTGCTGTCTATCTCCAAACCATTATAATGAAGTATCTTTTTTATATAATCTGCCGTATAATACATATCGCTTACAAGCCACACTTCTTTTTCCTGCATCAGTTCCCTGCACAGCTTTGTCATAACATTTCTTGCGGAAATAAGCTTAAAATCCGTTTCCAATTCACATTGCTTTACTTTTTCCGTCAATGAAACATCCCAGCCTGTCATCTCCCGTATTTTGGAATATATTTCATCTATGTTTGGATTGTCTGATAATGCTGCGGCTTTTCTGCGTATCTCCGCAAAATTAATGTCTGTGTCGGTAAATCCTTTTATTTTTTTATCAACTAATCCAAATATGTCTGACGGAAGATATATTTTTCTCATTATTAATGTATCAAAAACATCAAATGATATAACGTCATACTTCTCAGCTTTCTGCCTTAATTCATCATATGATTTGTTGAAATATTCATCTGCCGCCCTGTTTTCTTTTCCACTCTGCGCCGCTAACCTGCCATTTCTGAAATATATTGGAATATTCCAGTCCTTGATACGGTTATATATTGTCCTCCAGTAATTTTCTGCCGTGTTTATGATTATCATGTCAGCATTTCTTTCAGCAGCTTCCCTGCTTATTATTTCAACACCATATTGTCTGCTGCCTATAAGAGCTTCTTCCCTGTCCAACAAGCCTACTATGTTGAAACCCTTTATCCTGCCAAGCAGCGTAGCGGTCATTCGCCCTGTACCGTATATGGCTATCCTTTTATCCCGCTTATCATCAAAAGCCTGTTCAAATTCCTCTATTTCGTAATCAAATTTTGTCTTTCCGTTGTCTGCCATTTTCGAAACCACCCTAATTTATATCCAAAACACAAAAAAATCCCGCTATAACATAAAATGAACCATTTCATACTTATAACGGGATTTTCCTTATTCTTTCTTATTATTCAGTTATTGTTGCGCCTTTAAGCTTCGCTGGCAAACATATCGTAATACTGCTCCGCCTTCTCTTTAGTAAGCTTGAAATATTTCTGCAGCTTGTCAATGCTGCGTTCTTTTGATACCTGCTCCGCAATGCTGTCAAGCACCAAAACGCGTATTCCCTTCTCTATGCCTTTCTCTATTCCGACCTCCACACCGTCATTATAAACACACTGCCCAAGCCCTGTCACTTCCGACGCCTCCTTCCACAGCTCCTCTGTTTCAGAGAAGTCAATATATTCCGATACAGTTTCAATAAAGTCAGACTTATGGGGATACATCACTGTATTAAGGAAATGCAGCAAATCGTAGTTTTCTTCCCCTTTTTCTCCATTATACACCATATTGCCCAGTTTGATAACCACCAATGTCATCAAATCATAATTTTCTTTTGGCGTTTCTTTCCGACTTGTATTTTGGGTATTTACCGTCTCGTAGACTGATACGCTGTACTGCTCGTCTTTCGGAATGTTGTCCCTGCATATCCATATGCTATAGCATTTCTCAAGCTGTCCATAATCGGTCTGTTCCGTCACTATCGAAAGCTGTGATGATAGCCTCCTTGCAAGGTAATACATACCCCTTTTCTCAACGGGATACGGCAGCGCATAATTTTTCTGCGGCTCCATATCAATATGCAGGTTCACCGCAATAACTCCTTTTGTCAAAAGAGGATTCAACGCCTTAAATGCAATGTCGAAGATTGACGTCTTTTCATTGAGCTGCATGAATTCTGTGCTGCCGCCTGTTATAACCGTGTTTGTCCTGCCCGGGGATACCTCCGTGTCTTCACTGAGCGAGTCAGCCTCTATGAAGCCCATGATTTCCTGCTTTGAATAGCCCTTGTATTCATTTACCGCGCCCTGCAGTATGACTGCCAGGACTTCCTTGCTGTGCAGAAGCAGCTTGCTTTGATTATCCAAACCCTGCATGTCTTCTGTCAGTTGAAATGAATTTAACGCTTCCATACTTCCTCTGATATTGTCCATATAGCCTCCTTATCGAATGTATGTTTGTATTTATCTTATATTAAAAACATTCGTTCGTCAATAGCTATATAAAAATTTTTCACTTTTCACCGTTTAAGTATGAAGTTGTCAATGTACAATTGATACCATTAACGTCACTCAAGCAATTTTATCCTGCTCACCGGATGCACCTTCCTTTTTTCCATCGGCGGCAGCTCCATATAATCGCCAAATTTAAAGCTCAGATAGCTGTCATAATCCTTAATCCCTTGAAATACTTTCTCCTCAAATACTGTGTCTGTGCTGTTCTCATACCAGCACCTGTAATACCCGTACTCATTATTCGGCGTCGGGAAAGTAAGTATTCTAACCATTCTTGTCCGCTTGCTGTTCGCCCTGCTTATCATCATATGATAATAGCTAAAAATCATTTTTTCAGGCACTTTGTCCAAAAGCCTGTATATCTTCCGCTTAAGCAGATTTTTTTCTGCGTATTTCCCGACTCTTGCCCATAAAAGCTTGCGTATGCAGAAACATTCAAAGTTCTTCATGCTCCTCAGCATATAGTTGTCAGGCACCCCATCAAGCGGAAATACATCAATGAATATCCCCTGCATATACGGCATATGCTCTTGATTCTCACGCAAAAACAGCGTATCTTTCCTCCGGATTTTCCCATATCCCCAACGGTAGCCTTTTGTATTTCTATGGTCTTGAAAAACAAACCGCGTTTTATCAAGCTCCGTCCTGCATGCCTTACGAAATTTTTCGTATTCGGGACGCAGCAGTGCTACATCCGCATCATCATCCCATGGTATATACCCTCCGTGGCGCACTGCACCGAGCAGCGTACCTGCTATTATATTGTATTTAATTCCGCATTTCCTGCATATCCTGTCAACCTCCGTAAGCATTTCAAGCTGTATCAGTTGAACCTGCCGCAGCGTCCTGTCATCAAGCTGTATCATTCTTACCCTTTCATATGATATTTTAAAATATAAAAAATCCCGATATAAAGCACCTAAAAATTTCATACTTTATATCAGGATTTATTTTCTCTATATTTTTTACTTAATATTTTCCCTTATATTGCAAATATCTCTTCCAGCGTCATGGTTATCGGAAAGCACCTGAGCGTTACTTCTGTTTTTAGATTGTAATGCTCGCTTTTTTCATCATCTTCCACTACATACATATCAACAAGCTCATATCTTCCACTTTTAAGATGATAAATCTCCAATGCCCTTTCAATAGGTGATATAATCCAGTATTCATCAACTCCAGCATTTTCATAAATGTCTTTCTTTATGGTCTTATCCCTTTTCGCAGTTGACGGGCTTATGATTTCCGCAACAAATTTAGGCGTGCCATAATACGAATTTCCCCTTATCTGATTCTTATCACAGCATATTATAATGTCAGGCTCCAGATAATCATCAGAGTTCGGATTGTATACGTAATCTATGTCCCCATAAAACACTTTGCAGATACTGTCTTTCAGTCCTGCCTTGATTATTGCGTAAAGATTCCCATTGATAATACTATGCTCATGTCGTGGTGACGGCGACATATCAAAAATCACACCGTTAATTTTCTCGTCCCTTATCCTGTCCCTCTGTACCAATGCCATACGCATCCCTCCATTCTGCCATTATTATACCAAAACGAAATCGCTATGGCAAACAAATCCTCATATAAAGTATGAAATTGTCAAAGTGCATTTTAATCTATTTCAAATAAGCCTCAGGCTCATTCAAAAACACATCCGTAATGCCGATATTCTCCAACGCTTTCAAATCAAGCACCGTCCCTGTCGGCTTTTCGGGATATAAATGCCCTGTAAGCCATGCCCTCACCGTATATCCTTCCAGTTTTTCCTTTGGCAAGTCAATCCCTCTCCAAAACGGATGCAGCGCATCCGCCCCACAGCCGCCCTTTAGCTTATAAAGGCAATCTGACACTTTGCTGTCCAGTATTCCCGTTTCCGCGCTTGAATCTATCTGCCTTATGCGTTCTATCGACAAAGCGCTAAACGACGAATACACTATGCTGTCCTGCAAACCTCTTTTATATACCAAATCTATTATCTGCTTCTCCATTCCCGCATATGAAAATATGCTGTTCTTCAATTCTATATTTAGTTTCAACCCGCTTTTAAGGCTTTTCTCCAGCAAATCAAATACTTCATCTATTGTGGGTACCTGTTCAAATCTGCCTTCACCCGCATTAATCTTCAACTTCTTTAATTCAGACAGTGTGTAATTTTGCACTTCACCCCTGCCGTCCGTAGTCCTGTCCACTTTTTCATCATGGATAACCACCATATGCCCGTCTTTTGTAAGCTGTATGTCAAGCTCTATTCCTGTCAGCCCTTTGATTTGAATAGCTTTCTCAAATGATGTCAGCGTATTTTCCGGATAATTCTGACTGCACCCTCTATGCGCCCAGATTTTCATCTAAATTCCTCTTTTCCGTTTCCAAAAACTTTCCCATTATATCGGCAAATGCGACCGATTCGCTTCGTGTCAACTTAAATTCGCTCTTTGCGCTTCCGTTTATCATAGACAGGAAATCGCTTATCTCATATCTAAGCCCGTCGCCCAAAAATCTTGCCGAGAATTTCTCCACATCATCGGGATTTTCATGGCGCACCTCAAAATAATTCGTTTTCCACCAAGGCGCCTCTGCCAATATATAACCTTTAGTTCCAGATATGATAAGCTGCCCTTCCGACTTTACACCAAGTCCGCATGTCGCAGTCGCTACAGCATTAGGATATTTAAAATATGCCTTTGTCAATATATCAAGGTTGTTATCTCCCTTGACCGTATCAAAGCTTAACCTTTCATAATCAGCCCCAAGGATTTTTATTATCGGCAGCAGGCAATAGCTTCCAAGCTCCAACATACTCCCGCCATACTTCAAATCGGTAAGCTCCCTGCTGTCCTCATCTTCAAGTTTCGTAAAACACGCCTCAACACTTTTAATACTCCCTATCGCGCCGCTGCAGGCTATGCCCATAAGCTTGATAAATCCCGGGCAATATGCTGTCTTTATTCCCTCGAACAGTATCAGATTACGTTCTTTTGCCATATTAAAGAGCTGTTCTGCATGGCGCCTATCAAGCGTCATCGGCTTCTCACATAATACGTGCTTTCCATGCTCAAGCGCTGCTTTAGCATATTCATAGTGTGTCTGATGCGGCGACGCAATGTAAACAGCATCCACTGCCGAAAAAAAATCATCTAATGTTTCATAACAATCTATATCGTGATTTTTTGCAAAGCTCTCCGCGCTGCCAATATGAGGATTGTAAACCCCCTGAACACTTATCCCACTGACGCATGCCGCCTCGGGCATAAATCTTTTCGCTATTCTGCCCGTGCCTATAATCCCTATCCGCTGTATGCGTTTATTCCTTTCACGCAGCATTGTGCTTGAGATATTCTTTGTCCTTTCAAGGTATACAACCTTGCAATAATCCTTTAGATAATCAAATTTTCCAATCCAATCTGAACCTACAGTGAAAATATCTATATGATATTTCTTTATATCCTGAAACTTCTGACCTGCAGCTTCTTCTACAATTACTTCATCCGCAAATCCTGTCTTTTTGACATTTTCAATCCTTGTCACAAGCGAGTCGATTACATTTAGCTTACCTCTTGTCTGGTCGTACTCCTCTGTCGTGACGCCTACTATCAAATAATCTCCCAGTTGTTTTGCCCTCTGCAGCAGCCTGTAATGCCCTTCATGAAACAAGTCAAACGTACCGTATGTAATTACTTTTACCATGACTGCCGCCTCCTGTTTTACGTGTTACCTGCGCCCTGCTTAAGCTTTCCGCGCATAAAATCATATACCTTCGCGCCGCATGTGCCATCATAATTTGCCGCGATTGGGCTGTAAGCCTTAAGCTGTCTGTCTATATTGAACTGATTTCCCGTAATATTACCATCCAAAAAGTCAGGCAGAGAATTAAACGCATCCTCCATACAGGCATACATCAACCATTCCGAATATTCGCTAAATCCGTTCACCTTTTCCTTTAATTCCTCTAAGTCAAATTTAACTGGTATTTCCTTATAATCATTAGCTTCAAGATTTATGTCGTACAGCTTTCTGTCATATATTGAGAACAGCCGCCATACGCTGCCTGTGCTTTTTCCGTCAACTGAATAAATGAATGTGCTCTCTGCCCCCGCAAAGAAATATCCGTTGACAGCCTTCCTTGTCCTCTCAAACGGAGGACACCATTTCACGATTTCGCCGTTTTGTCTGTTAATCCTGATATACTCGTTTCCCCAATAGGGCGTAACGTATACATAATCGTTATAGAAAGCACAGCATCCAAAGGGTCTGTCGCCGCACTTATACCCTAAAATCGGATTGAAACACTCAAATCCTTTGACCTGACAGGCATATTCCATGGTACTGCCGTCGGCAGGATTCCAACATATGATCGTATTTCCAGTATATGGCATAATCCACATTTTTTCACCGTCGCACTGCATTATCATGCAGCCGCCATAATTTGCGGATTTTATCTCCAGCACCGTCTCTTTGCCTGTCACAACTTCAATATCAACTGCCTTTGGACTTACAGGCGAACCTATATATATGTGCCCGTCCTTCTCACATGCGCCGCCGAAACGTCTTTCACCGTTCACAACAGCCAAAATAATGTCTGTATTTTTATTCAGATAATCAAGCTTCTCAGTAACAGTATTATAGCGCACTATCACGGGATATTTATTGGGCAGCAGAATCAGGTAATCACCGCTTCTTAACGCACCGTAAAATGCCCCCTGCTCCTTAAGCTGCACAGGCAGACTGATACGTTTTACAATTTTCCTATCATCAACTACTAAGATATCATTCGCATTGGCAGGGCAGACATAATTCTTACCGTTTATCTCTATCACCTGCGAATAATAATATCCGCCTGAATACTTTGACAAATCGCAATAATATTCATACTTATAGTTGTCATCAGGCGAGTAATAAAGTCTTGTCCCCGACACTATCAGCCACTTATGGCTTCCCACAGCGGAAAATCCGCTAGTAATCTGCCCACGCCAGTCGTTCTCTGCTGGTGCGGTATCAATGTTATTATTCAATATAAACAACGGCTTGCCCGCAATACCAAACAGCGATGTCACGCTTGTCCCCGAATCTCCGACGTATGCGTCACAGAGCGCTACGGTATTCGTAATATCTGGCGTCTCGTCATATATACCTGTTTCGCTGTTTATAAACTGCTCCTTGATTCTAAGAAATTCTTCCTTATATATCATCCTCATTGAATCCAGCGTTGACTCTAAAAGTGGATGAGGACGCCATATCAGGCATGCGTCGTTTCTTCCTTCAAAGCATTTGAACACATACCTCATCTTTTTCAAAAATTTTTCAGTATTTCCAAGTATACCACCTATGCTTGTATTGTAAAAATAGACCTTTTTTCCCGCCATTTTCTCTTTCCAATCGGCAGGCGGTTCGGGCGGATTCTTACATATATTTATAACTCTGTCAAATTTAGGAGAGCCAAGCGCCAAAAGCTTGTCCTGAGGCAACGCCGCGTCAAAAAAGCTTCTGTACTTCTCCGCCTGTATGATAATATAATCCGCATTATAGTACGCAGGACAACTTCTTTGCCCCTCGCTCATGCCTCCTGTTGTTGAATAATATGGCACATACACCAGCAAATCTGTATATGGCTTCAGCCTATCCGAAAAAAAATCAGGATGTACACTTGTAACCAAATTATTATTATCATAAGGATTATGTATGAAAATAACATCGGGATGCCTTTTAGCAATATCATATTCATCAAATCTCGTAATCGGCACATAATCAGGGTATAAACCTCCCTCATAATGCTCCTTTTTATAGCTACCGTCCGGATTTTTATCATAATATGGAATAGGAACTACATATGCGTCACAATCAGAATCTGCGTCCGCCGCCTTCCATATGCTCTCAAGTGAATCCCACATTGAAGCCTTATACGGCAAAAATACAGCCTCCAGCTTTACTGAAATATCATTCCTTATACTGTTCTCGATTTGCACAAGATATTTGCGAAGAACCTTATAGACCTTGTTAGAATTAACCTCTTCCGCATTGTCAAGCGCCTGATAATTATTATACAAAAGCTCGCAATAATCTTCTATATATTTTACAGTGACAAAGCCTTCGCCTTCTGTCTGCTCGATTAGGCTGCCAAGCTCGATGGCGCTCTGCTGGCAGTCAGACAAAAGCTGCATGGCGTAAACAGCAGCTTTATTGTTTATGCTCTGTCTGATATCATCATGAACCTTATATAATTTCTGCACAATTCCCAATGCTGACAGCTTTCCTTGCTTTCTCATGTGATTCCTTTCTCATGCAAACTATACATATAATATGTTATGATTTTTTATTTTATCACAATATTAATAAAAATGAAATAGTTTTTTTAATTCTAATAGTAAATAAATAATACCTCCGCATTTTTTCACAAATTATACACATTTGCATAACATTTAAAACACAATTTGGTTTTAAATTATAAATTGTTAAAGGCAAACAGGTTATGATTTCTATTAAAAATGGAGGTATATATTATGTATGAAAACAATGGCAGCAATTTAAACAATGAAAACAGTTCGCAGCAAAATCCCTATCGCGAATACTATTACACAGCGGGCGCAAACAACGGCTATAACCAGCCTCAAAATCCGACTGGCACTAAAGTAAAGAAGAAAAGACCTTTTCTCAAAAAAGCCGTAGCGTTTACATGCTGCGGAGTGCTTTTCGGGCTTGCGGCGGGAG
The DNA here is from genome assembly GCA_947626435.1 of uncultured Lachnospiraceae bacterium. GTDB lineage: Bacteria > Bacillota > Clostridia > Lachnospirales > Lachnospiraceae > COE1. The sequence continues at coordinate 53,545 of CANQSB010000003.1, read as the reverse complement.
CGGCTTTCAGCGTACCGGCTTATCTGACGACGCGCGAAATGCGCCAGACACAGACGCAGCTGGAGCAAATGCAGCAAAATTCACAGAATAACAACAACGCCGGCACACCCGCGCTCTCTACTACATCAGGCTCTCTTTCATCGTCAAATGTTAATTTTGACAATACGGCAGCCTCAAACAGCACAGTAGCTGATATCGCAAAGAACTGCCTGCCAAGCGTCGTATCAATCACAAACAAGGGCGTAACTGAGGTGCGTACAATGTTCGGCACATATCTGCAGGACACAGAAGGAAGCGGCTCAGGCATTATAATAGGACAGAATGACACAGAGCTTTTGATTGTCACAAATTACCATGTAATTTCAGGCAGCAATGAACTCAGCGTAATTTTCAGCTATGATGAGGACAGCGACAATCCTTCGCTTGTAAGCGCTAAAATCAAGGGCTTTGACGCTGACAAGGATTTAGCCGTAATCTCCGTATCGCTCGATGATGTCACTGACGATATGCGTTCACAGATAAAAATTGCCACTATCGGCGACTCATCAAATCTTGCACTTGGTCAGGAAGTAGTGGCTATAGGAAACGCCCTCGGCTATGGACAATCCGTAACAGTAGGCTATATAAGCGCGCTGAACCGCGAAGTGACCGTTTCGGACGACAACGGCGGCAGCATCACAAATAAGCTTATACAGACAGACGCGGCAATAAATCCCGGCAATTCAGGCGGCGCACTCCTCAACATGAACGGCGAGCTTATCGGAATAAATTCAGTAAAGGTCGCATCAAGCTCTGTCGAGGGCATGGGCTACGCCATACCTATTTCAGATGTGCAGTCGATAATCGAGGAGCTTATGCTCAAGGAAACAAGAGATGTCGTAGATGAGGACTCTCAAGGCTATATCGGCATAGGCGGCACAGATGTGACAAGCGAAATTTCACAGACATATGGTATACCTGTAGGTATTTTTGTCAATACTGTATATGAAGACTCACCCGCTGAAAAGGCAGGTCTTTCAAAGGGAAGCATCATAACAAAATTTGACGGTCAGACTGTAAAATCGATGAGCGATTTGAAGTCACTGCTTGCCTACTACAAATCAGGCGAAACGGTAGATATAGTCGCTATGGTGCAAAGCAACAACGGATATGTGGAGCAGAGCTATTCTCTCACTCTCGGCGACAGCAAGGTGCTCGGCGATGACGCTCCCGACAACAGTAAAAAAGAAAATGACGAGCAGAATAATTATAACGGCTTCAGCTTCCCCGGCTTCGACAGCTTCTGGTCAATGCCATAACCGAATTTAAACAGCTTATATCAATTTTTTGTTTACTTTTTCTCATATCCCCTTTTGTAAAACGAAAAACGCAGGCTTTAAAAGGTCTGCGTTTTTCGTTTTGATTATTTACTTTTGATTATTTACTTTATATATTTTACAAATCCAAGCCCGACACGCGCGCAAGCTCCGCTATTGATATCTTGCTGCTTATCGTTTCCTCCGTCTCCGCGGTAATGCATGATGCCGCGTTGCCTACGATGGCTGTCTCCCTTATAGGTAGATGCCTTATGTGTGAAAAGGCAAGTCCCGCCATAAAAGCGTCATCCGCGCCGTTGCCGTTTGCGATGTTGCACTTCTTTGTCTGTATGTAATCCGATTCTATACCGTTTGAATAAAATACCCCATGCTCGCCAAGCGTGATAAATACATTCTGCACTCCCTTTGACAAAATCACATCCGCCGCATGCTTCAAGGACGCTGAATCCTTAATCTCCACTCCACTCAGCTCCTGCGCCTCAATCCTGCTCGGCGTAATTGTGTGAAGCTTATCAAGCACGCCCAGAAGCTTCCTGCCTTTCTGTCCCGAAACAGTCTCCGCAAACAGGGGCACTTTGCAGTTTTCAGCGATATATTTTATGGTGTCCTCGGGAATGTTCGTATCTATTACGGCTATTCTGCCATGATTAATCAAATCCATCTTGGCGCTGATAAACTCGGGCGTGATTTTCTCATATATCTGCATGTCGGACACACCCAGACGCATCTTTTTGTCCTCGCCCACTATATATATGTAGGTGGAGGTCTTCTCATCCGCGGAGCGCAGCGACTCCGACAGGTCTATGCCGAGAGCCTCGCACTTTTCAATTATCCTGTGCCCGTATAAATCCTCACCCAACGCCGTAATGAGCTTCACATTCATGCCCAGCAGGCTCATGTTGTGCGCAATGTTTCTGCCCACACCGCCAAGCGACACCACTACCCTGCCCTCGCTCGCGTTTTTTTCAGGCAGCTCATAAAACGGCATACCGCCTAAGTCAATATTTACCCCGCCTATCACAGTACAATAATTCGGACCGTTTGTGATATATCCTTTGCCGAGAATATATCCTTTCTTCATCAAATTTGAAATATGGACTGCCGCGGACGAGCGCTTTATTCCCGCTTTCTCCGCAAGCTCCTCCTGAGAAATCATAGGCTCCTCAGTAATCCACTGGTAAATCTGCGCCTCTCTGCTCGTCATCATATCCACTTCCCCCTTTACATGCCAATCACACATAAACTCCTTTACACAAAGTCCTGCAAGCCCAAAAGACACCTTCTGCGCTTATATCTGATTTTCCCCCTCAAAACGCTTCATCGGCGTTTTCACAACTTATGATTATTCACAATAATCACTTGTTTACACATTCATTATATTATTAAGGATCGCCTTTTGTCAACCAAAAGCAAGTGTTATGATATCAAAAAAATGAATATTTTTTATGTTTCGGTGTACAAATGCCGCGCAATTTGATATACTTAATTATCACATTTTTTAGCGGCTAAGATATGCTGCGGTGTGCATGAAGCCTCGTGGCTGCACTGCGACACAGGCTTTTGCATTACGCACACCCCACGCAGCACAAATATAAAAAATTGGTGCAGAACGCAGTGCAGAAATGAGGTTAAACATGAGCAAAAAAAAGGTAGTTGTCGCATTGGGACATGAGGCGCTTGGCTCTACTATTCAGGCACAGCTCGGCGCCGTCAAAAAAACCGCAAGGGCGCTAGCTGATTTGGCGGAGGCCGATTATCAGCTCACAATCACGCACAGCAACGGCTCCCAGGTCAGCATGATTCACAAGGCTATGACTGAGCTTAGGCGCATTTACATAGATTATACTCCCGCCCCTATGTGCGTCTGTTCCGCAATGAGCCAGGGCTATGTCGGCTACGATATCCAAAATTCCCTGAAGTCAGAGCTTCTAAGCCGCGGCATTTCGGTGCCTGTTAGCACTATTCTCACGCAGGTGACGGTTGACCCGTATGACGAGGCATTTTATGAACCCAAAAAAGCTATCGGCCGATATATGTCAAAGGAGGACGCCGATATTGAAGTAAATAAGGGCAATTATGTCGTGCAGACAAAGGACGGCTACCGCAGGATTGTCGCCGCGCCAAAGCCTATAGATATCGTAGAGATTGAGGCGATAAAGACGCTTGTGGATGCAGGGCAGATTGTGATAGCATGCGGCGGCGGCGGTATTCCCGTCATTGAGCAGAAGCATATTTTGAAAGGCGCGTCGGCGGTTATAGAAAAGGACAGCATCGCCGGCAAGCTCGCTGCGGATTTGAAGGCAGACGAACTTTTGATACTTACAAGCGTGGACTATGTATATTTGAATTACGGCAGCGAAAATCAAGAACCTATTAAAGCTATGAATGTCGCAAAGGCGAAGGAATATATTGCCGAGGGACAATTCGGCGAGACCGATATGCTTCCAAAAATCATGGCGGCTATCGCATACCTTGAGGCCGTACCGTCCGGCAGAGCCGTCATCACATCGCTTAGCAAGACGCATGACGCGATTGACGAAAAAATAGGCACCGTTATCACCGCATAAGCATAATTCCAAAAACTTTTCCGCAGAAAAGCCCCGCAAAGTTAAGAGCCATATAAGCGCTTAATCTGTGGGGCTTTTATTTATGGTATGGTTAATGTTAGTTAATATTATCTTAAATCTGTGCTTTCAGCTGCCATGTCAGCCTGCGGCTTTTGCACTGCCCATACTTTCAGCGCTGCCTGCTTCTGTGCCCGCGTTACCGCCATTATCGTCCGCGCTGCCGTCTTTGTTCTGTGAAGCGTTTTGGATGTTTGACAGTTCAAGCTTCTGGTGCAGGCTCATGTAGTAGTCATTCATTTTGTCGTCTATCTGAAAGTTATTTGACTGCAAAAGCCCGATATATTCCTGTACTATTTTTCCCAGATTACTGTCGGGATTTGCCTCGGCAAACTGCCGGTAATATTTCAAGGCTTCCTGATCAATGACATTTTCATCGTCACCCTTGTAATAGTGGGATATGCCCTCCGCCTTATTATAGCCGCCCGAGATGGCATTTGTGGCTATTTCCTCATACATACGCTCAGCCGCCTCCGTAGTAACGGCATCGGGATACTTTTCAATATGCTGCTCAAACAGACGCGCTCTTTCAAGCATCTCCGAAAGCGTCATATTGATTACCCTGCGGTTTTCCTCGTCGGACATAACCATTGACGGCGTATCAGCCTCAAGCTTCATCAAATCCATAAACGCTACCATATCCTCCGGCATATACTGCCTGCTGTCATCAAGCCTCGTAAAGTCAATATTCCGTATATCATCGCCAAAGCTTAAAAGTCCCGAAACAAGCTTTTTTACCTCATCCGCGCCTGCTCCCACTATATTCGTATTGATATAGTCTATAATGCTGTTGGCATCATTGCGTTCATCCTTAAGCATCTCATCAAACGCGCTTAGGTCGCCTGCGCTCTCACCCGAACCGTCCTCAGACGAGCCCTCGCTGCCGGCGTTTTCGCTGCTTTGGCTTTCCTGTTGTGACATATCCTCGCCTGTAAGCGGGTCTTTATTTTCATTTACTTTGCCGCTGCCGCACGCCGTTACTCCAAACGCAAGCGTCATAACTGCTGCCGCGAAAACAGCCTTGCGGTTCAATTTTTTTGCTTTCAAATTCTTCTTCATAATTTCCTCCAATCATAAATGCGCGTTTATCCGCGTTTTATAATGCCACATCGGGCTTATTTTATTTTGCCGTTATTTGAGGAAATTATTCATTTTTTTATTTTTTTCAAAGTCCCGCCAAAAAATTAAACACGCCCGCGATGTTTAGACGCCCGTAGCCCCATTCGCGGTTTGGATATTCAAGGAAATCATCTCTCTGCGCACCGCGTATCAGATAATTTTTTATGTTTATCGAATTGACAAGAAAATCATTGTCCTCCACCACTGCCCACTGCATGAGCTGGGCGCAGCCGCCCGCCGTTATCGCCGCGGAAATGCTTGAACCTGTGCGCTCGCCAAACGGCGTAGACACATTCACGCCCGGCGCCGCGATATCGGGCGCTATGAAATTGTCACGCGCGTAGCCCCTTCCGGACGAAGGATATATGCCATTATTTGAAATACCATAATTCGCCACCGTAACAACGCCGTATGCATATCCCGGCTCAGTGATTGTAACATACGGACTAGGCTCTAAAAAATATGTTTCCGAGGACAAAAACTGCGTAATCGGAAGCCATATGTCGAAACCGCCGCCGACAATCATTCCCTCGGAGTTTACCCTTATATTCCACACTCCTGCCGTCGGGTCGGTAAACCTGAAACGGATAAGCTCCGCTCCCGAAGCCTGCTCCACAAGAAGATAGTCCACTATTATCCGCGTTTTTTCATATACAAAGTTAAACTCCTGCGGCGTATATCCTCTCGGATTGTTCCACCTTATGCTTTCACCGCCGGGAGTGCGTATCGTGGCGTTATAAAAATAGGGCGCGTCACCCCACAAGTCCATCACAAACCCATTTTCATTTTCGCCCACCCTAAGCTCAACATCCCTATATGTCTCGCGCATACTTATCATGCCTTGAAAATGGTGCGCCGCGTTGCCCTCATTGCCAACCGCCACTACGAACACGCGGCTTTTCTGCCTGCTTAAATAGCCTATATAATTGCCAAGCATCCCAAGCCCCATATGGTCACCGGTGCTTGTACCTATGCCAAGGCAAACTACAAGCGGGCGGCTTAGAACCTCGACATATTTCTGCAGATACTGAACCGCCTGGATTATGTCCGTCTCGCTGTAGCAGGGCACTCCCGCCGGGATTTTATAGTAATCGCGAAGATACGGCTTTGCCTCTTTAAGCTTCACGACCACTATATCGCTATCAGGCGCCGCGCCCGTAAAGCTTCCGTTTCCTATGGTGCTTCCCGCCGCCAGACTTGCCATCGCGCTTCCATGGCCGTTTACATCAGTACTCGGCACTATTGAAAAAGGGGCGCTGCTTTCAAGCGCCTCGTTTATCATCACATTTGTGTACTCGCTGCCATACTCAAAACCTTCCGGCGGCGTCCCCGTCTGGATGGTCTGGTCCCATATGCTCAAAATACGGCTCCTGCCCGCAAAATCTCTGAATACAGGCTCCTGATAGCGTATGCCTGTATCAATGAAGCCAATAACCACGCCTTTTCCCGTAAGGCTTAAGGGCGGTCTTTGTACCTCCAAAATACCCGACGCGGAAAGGCTCAGCGTGTTCAGTCTCTGCGCCGAAAGGTTTGGCGGACTTTCCATAAGTCCATAGCATTTAGGCAGGAAGGAATAAAACGACCTCCTGAAGTCCGTACTGCTGTTTAGTGCCGTCGTCCTGTCTATATACACGATTGCAAGGTCATCGTTTACTATATGGTAGCAGTAATCGTCCCATAAATTTCTTGGTCGCTTATCATCCGAAATAAAGTCTATAATCCAATCACTATAGTCATTTGACAAAATCCGTTCCTTACAGGTCAAGCTGATACCTCTTACATATGACTGTTGCTACTAATTATATGCGCCGACAGACCTCTCATTGCATACTTTGTCAAACCTTGAAATTCTTTTTTTATTTTTTGTTTTTATCTTTTGCCGCGTTCAAACCTTATATTGTAGCGAGGACGGCTCGCAATCTGGTAAAAGCAAACGGAAACGAGCACCACGCCTACGGCGAGCCCGATTGCAATCAGAACCGTCTGTCCGCCAAGCATGTCCGCCTTCAGCTTATTCCCGTCTATCATCGCGCTCATTGTATAATAAAGCCTTCCGCCCGGCACAAGCGGTATTATGGACGGAATAAGGAAAACCGTAGCGGGAGCCTTTACAATTCTCGCCATCAGCTCCGCATAAAATGTCGCTATCGCCGCCGGAATCATATTCTGCATAAGCAGCGAGAATCCGCTCTCTGCGCAGATAAAATATATAAGCGTTGTCAATGTGCCCCCTATGCAGCAATAAATTATGCGGCTTTTCTTTACATTGAACAAAAGGCAGTAGCCAAGCGTACCGATAAGAGCTGACACAAGTACCGCAAGGTAATCATTCATAAATTCTGCTATTTTTGCTGTCACTTTCGCTAACCTCCTGATTTTTAATGCCTGCTTAGATAAGCACAAGCGCAATACCAAAGCCGACGGCTATCGCCACAGCTATCATAAGCGCCTCCGCAAGCCGCAATATTCCTGTAATAATGTCTCCCCTCATCATATCCCTCAGCGAGTTTACTATACCTATTCCCGGAATCAAAATCATTATGCTTCCTATCATAACGCTGTCGATGTTTACTCCGATATGCACATTGACGGTAAATATACATGCTATGCCCGCAACAATCGAACTCATTAAGCTGTATACTACTCTGTTTTTGCTGTGCGACGCAAAGACAAAATCCCATGCATACAGTATAATGCCGACAAGCCCCGCCGCTATGCCGTCCCTGATGTTCCCTCCAAAAAATACTGCAAACGCGGCCGCCGTAAGCACATATCCCGCAAGCTTAAAATATTTGCTGTTTTTGTCCTCATCGCACATTATCGCGTTCACGCGCTCCTCGATTTCGTCAGCCGGCGGCCTGTTCGCGCATATGTACCTTGAAAGCGCGTTCAGCTCCTCCAAGCGCTCCAAATCCGTAGAATATGAGTAAATGCGCCGCGTCTGCGTGATACTCCTGCCGTCCGGAGTCTTCCAGCTCACTATTATAAGCGAAAGTATCGTAAAAACATCAACAATGCCGTCACCGTAGGCATTGCATATGCGGATTATCGTGTCCTCAATGCGAAGTATCTCCGCACCCGAGCGCAGCATTGCCTCACCTATGTCAAGCGCGCGCTCCAATATCTTGTCCGCGTTTTGTCCTGCGGGCTCTGTTGCTTTATTCAAATTTTGTTCTGCCGTTTCCGTTATTTTACCTGTATTCTGTTCTGATGGCTGTGCCGTTGTTTCCATTTATGCCTCCCCGGATTATTTTAACAGCATTTTGCTTTCAAATATAATTATAACTGACAAGCGAAAAATAGCAAGCCCCCTATACCGCTTTAGCTGCTTAAAATATATATCCTTAATTTCGCATAATTTCGTTTAGGCGAGCCTGAAAAGTTTTATATGTTCGGTCAGGCGATGAATCCTATTATCAGGGCAGACGGTAATCCGAGGTTTGCGATGATTTCCACACTTGCGGGCGCGATTTTAAATATTATATTGGATCCGATATTTATATTTTCATTCAAATGGGGAATGATGGGCGCGGCGAATGAGAGTGTGTATTATACTGATTTTGCGGTCAAGGCGTTTCGCGTTTATTTATGCATGATAATTTTTGCTTGTGTCAACAAGGCGTGCTTTATATTCCTGCAGGCTATGGGAAAGGCGGCGGCCTCAACGCTGCTTTCCATGGTGAGGGAGATTGTGTTTGGTGTGGGATTTGCGCTGTTGCTTCCTTTGGTTTTTGGGCTTGATGGGGTTTTTGTACTCTATGCCGAACACAATCTCCCTCACCAAAAATTGTGATGAGTTGCCTTGGAAAAATTCAACGATTATAAACGCCATGATGCCTGCGCACGCTTCAGCGGGCAGAAGCTTTGTAAACAAATTCTTGGCATTCAATGAATTTACATTCAAGACAGAGCGGAAATTCGTTGATTAGTGTCACGCTCCTGCATTGTACCCCATGCTGCGTTCATGACATTCACGCTGCCGTCTTCGTTGCAGGTGGCAATCATCAGCACTGGCATGGGAAAAATTTCCTATGTGATATTCAATTTCTTTCTCATAAATAAGACCTCTTTTCCATAATTTTTTTCTAATAATAACTTCCTATGCCGCTTTAACGGCTCATTATCATTCAGCTAAAGAAGTTAAAAAATCCATTTCCTCATCAGAAATTTCAAAGTAAAAAGCCAAAAATTCCTCTGGAACAGAAAAAGCTTTAATGCTTTCCTCAGACACTGTCATTTTTATAATATTTGTGTCCTCATATAATGTAATAGTGAAATTTTCCTCCGGCTCACCATCGCCAAAACGCGCGACGGGACGCTTATATGCAACAAAACGATACTGCTCATTTGCGCCTTTTAAACTCTTTTTTAATTTGCTTTGACGCTCCTCTATATCTGACGCGTCAAAATTAAGGCGCTGATTATACTGGTACAGCTGCTCCTCATCACTTACCGTTTTTATAAGCTCATTGTCCTCTGCTGAAAATATTCTTATCTCAGCCAGTCCACCCAAATCCTCAACAGTGTATTTTTCCTCCTGCCGATTTGAACACCCTGTGCATATGTATAGTACAAACAAAAGAATAATGCCTGTTTTAATACAGCCCTTCTTATTCATAATTTAACCCTCATTTCATCTGATACTTTAAACAAATCTAATCACTTTTCTATAAGCAATTTGCATGTCGTCACCAGTAAACAGCAGAACAGAATTATGATAGGCGCATACGGACTCCATGCATTTGTCACTATCCCAATCCAGACAGCCGCGGCTGTGACAGGTAACGCCATATATACCCAGCGATACCTTTTCATATTGCCGCTTTGTGGGAAATGCTCAGTGTTTTTTACAACAATACTGTCAGCATGCATAGACATTCCTGCCCATATGATAAGCGCTATCCACACCGTATCCGCCGCCCATTCCAAAACCTCGCAAACCGCCTGCCCCAGATATACCGTCAGCACGCCTTGCATTTCAGAGCTCGCCATAAGGACAGCTACTCCTGCAATAACTGCAAAAGCGTATTTTTTTCTTCTGCTTTCCCGCTGTTTCTTAAAATCCTCATACACCTTATCGTCAAATATAAGATGTCCATTTTTGATTTTCTGATACTGCCCAATCTGAAAAAACTGCAGAAGAACAATGGCTATCCCCGCCATCATTGTAAGCCAATAGAACAATGACATCATTATGCTGTCACTGCCAAAGCAATCAAAAATATTTGACAATATAAAAAGGCTAATTCCCCCCGCAATCCGTCTCACATTCCGTCTGCAATACAGCAAATATCCATTCAGCATCTCCTGGCTGACATAAAATCCGCTTTCAGATGCGCCATTTTCTTCCATCGCCTTTTCCATTAACGCGCTCTTTTCCTCGCACTCCTCTTTCAGCAGATAGTCTGTCGATACCCCGAACAGCCTGCTAATCTGCACAAGCTTCCCCACTTCAGGTATTCCCTTGTCATTCACCCACTTCCCCACTGCCTGCCGCGATACATCAAGCCTCTCCGCCAAATCCTCCTGCGTCATATTATTGTCCTTCAAAAGCGCCTTTAATTTCTGCCCCAGCGTCATTTCCATCCACCTCCTGCAGACATTTTATCATCAACCGCACTCAAAAGACAACAAATCTACAGTTTCGTTTTGTCAACTTTGCGTTTCATACATTTTATTATTCTTAATTTCGCATAATTTCCATTGATTTTTCAATGGAAATCGCATATTATAAACCTCTTGTCCCACAACACCCAGTCCCCGCCAACAACCAAAGAAGTCAGCCGACTATGTCCGCACGCGCGCGGACATAGTCGGCTGACTTCGCCGCTTGCCAACACATTGCTGCCCTTACGCCGCCAACTTTTCCCTACAACTCTCCTCCCCCACATCAAGCTCCCTATATGTATGCCAAATAAGCACCGCCGCAATCACAAATGTCAGCATATCCGACACAGGCATAGAATACAAAACTCCGTCAAGCCCGAATTTTATAGGCAGCAGCAGCGCAAATCCCACGCCAAACACAATCTCCCTCACCATAGAAAGCAGCGTTGACGCAGCCGCCTTACCCATAGCCTGCAAAAATATAAAGCACGCCTTGTTGACGCACGCAAAAATTATCATACACAAATAAATGCGAAACGCCCTAACTGCAAAATCAGTATAATACACACTCTCATTCGCCGCGCCGAAAATCGCAATAAGCTGCCTCGGGAAAAATTCAACAGTTACCAACGCCACAGTGCCAACGCACGCCTCGGCGACAAGCAGCCTCGTAAACAGTTCTTTTACCCGCCGCTTCAATCCCGCTCCCATATTATAGCCCACAATGGGAATACAGCCTGCCGCCATGCCTACCACTATTGAAATAACAATCTGGAAAAACTTCATTACAATTCCCACTACCGCCATCGGTATCTGCGCAAACTGCTCCTGCCCGAAAATCTCGTCAAGCGCGCCGTATTTGCGTATCATATTGTTGATAGCCGCCATCGCCGCGACAAGCGAAATCTGCGACAAAAAACTGCATATGCCAAGCGTCAGCGTCTTCTTTGAAATGCTCAGATTTATAAGGTAATCTGACTTCACAGGCTTTACCGTCTTCATATTCAACAGATACCACACTGCCAAAACCGCCGTAACAATCTGCCCCGCTACAGTAGCGACTGCCGCGCCCATCATTCCCCATTTGAACGAAAATATAAATATCGGGTCGAGAATAATGTTTAAAACCGCGCCCGCAAGCGTGGAAACCATTGCAAACCTCGGATTGCCGTCTGCCCTGATAATAGGGTTCATCGCCTGCCCGAACATATAAAAAGGAATGCCCAGTGAAATATAGAAAAAATATTCCTTTGAGTATTTAAAGGTTTCCGCATTTACCGTACCACCGAACATCGCAATGATGCCGTCGCTAAACAACAGATACACAACAGACAAAATCAAACTTGTCACAATTATAAACACTACGGCGTTTCCCACGCTTTTCCTCGCTTTTTCAGGCTCGCCTTTGCCAAGACACAGGCTCACAAACGCACAGCAACCGTCGCCCGCCATCACAGCTATGGCAAGCGCGATTACCGTCAGCGGAAATACCACCGTATTGGCGGCGTTTCCGTATGAACCAAGATACGCGGCATTTGCAATGAATATCTGATCCACGATATTGTAGAGCGCACCCACTAAAAGCGAGATAATGCAGGGCACGGCATATTTTCCCATAAGCCGCCCGATGTGCTCCGTTCCCAAAAATTGATTTGTTTCCATCTTAATCCTCCCTTTCCTGCACGCCCGCATAATTAAATGCAGACTCAAATCGGTATAACACCGCCCTACGGCAGTGCTTTATCTTTTTACAAAAAAATAAACGTGTGACAGATAACTGGATTTACGCAGTCCTGCTACACGTTTATTATTATTTTATTTACAACAATCCCAAAAGTCAAAGGCATTTTTGCACAAAATCATGTCTTACATTTATTAGGCAAACTGTACAAATTCGCATGCCTCTACGCTTTTCAGCAAAATCATTGCACACCTTTTAATCGCTCGCCATTACACTACTTAATTATAAACTTTCGCGCCGCATTGATACCAAGCTTATAAGGCAGCGGTCTAAGCTCTTTGTCGGCTTCCTTTAATTTTTCACGAATATTTATATGCTGCGGACAATGTTTTTCGCATTTGCCGCAGCCAACGCACTGTGAAGCAAAGCCCGGCTCCTTGCGCATTCCCATGTTCTGTGCAAATTCAAAGCGGGCGGACGATTTTTTCTCCATATACATCAGGTTGTAATAGTAGAAATTGCCCGGGATGTCAACGCCCTTCGGACATGGCATACAATAGCGACAGCCCGTACATCCTACCTTTTCGCGCTCGCGGATAATCTTCTTTATCTGCTCCACTATCTCCATGTCTTCCTCAGTAAAATCCCCCGCCTCCGCCTCGGACGCAATGCGGATGTTTTCCTTTACCATATCCTCGGAATTCATGCCCGAAAGCACACAGCTCACCTCGGGCTGGTTCCAAAGCCAACGAAGCCCCAGCTCCGCGGGAGTATAGCCTTTGCTGTCCGAAGCCAGCGCCTGTTTTGCCTTATCGGGCAGATTGACAAGCTTGCCGCCGCGCAAAGGCTCCATAATAATCACAGGTATGCCCTTGGCTGCTGCCGCCTGCAGACCTTTTCTCCCCGCCTGCGTATGCTCGTCCAGATAATTATACTGAATCTGGCAGAAATCCCAGTCATATGCGTCCAAAATTTTCAAAAACATATCCGTATCGCCATGGTAAGAAAAACCGATATTGCGGATACGCCCTGCCGCCTTATTTTTCTCAATCCAATCCTCAATGCCTAATGTCTTTAAATGCTCCCACTCCGCATAGTCCGTAAACATATGCATCAAATAATAATCGATATAGTCAGTGCGCAGGCGCGAAAGCTCCTCGTTAAAGGTTTTGTCAATTGCCGCGGACGAACGCATAATGTACTGCGGAAGCTTCGTCGCGATATAGACTTTATCGCGGCACTTGTTTTCATCCAAAATACGCCCCAGACATTCCTCGCTGCCCGGATAAATATACGCGGTATCAAAATAATTGACGCCGCCTTCAATGGCAAGCAGCACCTCTTTCTCCGCCTTTTCGTAATCGATTGCATTTCCTTTTTTGGTAAACCGCATGCAGCCATAGCCAAGCTGTGAAATTTGATTGCCGTATCTGTCAAGTCTGTATTTCATTTATTTACATCCTTTCCTATCCATCAATAAGTAATTCGTGTTGTGTTAATCCTCATAATGCCCTTTACATGACAAAATTTCAAGTATTCCGCATTAATACGATATATCAAACGGTTACTCTCATCAATGCGACGACTCCAAAATCCCGAATAATCTCCTTTTAACGGTTCGGGCTTGCCTATTCCTTCAAAATTCGCCCGTTCTATATCCTTTAAAAGCATATTTATCCGCTTTATGGTTTTCTTATCCTGTGTCTGCCAGTAAAGATATTCTTCCCATGCTTCATCAAACCATATCTTTTTCATTCGTCATAGTCCTCAATTATTTCATGTTCTGTACCTTTGCCGTCATTAAGGGCAGAAATGCCTCGCTGCAGTTTTTTCAGATACTCGGCGTTTCGCTTCGCTTTAATCAAATCATTATACTCACGCTCAGACACGATAACAACATTTCTATTATTTTTCCTTGAAACAATTACAGGCTCTCCGTTAAAAGCGTCATCAAGGTAACTTTTCAGATTAGCTCTTAAATCAATCGGCTTAGTGGCAATCATACTTCACACTTCCTTTCTTTTCCGTACTTAATAAGCATTTACGGAACTCTATTCAACAACATAAAATTTAGAATACATTTCGCAATTACCTAATATACTTAAAACAGTACATATTTAAGTATTTTTATTATATTCAACATATACCTAAGTGTCAACTCTGCCAAATCAAAAAGCCAATACACACCTTTACAAATTTTCTTTCCGGCACGAAAGTCCGCACTATAAATCTTTCCTCTATGCCTTATCACTTCCCACAGCAAACAGCTCATGCAAAGCCCTAGTCACAGCGACATACATCAGCTTCGCCGCTTTCGGATTTTCCCTGCACTCCTCAAAGTCCGCCCTCCACAGTACCACACAATCAAATTCCAATCCTTTAGTCTCAGGCACAGTCAGCACAGTCACGCCTTTTCCAAAGCTATCCTTATCCGTTTCCGCAAACTTTATCTTTGTTTGTCCACTGTCTGCAAGCAGCCTGCCAATTCTTTTTTCCGCCTCCGCCTTCTGCACATCATCAAAGCAAATCACAGCGATAGTTTCATATCCCTTTTTCAGCATACTTTCTATCGTTTCCGCGCAAATTCCTGCCGTCTCCTCCAACGATATACTGTCTATAAAATGCACAGGCTCCCCATGTCGTATAACAGGCTCGATTTTATACGCCCCCTTTGACGCGCTTTCCAGCACCTTGCCCGCAAACTCGGAAATCTCAATCGTATTTCTATAGCTCTTTGCAAGCAGCTTAAAGCAATCCTTTTCGCCGCAAAAAACTTTCTCCCGCATGTCGTCCCAGTCATTCATGCCACACTCATAATTCACATTCTGCGAAACATCACCCATAACAGTAAAAAAACATTCAGGCAGCACCGTCCTCAGCGCATAATACACTGCCGCCCCAAAATCCTGCGCCTCATCTATGAACATCTGCCCAAACTCCTCATCGGGCTTTTTCTGCAGCACCCTGTAATATATAATCAGCATCGCCGCCACATCATATATGTCAAAACAGCCGCCGGAAATGTTTTCTGACACTCGTGTCACATCTATATCATGAGCCGCGCCATAGCTTTGCAGGAATTTAAGATATATACTTACAACATCGCCCTTATAGCAATACGCCTTGAAATAATTCCTATACTGCGCAAGCTTCCTTTTATAAATGTCAACCTCCTCGCGCCCGACGCATTGAAGCTTTATCCTGCTTTTAAGCCTTTCATCAAGAACAGTAAGCAGCCTGTTTATTGAATAATCAGGATTATCCGCAATAAATGTTTCATTATTATTCCGCGAAAGCAGCATTCCAATTTCATCATCCGAAACCTCGCATCCGTCCAAAAGCTTGCGCCTCATACGCCACAGATAATTTTCAAGCTCCTCCGCAAACAGCATCTTGCTTTTCCATGCCAAATCAGGCTGCGGCGGCACAAGCTTATATTTCTTTTTCCACTCCTTTTTCAGAAGATATGTAAGCAGCCCGTCCATGCGCATATGCTTCACATCGTATACCTCAAGCTCAGGAAGCCCGCCCGTAATATAATCAATCAAAAGGTCGCTGCCGCCCACAATGCAAAACTCATTTGAAGTAAAACGCTCTTTGTAATTATACATGATGTACGAAATACGGTGCATAGCCACAGTCGTCTTGCCGCTGCCCGCCACGCCCTGCACTATGATATTGCGAAACGGGCTTTCGCGTATGATTTCATTCTGCTCTTTCTGTATAGTGGCTATTATATCCCCAAGTACCGCGTCGCGATTTTTGCTCAAATATTTCACAAGCAGCTCGTCGTTCGCCGCCACATCACTGTCATAATACCCTTGCAGAGCGCCGTCTTCAATATCAAATGTGCGCTTCAGCTTCAAATCAATGTCATAGCTGCTTTCAGGAGTGCTGTAGCTGCCCGCCCCAAGCTCGTTCTCATAATATACCGTCGAAACAGGCGCGCGCCAGTCCACAATCTCGACATTCACCTTGTCCCTCATTACGCCATGTTTTCCGATATAAACCGTCTCAAAAAGCTTTTCACTTAAATTCCTGTAATCAATCCTCCCAAAAAACGGCTTATCATACGCTGCCCTATTATTATTCAACCGGTTAAGGCTGTGTTCCTCCAAGCTTCTCGATGTAAGCAATTGGTCGTAAAGCTCCACATTACCGCCCTGCACCTCATTAAACAGCGCCTTGGTCTCCTTACGCATTTTTTCATACTGCCGCTTATACTCTTCAATGTTTGAGGCTATAAGCTTTCTGCACTCATCCAAATGCTTCTTTTCCGCCTGCCACTCGTCATCTCTTTTGATTTGCTTATTCTCCGCCATAATTATACCATACCTTTCTTTACCAAATGCAGGCTCGCGCCGCACTTGATTTGCATATGCACTTCCCGCCGCCGGCTTGACAGGGTTGCATATTGTGAATAGTTACATTACATATATAGTATAAACTTTTTGGGAAATAATACTAGACTTGTATTTTTGTTTGTGATACAATGATATTGTTAAGTTCGAGTAGCGGGCACTTTAGCGGAGTAAAGTGCCCGCTTTCTTTTTATATTGTCGTTATCTTTGAAGTTTTACTTCCCCGCAATCTCCATCCTGTCAAGCACTCCCTGCACATCAATGCCCTGATGAGTAAAATAAATCTGACATATCTGCTCTGTCAGCGCGCGTTCAAGCTTGCGTGCTTTTACGATGTTTTCAACGGACTTTCCTCTTTTTAAGTCACCGACTACCATAGCGACAGTTTCCTGCAAATCGCCATCACCAAACTTCGGGCTGTCGCTGCCTGATATATCGTGCTGTCCTTTAGCCGATAAATCTATCCTCTTTACCGAAAAATCCCCGTTCTCAGCATCAAACTCCAATACAGCCATTGTCAGCGGCATTCCGAAACGCCCCGCTCCGCAGCTTCCCGGATTGAGCCAAAGCTTTCCGCCTGCTTCCTTTTCCTCGTATTTATGCGAATGCCCGTAAATTATGATATCGGCATCCTCCGCCTTATCCGACGCCTTCTTTTTATTGTGCACCATATAAATCTTTCTGCCGCACACCTCAAAAAACGCTTCATTTGAAATATCCCGCGCCCATTCGCCGTCACAGTTTCCTCTCACCGCAACTACCTTGGCGATTTCATTAAGCCTGTCAAGCGTCTTTTGGTCGGCAATGTCCCCTCCATGCAGCACCAAGTCCGCTGTGCCGATAATTTCAAGTACTTCGGGCTTTAAAATGCCATGCGTATCAGATATCACAGCCACCTTGTATACACTCATAATTTAATCTCCCATATACGACTTCCCACATCCGCAAAGCTACACATTTATTTAGTAAGCTCATCAAGAAGCTCAAAATAATTTTCAAATGTCTTACGGCAGCACTGCGGATTAGCAATCTCTATCCCGTCTACCCTAAGCCCAATCAGCGCAAACGCCATAGCCATCCTATGGTCGTCGTAAGTCTGCACTACGCCTGCGTGCGGCACAGACGGCTCTATCGTGACCGCTTCCTCCTCCTCGACGCAATTCACGCCAAGCCGCGTAAGCTCCGTATAAATAGCGCTCAACCTGTCCGATTCCTGCCCCCTTATATGCCCCACATTTTCAATGCGCACAGTCCCATCCGCAAAAGGCGCTATCGCCGCAAGCGTCATTGTCTGGTCGGAAAATTCCTTCATATCGACAGTAATCCCGCTAAGCCTCCCGTTTCCAGCGCCACGCACCTCTATCCCATCCGCCGTTTCATTGAGCGTACATCCCATTTTTTCAAGCACCCTCAAAAACTGCAAATCGCCCTGCATACAATCCCAAGTGACATTCCTAACCAAAGCCCTGCCGCCCGTAAGCGCCGCCGCCGCATAAAAATAACACGCCGCCGAAACATCAGGCTCTATCTGATAAGTCCCCGCCCGATACGCACAGTCCTTCCCAACATCATAACACTCCCCGTCAAACCGCGCACACACACCAAACTGCTCCATCATTTTACGCGTTATTCGTATATATGAACCGTCCTTCCTCTGACTCGTTATGCTTATATGAAGCCCCTGCTTTATCATAGGCGAAATAAGCAACAACGCACTCAAAAACTGCGTACTCCGGCTTATGTCAAGCTCTAAATCCATTGCCAGTCTCTCATTCCCCGATTTCTCATCCTCCGCTCTCTGCGATTCAGTACGATACGCCGCTCCCACAATACGCACAGGCAAAAAACCCTCCTTCTCCAAATAGGTAATCTTAACCCCCGCATCCATAAGAAGCTCAAACAGCGGCAGCATCGGTCTGCGCTTCATCTGCTCCGACGCCTGAATAGTATATATCCCCCCGGAAAATCCCAACATAGCCGTAAGAAAACGCGCCGCCGTCCCCGCGCTCCCCACATAAATCTCGCCCCTGTCCACAGGAATACACCCACTCAATCCATTCACGACAACACGCTTACTAACCTCATCCACATCCACCTCAAACCCCAGCGACTTCAAAGCCCCAATAAAATACCTCGAATCATCACTGAAAAGCACCCCCTCCAGCACAGTCCTCCCATCACCCAACGCCGCCATCAGCAACGCCCTGTTCGTCATACTCTTAGACCCCGGCACCTCTACAACCCAATCCACAGGTCCCGAAAGCCTCGTCACCCTATAATTCTCACCCATACCAATCCCTCATTCCATTTATATACTTAATCACCAAACAGTAACACATCTCTACACCAAAAAAGGCACTTTCTCCCACCAAAGCACCTTTTTCCTTCCCTTAAAAAAACCTCACCCCTCATTATGCGTCTTCAAAAACTCAACAAACAATCTCCCCTCCACAGGCTTCGAAAAATAATACCCCTGAATATAATCAACCCCCATCTTCTCCAACACCTCAAACTGCTCCTGCGTCTCCACGCCCTCAGCCACGACCTCCAAATGCATATCATGCACCATATTCATAGCCGCCTGCAGCACAAACCGCGCCTTCTCATTCTTAAAGTACGCCTGCGTCATATCCCGGTCAAATTTCACGATTTTTACAGGCATATCCACAATATAATTCAAATTCGACTGCCCATTTCCAAAATCATCCAGTGAAAACCTCACCCCATAATCAATAAGCTCCTGCATATTCTTAAGCAGCGTCTTTTTCATCATTGTCGAAGCAGACTCCGTAATCTCCAAATTAATAAGCGACGGATTAACGCCGTACTTTTCCATCACATCAATATATCCCCTCGCCATCTCCGTATCCTCACACTGAACCACAGACAAATTCACCTCGATATATCTAATGCCATACTGCGTGACATCATGCTCCTTTATAAAGCGGCAGGTCCTGTCAAACACAACCTCCCCAAGTTGCGCCACAACCCCCGTCTCCTCCGCAATCGGTATAAACATCCCCGGCGGAATAATCGTGCCGTCAGAGCGTCTCAGCCTCACCAACGCCTCGGCAGACACAAAGCGCTTTTCCTTAGTCGAATAAATAGGCTGGAAAAATACCTCCACCCTGCCGTCATTCATGGCGCTTATAAGCGTGCCCATCATTTCTTCCCTCGCGCGCTTTCTTGCCATCATCGCCTCGTCAATGACCATCACCCCGTTGTCAGGCGTTTTCGAAACATGAGCCCTGAAATACTTCAAAAAACCTATCAGCTCGTCCGCGCTTTTTGCCACGCTTGCCGCAGGCATCATAATGTAACGCGGTTCCAGGTAAAGCGGCACGCTGCTGAAACGCTTTTCAAGCCACCCCTTTTTGAAACGCTCCGAAATCATACGGTACGCATTTTCAAGCGCATCATGATTGTCGAACACAAGCGTAAATTCCCCGTCCTCAGTCCTAAAAAGCGTCGCGTCCGGCACCTGACGAAAAAAATCAGCTATCTCGGCAAACGCCTCGTCAAGCTGCTCAGACGGAATGTCCCTGGCGTGTATGTCCTCAAACGACACGAGCATACCGCACATAAACGCTTTTTCCTTGTACTTCTGCTTTAAATAATCGACAAAGATATAATTATTGAAGAAACCCGTCCTCCTGTCAATGTTCGCCTCAGGATTTTCAAGTTCAAAAAACAATATAAGCATACCCAGCACGCTCGCAAATCCCACAAGCAGAAACTGGCTGAAAATAAACTGCGTGACAGAAAGCACTATCCATATTACCATCCATGTCATTATGGCTTTCGCACGCTTCGGGTTTATCTCTTTGCGCTGCGTCATAACTGTATATATGGTGAAAATTATCGTCACAAGCGCGGTGCCGTATGTCGCCATGCAAGCGGGACCGTAAGTATATACGACATTTCCCTCGCAATAAATATTTATCGGAAGCAGGAATATCACCATGCTTGCAATGACGACCGCGGCACAAAAACGCTGCACAAGCTGATTCATCCGCAGCATATAATGCGTATCCGCGCTCGCGTAAGAAAGCGCCATATATCCGTTCCACACCAGCGAAATCAGATATGCCTTGCACTCAAACTCGACAAGCCACCTCGGAAGCCTGTCCATATATGTGATAAGCACTATTGACGTTATGTCCAATATAAGGCACACTATGGTGACATATAACGCCCGCCTAAAAAGCTTTTCAGCATACAGCCCCACAGTGCCATGCCTTTTATAATAAAAAAGCACTAAAAATAAAATCAGCAAACCGCCGACCTGCATTTGTATGTTCATTCCTTTATGCGTCCTTTCCTATTTGTCCAAAAGCGCCTCGAAGTCATCTGTCGGCATTGGCTTATAATAATAAAAGCCCTGCGCATTGGTACAGCCGCATTCAAGCAGAAAGTCCCGCTGCCGCGCTTCCTCCACGCCCTCTACAATGATGTTCAGCCCAAGGTCCTTAATCATTTCTATAACATGCTTCAAAATGCGCCGTCCCTTGGGCGTAGCTATGTCGTCCACAAAGCCCTTGTCAATCTTTATCTCGTCCATAGCCTCATTTTTGAGCATTGTGATGTTTGAATATCCGGAGCCGAAATCGTCCATCGAAAGCTTAAAGCCATATTCCTTTAAATAGTGCATGCGCTCGTACATCATTCCCTGATTTTCGAGGAAGCCGCTCTCCGTAAGCTCAAGAGGCACAAGCTCCGGCGGCACGTTGTATTCCTTTGACATATCTATAAGCTTATCCTTGAAGCTGTCGTCAAACACATGCTGTCTGGAAATATTTATTGATATGGGCACTACCTTCTTGCCCTCCGCAAGCCTCCTGCCGAGCAGCCGAAATACCTGCCGCCATACGCATATATCCACATCTATGATAAGCCCGTTGCGCTCAAGCACAGGTATAAAATGGCAGGGCATAACAATACCGCGCTCAGGATGCGCCCAGCGCACAAGCGCCTCCCCGCCATCTACCTCTCCCGTCCTCATGTTTACCTTGGGCTGCACATAGAGAAGTATGTGCTCGTTTGCCAGAGCGTCAACGATATCATTCTCAATCATTTTGTTCATAATCATCCGGCTGCGCATTTTCTCATCAAAAAATGCATATTTTGCATAAAACTTGCCCTTTATGGAATCAAGCGCCATTACCGCATAATCACGCATAATGCTTATCGACATAGTAGGGCTGTCCGCTATGCAGATGCCAAACGCAGGCAGCACCTTGTACGGTATCTTGAACTCGGCTATCATTTCATCAAGCTTCACCGCAATGTCTATCAGCTCCTCCTTGTCATTAAACGGCGTAAATATTCCAAACGTATCCGCGCGGAAATGCGAAAGCACCACATGCTCCCTCTGAAGCGTGCGCATGCTGTTTGCCGTATGCTTTAGCAAATCGTCGCCCGTCTTTCTGCCACAAAATTCGTTTATCGTGCTGAAATTGGCAAAATCCAAAACAATCATGGCAAATTTGAGCTCCGGATTCTCAAGCATCTCCTCCGCAGCCTTAAACTGAAACGCCCGAATATTATAAAGCTCCGTCATAAAGCTAAGGTTTTGGTCAATATTGTTTTCCGCCATCTTTTTGAGCGAATACATATACAATTCAAAATCCTTTTCGCTCATTTCCTGCCTGATTAGCCTGATTGCATTTTTCTCTTTTTCCTGCATATTAAAGACCACACCTTCTTTTCGTGATAGCTTGTTCTGGGATAAAAAAATTATTAAAAATATTATAGCACGTTTTATATAATTTTCCAAATATTTTATTGAATGATTTGTGCAATTTTTATTGTCCGCATGACAAACAAAAAAACGGACTCCGGCATATGCCAAAATCCGCTTTGTAAGGCTTATTTTATCCCGCATTCTGCATGCGGCTGAGCTTTGCCGCCTGGTCTGCCGCTATGCACGCGTCTATAATCTCCTGAATATCGCCGTCCATTACTTTGTCAAGCTTGTAAAGCGTAAGGTTTATGCGGTGGTCCGTCACGCGCCCCTGTGGGAAATTGTATGTCCTTATCTTCTCGCTCCTGTCGCCTGAACCTATCTGACTGCGGCGCGCCTCCGCCTCCGCGTCGTGAGCCTTCTGGCACTCTATGTCATAGAGTTTTGCACGCAGCAGCGCAAATGCCTTTGCCTTGTTTTGGAGCTGCGATTTTTCCGTCTGGCTGTAAACTACTATTCCTGTAGGATAATGCGTAAGGCGCACCGCCGAATCCGTAGTATTTACGCACTGTCCGCCGTTTCCCGACGCTCTCATCACGTCAATGCGGATGTCTTTTTCGTCTATCTGCACGTCAACTTCCTCCGCCTCCGGCATCACAGCTACCGTAATTGTCGAAGTGTGTATGCGTCCGCCCGATTCTGTCTCCGGCACGCGCTGTACGCGGTGTACGCCGGATTCATACTTCATTATCGAATACGCGCCCTGTCCCGTTATCATAAACGTGACGCTTTTCATGCCGCCTATGCCGATTTCCTCCGCCTCTATCGTCTCGACCTTCCAGCGCCTGCTCTCAGCATAATGCACATACATACGGTATATTTCAGCCGCAAACAGCGCCGCCTCATCGCCGCCCGCACCCGCGCGTATCTCCACGATAACGTTCTTGTCGTCGTTGGGGTCTTTGGGCAGCAGCAGGATTTTCAGTTCGTTTTCAAGCTCCTCTATGCGCTTTTTGGCGTCATTAAGCTCATCCTTGAGCATCTCCCGCATTTCCTCGTCGCTTTCCGTTTCCAGCATGGCAATTGAGTCTTCAACCGTCTCGCTGCATTTTTTATATTCCCTATACGCCTCGACTATAGGCGTCAAATCGCTCTGCTCTTTCATAAGCTGTTTGAAACGCTTTTGATTTTCAGCCACGCCCGGCTCATTTAGCTCGTTCATAATCTCCTCAAAGCGAGCGAGCAAATCCTCCAATTTGTCAAACATCTAAAACAACCTCCATTTTCACGAAAAACTGCCATTCACCATAAAACAAGTCACTAACCTTGCGACAAGCCCGAACACTCCGCCATCAACCCGGCGCATTGCTCCATACCGCAAGCGCTACCCTGTCATTTCCCGAATAATCCTTAACTATTTGTATCCCTGCAAAACCCCTGTCTTCCAAAAGCCTGCTTACCGCGGACGCCTGATTATAGCCTATTTCAAAAAAAATCATAGCCCCCTTGCGCATATATGCAGGGGCAGCCTCAATAATCCGCCTGTAAAAATCCAAGCCGTCAATACCGCCATCAAGCGCAATCCCGGGCTCAAAATCACGCACTTCCGGCATAAGTTCCTTTATCTGAGTACTCTCTATATAAGGCGGGTTGGAAACCACTATGTCAAACAGCGCGTCATTCGTGCGCGCCGACTTATAACCAGCAAGCGGCTCATACAGGCTTCCCTCTAAAAATACCGCGTCAATGCCAAGCGTGACGGCGTTTTCACGCGCTATCTCAAGAGCATCTCCCGAAATATCCGTACCTATGCCTTCACATTCGTTGCTGTATTTCAAAAGGCTCAACAGAATACAGCCCGAACCCGTACAAAGGTCAAGGATACGCATACCGTCGCCCATATAACGCATTACCTCCTCGACAAGTATCTCCGTATCCTGCCGCGGTATAAGCGTATGCTCGTTCACACGAAAGTCAAGCCCCATGAATTCCTGCTCGCCCGTAATGTACTGCAGCGGCATATGTGCGGCGCGCCTTTCAATGACAGTGCGGTAAAATTCTTCCTCAAGGCTGCTGATAACCCTCTCGCCATGAACAAGAAGAGCGTTTCTGTCCGTATGGCAGATATACTCAAGCAAAAGCCTCGCGTCAAGACGGGCTTCCGCTATATCGGCACCGGCAAGCCGTCCCACCCCGTACTCATACAGCTCTTTGTACGTCATAATCCGTCTCCTGCCTTATTTGTATCATTTTCCTCATTCTCATTATCCGCACTCTCGCCCTGCTTATCAGCGGCAATTTCCGTTTCCTCATCCGCACAGTCTTCCTGCCCTTCAACGGCTTCCTCCGCATCATCGTCAAAACTGCGTCCGAAATTTTCCTTTAAATATGCCCGCCAGTCAAATACCGCCTCCACCGACGCAATCGCGACCTCCACCATATCGGCGTCTGGCTCCTTTGTGGTAAGCCGCTGCATATACATGCCGGGCGCGGAAATAATGCGCACGAGTATATTGTCGCAGCGTCCCGCAAGGCGTATTATTTCATACGAAATGCCCGCAATCACAGGCACCAGCGCAAGCCTTATCAAAAGCTTCAGCGCCATATTGTCAACGCGTATGAAAAAGAAGACAACCACGCTCACAAGCACTACAAACAGAAGAAAGCTGGTGCCGCAGCGTTTGTGCTTACGCGAACTCCTCATGACGTTTTTGACATTTAGCTCTCTGCCTTTTTCAATGCAGTTTATGCACTTGTGCTCCGCGCCATGATACATATACAGACGCCTTATATCCTTCATAAGTGAAATAGCCACTATATATGCCACAAAAATGGCAATCCTGATAACCCCCTCCAAAATGGCAATGACGCTCGCGTTCCTGATATATTTTCCAAGCAGGTCAGACACAAAAAACGGAAGAAGCATAAAAAGCGACACCGCGATAATAACGGAAAGCACGACCGTAAACGTCATCATGATGTCATCAGCCTTGCTGCCGAAAACCTTTGTGAGCTTATCTTCCTGCTCCTCCTCGTCCTCCTCATAAAACGAAGCGGAATGCATCGTCACCCTCATGCCAAGCACAAGAGAATCTATAAACGCAAAAACGCCCCTTATAAAGGGAAGCTTCTTTATGCCCGCGTCACCGCCTATCCCCTTGTACTCCTCAACCTGCACGTCTATATCTCCGTCAGGCTTCCTGACTGCCACAGCGTAGCGGTCCTTATTCTTCATCATCACGCCTTCCAATACTGCCTGCCCGCCAATGCCTGAGTATACCGTACTTTTATTTTTAGACATCTTTCTCACCATTTCTGTTTATCTGATTATCATCAACCGATTTAAAAATAGGTTGAGATAAATGCTTACCTCAACCCTTTTAACACTGCTTATTTGCTTTCTACGCCATATTTCTTATTGAACTTATCAATACGTCCGCGGGCTGCCGCTGTCTTCTGCTGACCTGTGTAGAACGGATGGCACTTTGAACAAATTTCCACATGAATCTCAGGCTTTGTAGAGCCTGTAACGAATGTATTGCCGCAGTTGCAGGTAACAGTCGCCTGATAGTAATTTGGATGGATTCCTTCTTTCATCGTTTTCACCTCTTTATACCGAAATAATTATAATAATAAAATCATATAATTGCTTTACATAAACAGCTTACTTAGTATATCATATGATTCTGATATGTGCAAGCTTTTTTTAAATAAACTTCATTTTCTTTACGGTGTTGACAAATTCCGCGTTATCCTTTGTGCGTGAAAATATGTCTATTATCTTGTCCACAGCCTCGTCAGCCTTCATTCCGTTTAGCGCTTTGCGCATAATGTTTATCGCCTCCAGTTCGTCAGCGGTAAGCAGTAAATCCTCGCGTCTTGTCCCTGATTTTGGAATGTCTATCGCCGGGAATACCCTTTTTTCAGAAAGCTTCCTGTCGAGCACCATCTCCATATTGCCCGTACCCTTGAATTCCTCATACACGACATCATCCATCTTTGAGCCCGTTTCCACCAGAGCTGTGGCAAGTATGGTAAGACTTCCGCCCTCGCGCATATTTCTTGCCGCGCCAAAGAAACGCTTAGGCATATGAAGCGCCGCGGGGTCGAGACCGCCTGAAAGCGTCCTGCCGCTCGGAGTCACCGTAAGGTTATATGCACGCGTAAGGCGCGTAATGCTGTCCAAGAGTATGCAGACATCCTTTTTGTGCTCTACTAAACGCTTCGCCCTCTCAATAACCATCTCGGAAACGCGCTTGTGATGCTCCGGAGTCTCGTCAAAGGTCGAGTAAATCACTTCCACATTCGGTCCCTCTATCGATTCCCTTATGTCAGTGACTTCTTCCGGGCGCTCGTCAATAAGCAGAATAATCATGTGCATGTCGGGCACATTTTTCAGCACTGATTTTGCCACCTCTTTTAATAATGTAGTCTTGCCTGCTTTTGGAGGTGAAACTATCATGCCTCTCTGACCTTTTCCCACAGGGCTGATTAAGTCCATAATCCTCATCGCCACGCTGGATCCCTTAGTCTCAAGCTTTATGCGCTTGTCGGGAAAAATCGGCGTCATATCCTCAAAATTGCACCTGCGCGCCGCAACCTCCGGCGGCATTCCGTTTATATATTTTACATAAAGCAGTGCGCTGAATTTTTCATTTTGAGTTTTAATTCTTGTATTTCCTTCTATGATGTCTCCTGTCTTTAGTCCGAAACGCCTTATCTGGCTTGGCGCGACATACACATCATTGTCGCCCGGGAGAAAATTTTCGCAGCGGATAAAACCAAAGCCGTCAGGCATAACCTCCAAAATTCCGTTTGCCGTAACGCCGCTGTCAAGCTCCGCGGGATATTTTTCTTCAAGCTTTTCCTCTTTCTGCTCCTTAGCGACTCTGATTACGGGCTTTGGCGCTATGTTCTTCCCTGCTGCCTTGTCCTTTTCGTCCTCGGCAAGCATAAGCTCCACCAAATCCGCCTTTTTAAGCCCTGTGATGCCTTTCAGCCCGCGCGCTTTTGCTACCGCTTTCAACTCCGCAAGCGGAAGCGATTCATACTTTTCTCTCATACATTCCTCCATTTATCATAATAATTATATTAATAAGTTCGCCTTATAATAATCAATTTATTAAACTAAAATTATATAGGGATTAAGCACCTGACAATAAACTAACTCATTTTTTCCAAAATAGAGAGAAGAATTTATTGATAATTGAAAACAAATATTATAATATGGTATAGTACACTTTTTTTCAAGTGGTTTTATGAAAAAAATTTAATTTTTTATTTAATTTTTTCTGCTGCCAAAAGGCGGCGGAGCGGAGGTATCATTATGACGATTCAGGAAAAAGCGCTTGAGCTGCACAAAGAATGGAACGGCAAGCTTGAAACCGTATCAAAGACGCCCGTAAAATCAAGGGAAGCGTTATCGCTTGCATACACGCCGGGAGTGGCAGAGCCCTGCAAGGTTATCGCCAAAGACAAGGAAGCGGCTTATCAATACACTATGAAGGCAAACACCGTCGCCGTCGTATCGGACGGAAGCGCGGTGCTTGGTCTGGGAAATATAGGTCCTTATGCCGCTATGCCTGTCATGGAGGGAAAGGCTGTGCTGTTTAAGGAATTTGGCGGCGTAAACGCTGTGCCTATCTGCCTTGACACACAGGACACTGAGGAAATAATAAAGGCTGTCACATGGCTTGCGCCCGCATACGGCGGCATAAATCTGGAGGACATAAGCGCACCTCGCTGCTTTGAGATTGAGGAACGCTTAAAGGCGACTCTTGACATACCCGTTTTCCACGACGATCAGCATGGTACGGCAATCGTGGTGCTTGCGGGTATTATAAACGCTTTGAAAGTAGTCGGAAAGCAGAAGGAAAACTGCAAGGTGGTTGTAAACGGCGCGGGCAGCGCGGGTGTTGCGATTACAAAGCTGCTGCTCACATATGGCTTTAAAAATGTCATTATGTGCGATAAAGTCGGCATTATCTCAACCTCAACCGAGGGGCTTAACTGGATGCAGGAAAAAATGGCGCAGGTCACAAACCCAAACAATGAGACAGGCACGCTTGCCGATGCTTTGAGGGGCGCTGATATTTTCGTAGGAGTGTCCGCTCCCAACATAGTGACTGCTGAAATGGTGTCATCAATGGCAAAAGACTCTATTTTATTTGCAATGGCTAACCCCGTGCCTGAGATTATGCCCGACGTGGCAAAGGCGGCTGGCGCGCGCGTCGTCGGCACAGGGCGCAGCGACTTCCCAAATCAGGTAAATAACGTGGTGGCTTTCCCCGGCATTTTCAAGGGCGCGCTTGAGGGGCGGGCGACACAGATTACCGAGGAGATGAAGCTTGCGGCGGCAAACGCTATCGCTGGACTTGTGCCTGATGATGAGCTGAACGAGGACAACATTATGCCCGAGGCGTTTAATCCAAAGGTTGCCGAGCTTGTCGCGGAGGCTGTAAAGTCCCATATCGTGCGGTAGTCGCGCAGCAGACGGTGAATCATGCTTTGGAATGATAAGCCCTACCACTCGCTTGACTATGAGATGAAAAAGCAATATGGCGAAAAGGTGTACAAGCTTTCCGTAAACGCGGGCATGACCTGCCCGAACAGAGACGGTACGCTTGGCGTCGGCGGCTGTATTTTCTGCAGCGAGGGCGGCAGCGGTGATTTTGCCGCGCGCGGTGAGAGTGTGCGAGAACAGCTTGAACGCGGCAAGACTTTTTTCCGCGGAAAAAATGTCGGGCGGCTTTTTATAGCTTATTTTCAGGCATTTACAAATACATATGCTCCTGTGGACAGGCTTGAGGCGCTTTACAGGGATGCGCTTGATGTGGAAAATGTCGCAGGCATCTCAATTGCTACGCGCCCTGACTGTCTTGGTGATGAGGTGCTTGCGCTGCTTGAACGGCTTAAAGCCGAGTACGCTGGCAAATTCATCTGGATAGAGCTTGGGCTGCAGACGACAAATGAGGCTGCCGCCCTGCTCATACGGCGCGGGTATAAGCTTGGCGTGTTTGACGGCGCCGTTAAATCACTTAAAGGCATTGGCATACCGATTATTGCGCATGTGATTTTGGGGCTGCCGTCTGAAACAAGGGCGGATATGCTTGCGACCTGCCAATATCTGGCGGATATGCGAATCGACGGCGTAAAGCTGCAGCTTCTGCATGTGTTGAAAAATACGCCGCTTGCGGAATTGTATGAGCGCGGGGCTTTTGAAACGCTTGGTTTTGATGAATATATTGATATTGTGATTTCATGTCTTGAAATTCTTCCGCCTGATACTGTGATACACAGGGTTACGGGCGACGGCGCGCGGAAGCTGCTTATCGCGCCATTGTGGAGTACGGACAAAAGGCGGGTTTTGAATACGCTTCATGGAGAGATGAAAAGGCGCGGGACTTTTCAGGGGATAATGTACCCGCGTGTGTAGTAGATTTGCATGCCTGCATATGCGGAGATTACAGGATATATTGTGTAAATAATAGTGTTTTATCGAAAGGCGGATTTTTGATGGTGCAGGATCCATTGACTTTGTACAAGCTGATTGTCTTGTATATACTTGACAGGGTGAACTTTAAAATGACTCGCTCGCAGCTTAGCGGATTTATACTTGAAAAGGAATATACTAATTTTATGACGCTGCAGCAGGTGTTTTCTGATTTGCAGGAGGCGGAGCTTATCAAGGCGGATACGCTTATGAACCGGACTTATTTTTCGATTACTGAGGAGGGGCGGAAGACGCTGTCTTATTTTGGGAATCGTATTGGGGAGGCTATAATTGAGGAGATTGATGGGTTTCTGGCGGAGAAGAAGCTTGAGTTGAGGAATGAGTCATCGGTGACTGCGGAATATTATAGGGCGACTGGCGGGGGGTATGAGGTGGAGCTTGTTGCTAAGGAGAAGGAGACGGAGTTGGTGAATATAAAGCTTTCTGTGCCGGCGGAGGAAGTGGCGGAGGAGGTTTGTGATAACTGGTATAAAAAGAATGGGGGAATATATAAATATCTTGTGGGGGAGCTTTTTTAGATGAATAGTTTATATGCTTTTTTTGTTTTGTTTTTGATTAGAGGTCGCCCGAACGGGGGTATATATCCCATTCAGACTCGCTCTCGCTCAGTGTGAAGCGTAGCGGACACTAAGCTCAATGGCGCTGTAAAAGGAGCTACGCTTTTACAGCTTATTTCGCTAAGTGCCGACGCTTCCCAATGGTCTTCATGGGATATATACCCCCGTTCGGGCTAGTGTATTGGCTAAAATTTACGTTCTTTTGAGTTTTTCTAATCCACTACTTAGTTTTTTCCTCTTAGTTTTATTTATGCCTTCTCGTGGTAGGCTTATATTTTTGTTTCTTTATTTTTCTAATTTTGTGCATATTGACTTTGCCGTCGTTCCATAATGACTTGCAGAATGTTCAGACAATGAGTTTTTTATGCTTAATCTTTTTCTTCTATACTTTATATATACATATATTGGATTTTTAGACATTCAATTATGACTTATGGGAAATTTGGGGTGTATGTCTGTAAATTTAGTCTTTCTGTTCTTTTATTTTTTTCATGTGTTCGCGTATTTTGGCTTCGTAACCGTTCCAGGAGGGTTCGTAGAAGGTTTTGCCTGTGAGTTCGTAGGGGAGGTATTGTTGTTCTACGTAGTGGTTGGGGTAATCGTGGGCGTATTTGTAGCCTGTGCCGCGGCCTAGTTTTTGTGCGCCTTTGTAGTGCGCGTCCTGAAGGTGCGGGGGGATTGGGAGGTTGCCGCTGCGTTTTACTTCGTCTGTGGCGCCGGATATGGCGTTTACGGCGGCGTTGCTTTTGGGAGCGCAGGCTACGTATGTTGCTGCCTGGGATAGGATTATCTGCGCTTCGGGCATGCCTACTCTTTCTACGGCGAGGGAGGCGTTTACGGCGACTGTGAGCGCCATGGGGTCGGCGTTGCCTACGTCTTCGGAGGCGCAAATCATGATGCGCCTTGCGACAAAGGCGGGTTCTTCGCCTGCATAGAGCATTTTGGCCAGATAGTAGACTGCTGCGTCGGGATCTGAGCCGCGCATGCTTTTGATGAAAGCTGATATCGTGTCGTAATGGTTATCGCCGGTTTTATCGTATAAAATGCGTCGTTTTTGTATGCATTCTTCGGCTACTTCAAGGGTTATGTGGATTTTGCCGTCGTCGCTTCTGTCTGTGGTCATGACGCCGAGCTCGACTGCGTTTAGGGCGTGCCTTGCGTCTCCGCCTGAGAGCTCTGCGAGAAATTCTGCCGCATCGTCGTCTATTTCCGCGTCAAAGCTGCCCATTCCTTTTTCCTTGTCGTAGACTGCCCTGTGTATGAGTTCTTTTATGTCCTCGCGGCTAAGCGGCTTTAGTTCAAAAATTATTGAGCGTGAGATAAGCGCGCCGTTTACCTCGAAATACGGGTTTTCCGTGGTTGCGCCTATGAGTATGATGGTGCCGTCTTCGACAAATGGGAGGAGATAATCCTGCTGCCCTTTGTTGAAACGATGTATCTCGTCAATAAAAAGAATTGTGCGTCTGGCGTACATGGCAAGCGTGTCTTTTGCTTTGCTTATGACTTCCCCCATGTCCTTCTTGCCTGCCGCTGTCGCGTTTATCTGTGTGAATTCAGAGCTTGTGGTGTTGGCTATGACGCGCGCAAGCGTGGTTTTGCCTGTGCCGGGCGGTCCGTAAAATATTATCGAGCTTATTTTATCCGCCTTTATCGCGCGGTACAGGAGCTTGTCCTTGCCTATTATATGCGACTGACCTACTACCTCGTCAAGTGTCGTAGGGCGGAGCCTTGCGGCGAGGGGGGATTCCTTTTCTTTTGCTGTGTTTCTCATATATTCAAATAAGTCCATGGTTTTTCCACTCCCCCTTTATTTGCTATAACATTTATACAAATCATTCACGAAAAACACTGCCACTATGCTTTTACCAAGCATTTATGAAGTCCTTAGCTGCCTTAGAATTTCTCAATATTTTCATATTCACGCATCAGCAGGCACATAAATCATTTACGAAAAACTCTGACACCTGTTTTTTCCTATGCATTTAGGAAACCGTTGGCATCATAGGCTGTTTTGGAGTTCCTCAGTTTTTTACTAACCCAAATTCTGCGCGGCGACAAGGCTTTCTCCGCCGTACATTTTTCTAAGCTTCGGCTTTTCGATTTTGCCTGTCGGATTGCGCGGTATGTCTGCAAAGATTATGCAGTGCGGGCGCTTGTATCTGGGCAGTTTTTTGCAGAATTCGTTTATCTCGTCTTCGCTGCATTCAAAGCCTTCCTTCACCTCTATAACCGCTGCTGTAATCTCGCCAAGGCGCTTGTCAGGAATACCGATGACCGCCACGTCTTTGATTTTGTTGTATGCGCGCAGGAAATCCTCTATCTGTACGGGGTAAATGTTCTCGCCGCCGCTTATGACAACGTCTTTTTTGCGGTCTACAAGGAAGATAAAGCCGTCTTCGTCCTCCTGCGCCATATCGCCCGTAAAGAGCCAGCCGTCGCGGAGCACTTCTTTTGTCGCCGCCTCGTCGTTATAGTAGCAGGTCATGACGCCGGGACCTTTGACTGCAAGCTCGCCTACTTCGCCGCGTTTTACGGTTTCGCCGTTTTCGTCAACTATCTTTACCTGCCAGCCGTAGCCTGCTTTGCCGATTGCGCCGACTTTATGTATGTTTTCCACGCCGAGATGTACGCAGCCTGGTCCGATTGACTCACTGAGTCCATAGTTGGTGTCGTACTGGTGGTGCGGAAATACTTTTTTCCACCGCTGGATTAAGCTCTGCGGCACGGGCTGCGCGCCTATGTGCATAAGACGCCACTGTGAAAGCTCGTAGTCTTCAAGCTTCACATCGCCGCGGTCTATCGCGTCGAGAATATCCTGCGCCCATGGCACGAGCAGCCAGACAATCGTACATTTTTCCTTTGAAACGGCATCCAGTATAAATTCGGGCTTTGTGCCTTTCAACAGGACAGCCTTTCCGCCCTCGAGAAAGCTGCCAAACCAGTGCATTTTCGCGCCTGTATGATAAAGCGGAGGTATGCAGAGAAATACGTCGTCTTTTGTCTGTCCGTGATGGTTCTGTTCTACTTTGCAGGAGTGCATTAGGCTTTCGTGATTGTGGAGTATCGCCTTGGGAAAGCCTGTCGTGCCTGATGAAAAATAGATTGCCGCGTTGTCCTTGTCGGTCAATGGAATCATGGGCGTCTGGCTTGAGCAGTTTGCCGTCAATTTCGTATAGTCCTCGGCAAAGCTGGGACAGTTATCGCCCACGAAAAACAGCAGGCGGTTTTTGCTGATATTGTCCGCAATTTCCTCGACGCGCCCGATAAATTCGGGGCCGAATACGAGTATGTCTACCTCGGCAATATTGAGACAGTATTCTATTTCGTCAGGAGCGTAGCGGAAATTCAGGGGTACTGCTATCGCGCCCGTTTTTAATATGCCAAAGTAAATCGGGAGCCATTCGAGGCAGTTCATTAGGAGGATTGCTACCTTGTCGTCCTTTTTTATGCCTCGTTCTATGAGAAGATTGGCAAAACGGTTTGCCTTTTCGTTAAATACGCTCCAAGTGATTTCGCGCCTGTAGTGAGTGGTTGGATTGGGCTCCATAAGTTCGTATTCTTTCCATGTGACGCGTCTGGTTTCCTTGATTTCGGGGTTTATCTCAACTAGGCAGATGTCGTTGGGGTAGAGTTTGCAGTTTCGTTCTAATATGTCGGTTATTGGCATTTTAATATGGTTTCCTTTCGTGTGATGTATTTGCTGCTAAACAGCAGCTAATTTAGTATTATTTCAATATTTATAGTATGCCACTTTAAATGTGGGAAGTAAAGGGGGGTTGGGAATTATTTTCATTGTCCTATTTTTATCTTAAACCTTTTGTTGACTATTATTATAATATATTTATATAACTTCCAAAATATTATGTAGGCATATTATAAGAAACAAAGTGCGTTTCTTATAATCAGATACATCGACTTACCCATTCCACATTCAGCTGTGACAATCATATACTTACAGATTTTAAACGGTATTTTTACAATATCAAAATCAGTAATATAGGAATTTTCCTCCCATTCAATTGGCGACAATTGCGGGCTGAGCTTAATTCCAGATAGTTGCAGACATAAATATTTTTTCTGGCTCAAATTCAGCCAAATCAGGTGCAACATCATCTAAAGGTACATAATGCCCCGTAGCAATGGCTAGTATAATACAAGATATGCGTCTCAAACGGCAGGGATAAAAAGGGAAAGCAGATAAGAACAGCCCGCGAGATTGACTTTGTTGCGTCCAGAGGCGGAAAAAAGGTATATATTCAGTCTGCCTACGCTATGGAAAAACCAGCGAAAATCGACTTTCTGCTTGACGATAGCCTGTTTTAAAAGCTGATTTTTGTAAAAGCCTTAATTAAAATGTATAAATGGCATATTTGCAGCTTAATCCGCATATCACCGTTTTTTCAAATTTATGTTCGGTGCGCTATAATACAGTCACGGCTGATTCAGGCAGTATGAAAAAGCATTTGCAAAAAGGAAGCCGATTTTTATGGA
Organism: uncultured Lachnospiraceae bacterium; assembly: GCA_947626435.1. GTDB lineage: Bacteria > Bacillota > Clostridia > Lachnospirales > Lachnospiraceae > COE1. The sequence goes on along the minus strand of CANQSB010000003.1, from coordinate 18,593 downwards.
AAGCATTTTATGCGTTGACATTCCTGTTTTATCTGCACGTCGCCTGTGTACGGTATCTACAAGAACTGTAAAAGAGGACATACAGTATTCCAATAAACGCGCTAACTGTATTTTTAAACCATTTAAATAACATTGATATTTTGTCTCTATACAAGTTTTACTACATTACGGTTGGCATATGTGAATTTAGTCATATGCTTAAACGGATTAATTTCTGAAACTACTTTTTTCTTTATATTGTATAAAAAATAAGAACAGTCGTAAGTGCCAATTTCAGTGGAAGCAACTACTATTAAATTTTTTCTATCCCATTGTCCACACCCTACTACTATTAAATCGGAATCTAATTCATTTATTGCTTCTTGCAGCTCGGATTTTAAAAACGTCATTCAACTACATCCTTTACTTTAATTTTATTCAAGTCATACTCTAAATTGTTCATTCGGTAATTTCCAATGATATGTTAAAAAACTGACGAGACCCTTTTTTATCCATATCATAAGTTTGAGTACCATACATTTTTACATCATTCTCAAACATAGAGCCAAACTTAGTAGTAATAATAACGGTTTGAGTACCATACATTTTTACATCATTCGCAAACCCTAGTTCCTTTGATGATTTTGTTGGGCAGTTTGAGTACCATACATTTTTACATCATTCGCAAACCCTAGTTCCTTTGATGATTTTGTTGGGCAGTTTGAGTACCATACATTTTTACATCATTCTCAAACACACGCCTGAAAGTATGATTGTCCGTAAAAGTTTGAGTACCATACATTTTTACATCATTCTCAAACACTTGCCGTAATAACTCAGTATGCCGACCAGTTTGAGTACCATACATTTTTACATCATTCTCAAACATAATAGAGATTATGACAACCATATTCTTTGTTTGAGTACCATACATTTTTACATCATTCTCAAACCCCCTAAGTATATTTTACCACCGCCCCACGGTTTGAGTACCATACATTTTTACATCATTCGCAAACCGAATCGGTTGACATACCGACAGAGGGCGCGTTTGAGTACCATACATTTTTACATCATTCTCAAACGAAATATTATCCGCGATATAAAATATCATAGTTTGAGTACCATACATTTTTACATCATTCTCAAACCGTTATTGCAAATTTGCCGCCGTCGGAAACGTTTGAGTACCATACATTTTTACATCATTCTCAAACTTATTAGCTCCCCGTCAAGCGTATAATATGTTTGAGTACCATACATTTTTACATCATTCTCAAACTGCAATCTGTTTTTATGTGGAGATGCACAAGTTTGAGTACCATACATTTTTACATCATTCTCAAACATAATGACTACACCGCAATACATTAAAAACGTTTGAGTACCATACATTTTTACATCATTCTCAAACAATACTCAAAATACAAGCGACTTTAAAATAGTTTGAGTACCATACATTTTTACATCATTCTCAAACAAGGCTTTCAAGGCGATAAAGGGCATTTTTGTTTGAGTACCATACATTTTTACATCATTCTCAAACAATGTGTCTTGTGTTCCCTCTAAACGCTCCGTTTGAGTACCATACATTTTTACATCATTCTCAAACTTGTTATGGAAGTTTCACATCAGAGTTAAGTTTGAGTACCATACATTTTTACATCATTCTCAAACATGCTATCAATCTTGCTACAAGAGAAGGTAGTTTGAGTACCATACATTTTTACATCATTCTCAAACGGGCGGTGGTTAGTCAAGTAAACATCTGTAGTTTGAGTACCATACATTTTTACATCATTCTCAAACAGTTATATATACAGGCATTACTTTAAAGGCGTTTGAGTACCATACATTTTTACATCATTCTCAAACCATTGTCTTAATGTCTATGCCAGAGTTTTTGTTTGAGTACCATACATTTTTACATCATTCTCAAACCTCAAATTCAAAAATGATATGCCATCATTAAGCATAAATCGGTACTCAAACAATCATATTTCGCAATTATCACAATCTATTATATACTCTGCTACATCATACAGGCAACTTCTTTTTTTGTTTTCGATAAGAAGTATATTAACTTCCGTATAAGCTGTTTCTTTTAATAGCTGCTTCAACTGTTCATCACAAATGTAGCTTCTTATGTTCGCAAAAATAAACAGCTTTTTATTAAGCAGATGCGATACTATTTTGATGTATTCTATCAGATTTTCAAAAATATCATCTGAATATTTCTCGCATTTTATTCCAACAGCCTTAAATATGGACATGATATCTATATCATCTTCTATAGACAATGGATATGTACACCTTTGTTCCAGATTGAAAAAATATTCTTGAAGTTTTCCGCGCATTTCCTGCGTCAGCAAAAACATGTCTTCATTGAAAGCAAGCTTTTCCAATTCCCCATAAAGCTTATTTAGTATTTTCTTATCATTTATATTGACGGATAATGGCTGCAGTATAAGCTCTGAACATTTTGATATTTCAAGCGTTTTATCATCATTTGATAATACAAAGCAGCCTTCCCTGCCTTCCGTCTGAGCATATAATTCATACAGATATTTTGAAAAAAGCTGCGGCGACTCTATTATCCATTCACAGCATCCAAACGGCTCTTTAAAAACAATCTGCCTTTCCAAATCCTTATGCACAAGCTTCAAAGTATCACCAGCCTCTCATCACTGTCAAGGATTTCGCTTTTAACTGTTCCCACAATTATGTCCATTTTAGAATATTGTTTTTCAGTTATTGTCAGCAGCTGCACAAGTCCTTCCTTGGGCTTATTTTTATGCACACTGTCAACAATTCCCTGTACAGCCGTGCCATTCAGTGCCAGCTTACAGTAGACAGACTCCTGAAGCATCATAAATCCGCTTCTTAGAAGAAATTTTCTAAATCGCGTATATTCTTTCCTTTGCTCTCCAGTAACGACAGGCAAATCAAAAAACACTAATACTCTCATAAACCTATAGCTCAAAGCTGTAAAAACGAAGCTTTGAAATGTCATTTTCATCTAAAGCATCAAATACGCTTTTGCAATATATCTTTACAGCATTATTTACATACTGCCTCTTATCATCGATTTTGACCTCTTGATTCAACACATTGACTATCTGCATTTTTTCCTCATGTTCAAACTTTTCAAACTTCGTATTATATACTTCCCTGTCAATAAGTATTCTGTATGGCTCCATCAAATCTGACGCTAAATTGAACTGGTTAAACATATTGTCGTGGAAAAGTCCTAACTGTGTTATATAACCATTAGCCGTGATTTCTCTTGAAAATGCTGATAATATTATAGAGTATCCATAATCCAACGCCGCATTTATAACACTGTCACTGCTCCGCGTAAATTTCATTCCAAATAGAGCATTGAAATATACTTTTGCCGCATGACCTTCGCGGTTTGATGTATCATTTATGTCAATTTCTTCTATATATGATGCTAAAAGCTTCGCTTCCTCCTTATCCAAATATTCCAAAAGTTCTTTCTGTTTTCGTATCTTTTCCGCAACAATCTGTGTCCATACAGCCTCTTTGATTTCATTGCTCCATTGAATCTGTTTCCGTACTTTATTGCTTGTGTCATGGCTACCGTAATAACCAATAAGCTCTGAAACAGGATTGCGTTTTTCGTCACAGAAAATTACTTTGATTTTCTTCTTTACAAGCTCCGAAAGCAGGCTCGTCGTAAGCGAAACTGATGTGGACTCTACTATTAATGTGGATATTTCGCTTAAATGAATTTTTGTTATCTCCTCGTTGCGTACTACAAGATATCCTAAGTTATATTCAAGCTTCGCCCGTTTGGAGATAACAACAATTCGCCAGCTCATAGTGATTTCAAGTAAATCTCCTGTTCATATATTCCTGTCGGAGATTGGTTTATGATTGAAATTTGACCTATATTGCTTATATTATTGCCAATTTTTATTATCCCTGCACTTGCTGGACCATCAATTAACTTTAAATTAGCGGAACTGCTTTGACACTGAAACATATGAAGTATTTCAGATAAAACCACACATTTATCTTCTACACTTAAATCTATAAAAATGTTTCTTTTTTCACTCAACGTTTTCTCCTGTGCGCCTAGCTTTGAATTATATATTGTATTTTTAATTTTATTTAAAAATTCATCATATAAATTCAATAATTCCTACTCCGATATTTCATCATGTGCTACTACTTTTATATTTCTGTTCTCTTTCTGGCGTTGCACAAATTTTCCCACTTTTTTAAGACACCTAACATTATCTTCATTTAAAACCAGCTGTACACCGCCTTTAAATATAAGCTGATTTCCCGTTCTACCCGACAGCCACATATAAAATCCATCAACCTTAAACAGCGTATCTATTTTTATTTTGCTCAGCAAAATACGCGGATTTTTCAGTCCTCTGTCATTTTCCAAATATCTTATCGCATCTTCCTTGCTTCTCTCTATCTGAGTATGCATATACAAAGGTACATATTCAATAGTCCTTATCTTATTACCCTTTTTATCCTCAGACTCTGCCAGCATAAAATAAGTTCCTGCCGCCTTGTTGTACCCACCGTATTTTTCAATGTCAAGCAGCCTTTCATCACTGCTCTTTACAGGCACTTGACCTTTGCCCTTCTTCATGAGCTGCTGGTCAAAAAGCCCGCCCTTAACTTCATAGCTGCGCCTGGTGACAAGAATATTATTTTTCCTCATCACCTTTTTTACCGTACATATCGTGCCACTGCTGCCAGCTTTCCATGCTACCTTATTATTCTGCACAATATCATTAGATGTAAACAGTTTCTTTAGATTATAACTTCTGCCGCTGCTTTCCTTTATAAACCTTATCGCGCTGCTCGTAAACTTTGTATGATAAACATTACCTACCACAACATTCAAATATGCGTCCTTCGCATGGTGCAGATCATTCATTTCACGCACCTTAACCAAGTCAAAATCCTGCCTGAACTGCGCAGCCAGCTTTGCCTTTACATACACTATCTCCGTGTCAGGAAAAATCTGTTTTAGTACAGACGCGACAGCTTTTGTTCCCTGCCTTGTTTCAACTAGCTGGCGCTCTATAAATCCCGCAAGCTCATTATCATCAAACCCTGTGCTTCTGGTAAGGCGCTCATATTTTTTCTTTGAAATAAAGCCTCCAATAAGCAGCGATTTCCAATATGGCTGCATTTTATTTCTTATCTCAGCGCGTATGGGATAGCCGTCAGTTTTTTCGGCGTTGTAAACCTTTTTCACAAGCACTCGGTTATCAAGGCTGTCGTCCATCACTTTTGACTGCGGATAAATATGGTCTATGTCATATTTATTATTGTCCCACAAGTCTTCAAGCTGTATCTGCTCGCCCGAATACATGCAGCGCCCCTTTTGCGTATAATACAGATAAAGCTTATCGCTCCTCAACTGATGCTCCTCTGTCTTGTCAAGCTCGTCAATCCATTCCCTTTCCTCATCTTTGCATTTCTTATAAAGCTCAATAAGCTGTCTCTTGCGTGACTCTGTGCGCTTACTCTCCTGCTTTTCCCGCGCCATCTCCACAAATATGCGTTTAGGCGGATTTTTCATCACATTGCAGATTTCCTTTTCTATCTGAAGCGTCTGCCATATCTGGCGTTTTACAGCTGGCGACACATACAGCTGCTCCACCAAACTGTAGGATATATCTTTAATCTCGTCCTTTTTGTTAGCGTCTTCAACTGCCTGTGCAAATAAATATTTATCGCTCAAAATCTGCATCAGATTATCATTTGTGTACCACATCATCTGAATAATGCTTCTTGCTTCCCCTGTTTCCAAATCGGGCGCGGTGATTTCCTCCAAAAACTCCTTTGACAGACGCCCCCAGCCCGAATACGAAAGCGAACATAAGCCCTTCCTCTGTTTCTCTGTAAGCTGAGGATATAGCTTTTCAAGCCGTTTGCCAAGCAGCTTTTTATCCTCGCCAAACAAAGTTATATTTAGTATTATTTCCTCTTTGTCTTCCTGGCTAAGCGTGCAATCCGTAAGTTTCTCCTTGAAATCATGGTATGCGGTAAGCGTTCCCTTAAAATCGCCATCTATGCCCGTAATGTCAACTGTTTTGCCCTTTATGCCTTCCCTCACCAGATAATCCCTTAATTTTTTCTGAGTTACCTTTCTATAGCGCATAAACAGGTCTTCATATATTCGCTGTTTCAGCTCCACGTCAATAGGCTCTCCGTCAAGGCAAAGATTGTTTAACTCATTTAAAACGGTAAATTTACTGTAAAGCAATGAATTTTTAGGCAGCACGTCTTTATCAGCCAGATATGTACATTTGCTGGTCATTCGCCTTATAAACTGCTCTGCGCTTGCCTCTGTATCTACCACACTTGAAAAATTCCACGGATAAATCTTTTCCGTACTGATGCGCTTTACCCAGTTTGTCGCAGAGTCTCCCTTCTTTATGCCGTTAAGCGGTCCGACATAGTACGGTATTCTGAATGTAAAAGTGCTTATTATTTTATCCTCATTTTCCTTTAAAAGAGGTATTCTGTCCTTCAAATTTTTTATTATCTGCCGCAGCTCATACAAATGCGCCTGGTACGGAATAACCCCATTGTCCTTTGTGACTTGCTTTGGCAGAAATGTCTCCTTCTGTATTTCGTCCTGAAGATATTTTGTCTTTTCATCATCACCGATAGCGCCTATCACTGACTTTTTAAGGAAACCGTAAAAATCCTCCCTGCTGCAGAGTTTTCCCTCCATGTCCTGCTTTTTGCCGTTCTTTTTTGTCATTCCGATATATGCGCAATAATTGGCTGTTTTCTCATCAGTTTTAACAAAAATATTCCTGTATTCCTCTTTAGATAAATTATCCCGCACCAGCTTTTTTAAATACATCAAATCCGTCTTATGCTTTTCATATACAGCGGTCTTTGCCTCAGAAATGGACTGATAATCGCCCAAAATGTCAACAAGCACTGCCCAGTTATAGACAGCCTTTGCACGCGCTATAATCTCAAACTGCTCGCCAAGCTCCGACTCCACTATGCTCACATAGTCGTCATAACCGCTTTCTGAAAATGAGATTTTAGGTCTTTCGCAATTGTCAAGCTCACTGTTGGAAAAAATATCGCTGAGATTTACTTTGCCGCCCACAATCAGCTTTATTACAGCCTTCTCGCACGCGCTCTTTACATCGAACAGCTTTTTTAGCGCACTCTCCTTGGCTGATTTTGCAAGACTTTTATTTTTCATTATATTTTCAGCTTCATTAATCTGCCCATCAGCTATTTCTATGTTGAAATCCAGTTCTTCATCAGCAAGGCTCTTTATAAACTGTTCAAATGTTCCTTTAAATTCCTTGATATTATCTATATCTCCCGAAAACAGAAAATGCCCCCTATGCTTCATTATATGGTGCAGCGCCAGATAAACCAGCCTTATATCAGGCGTCTGGTCTGTCGTCATAAGCCATTTCCTTAAATGATAAATAGTCGGAAACTGCCTATGATAATCCTTGTCCGTGTAGTCCGCATCCACAAATAATGCATATGGGAGCGCAGGGCGGATGTTGTCCTTATCCCGCTTATCCTCTGGCGTATATCGGCTTTCCTTCATCCGCAGATAAAAACCGTCATCAACCTTGTTTATCTCATCACAAAATATCTCCTGCAAAATGTCTATTCTCCAATTTCGCCTGTCAAGCCTGCGCCTTGACGTGCGGAATGTTCTTCTCTCCTCAGCCGTGTTAGCGCTCTCAAATAATCTCACGCCCCAAAGCGCCTTACCGTGTCCGCGCAAAATCTCATAGTCCTCACCTGTGACTGCCCAGCCAAGCGAGCCAGTGCCTAAATCCAATCCAAAAAAATAATCTTTTGGCATAATTACCTCCAATTTGTATTTTTATATGGCAATTTTTAACATAATTATACCATATATTCACTTATATCTTCAACCATTTCACCAAATATATTTATAATGTATCTTGGTGATACAAAACAAAAAAGCCCGCTTTCGCAGACTTCTCTTGTTTCACACACTGTGAGCCATCTAAGATGGCGGTTTGAATAAATTTTTATTTGAACTTATGATGTAAAATTTAGTATGGTACTAAATTGATTAAATTATATACCATTGTACTGATTAAATCAATAGATTACGCGTATTATTTCGAAAATTATTTCAGGAATTATTTCAAAAATATTATTTCAAAAATTCCAAAAACCTAGTCCGCCGCTGCAGTTCATCCCGCCTAATACACAACATCTGGCGCCTAATTTACGGCAAGTATAATAAATCTTTCAATACTCGGCATAATCCCGTATTTTCTCTATAACGCCCAAATAGTCGTGGGCTGTGCCATTGAACTGTTCAGGGTTAATAGGATGGTGGATGTTATATAAAATTCCCGTTTTACCCGTCCGCCCCAAATCATTTTCGTCAAGATGGCGCTCATCAATATGCACATTTATGATTTCAAGGCACATTAAAACATAATCGTCTCCCTCGGCGATTTCCTTTTCCCAGTTGAACTTACATTCCAGATTGATAAAACATTCCTCTATCATTGGCGCATTTACCATATCGGCTTTTACGGCGGTTAAACTCGCTGCCGCTATCTCATCATCATCAAACTTATTATGCCGTATGGTTTCCATACACTTATCGTAAATATCGGCGGACATAAAGTTGATGACGGCTTCTTTCGTTTCGTGAAGTGTTTGATATAAATGACCGTTTTTGCTGACTGCGGAGACAATCGCATAAAAACCGTTCTTGCCGCCTGTAAATGTAGTCCATGACTGCATACAGGCATTTGTCAGTCCGTTGCTTTTGTATGAAGTGATGATATGCAGCGGCGACGGTATCTGAACCACAAATTCCATCCAATGAAATCCATACATTTGCATATCCTTCATGGATTCAGGCAATGTACAATACTTCCTTTTCAAGATAAATATACCTCCATAATTCGTTATTTTTATGCTATTTTACCATAACCTTATTAGAAAATCATCTTGCTTTTTCGCATATTTACAGATATACTATTATCAAATCAGGATTTAGTAAATCAGGATTAGATGTTTTTGTATCTAAGGAGGCGTCCATGTTCATAGGCAGAGAAACAGAGCTTCAATTTTTACAGGATAAATACGAAGAAAACAAAGGACAGCTTATTGTCCTCTACGGAAGAAGGCGCGTAGGGAAGACCGAAACACTCCGGGAATTTTGCAAGGATAAGCCGCACGTCTTTTTTTCCTGCACACAGAGCATTGACCGTGTACAGCTTGCAAGATTTTCAAAGCAGATTTTACGCGAAAACATACCCGCCAGACAATATATCTCCGAATTTACGGACTGGGAAAAAGCTTTCCATGCAATTCTCGAGCTTCCTTACAAAACAGGCAAAAAGCTGGTCGTAATTGACGAATTTCCATATATGTGCAAAGGAAATAAAAGCATCCCCTCCATACTGCAAAACCTTTGGGATACCGAACTTAAAGACAGCAATGTGATGATTATTTTATGCGGCAGCGCGATGAGCTTTATCGAAAAGGAACTTCTTGCGGAAAAAAATCCGCTGTACGGCAGAGCTACAGGCATTTACAAAATGAACAAAATGGGCTTTTATGATGCCGCACGCTTTTTTCCCAATTATTCAGCGGAAGACAAGATACTTGCTTATGCGGTGCTTGGCGGGATTCCACATTATCTTAGCCAGTTTAACCCGCAGATTTCCATTTCCGAAAACATAAAGCGCAACATTCTTTCCAAAGGCTCGATACTGTACAGCGAGGCAGACTTTTTACTCCATCAGGAGCTAAGAGAAACTCCGATTTATAATTCCATTATTGAAGCCGTAGCCCTCGGAAATACAAGGCTAAACGACATCAGCCAGAAATCACTCATAGAAGACACGTCAAAAACCAGCGTCTATCTCAAAAACCTGATAGAACTCGACATTGTTGAACGCGAATTTTCCGTTGACGTGGGAATTAAGGAAAGGGCGAATACAAACCGCGGCATTTACCGACTGACCGATAATTTTTTCCGTTTCTGGTATACCTTCTGCTTTGCCAATCTCTCACAGCTTGAAGACGGTGATGTCGAAGGCGTTTACGAGTACCTCATCAAACCTTCATTGCACGAATTTGCTTCCCTTGCATTTGAAGATGTCTGCAAAGAGTTTGTGCGCGGATTGCAAAGAAAAAATGCGCTGCCATTCCGTTACGCCAAAATGGGACGTTGGATTGGCAAAACAACCGTGCGTGATAACAGTTTAAAAAACGGGGCAAGAACCGCCGAAACAGAAATAGACTTGCTCGCTATCGACAAAGAAGCAAAAAAATATCTGATAGGCGAATGTAAATTCAAACACAGCCAATTTGCTTATTCCGAATATCTTGATACATTGGCAAAACTCGCGCCGCAAAAAGAAAAGGCAAAATTTTACTACGCGCTGTTTTCTGAATCGGGTTTTGACGGCAAAATCACAGAAAAAGCCAGAACTTCAGAAAACCTTTACCTTTACGACCTTGATATGATTGTAAATTTTGAAAATAATCCCTAAAATTTTTATGATTGACTACCCCGACATTTTTCTCTATCATATAACTATAAGCATCACAAAAAATACAATAAAAAATACTCCACTATTTCAGAAAGGAACATATTCAAATGAGCGAAAAGAAAATAATGCTGGGCAACGAGGCGATTGCCCGCGGCGCTTACGAGGCGGGCGTCAAGGTATCAAGCGCGTATCCTGGCACACCCAGCACAGAAATAAGCGAAAATATCGTAAAATATCCCGAAGTGTACGCCGAATGGGCGCCAAATGAAAAAGTCGCAATGGAAGTCGCAATCGGAGCGTCCATCAGCGGAGTGCGCGCCATGGCTTCCATGAAGATGGTAGGCGTAAACGTGGCAAGCGATCCGCTCTACACAGCGGCATATATCGGCGCAAACGGCGGTCTCGTAATAGTCGCCGCAGACGACCCGGGACTTTACTCATCACAAAATGAGCAGGATTCAAGATGCGTCGCACGCGTGGCACAGGTTCCCGTGCTGGAGCCGTCAGACTCTCAAGAGGCAAAGGACTTTACCAAGCTTGCCTTTGAATACAGCGAAAAATATGACACTCCTGTCATGATTCGCACCACGACGCGCCTTGCCCACTCACAAGGTCCCGTCACCTTAGAGCCGCGCGAGGAAATCCCCGACAAGCCCTATGAGCGAAATGTCGCCAAAAACGTAATGATGCCCACACAGGCAAAGGCGCGCCATATCCACGTGGAAAACCGACTTAAAAAAATGGCGGAAGATGCCTGCAGCTTTGAAATAAACAAGGCAGTCTACAAAGACACAAAAATCGGCGTAATCACAAGCGGCATACCATATACATATGTCGCCGAGGCGCTTCCGAACGCAAGCGTACTTAAACTCGGTCTTATCCACCCGCTGCCCCGCAGACTGATAGAAGAATTTGCCTCAAAGGTAGAAACGCTCTACATTTTCGAGGAGCTTGAACCGCTAATCGAGGAACAGGTAAAATCATGGGGCATAAAGTGCATTGGCAAAGAGCTGTTCACGCTGCAGGGCGAATACAGCGCGAATATGCTCCGCGAGCGCGTGCTTGGCGAAAAGCTTGACATTGCCTCCCCCGCCAAAGTTCCCGCACGCCCGCCTATCCTATGTCCGGGCTGCCCTCACAGAAGCACCTACTCAGTGCTTAAAAAGCTCAAGATCCACGGAGCGGGAGACATTGGCTGCTACACGCTCGGAGCAGTCGCGCCGCTTGACGTGATCGACACCACAGTATGCATGGGCGCGTCAATTTCCACCCTGCATGGCATGGAAAAGGCAAAAGGCAAGGACTATATCAAAAACTGGGTTGCGCTTATCGGCGACTCTACATTTCTGCACACAGGCGTAAACTCGCTTATGAATATGGTATACAACCAGTCAAGCGGCACAGTGCTTATCCTTGACAATTCCACCACAGGCATGACAGGTCATCAGGACCATGCCGCCACTGGCAAAATGCTAAACGGCAAGGAAACAAAAGCAATCAGCCTCTACCATCTCTGCAAGGCAATAGGCGTGGAGCACGTTTATGAGGTAGACGCATTTGATGTTGATAAGCTTGAAGAACTTGTAAAACGCGAAACCGCAAGAGATGACACATCTGTCATAATTGTATGCGCACCCTGCGCCCTTCTAAAATCACAGGCGACCAAGGCTAAGTGCATAACCGTACCTGAAAAATGCAAAAAATGCGGCATGTGCCTTGTTCCCGGCTGTCCCGCGCTCACCAAGAATGAAGACGGTACTGTAAAGATTGACGATACCATGTGCAATGGCTGCGGCTTATGCATGAAACGCTGCAAATTCGACGCCATTGAAAGAGTTGATTAGGGGGGATTACGAATGAATACGAAAAATATAATGATTGTCGGCGTAGGCGGTCAGGGCACGCTCCTCACAAGCCGTATTCTGGGCGGCATAACCACCAAGACAGGCTACGACGTAAAGCTTTCGGAAGTCCACGGAATGGCACAGCGCGGCGGCAGTGTCGTCACCTTTGTACGTTATGGCGATTTTGTGGCTGAACCTATAGTAGAGGAGGGACAGGCAGACGTGCTTATCGCTTTTGAGCGTCTTGAGGCGCTGCGGTATGCGCACTTTTTAAAGAAAGACGGAGTGATAATAGTAAACGACCAGCGCATCGATCCTATCACAGTCGTGACAGGCGCGGCGCAGTATCCTGAAAATATTTTGGAAACGCTGAAAAAAGACCACAATGTAATAGCGGTAGACGCAATGGACGAGGCAAGAAAGCTTGGAAACACCAAAGTTTTCAACACCGTCATAATCGGCGTCGCCGCAAAGCGCATGGACTTTGACAAATCGCAGTGGCTCGAAGTCATAGAAGCCACCGTGCCGCCCAAAACTGTTGAGATAAACAAAGCGGCGTTTGAAGTCGGGTATGCGATTTAATATATTCCTATAAAGAACATCATCTTCTTTTAAGCTCTGCTATTTTAAACATTGCAAACGGACCGTACATATCTTTTATGTGCAGTCCGTTTGTTTTTCATAAATCGACATCAAAATGAGGAGCATTTTCTATAAATTCCGCCGCCCCTGCTGCCCCGCGGCATGAGCGGAAATCTGCGCTACACTCCTCTGCAGCTGTTCTATATTTATCATTATTCAGGATTTCCCGCACAGCAGAGCGTATTCCACCAACAGAATCATCCGTAAGCATAACTCCCGCTCCCATTTCCACCGTTCTCCGCGCTACAGCCCGCTGCTCGCCCGTCTGCGGATAAAGAAGCAACGGTGTCGCCATATACAGGCTTTCAGAAACGCTGTTCATGCCGCAATGGGTAATAAAAGCGTCCGCTCTTGAAAGCGCATCAAGTTGATTTACATATGGATATATTTGAACATTCTCCGGCAATGCGCCAAATGCTCCACAATCCACCGCATTTCCACATGATATGATGACATCAACATTTTCACCCCGCAGCGCCTCAATACACTTACCATAAAAATCCCTTCTGTCATTTATAACTGTTCCCATAGAAATATACACAAGCGGTCTTGCCTTATCTTTATTCGGTTTGGCTTTTGAAAATACCGAAGGTCCGACAAAAATATAATGCTCGGAAAAGCTTTCCGCATACGGCTGAAATCTCCGCGAGGCGTAAACCACCGAGTCTGTTTTATTATCACTTTGAATCAAAGACAAGACACTCTCCACAGGATAACCATATGGCTTGAGCTTCTTTAATTCTCGCGATATCCTTGGAAGTCCAAAAATTATATCCGCCAATTCCTTCAGCGAATTTCTCATATATTGCGCAGACTGCCGATTGAAAGCAAATGTGCTGGTAGAAACCACCATCGGCACATTGTGCTTCCAAGCGTTTAATTTGCCCCAAAAGCAAACCGAATCTGTATATACAACATCAGGACAGAAAACCTTAAATTCCTTATCAAGAAAAGCCTCCATATTCAGCGTAATCCGAATATCCTGTATCGTCATTTCCGTCGTCGAAACATTTTTCAGTCCGAGTTCTTCCTGTTTCGTCAATTTCGGGAGATATGAATCGCAGGACACAAATTCCGCGCCAGTCGCCGTAATTTTCTTTTCAAATTCATTAAACGAATAAAATCTGACTACATTCCCGCGCCCGACCAGCTCTTCCGCAACAGGCAGCATAGGATTTGTGTGACCGTGTGCGGGAATACAGAAAAAAGCTATTTTTTTCAATCAGCGCTACCTTCCTTTTCCCCATATGCTATACCATATAATTCAGCAAACGCTCCCTTCGGTGGAATCGCTATCCCCCGTTTCTCATCACCAAGCAACAGCAGCGTATCTCCAGGTTTAATACCAAAGACATCACGAGCCTGCTTCGGTATTACAATCTGCCCTTTCTCCCCAACAGTCACAGTCCAAGCGTATTTTCCCTCCAGTTCTTTCATTTTCCCTCGCTCCTCTAAGTATGATTTGTATAACATATCATACTTCATTTTTCCAAAACTGTCAATAAGATAACAAAAAAGAGCGCATAGACTAATTTCTATACGCTTTAATGTCGTGTTGCGATTTAGTTGTGATTGTAAATACTGTTATTTCGGCAATCGGGAATTTTTAAGTGTATTACCAGATAAATGGAATCAGCCTGTACCTTGTCTGCTTTGTATATTCAAAATATCCCTCTAATCCGTCTTTAAGCATATTATCTTCTAATGCCGTCCGTATTATAATGATTACAGCAGTTATCGCCATACATATCCAGACACTAACATAGGGAAAAATCAGGGATAATCCAATACAGTAAAAAACCTATTATCTTTTGAAAACCGACTCTTGCAAAATATGAAAAAGCCTGTTTTTTCATTTCCGCCACCTCACTTATAAATTCCCGATTGTGATTTGATGAATTTTAAGGGAAACATTAGCTGCCATAAATCCATGTTCTCCTTTGAATTTTTATCTCTGCGCTCTATAATACATTCCAGTACCCTGCTTTTTTTGAGCCAATTCTCTCAATATAACCATTTTCACGCAAAAATGAAATATTGTTATCTACCGCCGTTTTACTAATCCCCAAGATCTTGCGAAGCTCCGCGGCTGTTATATTGGGATTATCCCTCATTTCTGCCAAAATTTTCTTTCTCCTTATATTTAAAGGCTTTTTATCACCAATTTTATTGGGGGCTTTCTTCCCAATTTTCTTAATTTTTTTCAATGGTATTGTTACCACAATTGAATTTTCCCTAAATATAAATGCCTCTTTGCCATAAATTTCCGTAATTTTAGGAACTCCCCGTCCCGATTTCTCACTTATATGCAATTGTAAAAATATCTCTGACAGCTTTTCATTCACAGGTACAGATTCTCCCAAATAAAAGCCTTCTATTGTCTGCGCTGGTGGTATAGAGCCTCTTGACAGGATTTCTATCCTGTCAGAAAAAACAGAAATCATAGGCTCGTTTCCTTCCACCCATTTGTTATGCAGGACGGCATTGATGATTGCCTCCCGAAATGCCTTGTTGTCAAACAGCGGCACTTCTTTCCTTTCCACAACCCGGTCAGTTTCATCTGCCTGTATGATATTCAGCACATCACCATATCGTAATAACTCGTCCAAACTGTATAAAAGGCAATTATTTCCAAACTCTCTAACTGAAAACAGATTTGTTCCTTTTGTTTTTCCCTCAAAAATAGATACCCTAAGAGGAAAATGGGAATCATCCGAAAGCAACTGCGCCAATAAATTGAATTGCCCTTCTTCATTTCGCAGACTTAAATTTTTTATAAAAGTCTTTTCGTTGAGAACAATTCCTTTTGACCCATAATATCCAAACAATTTTTGAAAAGTAAGTTCCTGATATTTTGCCGGAATCGTTTCAATGGTTTCTGTTCTCCCATCAAGTATCTTAAAAAGTTCTATCTCCCTCTTAGGATAATCTTTGATATTGCATTTAGATGACCCAATCCTTATATACCGCTTTTCCTTAAATGCCGTAGGTATTTCAAAAGCTGCAGGTATTACCAATACGACAACTCTTTTTTGCTGAATCCTTGTTTCTTCAAAAGAGAAATTTAGGCTTGGGGAAAGATTTCGTGCCAGATAATTCTGATAAGGTTCTTTATTGTAATCACAATATTGGTTGAATGTCGTTCCAACTATTTTATGATTTTCATTTTCAACTCCCCATATAAAATAAGCATATTTTTATAATGGAACGCCGCAGCATTGGATAATGCGGAAACATACTCACCTAACGCTTCCGGCTGAAACCAATTTTCTTTGAATTCAAACCATTCCTGCTCATCGTTCATAGCACATAAATCTAATACAACCTGTTTTATATCCATTGGCATTCTCCTTGATATTGTTTTATCCTAACTTTTATTCCCAATTTTTTTAATTATAACACATTGGGAATAAAGTTGGAATTAAAATTCAAATTATCTTACGAATTATCTCGCTCCCTTTTTCTTATGAATGTCACAAAGACTTTCCCTTGTAAAATACCCATAATGGTAAAAACAAAGGAAAATACATATCATTTCACTATATGGGGCCCTAAAAGCCTTGAAAAATAAGGGAAGTTCAATAAATTCACCTACAAATTCTGAGTTAGGATAAATCTCTGCCAAAAATAAACAATATTTTTTCATTCAAAAATTACTTTATCTTTTCCACCATGAACTGGATAATACAATATCCCATATTCCATTTGACACAATCGGCTGCAAAAAAACTCCAATCATAAGCATAACTGCTAAAATAATGAAAGGTTCATACCATATCAGATGTTCTTCATTATCGGCTAATTTTAAAGGTAATTTAAAAGAAAAGCATTTGCTTATATAATAGCCTATAACCGCTCCTGTCGTATTTGTAATCAGATCATCAATATCTGTAAGCCTAAAAGTAAATATCTGTAATATTTCAATACTGACCGATAATGCCAGTCCCATGAAAAACATAGTTTTTATGGAACGATAATTCTTCCAGATGGCAGGCACTAAAATTCCCAATGGTATAAACAAAATAATATTTAAAATGGTATTTTTGATGTAATCAAGCGGACTATTTACAATGTCTATCAGTGGTATTAGGTTAAAGCCAAAATCCACTTTGAATGTACCAACCGTGGGAACACCCACAACCGAAAAAACCGCTATTGAATATAATGCAAATATGAGTATTGCAATAATTTGATTAAAATTACGTTTTCTTAATATTGCATACTGCAAAATAATTACAGCAGGAATAACGAATATGATTGATGAAATACAATCTATTCCAATAGATAATAAACGCATCATTTTCTTCTACCCCAAATTTCATAATATTGTAGGTAAGTTTATCACGCTTTCAATTGCAATTCCATTAATATTTGCTTAATGTTTATTTAATGTTTATTTAAATTCTTTTATTCCGTTCAATCATTACCCGCTCTCTCAACTCTATTTTCTGGCAACCAAAAAGCAGCATCACCAATTTATGGAAAATGCCACTTAGCAGACTGCCCGTATTCGTTTCAATCTCTGCAATTTGGTTCTTTCTCTTTCTGCGCTGACGTTGTAAATGTCTATAACGCAAAGGGGCTGTCGGTTAATACCGATTTTCCCTCATGATGAGCAAAGAGGAGACGATCCCTCCAGAATCCAAGATTTTTTTTAAACCAAATTCCTTCTCGGGAGGCGTCTCATTTTTTATAACCTCTATTTGGGGCACAAAAACCCCTTATGTGGATTTTACGGAGCGCTCCCATAATAACTTAAGGTATTTATTTCCACAACTATTTTTTTATTACTTTGCTTAATCTTCATAATGTCCTTTGCAGGAGATAATTTTGATATTATTTTCTGCGTCAATATCATATACAAGGCGATTTGTTTCATCTATGCGGCGGCTATATAACCCGGATTTACCATGTTTCAGCAATTCTGGCTTCCCTATACCTTGCATTGCTCCGTTTCGGCTTATGTCCGTTATAAGACTATTTATCCGTTTTAGTGTTTTGCGGTCTTGCGTCTGCCAATAGATATATTGCTCCATCGCTTTCTCGGTGAATGTAAAATTTGCCATAGACTCAGCCTTTCTTCTGTACTCCGTGTTTTCTCTCAAATTCAAGAATTTTTTCTGTCGGCTTCCAGTCATCGGCTTCCATAGCCTGCAATTCTTCCAGCGTTAAAGAAATTGTTTCTCCTCGTTCAAGCTGAGAGACGCTTTCATTTATCATGGCGAGATATTCTGCATTCCGCTTTGCCTTCTGCAGGTCGTTATACTCGCGTTCGGAAACAATAACAACATTTCTGTTATTTTTGCGTGAAACAATGACTGGCTCTCCATTAAAGGCATTATCAAGATAATTTTTTAAGTTTGCCCTTAAATCAATCGGTTTTGTAGCAATCATAATCTGCGCTTCCTTTCTTTTTATGCTGAAAACGGTACTTATTTAGGTACTTTTATTATATTCAAAGTATTCCCATGTGTCAATAAAATATATACATACAAAACAAAGTTTCGTCGCTTTCGCCTATTCCACCACAAGCTTCATCACCGCCGTACTAGCATACACAAGCGGCGCATTATGCAGAAAG